>NZ_RQHT01000014.1:600000-1200000 GCF_004770905.1 Leptospira bandrabouensis | reverse complement strand
ATTTTTTGATTTTAATTCCATCACTGAGTATGGTTTCGAAGATGTATGCAACGTACTAATGAAACGATATGATCTTCCTTCTCTTATCTTAAAAATGCCTGATACGGACCATTTAGAGATCTGGGGTAAGGACCATTCACGTAAAAGTTATAAAAACGTAGTGCATCCTAACATCGAATCACTAATGAAAGCACTCTTTGATTCGATCAACAAGAAGGATCATTTCCAATTTATTGGTATGGAAAGAGCCAATTTAGAAAAAAAATCAGGGTTTTTGATGAGTCGAAGGGGTTTTACAAGGGCAATTGCCTAATTTTTCTTAAGAACATACCCCTTTAAATGAAAAAACCCGCAGGTCTTGCGGGTTTACACAAATCTTACTTCGATAAATCGAAGGAAGAATTAAATCTAAGTTATTTCTTAGATTTTTTCTTTGCAGCTTTTTTCTTAGCGGCTTTCTTTTTTGCGGCTTTCTTTTTAGCAACCATTGTGATCGTCCTTATCTTTTGATTTCAAATCACGGCTGTCCTTGGCAAACAGAGAGTGAATTGATACGACATAATTAAATCAGATCATTTTAAATGTAAAGAAATTTTATTTTTTGCATGAATTTTTATTCAAAATAAAAAAACAGACTAATACTCATTCTACGGAACATTGATGACGATCTTACCGATTGTTTGTCCCGATTGAAATGTACGGAGTGCATCATGTATCGAATCAAACGTAAACTCATGTCCTATTGTTTGTTTTGGTAGTGATAACATCATTAAATCGGAAAAATGTTTTCGAAGTTCATCAATTTCATTCCACAACCATATTAAATTGAATCCCATCACCGATTTATTGTCAGAAATCATGGATAATGGATCAATTTTTGGTCTAGTGAGGTAAGAATATGCGATTGATAACCAATTTCGGTATGAATGTGATGGTGTGAAGTTCGCACTACCATAAGTAACAAGCCTTCCCATTGGTGCTAAGAGATCATAACTGTCCTGAAAATAACGACCACCTAAACATTCTAAAACTATTTTTAACGGATGACCTGATAAAATTTTCTGCATCTCTTGTTTAAACTGTGAAGACCTAATGAGAAAATAATCATAACCAACCTCTTTTAAGATCGGAAACTTAACGGAATCACCTACAAGACCAATGGTGATTGCTTTTTTTTTCTTCGCAATGTGACCTGCCATGATTCCCACACCACCTGCAGCACTATGAATGAGAACATGATCACCTTCTTTCACTTGTCCGAGTGGAACCAGTGCATAGTAAGCAGTGAGTGCTTGTACAGAAAAAGCTGCACCATCTTGCATTGACCAACTCTTAGGAAGTGCAAATACAGTTTTTTCTGAAATGTTAAGATGTGTTGTATAAGCACCAAAACGAGTGACACCAAACACAGAGTCGCCAACTTCAAAATCCTTCACTTTTTCGCCTATTTTCACGATTTTTCCCGCAAATTCCAAACCAGGAATGAAACTTCCTTTGGGTGTTGCAGAGTACAAACCATAAATCGAAAATACATCAGCGAAATTAAGTCCAATGGCTTTCACTTCAATGGTAACTTCATCTCCTTCAGGTGGCCTTAAAGGTTCAGTTTTACGATGAAGGTTGTCGATAGATCCGGTTTTTTCGATGCGGTAGACTTCTCTTAACATAATATCTTAAAAAAAATTCAATTCCATAACGATGAAACCATTTTTCAATGGTTTTAGAGTCTGATTGAGAGAAAGCCGTGGAACTAAAACAAACCCCTTTACATAGTATTCATAAAGAAATGGGAGCCAAGATGGTTCCTTTTGGCGGATGGGACATGCCAGTACAATATACTGGAATCATCCAAGAACATTTAGCCACAAGATCGGCTGCGGGACTCTTTGATGTTTCCCATATGGGTGAGATTTTTGTCACCGGAGATGAAACCGATGTTCTTTCTTTCTTAGAATCAGTCACTTGCAACACTATCTCCGGGATGAAAGTAGGCCAAGTGCAATACAATGCAGTGGTAAATGAAGCTGGTGGACTTGTAGATGATATCACTGTTTATAAATTCAGTGAATCAAAGTATATGATTTGTTCTAATGCATCCAACTATCCTGCTGTCACAAAACATTTAGAAACATATAAAAAAGGAAACGTTACTGTTGTTGATGATAGTAAAAACTGGCATCAAATTGCATTACAAGGCCCAAAAGCCGATGAAATTTTTTCTAAGTATCTTGGTAAGGACTTAAGTTCTATCCTATATTATCATTTTGAAGAAATGAATTGGAAAGGTGAAACTATCATCGTATCTCGCACTGGTTATACGGGAGAGGATGGATTTGAAATTTACACTTCAAATGCACTCGGTGTCACGCTCTGGAAAGAATTATTAGAAATTGGAAAAGAATTTGGTTTGGTTCCCGTAGGTCTTGGCGCACGCGACACACTGAGACTGGAAGCAAAATACCCGCTGTATGGTCATGAACTGAATGCAGAATGGACTCCTGTAGAATCAGGAATCAACTTTATTGTGAAAGAAAAACCAGTCTCTTACTTGGGATATACACGGATCATCGCAGACAAAAAGAATGGCCCCAAACGAAAAGTTGTGGGGATTCGCCTGATGGAACCAGGGGTTTTACGAGAAAATTTCCCCATTTTTTCTAGCGAAGGGAAAGAAATTGGAAAATCTACCTCGGGAACTCACTCACCCAGCCGGAAAGAATCCCTAGGACTTGCCATTCTCGATACTGAATTCGCAAAAAACCAGATGGAAGTATTTGTGGAGATTCGTGGACAAAAGAAATTGGCTAAAGTGGAGACTGGTGCTTTCATCCAAGGCAGTGTTCGAAACAATCGCTAACCGAAAGTAAAAAGGAATAGGAAAAATCATGGCAGATACACAAGCAAAAGACGGATATTATTATACGGAAAAACATGAATGGGTGAAAGTCGAAGGGGAAGTGGCTCTTATCGGAATCACTGACTTTGCACAAAATGCACTGGGTGATATTGTCTTCATTGACCTCCCGAAACCTGGAAAACAAATCAAAGCAAAAGACAGTCTTGGAACCATTGAATCCGTAAAGGCCGCAGAAGATTTGTATTCACCCATTTCTGGCGAAGTGTTAGAAACCAATGCAAGTCTCGGTTCCAATCCAGCAGCAGTGAATGCGGAACCATTTGATACTTGGATGGTAAAATTAAAAAACATCCAAACATCTGAACTCGGAAATCTTTTATCCGCAGCACAATACAAAGAATACGTATCTAAATTAGATTAATAGGAGTTATTCTAAAGTGAGTTCCCAAAAACCATCATCACCTCTCCAATCCCCTTACGAAGAAACATTAGAACCAAGTGATACCTTCCTCCGTCGCCATGTCGGTGTGACTGAAGAAACAGTTTCTTCGATGCTTAACACCATCGGTTATAAGGCTTTGGATGATTTAATTAATGATGCGGTTCCGGAAAACATTCGTTTAAAAAAGGAACTCAACTTACCAAATCCGATTGGGGAATATGCTCTCCAAAGAGAACTAAAGAAAATTGTTTCAAAAAACAAAATCTACAGATCTTATTTGGGGCTTGGATATTACTCTTGTATCACACCTGCCGTAATCCAAAGAAATATTTTGGAAAACCCAGGTTGGTATACGGCGTACACTCCGTACCAAGCTGAAATTGCGCAAGGTCGTATGGAAGCACTCATCAACTTCCAAACCATGATCACTGATTTAACAGGAATGGAAATTGCCAATGCTTCACTTCTGGATGAAGGAACCGCAGCGGCAGAAGCCATGAACATGCTTTTCTCTTTAAAAGAGGATTCACAAGGAAAGTCATTCTTTGTATCACAATCCGTTCATCCACAAACATTAGATGTGATCCGCACTCGTGCGATTCCTCTGGGAATCAACATTGTTGTGGGATCTTTCAAAAAGATGGTTCCTTCCAATGATTTTTTTGGAGCTATTGTACAATACCCATCCACCGATGGAACCATTTTTGACTTTAGTGAATTTATCGAAAGCCTTCACAAAGTAGGAGCGAAAACCGTTGTAGCTGCGGATCTTTTAGCACTTACGATTTTAAAAGCACCTGGTGAAATGAATGCAGACGTAGTTGTAGGTACCACTCAACGATTTGGATTGCCACTTGGATTTGGTGGACCACATGCCGGATACTTTGCTACCAAAGAAGAATACAAACGAAATATGCCAGGTCGCCTCATTGGAGTATCAAAAGACTCACAAGGAAAACCTGGTTACCGCCTAAGCCTCCAAACACGAGAACAACACATTCGCCGCGACAAAGCAACATCTAACATTTGTACAGCGCAAGTACTACTTGCAGTATTATCTTCGATGTATGCTGTTTACCATGGTCCAAAAGGACTCAAACAAATTGCATCACGAGTGCATCGAATGACAACCATCCTTGCCACTGGTCTTGAAAAACTCGGATACAAAATCATTTCTAATCCTTACTTTGATACCATTCGTGTAGAACTTTCTAAAATTTCTTCTGCGGAAATCATCCACTATGCAGAAGAAAGAGAAATCAATATCAGACAGGTTTCTGGTCATGTGATCAGTATTTCCCTGGATGAAACTACGAATCTAAAAGACATCAAAGACCTTTTAGAAATTTTTAATGAAAACAAGTCACTTCATTTCCAACTGGAAGACCTAACTTCAAAAGAAGAATGGAAAATTCCTGAACTTTTGGAACGTAAGTCATCTTATCTGACTCATCCTGTCTTCAATAGTTTCCATACAGAAACTGAAATGCTCAGATACATTCGTAGATTAGAATCGAAAGATTTATCTCTGACTACATCCATGATTGCCCTTGGGTCTTGCACAATGAAACTCAATGCATCGACTGAGATGTATCCTATCACTTGGCCGGAACTTTCCAATATTCATCCGTTTGTTCCTGAAAATCAAACCGAAGGGTATAGAACTCTTTTTAGCCAATTAGAAAAATGGCTTTGCGAAATCACAGGTTTTGCAGAGGTATCTCTCCAACCTAACGCTGGTTCGCAAGGAGAATACGCAGGATTACTTGCGATTCGTAACTTCCACCAAAGCCGTAACGATATGCATAGAGACATTTGTCTCATTCCTATTTCTGCTCATGGAACCAATCCCGCCTCAGCTGTGATGGCCGGGTTCAAAGTGGTTCCGGTGAATTGTGATACTAACGGAAACATTGATGTGGATGACCTAAAGAAAAAAGCTGCCGAATACAAAAACAGCTTAGGTGCACTCATGGTCACCTATCCATCCACTCATGGTGTGTTCGAAGCCTCCATCAAAGAAATTTGCCAAACCATTCATGACCATGGCGGGCAAGTGTATATGGATGGAGCCAATATGAATGCACAAGTGGGTCTCACTAGACCTGCTGACATTGGTGCCGACGTTTGTCATTTAAACCTTCATAAAACTTTTTGTATTCCTCATGGTGGTGGTGGACCTGGTGTTGGGCCAATTGGCGTTGCCGAACACTTAGCACCTTTTCTTCCAGGACATAGTCTTGTGGAAAATGGATCGAATAACAGCCAGTGGGCGGTCTCTGCTGCGCCTTGGGGATCTGCATCCATCATTGTAATCTCTTGGGCATACATTGCCATGCTTGGATTTGAAGGATTACAATTTGCAACAAAGATTGCCATTCTCAATGCAAACTATATTGCTAAAAAATTAGAATCTACCTTTCCTGTTTTATATCGTGGAAACAAGGGTCTTGTGGCTCACGAATGTATATTAGATATGCGTGGGTTCAAAAAAACAAGCGCTGTGGAAGTGGAAGACATCGCTAAACGTCTGATCGACTACGGATTCCATTCACCCACAATGTCCTTCCCAGTTCCAGGAACTCTAATGGTAGAACCTACAGAATCAGAATCGAAAGAAGAACTAGATAGATTTATAGATTCTATGTTAGCAATTGCAGGCGAAATCAAAGACATTGAGTCGGGAGTTCTTTCTAAAGAAGACAACCCACTTAAAAATTCTCCTCATACAGCAGATATGGTCATCAGCGATTCCTGGAACCATTCATATCCTAGAGAACGAGCCGCTTACCCATTACCTTGGCTACGCACACGTAAATTTTGGCCAAGTGTCGGTCGTGTAGACAATGTGTACGGGGATCGTAACTTAGTTTGTTCTTGTATTCCTATGGAAAACTACGCCGTTTAGGAAATTAAGGAAAAGAAAATCCAATGTTTTACGAAAAACATGTTTTTGTTTGCGAAAACCAAAGGGCACCCGGTGAACGGGTGTCATGTGGCAACCAAGGTTCCATAGAACTACTAAAACTCCTCAAACAAAAAGCGGCCAAGGCAGGAATCGAATATAAGTTCCGAGTCCAAAAATCTGGATGTTTGGATCGTTGTGAACTTGGCCCCATCCAAGTTTCCTACCCGGAAGGGAAATGGTTTGCGATGAAAACAGAAGCAGATGTCGAAACTATTTTAGAATTCTACCTAAAAACCAACCAACCAGAAAAATACAATCACCTAATCGTTGCAGATGATGCAGTGGCAGAAAAGAAATAAAGAATGTAGAATCTAGGTAAGGATTATTTTATCTTATTTTTACTGAACAAAATCAATTTCCATTCCTAATAAAAATGGAAATTGATTTTCTATTTATAATCATTCCGTTGGATAAAGTTTGTCTCTATAGATATCATTCACAAAATTATCTGGAACATTTTGATTTGTAATATAATTCAATTTCCTGAATGGCATTACAAAAAGAAGTAATCCTTGTCTAACTTCAATCACATCATTTTCGTAAGTGTATCGCTTAATTTCTTTTCCTTGATTAAATGCAACGAACTCAGTTTTTCCGTTTATCTCTCCGAAAACGGGAAACATTGTTGCAGAAAGGACAAAGAGAGTGGAAGTCAAATAGAGAGAAACATTTGGCTGCACTCTATTAGTTACTTCAATTTTGACTAAATTTTTACTTTTAATTTTACTAATATCATCAAGACCATCCACATAAACAGTAAACTTGTTTATACAATTACAACCAGCAATGATATTTGTAAATGCTTGTTTATTCGCTTGATGAACTCCAGAACTAACTTCCGAACGTTCATTAAATGCATTGTAATGGTTATAATATAATATGAAATCTACGTTCGCGATTTTTTTATCAATTTTTGCAGGATTATATGCAGGGTAGTCTTTTTTTAAATAAGTAATACAATGAGTTAGAAAACTCATGAGAAAAACTAAACCGGCTATTTTGAGATATTTCATTTTGTGCCTTTAATTGTTTTTACTTAAAAGATTGGTAAATTTCGAAAGAGTCAAGATTTTAAATCTGATATGAAATTTAATCCTTTCTGTTTCCTTTGAAAATATACTTCTCCAAATTGAAAAATCGATCCAACGAATCGAAGTAGGTTCGCTCTCAATATGAGGTAGGGTATTAAAGAGAATGCATTTCCGAGTATCTAACACAAACTATACGATCTTTCTTAGCCTTCTGCACCTTGAAGTATTTCTATATCTTGAATTGATTTAGGGTAAAAGTCTGATTTACATTGCATCGGCTGAACTTTTAAATTTTTATAAACATATCTTTATTCCATTTCTCCGCTTTCCATTCCTTTATACTCGCGCCCAAATGCTAGTATTTGTTCAGATTTAGATATTATATCATTTAACTTGGTGTCGGAAAAGTCAGCGCAACCTATGAATTGATACTCTTTTTAAACGAACGTCACGACATTCGCATTTTTCATCAATGTTAACTGGGAAATATCTTTCAAGAATCTAACACTAAACGCTTAGTTTTGCTTCAATCTTGAAGTTGCATTCCTTTTCGAAACTACGAACTTTCCGAGAGAATTTTTTTGTTTGGGAGAGATTTGCTCGTGAATCTGGGCTAGTTGTGATAAAAGGAATGCATTGGGAGGAGGGTCTAGTTCCCCACCCTCAAATCGGGCGGGGATACAAATATCCCATCTGTACCCGCGCCCCAAACCTCCCTCAATTCCGTCTTGACCAAAAACATCTTTCCCGTTCACTTTGCTCCACCTATGAAAAAAATTTCACGTATCCTCACGATCACCTTTCTGTCCTTAGTGGGCATTCTTGTAGTGTTACTCACGATTATTTATACATTAAGTTCCGCTCGTATGAACAAAACATACGATGTAAAGTCTGTCCCTATTCCTAAATTTTCTAAACCCATAGACCTCGCAGAAGGAAAACGTCTCTACCAGTCCAGAGGTTGTGGGGATTGCCATGACGTTGACGGAAGTGGAAAAACTTTTATAGAAGATCCTGCAATCGGAATTCTATCTGGCTCTAACCTAACAGCTGGTAAAGGAGGAATTTTAGCTGATAGAACAGATGAAGAACTGGCAATTGCCATTCGACATGGTGTTGGAAAAAATGGAAGGGCTTTAATCTTTATGCCATCTACTGACTTCCAAGGAATGACAAACGAAGATGTTGGTAAATTGATCTCCTTTCTCAGGTCCAGGCCTGCAATTGATAAATCACAAGGAGAAGTCAAACCAGGACCACTAGGAAGGTTTCTATTTTTAATAGGAGAAATTCCAGTTTTTGTATCGGCTGAAATCATTAACCATGAGACAACCCACCTAGCGAATATTACACCTTCTGTTTCCATAGAATATGGAAAGTATGTAGCATCAACTTGTACAGGCTGTCATGGATTCAATTTAAAAGGTGGGCCCATCCAAGGTGCACCTCCAGAATGGCCTCCAGCACAAAACATCAGCAAACATGGATTAACGAAATATACGGAATCAAACTTTATCCAAACCATCAGAACAGGCAAACGTCCCGATGGTACAGAAATGAAATTTCCAATGCCTTGGAAAAGTTTAGGTCAACTCACGGACACTGAACTGAAAGCCCTCTGGATGTATTTACAAACGATTCAATAGGTCATCATACCTATTGATCTAATCTCATTTTTCTTTTGTAAAACTCAGTTCCATACCGGTCTCAATGTCTTTGACTGACTGGAACTGAGCTAAAGAGTTTCCCTCTAAGGACTTTGAAAGTTCAAATAAAAATCCATTAGATTTTAAAGTTTGACTTCCCGGTATCCAAGTTCCTGTGAACTGACGAACCTCTTTTTCATTTAACTTTAGTTTAGCGACAAAATCTTGTTCTTTTCCCGAAATTTCCACGATTACAGTTTGTGGTCCCAATTTTGGATTCCAATACATGGAAGACCAAGTGCCGACAAAGGAAGAAGGTAATTCCTCTAGTGAAAATGCTCGTTTTTTTACTTGGGTTTTTGGTTCATTCCAAAACACAGATACAAAATTGGAATCCTTCGATTCAGAACCAAATTCCGATTTAGATCGAACCGAATATAAAAATAAATCACCTGAACTTCCGGGAAAAGTTTCGCTATAAGAATTTTTTTTACCCTCTACTGCCGCAACAAATTCAAGTTTTCCTGTCTTTCCACTCCCTTTTAAGTATTTTCGATAAACATAATATTCAAAACTATCTTTTACCGAATCCCACCTCAAAGTTACAAGTTTATCTTTACCAACAGAATTCGAGGTCAAGTGTTTCGGAGGGTTTAGTGTAACTCCACCTGCTCTTTTTGTAAGTCCAGGGTCTGTTTTCCCAAACACAACTTCACTTGGTTCTGCATAACCTAAGTCATTTGCTGCTATAATGGTATATAAATATGGTTTTCCATTTTGTATTAATTGGTCGGTATCTGTGTAACTTGTTCCATTTATTTCAAATTGGCCAGAAGGTTCCGCATTTTCGTCAAAACGATACAAATAATAAACCTTTGCTCCTGGAGCTGCATTCCAATTTAAAACAATTTTATTTGCAAAATCTCCACTAGTCGCTGTTAAATGACTCACCTGATTTGGTAATAAGTTCTGATCAGCTACATCAATAACTACAGAATCACTCCAATCTCCAGATTGTTTTGCCTGAATCATTGCACTCACTCGATAAAAATTTGATTCACCAATTTTTGGAGAGGTATCCATAAAGTTTGAAGATTTACTAGTTCCTATGTTTTTCCATTTCAACGATGTGTCGGCCCGTGCAATTGTATAACCACTGGCACCTTCCAACTCAGACCAACTTAATTCTACGTTCGGTAAGGATCCACTCACATAAACCACTCCAGTGAGACCAACTACTTGACCAAAACTCCCATTTGTATTCGCTTCCGCAGAAGTAAAACCTTCCACTTCCAAAGAAGAATCAGACACTTCTTCTGCACCTATTGAAATGATTCTATACGCATAAGTAGAATTAGGTGAAACTGAGAGATCAGTAAAACTTGGTTTATCTGAATAAGCTAGATCATAAAATTCAGACACATCTTTTCTTTGTATCAAATAGGCAACTGCTAAATCTTGAATATTCCAAGTTAATATAATCTTTGAATCAAATTCTCCCTTAGATACTTTGATTTCAGTCGGAGGAAGGATCGGTTTCTTTGTTGGAACCGTATTTAGGTTTGGTGTACTTTGCGGTGCAGGTTCATCTATAATGGCATAGGTTTCTTGTCCAACTTTTGCAAGCATGGAATAAGAAACCCAGCCGAAACCTTTATCACCCCAATTGGTTCCCCAAGAGTTTTGTAATTTAAAGGCTCCTTTTTTCCCTGACTTTGATTTTTTTTGATCATCATATCCAACAATCGTCATGGCGTGCCCACCATAACTCTGCCCTCCATTCTCATCATAAATAGTAGAACCCTTTAATTTATAGAAGGCGTCATCTATGATCATTCCTACCATGACAACATTTTTACCAGCTAATACTCGTTTGATCTCATCTGGGTTTTTAAAGTTAAGTCTGGAGAAGGATTTTATTTTATATTTAAGCGCTTCCTTTTTTGAAGATGCTGATGGTTGCGTAAGATAATCTTTATCAGAATAAGGCATACTACTCCAAGGAGCAGCTCCATTAGACTTTAGGAATTCCATTGTTTTATAATAATATAAACCTTTGTCTTCTCCGCCATTTTGTTGGTTATAAATAAATGCAGGAGAAAAAACAAAATTTCCTTTACCGCCCGCAAATGGAGGATCATATTCTGGCGCCTGGCCTTTGTTTTTTAACAAATAGGATTTGATCGCATAACCAGTCGCCCATGCCACACAACTATTTTGTCTACCTTGGTTTCCGACAGGAGGCATCATGGAAGATAAATCGATCGATTTGGGTAACTCATCAAAAGAATTAAAATCTCTTTTGAGTGGAATACTATCCTGAATTTCTTTGGAACTTGGAATGTAACCACAAGAAAAAGTTCCTGGTTTACAGCCGGGAGAACGTACGCTACTTGGATCAAATTCCTCTGCAAAGATAGCACTTGTAAGTAATAGAAATAGTCCTATTATTTTCCAATTTTGTTTTAGTTTCATGGTTTCATCCTTTCAATTATTTGTATGATACTATTTTTTTGTTCCCAATTTGGATTGTTACGTTCTTCCAATTTATAATAAAACTTTGATTTGGTGGAATCTAACTGAAAAGAAACAAGGTTATAACTAACACCTGTCATTTGATCCTTGGGAATTTCCTCTTCTGGAAGTTGATGGATTTCCCATTGGAATAGTGATTCCATCCATTTTTGATATATTTGGGGTGAAATTTCTTTAGATTCATTTAGAATCAATTTACCTTTCTTTACCACTCGGCGAGAGAGAATGATCCTATTTTTTTGTGCCACTAATTGAAATTGTTTTGCAAATCGAAACTCAGGTGCAACAGCTCCAGAACTTTCATCCCAAACAAGTTTCATTGGAATCCAAGTCCCATTCGTATTTTTAAGTTTTATAGAATCCGTCTGGCTATGTTTTGTTTCAGACTTAGTATTTTTTTTTGTTTTTTCATTCTTATGTAGCGGCGTCACAGCGGATTGCTTTTTGATGATCTTTGAATTCGACTCTGCTTTCATTTCCCCTCCTGTCAGACCAAGAGAAACAAAGATGAGGATTAAATTTAAAAAACAAATCAAAGTGGATCGATCACATCTTGTTTTCCTGAGAAAACAAGACTTTTTTCTTTATAAAACAGTGTTCGAAATTTATAAGAAAAAAATTCACTGAAAGGCAGAAAATTAACTACTCCCAATTTCTGCCTTGAGCCATTTTTTTTCACCAATGGACTTCTTCATATTTTCAATGAGAGCCACACTAATGTTGGTATTGAGTTTCACCATATCAGGATCTTGGGCAATAAGAATCATTTCATCGATGATGTAATCAATTAAGTTCTCGATTGACTTTCTTCCCGAAGGATCTGTCGCCATAGCCACCGTTGCTTGCGAAATTGCTGAATATATCGTTAAACTAATTTGTTTGGTGAGATTGGCTTGCATGTCTTTAGGTAGCAAAGATATCGGTTTCATATTTGCCGAAACTCGCTCTGAAACCTCAGTCACCAAATTTTGAATTAACGCTTGTAAGTTTGGATTTTGAGCCGACTTGGCAATATTTTTAATCGCTACTTTTTTTAATTCATCTCGGTTTTGGTCAATCGCATTTACAAGTTGGTCGAGTGAGTTCCCCGACTTCACTTCATTTTGTGTTTCTGTAAGGATCTGAATCGTAACAATGTCCGAAATTTCTTCTTTGATGATATTGGAATAATATCGCAAAGTTTTACTAATCAAGTCGTTTCCTAATATACGAGTAAACTGATTGGTTTGTAACATCAGATAAATTTTATATACCCG
The DNA here is from genome assembly GCF_004770905.1 of Leptospira bandrabouensis. Taxonomy (NCBI): domain Bacteria; kingdom Pseudomonadati; phylum Spirochaetota; class Leptospiria; order Leptospirales; family Leptospiraceae; genus Leptospira; species Leptospira bandrabouensis. Next base: position 1,187,265 of record NZ_RQHT01000014.1, on the reverse strand, counting down.
AACCAAACGGAAAAAACGGAATGTAGCTATCGGAATGAGTCCTAAAACATCATACCAATGATAAATCGGATACAAAAACCAAGCAATATAAGATTTATTACGAATGGCAATGAGCCAACTTAGGATAAATTCAGCCAAAAAGAAAAACAAAAATGGAGCATCTAACAACAAATAATTGTTTACGGGACTTCCATCGGAGGCAATGGCTCTGTAATAATTAAGGGAAAAATACTCTCTAAAATGTGAATTAAAAAAATCAATTTTTTGTTCGAGAGATCTGTTTTGATCTCTCCAAAACCAAGCAAACGCCACAACCGTGGATGGAATACGATCTCTGTTTAAAACAGGATCCAATTCTTGCCTTAGTTTGATGTCTCTTGCTTTTGTTTTGTGAGTTTGGTATTCATTTTTGATAGTAGTTTGAATTTCAGTTAAAAATTTTGTTTGCCCAGACATAGCAAAAGGATTGGTTTCCACAATCTCTAACATCCGTTTGTCCATCTTTTGAAAAATGGATAAAATTTCTTTAGATTCATTTGTTTCAACACTCAAACGATTGATAAAAGCATATTTTTCAGAAAGTTCACCAAGAGTTGTGATTTCATCTGTTTCTTCTAAAACGCTAAAAAAGTCGTTTAACTGAACCAAAGTCTCTTCCACTTTTTTTCGGCGGACTTGTACGTCTTCAATTTGAATAGCCGACTCAAAGTTAGCATACAAGGAATCAAATTTTTCACTGGAGACTTGCGTCTTTAAAGTAGTAAGAGTTTTGTAAATTTCTTCTCTTGTAATTTTTCTTTGGTTTTCTCGAAAACTATCATCACGTAGTTGGGTTAAATATTTTAAATCATCCACCAAATCAGTGTAAGCGGTTGTGGTTCTGTGAGCTTCAATTCCTAAAATTGGTTTGTCATAAAGTTCCAAAATTTCTGGAAACTTGTGAAAGTAAAACGGCCGTAAACTTAAATAACTTAGATCAAAAATGATAAGTGCTAAGTTCCCAAGGACAACAAAAACCATTGTTATGTCCCAGAGTAATGGAATTCCCAATTTGTGTTTTTTGATCAAATCCCAAGAAATCATAAATTCACCAAGGGTAGGTGCACTACCCTTTCCTTTGTTTACATGTTGCGGCGGTACTGACCTCCCACTTCATACAAAGCATGAGAGATTTGCCCCAAGGACGCCACTTTCACTGTTTCCAATAACTCTTGAAAGATATTTTCTTTCGCACGAGCCACTTGTTTTAATTTTGTAATGGCAATATCCGTTTTGCCTTCATTTCGTTTTTGAAACGCCTTCAAATTTCCAATTTGTTGCTGTTTCTCCTCATCTGTCGAACGAATCACCTCACCTGGGATGACGGTTGGCGATCCATTTCGATTGAGAAATGTATTCACACCAATGATTGGATATTCACCTGTATGTTTCAAAGTTTCATAATGGAGGGACTCTTCTTGGATTTTATTCCTTTGGTACATCCGCTCCATCGCTCCAAGTACTCCACCCCTTTCGGTGAGTCTGTTGAATTCGGTTAAGATCGCTTCTTCTACAAGGTTTGTTAGTTCTTCAATGATAAAGGCACCTTGTAACGGATTTTCATTTTTGGCAAGACCAAGTTCCCGATTGATGATGAGCTGGATGGCAACGGCCCTTCGCACCGATTCTTCTGTAGGAGTTGTGATGGCTTCATCATAAGCATTGGTATGAAGAGAATTACAATTGTCATAAATTGCATATAATGCTTGTAATGTGGTTCGTATATCATTAAAGTCAATTTCTTGAGAGTGTAAAGACCTACCCGATGTTTGGATATGATATTTTAACATTTGGGAACGTTCATTCGCACGATATTTGAACTTCATGGCTTTGGCCCAAATTCGTCGTGCCACACGTCCAATCACCGAATACTCAGGATCAATCCCATTGGAAAAAAAGAAGGAAAGGTTCGGTGCAAACTCGTTAATGTCCATCCCTCGGCTTAAGTAGTATTCTACATAGGTAAATCCGTTGGCTAATGTAAAAGCAACTTGGGTGATCGGATTGGCACCTGCCTCTGCAATATGGTAACCACTGATGGAAACAGAATAAAAATTCCGAACTGCATTTTGGATGAAATGGTGTTGGATGTCTCCCATCATCTTTAAGGCAAATTCTGTAGAGAAAATACAAGTGTTCTGAGCCTGATCTTCTTTTAAAATGTCCGCTTGCACTGTTCCTCTCACTTGGGACAGGGCATCTTTTTTTAATTTTGCATATACATCTTTAGGTAATACTTCATCACCCGTCACACCAAGTAACATTAAACCCAAACCATCGTTAGTTTCCGGGAGAGACCCACCAAAACTCGGAACCGCTTGTCCTTTGGCTGCATAGATTTTTTGAATTTGGGATTTAACTTCCTCTGTTTTCCCTTCGGCACGAATGTATTTTTCGCAAGCTTGGTCAATGGCCGCATTTAGAAAAAAAGCAAGAACCATCGGTGCGGGACCATTGATGGTCATGGACACAGATGTGGATGGATCACAAAGATCAAAACCGGAATACAGTTTTTTGGCATCATCCAGTGTGGCGACATTCACACCAGAATTTCCAATCTTTCCATAAATATCAGGACGAATGTCTGGATCTTCCCCGTATAATGTTACCGAATCAAAGGCAGTTGACAGTCGTTTGGCGGGCATCCCTGAACTCAAATAATGAAAACGACGATTCGTTCTTTCGGGTCCACCTTCTCCCGCAAACATACGAGTTGGATCTTCTCCACTTCGTTTGTAAGGATACACTCCCGCCGTATAAGGAAAAAACCCGGGAAAGTTTTCTTGGTAAGACCACTGTAATATATCACCCCAATCTACAAAACGAGGAGTGGCAATTTTGGGAATTTTTAAATGGCTTAAGGAAACTGTATAGTTATCTACTTTGATTTCTTTCCCACGGACGAAATAGGAATATTGTTCCTTACGAAAAGATTCAATTTTTTCCGACCATGTATCTAGAATATTTCGTGAATCCAATGACAAAGAATCCCATAACAATTGGTATTCGGATTCTAAGTCAGAAGTTGGTTTTCCTTTTTTGGATAAAACAGAAATAGCACCTTTCAGTTGGTAAGCGGATCTTGCAATTTCAGCTTCTTTCGAAATCCACTCGGAATTCCTATCAATTTCTTCTTTAATTTCTGTGAGATACCTTACACGATCGGGAGGAAGCACAACGGAGGCTTCGTTTCCTTTTTGATTTTTGGAACTGTTTGTTTTCCAATCTAATTGGCACTTTTCAATGACAACTCCAATCAAATGAGCATAAAGTTCATCCGTTCCTGTATCTTGGAACTGCGAAGCAATGGTTCCATACACAGGCATTGAATCCACTGAATCATTAAATAAATTGCGAGACCTTTGGTATTGTTTTTTAACATCACGAAGGGCATCAAGGGCTCCACGTTTGTCAAACTTGTTGATAGAAATTACATCTGCATAATCGATCATATCGATTTTTTCTAATTGGGTAGCAGCTCCATATTCCGGTGTCATCACGTATAACGAAACATCGGCGACTTCTGTAATTTCAGAATCACTTTGTCCAATCCCTGCAGTTTCAACAATGATAAGATCATATCCTGCAGACTTTAAAATTTGAATGGCACCTTTCACACTGCGGTTGAGAGCAATGTTTGCTTCTCTTGTCGCAAAACTTCTCATATACACTCGTTCGTTAAAAATCGAATTCATTCGAATTCGGTCTCCAAGAAGAGCTCCACCTGTTTTTCGTTTGGATGGGTCCACAGACAATATCGCTATGGTTTGGTTTGGAAAATCATGTAAGTACCTACGAACAAGTTCATCAGTCAAAGAAGATTTACCGGCACCACCAGTTCCTGTAATTCCAAGAACAGGAATGTTTTTTTTCGGTGGCGGAAATTCTAAATTGATCGAATAATTTGTTTTTTCTTGCAAAAGAGAAAATTCCATCTGTGTGATGGCCTGTCCCAGTGCTAAATAATTTTTGTTTTGGATTTGTGACGCCAAATTTCCGTTAAATGAAAGTGGCGTAGGGAAATCAGATTGTTTGACCACATCATTAATCATCCCTTGCAGACCAAGAGTCCTTCCTTCATCAGGGGAATAAATATGAGCCACACCATATTTGTGAAGGACTTCAATCTCGGAAGGAAGAATGGTTCCGCCACCTCCACCAAACACGCGAATATGACCTGCTCCTTCTTTTTTTAAAAGATCAATCATGTATTGGAAATATTCCACATGACCACCTTGGTAACTGGTAATGGCAATGCCTTGGACATCTTCTTGGATGGCACATTGGACAATCTCTTGTACACTTCGGTTGTGTCCCAAGTGGATCACTTCCACCCCACTTTGCTGCAAAATCCTCCGCATGATATTGATGGAGGCATCGTGGCCATCAAAGAGAGAGGCCGCCGTCACAAAGCGAATTTTGTTTTTGGGGGTGTAAGTAAGGATTTCGGTGGTCATAGAGAACAACGTTCTAAAAGGATTGGTACGGGTTCAATTGTAAAATGTGACGGGAATGACATAGCTTTCGAAAACTATGCCATATTTTTCTAAAAGGTCGAGACTAAAGTACGGATTCCGCCTGTTTCATTAGCTCCCGCACTCGGTTTTCCAGAATTTCTGTCAGTTCTTTGGCCGCTTTTTTCTCCGGACCCGTAGGAAATTCAGAAGGAAGGATGGGTTTGCCAATCACGTAACGAATTTTGGTTTTAAATGCATCTCCGGTAAGAAAGGCCTTAGGTTTGGACATATTGGTAGCACCAACAATTCCAGAAGGAATGACTGGAACTCCTGCCCGAATCGCCAGTTTAGCCGCCATAGCCCGAAAGGATTGGAGTTCCCCCGTTTCCGACCTTGAACCTTCTGGGTAAATGGAAAGAAGTTCTCCCTCTTTCATGAGATCAACCATGTAATTCTCTAATTTTTCATAGTATTCCATCGCTGCTCGTTTATCCATTTCGGATTCCTTGGCGGCATTGCGGATGATGGGCATACTCCCCCAATTGATCAGGTTTTTTTTCACCACACTCCCGAGAGAATTCACCAAAACTTCAATGACTGGTTTGGTTAGGCTTAAGGGTGGATAATGAAATGGAGAGTTTTTATGATTGATGATGGCCATAATCTCTTCTTGCGGGTGGAAGAGCTCATATTTGCCTAAGTAAACGATTTTTCGGTCGGCAAAGGCACCTTGGACCGCAATGTCCAAATAATCAGTATGGTTTGAGACAATGAGAGCTCCACCGGATTCTGGAATATTTTCGTATCCAGTCACTTTTACGTCATAAATTAGCTCCAAAAGGTTACGGAGGACGGTTTTGGGAACTTCCCGGGGGATCACAAAGAGACTTTCTAATATATCTGCAGCGTTTTGGTTTGAATCCATAGAAACATCACATATTTCAAAATAAAACTTTATGAAATCAAGTTGGATTTTCATCTTAGATGGAAATTCCTATGAAAGAACTCCTCTTAGCACAGAACTCCCTTTGGTTCTCGCCCGTCCCTCTCGATTCCTTACACAATTGGGATCCAACTCTTGGTGGAATCTTCGTCGTGATTTCGACTATCTGCCATTTCCTGGGAGGAAGTAGCTTTTTTTTGGGCCTCATTTCCTTTGTTTATATTTACTACCGGCCAAAACTAGCCTTCGAACTTTCTCTCGGGTTACTTACTTCTGCTGTGATGGTTTCTCTATTAAAATTCTATTTTGAAAGCCCAAGACCTTTTCCTTATCCTGAAGCCTTTGATGAAAAAGCATTTGGTTTACCATCAGGCCATGTATATTCAGCAGTTGTCGTTTGGGGATTGTTAGCCTATCGAATTCCCAAACTTTGGTTTCGAGTTCTTTCTGTCCTCATTATCCTTTTTATGCCTTTTTCCAGAATGTATCTTAAAGTTCATTATTTGGGAGACGTTAGCTTGGGATTTGGATTGGGTGTGGTTCATTTACTGATTCTTTTATTTTTTCTCGATCGATTTTATAAAAAAGATTCGATTCCGACCTTCTTACAAACTGAAAAATACAGAACCTTAAGTTTACTAGGTATTGTTGTTACTTTATCTCCCATCTCATTGGATTCACCTTTTTTATCCGTCGAACATCACCATAGTTTGTCGGGAGTCCTTATGGCAAGTGGAGCTCTTGCCGGTTTTTGGATGGGAGTTCTATTTTATCCCAGGTTTAGCAAACCAGAATTTTTAGATTGGTCCCTTCCTAAATGTAGTTTTTCTCTGGGATCTAAAGAATTTAATATTTTTTGGAATACGGTTCTTGTTCGGTTGTTAGTTTTAGCGATAGTGATCTCGTTACTCTATGTAATACCTGGTATCATTATCAAAAAATCCATTTGGAAAGATGATTTGTTCTTAAGATACATTCGTTACTTGGTTGTAGGATTTGCACTAGTTGCAATTGTTCCTTTAGTTCTGCAAAGGATAAAAAAAGGAAAGTTTTTGCAAAACTAATACATGCAAAAAATTAAAAAGATATTTCAAATTTTAAAAGTAGAACTAATGAAAGAAGGTGTTCTAAAAAACTCTTTCTTTGTTAGTAGCTCCAAAGCTGTTTCCGCCATCACTAATTTGGTGTTTATGATTTATTCCGTCAACTTACTCAGCAAAGCGGAAAACGGAAAACTCCAATACTTTTTAGGTTTTTTGCCTGTGGTTTTAGCTGTTGCGGAATTCGGCCTACCTAATGCCCTAATCAAATACATTTCTCCGATGGCAGAACGTAAGGAAAACCCTGGTGCCATTTTAAACGCATCCCTTCGCATTAAATTTTATTCTTTTTTGTTTTTGTCTTTGGTTTGTTTTGTCGCTTATATCGCAGGTGATGAAAACTATTTTGTATTATTACTTTTATTATTCGGCGGAATCATCATTTCGTTTATTTCTTACTTCGAAAGCTTATTTGTTTCCTATCGCAAATACAAATCATTATCACTTTGGAACCCACTTCCAAACATAGTCCGACTTTTATTATTACTCTATTTCTCAGAATCAAGTGTTCATCCATTAACTTATATGGACATACTTGCTATTTTTTGTATTGCTCCCATTTTTGTTTTATTTTTATTCTTTTTCTTTTTTGGGAAGGAAGAAATTTCTTTTACCGCAGAGCGAGAAGAAATCAAAATCAGCGAAAAAAAACTTTTGCTTTTTAATCTTTGGGCCTTTGCTGCCTCCATATGCGCCATCCTTTCTGATCGATTGGAAATTTTCTTTTTAAACCAATTCCACCCTCCAGAAATTGTAGCAGACTACGGAACCGCCTTACAATTGTTTAGCGGCTTCATCATTATCCTTGCGACCTTTAATTCAATCATTTATCCAAAATTAGCAAGACTCGCAGAAACAGAAGAATTTCCGAATGTACTTAAAAAATCAGTTTTTTTAGGTGGGATGATTGCCATAGCCTTATCTCCAGGGATATTACTGGCAGAACCCATATTAACATTGTTATTTGGAACAAAGTATACAAATTCAATTTCAGTTTTTAAAATTTTATATCCAAACTTTTTGTTACAGTTAGTATTTGCCCCGCTAGGAACGGCACTCTTTGCCTTAGGATTACCAAGACTTCTTGCAGGACTTGCTTTACTAAGGTTGATATTTGGTGCTATATTTGACTATTGGATCATTCCCGATTGGGGTGCGAATGGTGCTGCCATATCCCTTTTTCTTGGTCAGATTGTTTCCTGGTTACTGCTAACAGGTTATTTTATGGCTTACTTTCGGAAGTAACAAACTCATATATTTTTTTATAGTTTGTTTCTAATCTTTCCCATTCGTTAGGTGTGAAATTCTTTCCATATAACTTCTGATAGGCTTCTTTTACCGATTTTCCTTCAGAAATATATTCCTTTAACTTTAAGATTACCATTTTAAATTGGATTGAGTCGTTTTGGATGTCGTAGTCACGATTGATTCTTGCACCAGATGACATTTCAAATTCTCGAACAAAAAACTCAGGCAAAGTAAAAATGCCATATCCTTCTAAATGGTTTGTCTGAAACTCTGATCGTGTTTTTGCCCAAGCCATTAAAAACAAGGATGGATTTGGAGGATATCCACCTAACAATGTCCCATCGGGAAATTGTAATTTTTGAGAAAATCGCACAATGGCCCTAGAAAGTTCCTTTCTTCGACGAACAGAATAATTGGTTTTTTCTGCCTCTGTCAGATAGGCAAATAAAACTGCTTCTTCTTTGCTATGGTCTGCCTTTTCAAAAAACCGACTCAAATCATGAGAAAAACGAGTGTCAGCTTCCCTATAAGAAAAAATAACCAACAGGAGAGGGAAAATGAGAAGAAATCCATGTCTGTATTTCAAAAGTATTTTCTTCATCCCTACAAGTATCGGGATAGTTTCCTTTCTCTTTCTTTCTTTTTTTTCCAGTCTTTTGGCAGAGTCGTATTCGGACACGGTAATGGATGATGACCGTGCCAATCGCAATTTTGGACGAGTGGTTGTTAAAGAGAGAATCCAAACAATTCCCTCTGGGCCGGAGGACAAGGGATTTGGTCTGCAAACGGAACTTATTAGCGGCGGAAGGTTTTTTTCCCAAAAGGGCGGTTTAGATGCCGAAAAAGCCAGTCGTTACTATGGATATGGAATTTTAACAACTCCGAGTCTTTTTTATTACGCGGGGCAAGGTTGGAATTTAGGAATCCTCATCGCACCTCGTGTGGGTGTATCGGAAGGAAGGGTGGTAGATAAAGAAGTACTTACCATTTACGATTCTGAATTCACAGCCCTTCTATCAAAGGATATCTCATCAGTCCAATTGGCATTTGAAGTTGGCCGAGGTTTCAATAGACTCGACCGATATGGTTTTTTCTTTGTTGGAATGTCCAATTATGGTTCGGCATCCATTTCTTTTGCATCCAACATTCGCATAACAGGCATTCAATTAAATGCAAAACCAGAATTAGAAAATTGGTTTGGACCACCCTGGACTGGATACCGTAGAGAAATTTATGGAGGTCATATCAGTTCTGAAAAAACATTCTTTTGGGAAGAATTACGTTTTTTTCATTATATATATACAGATCCCAACCATAATACCAATGGACAAATTCTTTCAGGCCAAAGAGTTTTTGGGCGTTATTCCTACAGTGGAATGGAATTCCAATCTAAAAAATTTTTAGATACTTGGGTTTTAGATTTAGCAGGAATTCGACTTCTCGGCGAATCAAAATCCTCAACAAATCCTTGGACCGAAAAACAAATCGCAACCAATTCCTATTTAGGATATGTATCTCTTAACTCCCAAGGGGAAAAATTTAGTTTCGCTTTGGCAGGTCTTGTTACCAAAAAAGATAAAAAAGATCGATTAGATTCAAATAGCAATGGTTATGCGTCAAACTTTGCAGAACCAAGAGTCCTTGGAGGTTATTCCTCTTTTTTGCTTTATCAAACTTTAGACACCATAAATCCTCCCCAGTTTCGAGATGTTCCTACACGAGAGAATCCCAACTTTGAAAATAAAGGAAACCGGATTTATGGAATTCAAATGGGCTGGGACTGGTATTCTTTTTTTCGAACGGATCTATTTTTAAACCGATCGGATTCTGCTTTGGGAAAAGGCAACGAAGTGATAGGAAAACTCAGTTTTTTATCGAATGATTATGGTAAATTATTTGCACAAATGAGTGCCTCCTATACCGTGATGGACCCTCGCAAAACACGCGTTTTGATCACAGAACCATTTACAGTAGAAGAACCCAAAAAAGAATATTTAAGATTTTACGTTTCAGTAGGATTGAAGTTCTAATTTGTTTGCATGAGTTTATACCAAGTTTTGAAAAATCGAACTTCATTGCCTTTTTCATTATAAACAATAGAATCAATATTCATCTTAGCAAGAAAGATACCTCGTCCACTGACAAGGTTAGCAGCTGGGTTGAGAATTGGATTGGGAATCTGGTTAACTGCAAATCCATTTCCTTCGTCTCGAATTACAATTGTTACACCTACGTCATCCATCGATATTTCCACAAAAACGGAAGAATTATTTTCTACACAACGAGAATCCACTAACTTAAAATAATCCTCATTGGCTTCCAAACATTCTTGTTTTTCAGCATAACTCACACCTGCAACACCATGTTCAATGGCATTCGCTAGTAATTCATACAATACAATTTTAATTGATATCAAATCTTCGTGTGTAGCGAGTGGAGAATTTAAAATTTGTTTTACTATAAAAGCAATGTAAGAATTTAATTTTTTAATCTGAGGTCTTAGTTTGATTTTACAATCAGAACTGAACTGTATGATTTCGCCGCTATTAAAAAGAAGGGTTAAATCAATATCTGCATTTTCGAATTTTTTAATTCGAGAACGTAGGGCTTCCATTCGAAATGGCTTCAGAAAAAAATCAACGGCACCCATCCTAAAAACATCAATGGCGATTTGGATGTCACTATCGCCTGTAATTACTAAAAAAGGTGTTTGGTTTCCATCAGCTCTTAACTTTTGAATGAATTGAATTCCATTTAATTTCGGTAAGCTGATGTCAGAGATAATAAGATCAAAAGTATTTTGGTTGGTGATCGCCAATGCCTCAAGTCCATCCGAGGCCATCGTGACGTCAAATTCGTCCTTAAAATATTCCCAGAACAATTCCCGGATTGTATCTTCGTCATCAACAAAAAGGATTTTCATAGGTCGGAGTCTTAGAGTAAAGAGAACTCCAATCTATAACAATTGTAAATCTATTTTTGGATTTTAATCTTCTAAGTTGTAAGAACGTCCCAATTTATAAGTGGATTGTAACTCTTGTTGGAGGTCCAAAATCTCTTTACGAGTGAAAAATGCAATTTTTCCGCCAGAAAGCTCAAACGCAAAGTAGGTGGCATCTTCTGACTGTAAAAGACTTTTTAATTGGCTGAGTGAAGTGACCCGAATTCCGTTTACCTTTTCTAAAACCAAATCTTGAAATTCCTGATATCCTAGGTTCCCTTCTAGGGGAAAAACACGACTTAAAATCACGATCTTTTCACGAACAGGGTGAACTTTCTTTTGGTAGTAATCGGAAAGATATACTAGTTTTTTTTCCGACTTAACACGATATTCAGAACCAAACTCTTTTAAATACGCATTTGTAAGTTCAGTAAAGAAAAACCCACCAACGATCAAATATAATGGTGTTCTTTTTTTAGCTTCTTCGGGAATCAAAAAATCATTAGAATCATAGGCTCTCAAATCATAACCAACTGATTGGTTTTGGAAATTCCTGCGTATTTTTAATTGCACAGGCTCACCTAATTCACGCAAAGTGCCATTTGGTTTTCGTAAAATTAAATCATAAACTTTGTCTGCCCGATCCCAATCATCAATTTTGGTAAGAGACGTTGAATTGATTTCTGTGATTAAATCCCCTGGAAACAAATTGTATGTTGGACCAACACCTGGAACCACTTCTGTTACTAAAAGTGGATTGTTCATATTTTGTGAGTAATATTCACGTTCTGATGGAGTTAGGTTAACATCAAAAACCAAACCTGGATGTGGAAACGGTTTCCCATTGGTTCTATAGAAAGTTTCCACATACTCAGTTGGAATTAAATACTCTGCTATTGTTACACCACATAACACTTGATTTTTGAAGAAAAATTCTGCTTCTTCCGATGTTTTTTTCTCAAACAAAAATACTTTGATCGGAGTTTTTGAAAAAGGTAAAAATACATAACGAGACTTACCCGTTGGACATTGTTTATTAAAAGATTTGAGATCTAAAACAACTGGTTTTGGAAGTTTTGAGATTCCATTGGTTTCTAAAAGTATAAATCCTGTTTCTTCATCATAAGATTTAATTGCTAGTTTTGGCACAGAATAATCAAAAGATTCAAATTCTGCAAATACGGGATTTTGTTTGGGTAAAGTGACTCCAAAAAAAAGACCTTTCCCAACATAAATCAAATTTAATTTTCTTGTAAATGGTTCCCCAACAAGCCAAGGGTTTTGATGACTTGTCTTTTGGAAGGTAATTCTTGATTCAACAACTCGTTTGTCTTCAAATTCTTCTGCACCAAGCGGTAATAAGGTGACAAAACTTGCGAAAATTACAAAAATAAATTTAAAACTCTTCATAACTTGCACCATATCTTTTTTTTACACGTTGGTTCATTTGATAAACAGACTCCGGCCTAAGCACAATGGGTAAATCCATCCCTCGGAACCTGAGGACTATAAATCCTTTTTTTTCATTTTTCCAAATGGTTTTAAATTCATTTAAGTCTTTTGGAACTCGACCATTGATCGATTCAACTACTTTGTATTTATACTTTTTATATTTAGAAGTTTCAGGATCATTAAAGGTATAACTCAAAACAATATCTCTGACAGTGTATCTATATAACAAATCTTGAATAAAATAACTATAATGGTATTTTAAAGAGCTATCTAAGTCCCCATCTTCAGAATGAAAAAAAGATCTTGTGATTGGTTGAAACACAAATCCAGCCTGCAGAAAATAATCTTCTGTTGAATCTCGATACAAATCCAATGCATAGTTTTTTTGAAGATTCACTTCGGCATCGTATTTTTTTCCTGCTCTGTAAAAACTCACGGCAACTTTTGAATTCATTTGTTTGTTTTCGATCCAATCAATGATGAATTCTTTTTTATTGGACTGAGAAATTTCTCCATCGTTTGTGATAGTTAAATTATCTAAGGCAATTACAAAATCCTTCTCTTTTAAAACTTTTGAAAATGTCGAAGAAGGATAAATCCGATTCACAAAGATTCCCGTTTGATTTGGGGGAACCTTCATTGCTTGTTTCAAACTTTTAGGATTTCCATTTTGAAACGTAAATCCTATATTTGGAAATCCATCATACTTCCCATCTGCAATATCTTCTAAAAAATGGCGAATGATATCGTTCGAAATCAAATAAGCAATTCCTGGTTCCAAAGTACTAATTTGAAATACAAGTCCAACTACTTTGCCATTTTGAACAGCCGGCCCACCAGAGTTTCCGGGTTGGATATTGGCATTGATTTTTAATACGTTTCGATAGTCTAACCCTGAGTAGGTGTATCTATTTTTTTCAAAACGAAGGATGGATCCTTTTTCTACCGATAAACTATCATTCCCATTGGGAAAACCTAATAATAATACATCTGATCCTAAATTGGGAATCCCTTCTAAAAAGGAAAGAGTTGTAGTTTGTTCCGAAAAATCAGGATCATTTACTTGTAATAAAGCCAAATCACAATCGTAACCAATGTATTTAACATCAGCTAAATATTCTTTTTTAGTAAAACTACTTTTCACAAGAATTCTTTTGGCATCACGAACCACATGGGCATTTGTCAAAATGGTTTGATTTGGTAATACAAGCCCCGATCCAAATCCAGTAGATAGATTTTTTTTCATCCACGGTTGGGTTTTATTTTCTGTATTAAAACCTTCGTTGCGAATGAGAACTACAGAATGGAAAATAGAATCTACAGCCGGCTCTGGGTCTGCTTGAGCAAACAACGAGTGGTGCAAAAGAAAAAAGAAAACAGAGAGTTTAAATAATTTATTCATAATACAAAACGACTTTCTCCCAAAAGGTTTGAGTTTCTGTGATTTTTTTTAAGACAGCACTTCCCAAAACTCGATCACCAGGTTTCGGATCTTTCCAAATCGTATTTGATGAAATTAAATTCCCAGAAGAGGAGGATGGCACGCGTATCAAACTATAAGCGGAATCACGAATGCATGTAATTCGAAACACATAAGAAACCGTTTGGTCCCAATAAAAACTTTCATCTTTTTCTATGTATTCTAAAGGACAGGTAGAATCAAAAAAAACTTCAATGTTCGATGGAACTTCTTTTCTTCTTTTGGGATTTTGGGAGATGGATTTAAAATAAAATAAATTTGGATTTTGGATTGGTTGGTACGATGGAACTGATAGTTTTCCTTCGGTACCCACAGGTCCTTGTTTTTTAGAAGGATAATCTAGATCGGTATCATCCGTATTCAATCGTGCCAGTGGTTTTGTTTCTCCGGCAACTAGGCCTGTTTCAATTTCTAAATATTGTTTATTTCCAATTCGCTGAACAGCCCTTAATCGAAACGTACCAGGATCCAATTTTTTTTTCTGATTGGATTGAAATTGAATCAACATTGGTTCCTCTACTTTCTGACAACTGAAACGAAAGTATGTGACCGAAGAAATTCGGGATGCTGGTTCTAATCGGCAATTTCCATCATCCAAGAGAAATTTTTGTTTGGATTGGATTTGTTTTCGGATCACTGGAGATGGTTTTCTCTCTTTCCAAGCGCTCACTTCCTCTGCCAGCGATTGGAGCGTTAAGTTAGTCTTTGTGCGGTCCGCAAAACTGACTCCTGAGACAAAAAATAACAAAATTAATCCGAAGTATATGTATGACTGCTTAATCATGGATTACCAATTGTTGTGATTATCGGCTTCTCTACCCCATAGAATCAACCTACATCCAATTGATTTCTTTTCTCATTATGTCTCAAACTGAAGTTGAACTTTTTTTTTGGTTTTCAGACTTTCAAAAATTCATGGGGGGGAAAAGTAATGTAAGAAATAGGAGAATACTTTTTTGAACTGGAACTTTCTTAAAACCGAAATAGAACCTGGTGACTTCCTCATCGATTGTCGTTCCCAATCAGCATATGAAGAAGAAACATTAGAAGGTGCTTATTACTATCCATTTATCAAAAAAGCATTCGGATCTGATCCAGAATCACAAAAGAAATTGTACGGACCGATGATGGCCGTCGTACAAGAATTTCAAAAATCCAAAAAAACACGTATCATTGTCTTCGATGAAGGAATGGGAATGTTTTCCACCCGTATGGTGTATTTGCTACGTGGGATGGGAATTAAAGACGCTTATGTTCTTGGCCAAAAATGGCCAGTTGACGGCAAAAAAGCAAAAGGGGAACAGAAAATAGAACCTCCGATTGCTGACAAAGCTAAACCCATTGAAGGTGTTGTCGACAAGGCCTTTATGGAACGAAATCTTACCAAACTCCAAATCTTTGATGCAAGAACCATGGACGAATATGAAGGCAGATTGCCACGTCTTACTGCTCCAGAAGAAGGAACTCTTTGTGGACGTTTGCCAGGGGCATTTTTATGGGATTGGAGAAACTTATACGATGGAGAAGCAAATCTCATCGAACGTTCCCTTTTCAAAAAACGCCTAAATGGATTTCCTTTTATGCCAGAACGACCTACTGTGATTTACGATTACAATGGTGCGCGCTCTTGTTTACTCGCTCTCATGCTCAGAGAAGCAGGTTATATTGATGTCACCACTTACCAAGGTTCTTGGTTTGAATGGAGAAAATCTAGCCTACCAAAACAAGCCGTAGCTGTATTTGGTGCCAAACAAGGGGCGGCGGCGGCACCTCGTGTGGGTGGAGTCGATCGCAAGAAAGTTTAAAAAAGTATTTACGAATCCTCAAACCATCGATCCACTAATCTCTGCTCCTGGAGGGGTCGATGGCATTTCGTTTGATATCCTTATCTCTATCACTGTTCTTTTTGGAATGTGCTTCCCGCATCATTTCTAATTTTCCGCATACAGAAGAATCGTTTTCCCTCACTCCAAAAGTCCAATGGATTCAATCGACAAATGAATTCACTTTAAGAAACCAATCCCTCTCAAAAGACTTTATCAAACTTTCTCTCGAAGAGCCATTCCTTAAGTCCTCTACGAAGGAAACCATATCTAAATATCGAATGGCATCCTTTCAATTTAAAGAAAGCCTACAAAAAACTTGTGACAAACAATCCATAGACGAAATCAAAAAAGAACCTGGTAAAGTTACCATCAAAGGAAAGTTAACTGGTAAAGATTGTTCCACTGATTACCAGCTCATTTTCCAAACCAAATCAGATACGGAGGTAGAATTTAAAATCACTCTTTCCGATCTCAGCTTGAATAGAATCCAGTTCCATTACGGTTCATCCCCAGATGAAAAAATTTTTGGGTTAGGCGAACAGTTTACTTATGATGAACTCAAAGGAAAAACTCCCTTTTTATTTACGGAAGAACAAGGAATAGGACGGGGAGACCAACCCATCACTACCGGAGCCAACATCATGGCAGGTGCCGGTGGAAACGCATATACAACTTACGCTCCCATTCCTCACTACATCACTTCCGAAAACCGTTCTGTATTTTTTGAAAACAGCGGTTATGCGAATTTTGATTTTAGTGACACCAAAAAAACCAAAGTGGAGTTTTGGGATTTCCAATCCGAAAAATCATTAACCGGAACCATTTGGATTGGAAATTCTTCCAAATCCCTGATTGAAGCTTATACCAAAAAAACAGGGAGATTTCCAAAACTTCCCGATTGGGCCTACGGCACTTGGCTTGGTGTCCAAGGAGGAACAGAAAAAGTTTCTGCAATCGTCAAACAAGCAAAAGATGCAGGAAATCCAGTCACAGCACTTTGGATCCAAGATTGGTGTGGACGAAGAGTGACCAATTTTGGTGATCAACTCAAATGGCGATGGTATGCGGATGATACTTTGTATCCAGACTTTAAAAAATTTGTGAAGTCTATGAATGATCAAAACGTACAGGTATTAGGTTATATTAATTCCTTCCTGGCTGATACCGATCCTAAAAAACTGGGAGATGATTTTACTAACCCACTCTTAACGGAAGCAAAATCCAAAGGATACTTGGTCAAAAATTCCCAAGGCGAAGACTATCTCATCCAAACCGTTGGCTTTCCCGCTTACCTCATTGACCTTACCAATCCCGCTGCGGTTCGTTGGACGAAGGATCTCATCAAAAAGAATATGATTGGAATGGGTCTTTCTGGTTGGATGGCAGATTTTGGAGAGTGGTTGCCTTATGATGCGAAATTATATTCTGGAATCGATGCAAAAATCTATCACAACCGTTATCCGGTAGATTGGGCAAGAATCAATCGAGAAGCCATAAAAGAAGCCGGTATGGAAGGAAAAATTGTATTTTTCACAAGAGCCGGATACAGTTATTCCAATGCTTATTCCACTCTCTTTTGGGAAGGGGACCAGATGGTGAGTTTCGGAACCAATGACGGGCTTGCATCTTCCATCATTGGACTTACTAGTTCAGGGATAAGTGGTTATGCGTTAAATCATAGTGACATTGGTGGATACACTACCATTTCCAATCCACTCCGAAACTACCATAGATCGAAAGAACTTCTTTTGCGATGGGCTGAAGCATCTGCCTTTACACCGGTTTTTAGAACCCACGAAGGAAATAAACCTCTCAAAAACTGGCAAGTGTACACTTATACCAAACCTGATGGAACCAAATCCCTCGGTGATGAAGATACGGTGAATCTTTTTGCAAAAATTGCAAGAATCCATTTTGCGCTTAAACCATATATCCAAAGTTTGGTGGAAGAAGCATCGATCACTGGAATCCCTGTTGTCCGTCATAATTATTTGGTCGAACCGGAAGATAAAAATTTATTAAATTTCAAATACCAATTTTTTCTAGGAAATGACCTTCTTGTGGCTCCCGTCGTAGAAAGTGGAGAAATTGTACAGGAAGTTTATCTTCCTCGTGGCAGATGGTTACACCTTTGGACAGGAACCACTTACGATGGATACAGAAAAATCCAAGTCCCTGCTCCCATTGGTAAACCTCCCGCATTCCTTCGGGTCGGTGGAAAATCGGAAGGCCTCATTCGATCTTCCATAAATTCCATTCGGAACAAAGACTAAGTAGTGGAGAAAAAACCCAAATGAAATTTGCATTGATCGGCGACATCCACGGGTATTGGAACAATCAGGATATTGAATATTTTAATACTTCAGACTATGACTGTCTCTTCTTTACAGGTGACCTTCGTGGTAATCCCAAACTAGGAAAACTTTCCTTCCAAGGTCTCACCAAACGTGCGTATATGATACCCGGAAATTGGGATGGGATGAGTTTAACATCCATCATTGGGGAAGTGATCCAATCAAAAGTTCTCATCCATTCAGGGCAAATTGGCCAAAACCGTAGGATAAGGAATCTTTCGGAACTAGTAAAACCCATTTCCTTACTTGGCTATAGTTCCTTAGTATTGTCGAAGGAATTGGATTTAAGTCTTATCGTGGGTCGTCCTCATGCGATGGGTGGAGGTCTTAGTTTTCAACCCTATCTAACAAAAGCCTATATGGTTTCCAATATGGAAACTTCGATTCAAAAGTACAAACGTTTGATCGATGGAACCAAAGAAAAAAATTTATTCTTTCTTTCGCATAACGGGCCTTTTGGGTTAGGTGCGGCCAAAAATTCCATCTACGGTGCTGAGTTTAAAAAAGAAGGTGGGGATTGGGGAGATTTCGATCTTACAGAAGCCATTGATTATGCCAAATCCATTGGGAAAAAAGTTCCTTTGGTTCTCTCAGGTCATATGCACCATTCAATCAGCAAAAAAAGAGAACGAGAGACTCACGAATACACAGGGGGAACCTTCTATGTGAATGGGGCCAAAGTCCCAAGGATCCAAGAAGGAAAACATTTCCATACAAAAATCGAGTGGGATGGTGGTTCTGCTACTGTAATTCCCCTTTGGGTTTAGTGACCATTCACCTAACCCAGAGTGGTTTCTATTTCAATTTTTCCAGAGAGAATTTTATGTACAGGACATGCGTTTGCCACAGAAAGTAATCTTTCTCTTTGTTCAGTGCTTAGATTTCCAGAAAGAACCACAACTCTTGTAAATTTATGATCTTCTGCCGATCGTTTATCAATCGTTACATGAACTTCTACCGAATCCAAAGAATACTCTTTTCGATCCGCATACATTCTGATCGTAATAGAAGTACAAGCTCCCAAAGAAGAAGCAAGTAACTCTGTAGGCATAGGGCCAAGGTCGGTTCCTTCTTTGTCTTTCGGTTCATCGGCGATCCAATTATGTTTTCCTGCTGAAATTTTTGTTTCGTATTTTGTTTTGGCTGTGGAAACAACCACCTTATCTTCAAATACTGCTGTCATTTGGATTCTCCTTTGCGAATTCGTTCTGCTTCCGCAATCGCACGGTTACGATTGTTTAACATAGCCTCTTCTACTTTTAGACGCATCTGTTCAAATTCTTCTTCATTCAATTCTCTGGGAACAGAAATCGGTTCCCCATAAGAAACAACAAAGGTAGTGAATGGTTTTGGAACTCTATGTTTGTCCCAGGCCTTTTCTAGAATCCACTGACGACTGCACTCATAATGAAAAGGAATGATGGGAACCTGTGTGACTTGCGCTGCAGCAATGATCCCAGGTTGGAGGACTAATGCAGGTCCCCTTGGGCCATCAGGGGTAAAGGCAGCAGGTAATCCTTTTTTTAAATGTTGGATCATCGCCTTTAAAGCTTTGGATCCTCCTTTGGAACTACTCCCACGAATGCTTGTGTTTCCAAATCTATGGACCACTTGGTTGATGTAGTCTCCGTCTTTCGATTCAGAAATGAGAACGGCTACGTTTTTTCCCCTGTGCAAATACGGAGAGTACAAAACGTTCGTATGCCAAATAGAATAAATAAATGGTTTTTTATTTTTGAATAAATCTTCGTATCGTTCGTTTGTCAAAAAACGAAACCTGGAAGTAAGGCCAACCAAACGTTGGAACCATACTATGATGAGAGGCAACAACCAGACTAAAATTTTACGTTTCAATGAATAAGTGACTCCCTAGAGCTTGGCTCCAGAGAAACTTAAATCGAAAGAAAGATCAAGTTAAGTTTTCTTTTTGAACAAATCACCGAGTTTGCCCAAATCTTCCGGTTTGATATTGGTTCCCGCAGCTTTTTTGTTTTCTTCCTGAATTTCTTTGTATACTTCCGCACGGTGCACAGAAACATTTTTGGGAGCTTTGACTCCAATCTTTACTTGGTCACCTTTGATATCGACTATCACAATTTCGATATCATCACCGATCATTATGGACTGGTTACTCCTCCTCGCAAGAACTAACACGGATTATACCTTTTCGGAAGACATCTCTTCCATAGATTCGATGATGTTTTTTCGGATAGGGTGATTTTCATCCCGAGAAATACATTGTTTGCCCTTTCCTTCTTTACCGTTCAGAATGATAGGACCTTGTAAGTTGGCCGTCATTCCTTTTGGGTTGTCATGAGGAATGGTAACAATTAAAAAAATGATTCCTTCTTTCCATGAGCTAAGTCCGATGTCATGTAATTCTTCATCGGAAACCGCTGGTTTATAATCATTCATAAACAGTTCTGGTTGGATGACAATAAACGCAAGTCCCGATTCTTTCGTGGATTGTAACCATTTGAATGGACTTTCTGGACTTTCTTCAATGAGAGCATACTCATCAAATTCATCAAATCCAAGTAAACCTTGTGGGAATTTTAGGATTTGTTTTGCGTCCACTTGGATGGTTCCGAAAGGTTTTGTGTGAATCGTTACCGACATTCTAGTTCCTGTACTTTCTAATCTTTCTAATATAACCGTCATTTAGTTTCCGTTACCGTAGGAAATCCATAAGAGTTGGTTTGATGATTTTAGAACCAACATTTAACGCATAACTATGAATTGTTTCCAACCACTTCATGTTCATGATTGTCTCTGGAAAATCGATTCCTTCATTCTTAGCAAGAAGCTCTGTCATATACATTTTGTCGTATGAAACTCGGTCTTCATGTTGTTCCAAACGATTCATTCGTGCACCAATGGTCGAACGGTGGCGAAGGATATTTTCTAAAGCTAAATCCAAATCACCCAAATCCCTTCCACCAATTCTTTCTTGGTCTTTTTGAATTAAGTCATTTCGAAGTTGGATCAGAACATCAAATACAGAAAGTCCAGTCACGGTTGCCGACTTAGAATAGTTATTCGGTGGTTCGCTGGCACTTGGTTCCACGAGGCCAATATCTCGAAGGACAGTTCCTCCATCCACATCCTCCAACCAAATTTGGTGAGGTGCCGTGGAAGAAATAGAAATGTTATCTTGGGCTAGTTTACTTGCCTTCACTTCCAGAGGGGCATTGTTGATTTTATCAATCACATCATCAATGGTATCACCCACAGAGATATGAATCTCCACTCCATCAATTTTAAACTTTTGGTCGGACGTAGCCTGGTAAGCCGAGTTATCCACTTTCGAAGTGACACTGACGTTTGTTCCCCAAAACACTTTATTACCAGGAATCGTGATTGGTATGTATTCGCCTTTTTCGATTTCACGGAGTTGTTCCCCAATATCACCTCGATACTCTACACCCACATATTGGTTTTTGAGTTCCAGGCCTTGCAGACCTTTAATTTTGGATTCTATTGGTTCAAAAGGAGGTCTTTCGATGACATGACCACCAAACAAAGGTTGTCCGGTCGCATCACGTGCATTGGCAAGATCCACAATGGCACGCAGGTGTTGGTCAATCTCTTTACCAATCGCCACTTCCAATTCAAAACCCTTGTCCCCTTGGTAAATTCCGTTTCCAGCCTGAACCGTAAGAACACGAGCTCTTTGGAAAATTTCACCCATTTTGTCTAGGACACCATCAATCTGTTGTAACCTTTGGTATCCGTCCCCAATGTTTTCTTCGTATTGAGAAAGTTCATTCAGACGCGACCTGAAGTACATTTGGTTTGTGGCCGCACCTGGATCATCCGATGGTTTCCGAATTTTTAATCCAGTTCCCAGTTGGGTTTGGGTTTCGTCCATGGCCACTTGGTGGCGGTTTAAGTTCCGCACCAAGGAATTGTTTTGCATCATGTTAGTGATTCTGATCATGATTATACACCTAACCTATTGATGATGGTATCTAACATTTCATTGAGTGTGGAGATCATTCTTGCGGAAGCATTATAGGATTGTTGGAACTGAACCATATTGGCCATCTCCTCATCCAAGTTCACACCCATCACGGACTGACGCATATTTTCAAGTTCCACCATTAGTTCATTTTGAGTGGTATACTCTTGTTTTGCTTCCCTTGCTTCTGTTCCAAGCCTTGAGATGAGTGAGTTATAAAAATCATCCGTTGTTTTGGAATAATCAAACATCACAGGTTTTTCACGGAGGGCAGCGGCAATGAGAAGGGCATTGGATCCGTCTTTTTGACCATTCGGTGAATTGTAATCACCCGACCCATTTACGTCCTTACCACGAGCTGCCGCAATGTTTGCCGGATTGTTTCTGACCTCTTCAGACATTTTAAAGAATGAAGAAGGATGATACATCGGTGTGAGAGTTATGTCCTGCGCATTGGCTTGGAATTTGTTGATCTCACCTACTTTTCGGTAATCAAAAGATCCAGCAACCCCTGTTGCAGTTAGAATTCCTGTAAGGCCAACAAGTAGTTCGCCAGAGTCTTCCAAGTGACGAATCATAAAGTTTTCTTTTTTATCGAGCGGGTTTGTCGTTGCTTTTAGCGCCAACTGGTTGTCATGCGACATGTAAGCCACAACACCAGTTTCCGAACGATTGATTCGTTTGATGACTGCATTCAAAGTATCATCTTTGGAGTAAGGAACTAAAATTTCAGTTTCTCCCCCAGGACTTGATTTTAGAAAACGCATGGTTCCTGAAATTCCAATCGGACGATCCGCATCAAGTGATGTGCGACCTGTCACTCGAAACACAGCAGTTTTATCGTTTAGTCCATCCCCATCGGTATCAATTTCACCGAAGGTATTGGTCGCAAGAGCACGGCTTTCAAAAAAATTAAGATTGGTTTTTCCATTCAAACCAAATCCATCTTTATGGATTTCGTTGATCACATCCATCGCATTGATGGCAAGGGCATCCACAGCATTGATTTTTTCGACAAGGATTCGATCTCTGATTTCGTAGAGAGCTTGGATGCTTCCCTTACGAAGTAGAACTGTATCCCCAGTCTCTGACCATTTTAAATCCAAAAGTCCATCGTTATTGGGATTTCCGACCAAATCAATTTTATGAACCTTTTGTCCTTGGACAAGGATTTGTTGGCCTATAAAAACCATCAGTTCATCTTCATCACTGCGACCAATGGTAATGTCTGCCATCCCCGCTAGTTCTTGCAAAAGTTCATCCCTTCTGTCCAAAAGGTCATTGGGATTATCACCTAATGCTTGTGATTTTGTGATTTTTTCGTTCAGAGATTTGATATTCTCTGCAACAGTATTCAAATGATTGACTTTTGATTCAATCTCACGATTGGACTGGTCCCGTAAGAGAGAAAGTTTGCGATACACATCTTCCATTCGGGAACCAAGAGCTTCCGCTTTTTCTTGGACCACGGCTCTATGTGCAGTTTCTTCTGGATAATTGGAAAGATCTTCCCAAGAAGACCAAAACTGATCCATCATTGAACGGAGTGTCGTTCCTGTGGGTTCATTAAAAACAGTTTCTACTTGGTATAAATAATCATTCTTTTTTCCCCAATATTCTTTGAGAGAAGAAGAATCAATGATACGATCATCAATAAAATTATCTCGAACTCTTTCGATTTCGGAAATTTTTACCCCTTGTCCAATTTGTCCCGGAACCTCTGCTCGGTTGAAAGCTGGTTCATAAAGAGGATCCATACTATTCATGACCACTCGTTGGCGAGCATAATGTTTGTTATCCGCATTGGATATGTTATGACCTGTAGTTTGGATCGCTTGTTGGTGGACCGAAAGTCCTCGTTTTCCTATTTCAATTCCTTGGAATGTTGATCCCATACGATTCTCCTAAGCAGTCGCGTTCAAAATGATCGCGCCTTTTTGGCCCTGCCCACGCCTTGTCGGTTGTTTGTGTGAGGTATAAACTTTTTCTCTGGATAACTCTTGCAAAGAATCAACAGTTGTTTGTAAAAATTCTTTTCTAGTTCTTAAGAGTTTATCATTCGTGATGATGGCATCTTTCAGATCTGCCACTACCTTCTTTAATTCTAAAGCAAAGGTTTTGAGTTTAAAATTGGATTCACGATCCATTTGGTTCAGAAAACTAGTGAGTGTAATAGAAGACTCGTCTTTTGTGAATTTTTCTTTTTCATACACATCTTCTATTGTTTTCATCCGAATTCGTTCTAATTCGGAGGCTTCCACCATGATATGATAACTTTCTTTGACATAGGACTCTAAGGATTTTCCGTCCGCAGAATGGATGGACGCTCTTTTTTTGCCTTCCAATTCCAGAAGGCGCTTGTAACAGTCTATTTCATTAGTAAATAAACTTCTAAGTGATTCTACCCAATCCAACATGCGAATTCCTTTTCCCTTATGGGAAGGATCGACGGATTCCCAAACTTGCTTAGGAAAATTTATAAAAATTTACTATTTTCAGGCCTATGTCACTAAAATCGCCGTGTACCAAAGTATGTATGATGGACCCAGATTCAGGGCTTTGTGCGGGCTGCTATCGAACCATTGAAGAAATTGGGAATTGGTCTAGGATGACTGAGGAAGAAAGAAACGAAGTTTGGAATGAGCTCCCGCAACGAAAAGCGGGAAACTCTCCTGGGTAAATTGATTATTTAGTACCTTTATCGATCTTATTGCGGTGTTCTTCGCACAATCTATAGAGTTGGTCTGTTGACGGATTTTTCTTTGTTACTTTTTTTCCGCATACAATACACATCCCTTGAGCTCTTCTTCTTTTGTATAACAATTGAACTCGTTCTGCACCGGAAAGATTGTATTTACTGATTTGAAGGCGAACCCCTTTTACTAAATAACTACCGATGGCAGATTCATCGCCTTTTTTCAGTTCGGCAAAAATCTTACTCAGCTCATCCGGTTTTATCGATTTAGGTTTCATACATTCTCCTGCTTTCTTGCTAAATTTAACTCTCTGTTAGATTCTAAATGTTAATGCACATTAGGCAGTACCCACTAACGTGCAACACAATTTTAAAATCATATCAGAATTATCGAATATAGACGTAAAAACTAGGGACAAACTCTAAGATTAGAATCATTTTTGTCTTGGCAAAGTACGATTATTGATTATGATCAAGTGTAAGGAGACTTGTATGGAAAAGAAATACAAAACACTCAAAGATTTTTTCCCTTTTTATTTAGAGGAACATAGCCACCCGTTCAATCGAGCTCTTCACTTCGTTGGATCAAGTCTCGCAATGGGATGTATCCTTGGGTTTTTATCCACAGGTAAATTCTATATCTTAGCCTTTGCCCTTGTTAGTGGGTATTTCTTCGCATGGATCGGACATTTTTTTGTCGAAAGGAACCGCCCTGCCACCTTTACCTATCCATTTTATTCTTTTATCTCGGACTGGATCATGTATTTCAAAATGCTCACCGGTCGCATTGATGCAGAATTTGCCAAAATTAAGTCAAATAAAACCTAAGATGAAACTTGTTCTCAATTTACTTGTAACCGCTGTTTTGTTCTTTGGTTGCCAACCGAAAGATGTGTCGAAACAAGAGGTGACTTCTCTTCGCGATGGGAACCAAAAAAATCTACTTAGCTTTGCCAATTTGGTTTTACCAAAAATTTTAGGACAAGAATTCAAACGATTTGAAACAGAAGTAGACAAAGATCAAAAACACGAAGCACAGATCACCTATGGAAGCAATTCTGCACTCACTTTCAATGATGCCTCGGAATACAGAAAAACAAATACTGAATACCATAGTTTAGTTTTACTTCGTACCAGTTATGCATTGGCCCTTCACCATTTCCACAGACTTTCTTTAAGTCTTTCCAAACCGTTTTTCATTCAGGGTGAAAAGAATCCTGATGCAGAAATCCAAGAAGCAGAAATATTCAGAACCGCCATTTCTAAATCTGATTTGGACCTTTTTTGGGAAAACCATCCCCAATTTGATCCCTATCGTGCACCTAAGTTAGGTGAGAAAGAATGGGAAAATGTAACAGGAGAAATTCAAAAATTATGGAAAGTGGAATTGGATGAATTTAGTCGTGTAAAGGTGGAATGATCCAAGGTTCACATTCACCTAATGCACGTTCCAATCGATCCAAATAAGAAAGTTTAGGAATTTCATAGGCACCCAATTGCCAAGTCACATGATTGAGTTGTTGGGTGTCAAAAAGTTCAAATTGTGATTTGTTTAATTTTTCGAACAAGTGAAACAGTCCCACCTTTCCTGCATCGGATTCAAAAGAAAACATACTTTCCCCTGCAAAGAATTTGCCTATGGCAACCCCATAGACTCCGCCAACCAAAACATTCTCGGCATTCCAAACTTCTACAGAATGTGCCCATCCTTTTTTGTGTAATTCCGCATAACCTTCGATAAAACCTGGAGTGATCCAAGTATTATCTTTTTCTCTATAGGAACAGGCTTGCATGACAATAAGAAAAGCCTCATTAAAGCTGATTCGAAATTTACTTTGTTTTACTTTTCTTTGTACGGTTTTGGAAAAATGAACTCTTTTTAAATCAAAAATTGCTCTAGGATCCAAACAATACCATCGAATAGGATCTTCCGACCAAGGAAAAATTCCGTGTTTATAAGCATATAACAAACGCTCTACGGAGAAATCTCCACCCACGGCGACAAGGTCTTCCTTCCAAGTTCGTGGGTTTTTAAAAAATTGTTCGAAAGTACGTAGTGTCAAGGTTCCAGTACTTCCTTGGGATAATCGTAAATAATTTTCACTTTCAAACTCTTCCCATTTTCATCATTGATATTAGAAAGTCCTTCGAACTGTAAAATTCTCCGAGTTTGTACATCATAAACTAAAAGAAACGGTTTCACAACCTGTTTCAAAAGAAAATTATCAACCTCTAATCGTAAATAAAGAGCAGGTCTTCCTTTCCACTCTCCATCTCGAATTTTTTCAACTGCAAATTTATAATCATCCAACTGGATGGGAGCAAGAAAATGAAAAGACATCCTTTCCCCTTTGGATAGTACTTCCCAATTGTTTCTGACAAAATAATCAAAACCACCATCCATCACAGCAGGTGACTTGGGTGTATAAGTTCGTTCGGAAAGAGGATCTTCGTTTTTTCGTTTGGAAAATAAACGAACCGACTTTCCTTTTACGTCAGCACCTTCCGTATAACCGTCGCGAAAGTCTTCCATTTTAAACGTTGGAACTTCTGAATTTTTATCGAATTCGATATGTTTGGTGCCAAAAACCTTTCCTTCAGCATCTTTGTATTGTATGTCTGAATAGATATGCTTTCCATTATTATAATATTCTTTATGATTGTCTGAATAAATGTACTTACCAGTTTTCAGATCGTATGCCTTTCCGAAGTATTGGTATTTTGGTTTTTCTGCCCATAAAGGCAAAAAAGATGGAAAAACTATGGCAAAAATTAGGATTTTACGTATCATACTGTTTAGACCATGAAAAAATACAGACTGACTGACCAAAGAACTGTTTTGGGAATTGTTTCCAAACTCACCACAACGATTCTGCAAGATAAGGATACCAAACAAAAATTTACTCTCCAAAACCCAGTCGCAGTCAAGGATATCCTTCATTCAGTTCATATCACAATTGCAACCACAGAACCTATTGTTTCCAAACCAAAATCTTTAGTTTGTGTTCTCAAAGAGAATCGAGTCGAACTTCGTGTAAAACCTGTGAATCCTTACCAAGATGATTTACTTCAGGTTTATGAAATTCTCATTGAACCTTTGGAACGATCTGCCAAACGAGCTGCGATTGAAGACATATCTGCTTATGAATTTAAAATGGCACAAACAGCCGATTTGGGAACTGTCATTTCCATTTACGGAAAAACTTCTATCATCAATCAAATTTTAAACCAATGGCAAATCCATTTGGAACAAATCTTAGCCAACTACGGTTATTTTATTAAAAAAATTCAAATCGGTTTTTATTATGCCGTAGACACACAACTTATGGAAGCTCTCGCAGCATCGAAAGCACCATATTACGTACGTGATGCGAATAAAAGAATTTTTTATTCAGATAGAGGATTTTTTAGCCCCAAAAAACTAAGCGAAATATACATTCGCTCTTATTTGGATTCTCTACTTTTAAATAATATCAAATCTACATTGATATTTCCAATTTTCTCCAAGGGAAAAATTTTATTAGGTTACTTTGAAATTATCAGCAATTTACCAGACCTTGGGAATCCAGTATTACAATCTGATATTGAAGGGGCGGAAGGCATTGGCCCCTTACTTAGTTTTTTAGACCAAAAAGCCGAAGAATTTGTATTCCAATTAGAATTTGCATATGCAAAAGACTGGGAAACAATAATTCGCACAACACCCGTTAGAGACATTAGTCAAGATGGAAGAGGAATCGGAATTACCTTTCCCAAGGGAACAAATATTGAAACAAGTACATTAGGTTCTCCTGTTTCTTTTCAAATGGTAATCAATTCTTCCCCCTACACTTTTTATGGAAGTTTACGAAGCATAAAAAAAGGGGAATCCAATTCCACAAACATTGGTGTCCAAATTTTCCAGTGTGACAAACCAGAGGGAATGTCATATCTTAGTGCTTATGCATCAAATTTAATTGGAGAGGCTGTTTCGTGACTCAGGAGCAATATGAAACAATCATAACAATACTTACAAAAATTCAGGATAGCGGTGGATCCGATCCTTACCGTTTGGTTTTGTATTTAGTTCCGAATATAGGAATTATTTTTGGCACCACACTTTTGTTTTTTTTGTTTCAGTGGTGGCATAAACAAAAGATGGCACTCATCCAGTCGGGACAATACAAACCATGGAGTTTTGACATCAGATTGTATTCCTTTTTC
This sequence comes from Leptospira bandrabouensis, assembly GCF_004770905.1. NCBI lineage: Bacteria > Pseudomonadati > Spirochaetota > Leptospiria > Leptospirales > Leptospiraceae > Leptospira > Leptospira bandrabouensis. The sequence continues at coordinate 1,158,566 of NZ_RQHT01000014.1, read as the reverse complement.
CTTGGTCTTTTGTTGACATTCACTGGATTTGCCTTATCGTTTGTATTTATACTCGTCTTAGGAAGTTCTATGGCGATGTTAGGAGGGTTAATCCCATTCGCAATTGGACTCGGTCTCTTGACCTTCTACAAAATGTACAGGTAGAGCATGTACAACGTATCTGCAACGAGGAAGATTGGAATTCCGTCCAGTCGGTCCTTAGAGGAGACGTATCCCAATTCGAAGTCCTCATGAAACGATACCAAGGTATGGTATTCTCCCAGGCGAAAAAAGCCTTCCTCACCGAGGAAGAAGCAGAAGATTTCACCCAAGAAGTTTTTTTAAAAGCATACGAATCCTTAAGTCAGTTCCGAGGGGAATCTCAGTTTTCCACTTGGTTATTTCAAATCGCTAGATTTCGCCTAACGAAAGTTTTCAAAAAGAAAAAACTCCCTATTGTCGATTGGCAAGAAGATATATCCGTTGTGGCTGATAGGTCAAATCCTTCTGTCATTGAAATTTTAGATAAAGAAGAAACAAGTCATAACCTGCGATCTCTTGTTTCGAAATTACCAAAATCATACCAAATGCCGATTCTTTTACATTACTTTGAAAACAAACCTCTCAAAGAAATTGCCGCCGATCTCAATATAAAACTTGGTACGATCAAAAGCCATATTTCCAGGGGGAAGGACCTATTAAGGAAATGGTGGTCACATGAAATCGAAAATTAAGACCAGATCCCCAAAGGATATCTCTGTTTTTAAACATCCTGACCCTCTATTAAAAAATTTAGAGGCACCTTCCATAATCCGCTTGCGAGTGTTAGGGCAAATTTTACCTCTCAAGTTTTTATTTTCCTCTGTAGGCCTCTCGGTTTTGTTATTTTTAATTCCAATGGGTATTATGTTTTTATCCGTATTTCATAATGAAGACACAGGATTACTTTTACCAATTTTGATTAGTTCCAGTTTGTTTTTTTGTTTTTACTCTCTTGTCCTTGGCTTTTTGCTCCTCAACACAAGAATTCCTTTTCTGAATGAATGGAAAGAGAAACTTGGATTTGAAGAGGTTTAAAGTATTCGTGAAAGGTCTATTGGTTCTCCCACTTCTTTTTTTGGCTATTTCCCTTTCCGCCGAGGCGTTGCCATCTGCGGATGAATTTTTAAAAATGGATTTGGATAAGGCACTCCCTCTCATCGAATCCCTTTCTAAAGAAGATTCAAAAGTCCTTGTTTCGGAACTCCGAACAGAAATCAAAAAATCCTACCCTAAGGGCGACCATTTTTATTTCCTCATCTCCCACTTGGAGGAAATCCAAGCCATCGAAAAAGAACAGGCCCGCCTACGATCCCTGCTTTGGGTGTATGGACTTGCCTTCATTTTGTTTTTTGGGTTCTTGGGATTTTTGTTACTCAGACAACGCCAAGCGATCCGAGACATCAACCAGATGCTCGGGAAATAGATAGATATCGTTTCTTTGTAATCATTTTGTATTCTTTTTGTAATGAATCCCTGTTACTTTTGGATTAATTCATGAAAATACTAATTGTAGATGACGAAGAAGACATTGCAGGACTCATCCAATTCCATTTAGAGGAAGAAGGATTCCAGACCGAAGTTTGTCATAATGGGATGGAAGTCCTCCCTCGGTTAGAAAAGAATCTTCCCGATGGAATCATTTTAGATCTGATGTTGCCGGGAATTGGTGGGATGGATCTTTGCAGACGCATCAAAGAAAAATACCCCCATATTCCTATTTTAATGGTAACAGCAAAAACCGGGGAAACCGATGTGGTTCTTGGCCTTGAATTAGGTGCTGATGATTACATTCGCAAACCATTCAACATCCGCGAACTGGTTGCCCGCGTAAGAACTGTTACACGAAGAACTACAGACCCAAACCAAGAAGTCCAAGGAACCATTTCCACAGGAAAAATCCAAATCAATCCAACGGCACACAAAGTGTTTGTAGAAGGAACAGAAATTGACTTAACGTTAATCGAATTCAAACTTTTACAATTGTTTGCAGGAAATCCAGGTGTCGCTTTTTCAAGAGACAAACTACTCGATCGAATTTGGGGAAAAGATGTTTTTGTAACGGACAGAACGGTTGATGTAAATATCAAACGGCTTCGGGACAAATTACTTTCTGAAAAAGAAAGATTAGAAACCATTCGCGGGGTCGGTTACCGATTCCGAGATGCGTAGTTTTTTTTCTACATTACTTTTACTCAACTGGGGTCTCCTACTTGTTTTACTGACCCTGGCTTTGGGTGTTTTTTATATTTACGATCTAGTTGTACCCGCAGTTAGACCGCTAATCTTATTTGGATTTGTTTTAATTACCATTTTTGGGACTTTTTATATTTCAACAAACATCGCGATGCGAATCACAGATCCGCTAGCAACTGTAGAGAAAAAAACTAAAGAAATCAATGCAGGAGATTTTGGTGTGGAACTATCTTCTCCTGATATTCGAGAACTTGCCACGTTAACTTCCTCTATCAATGAAATGGCTAGACGACTCAAAGTCCAATTTTTGGATCTGACAGTTGAAAAAGAAAAGTTTAATTATTTATTACAAAACTTAAAGGAAGGTGTCTTTGCGATTGATAGAAATGAAAAATTTTTATTTTTAAATCGCAATATATCTGACACCTTAATTGAAAAAAATTCCCAATTTAAAGCATATACTCCCGCAATCAAAAACAAAGAACTCTTAAACTTTATAAAAGAGAAAATCCAAAAGGGTGTAGAAGGAAAAACTGAATTCCAAGATGGACTTCATTTCTATACGGCTCGCATTTACCCAATCAAATCTGATTCCATGATTCAATTGTTCATTGGGGTTTTGTCTGACATAACCGAAGACAGACAAAATCAACTCATCCGAGAACAATTTTTTCAGAATGCTTCTCATGAATTAAAAACTCCCATAACATCGATTAAAGGTTATGCCGAAACTTTAGAGTATAAATTAAAACTTCCACAAGATTCGAATGAAAGAAAATTTTTAGATGCCATTCTCCGAAATACTGACCGACTCATTCGAATTGTAGAAGATATGTTGACTGTTTCCAGGTTGGAAAATCATAAAACAGTTTTGAACCTTACCGAGTTTTCTCTGTTTGATTTGGTAAAAAATGTATCAGAATCTTTGGGTGTGATTTACTCCCAAAAAAAACAAAATTTAGTTTTAGAGATTCCATCTGATTTTCGGGTGAGAGCAGACCGCCTTCTCCTTGAGGATTTGTTAGTGAATTTGATCTCCAATGCCTCTGCTTATAGCCCTGAAGGTTCGAGTGTCATTGTAAGAGCTTCGTCGACAGAGGATAAAAATCAAATCCAAGTCATTGATCATGGCATTGGGATTTCTGCAGAGGACGCCGAACGTATTTTTGAACGTTTTTTCCGAGTGGATACCAATCGTTCCAGAAAAGAGGGTGGTACGGGCCTTGGCCTTTCCATAGTCAAACACATCGCTAGACTCCATTCGGGAGAGGTTTCCGTCTCTCCCAACCCGAAAGGTGGTTCCATTTTCACCTTTGAGTTTCCTAAAAAATAGATTCTCGTAAGAGAAATCACCGGATAGAATATTGGTATCCGGTAGGTTATTTATGAAGTTTCCATTGGGATTTTATTCCTTCGGCAAAAACATCGGGATCAAAGACGATAGCTTAGATTTTGCAGTCATTTATTCAGAAAATCGATGTAAGGCGGCAGCCGTTTTCACACGGAATAATTTTCCTGGAGCACCCATTTATGTGGGTCGTGACCATATCAAAGATGGGTATTTACAAGCCATTGTCATCAATTCTAAAAATTCCAATGTCGCCACTGGGGAACAAGGAATCAAAAACTCCTATCAAATTTGTATTGAACTTGGAAAATCTTTAGGTATTCCTGCTGAAGATATTCTTCCTTCTTCCACTGGAGTGATCGGGGTTCCGCTTCCAATTGAAAAAATACTTAATGCTTGTTCAACGGCAAAATCCGATTTAAAACCAGGTAATTTAGAGGAAGTGGCTGAAGCAATCATGACTACTGACACTCGTAAAAAAATCTCTTACCGCACGATTACAAACCAAGCAGGGGAAGGAGTGATGTTTGGAATTGCCAAAGGTGCAGGAATGATTGAACCCAATATGGCTACCATGTTGTCTTATATTCTATGCGACTACTTGCCTGAATCTGGTGACCTACCGGGAATTTTAAAACGAGTGGTGGATGTGACCTACAATTGTGTGACCATCGATTCCGATACCTCCACAAGTGATACAGTGGTGCTTATGTGTTCAGGAGTTCTTGGAACCATTCCTGATGATGTTTTTGAATCTCATCTAAAAGAAATTGCAACAGACCTTTCCAAAATGATTGCCCGTGATGGAGAAGGAGCTTCCAAACTTATTGAACTCACGGTTTCACACGGTAGAGATGATATGCAAGTGACAAAAATTGGGAAATCCATTCTCAATTCTCCTCTGGTGAAAACCGCCATTTACGGTGGTGATCCCAACTGGGGAAGGTTTGTGATGGCAATAGGGAAAGTATTTGATGAACCAATTCCATACGACTCTTTAGAAATCCAATTAGGTGGAATATCCGTTAAGGGTGCTGATAATAACACCAAAACAAAGTTAGCTGAATATTTAAAATCAAATGAAGAAATCCATATCTCAGTGATTCTAAATACTGGATCTTTCCAAAAAACATTCTGGAGTTGTGATTTTACAGAAGGATATATTCAAGAAAACGCATACTATACAACATGAATTCAAATAAATTCAAAAGTGCATTCAAATATTTTTTACCTTCGAGTTATCAATTAAAACTTTCTGTAACTAATATCTTTACCCGTACTTTGTTTATTTTATTAGTTTATATTTCCTATTTTCTGATTTTATCACAAATTCCAGAACCTATGTCTTATCGTTTGGAACTTGCATTACTTTTAACAAGTGCCTTTGCACTGATTTTATATCTTCCCATCATCGAAAGACTCACACGTTACATTCGAACAAGATTTTTATCTGAATATTTGACAGAAGATGCAGAATCATACCGGCAAGCCATCAAACGATTTAACTTTGATGCACTAATCAAAAACGTTTTTCCCGACATGGTGAAAATCACAGGAAGCCATTCTGGTACCATGGCAGTTCTCACACATAATGGCACTTTTGCATTTCACTCCTATTTCCGGGGGCGCCAAAAAAAACTAAGTCCAACGAAAGACATTACAGTCAAAACAAGTTTTCAATCTTTTTTACTTAGCAAACGTAATGGAGCTTCTGTTGCGGAAACTTATTCCCATGAAAACATAAATAATGACTTTATGGAACTCCATGCAAACTACATTTATCCTTTTATCTTTCGAGAAAAACTCTTTGGTTTCATTGCGGTTTCCAACATCCCCAATACGGATGCAACACATAGTTTATCACTTCTTGCAGGACAATCAGCCTTAACTATACACAACCACATTCTCTCTTATCATATTTCAGAAAACAAAAAGTATCAAAAAGAAGCAGCTTATGCGGTGCGCGTACAAAACCTTTTGGAAACAGGAACTATTCCTGAGCTACTAGGTTGGAAAATCACTGCTTATAAAAGAACTAGTAGAAACTTAATCGAGTTTTTCCAAGTGGAGGATGGAAGTTGGTTTTTTGTCATTCTAAATGCAGGAAAATCTTACCAACATATTGGGATCATACTATCTTATATCTTGGGTGTGGTTTATTCGCAATCAAGACTTCGTATTTTAAAAGGATTTTCCGATATAAAATCTTTAATCCAATCCACCTTTCAAAAGTTAGACTGGAAAGAAAATTACGAAATGATTATTGGAAAAATTGGATATTCCGAACTTTATATAGTTCAAGAAGGTAAACAATTCCGTATTACCAGAAACTCTGAAGAAGTTGTGGCCAGTATGGGTTGGAAAAATATGATCAATATGGACAAAGGACCCATCCTCATCCAACAACGTGGCGAACCAATTCTTAAATTTAGTTTCGAAGAGCCAGAAGTCAAATGAGAGAACTTGCCATAACCATACTTTCATCTCTTTTATTTTTTTTAATCCTTCTATTTGCTTTTATAGGATTTCAAAATAACGCAAAAAGACTTCCCTTTTACCATTATCCTTCTGGACTCATTGTAAATATTGGCGAAGAAAACCGGACCCACTGGGGAAATTCAGTGGTTCAGGAAGATTTAGAAAAATTTGAATCCATTACCGATTTTTCAAATATAGACTCCTTTCCTTTACATATCAAAGACCATAAAGGCGAAATTTACGAAGAAAATTTTAAACTTACGAAAGTTCGCAAAACAGATGTTTTGAATGTATTTTTTTCTGATTTATTTTTGGCATTTTTTAGTTTGGCAATTGCTGTTTATTTTTATTATTCCACAAGAGATGCATTGATATTTGGTTTCTTTTTTAATTTTGGCCTTATCATTCTTTCGAACGTTTTTGTATTAACTTTTAATAATTCTATTTTTCTTTTTATTTTGACCCTCTATTTCGGCAGTTTTTTACAATACCATTTGATCTACAGGCTACGTGGAAAAGAGATCAATTCTAAATGGTTATTACCGCAAGTATTGATTTCTTTTATTATGGCAATGATCGCATCACAAGAAAAATACGATATGGTGCTTATCGAAAGAGTGGCTCTGATAGCTCATGCCATCACCGTTTTATTTGGCTCCATCAATATCATCGCCAATATTTATGAAATTATTAGATCCAAACCGCAAGAAGAAGCTCTTCTCAAACGAGTCGTTTTAGTTTCATCTATTTTCCTTTACGTAGCCCTTCCTATTAGCATTATTTTTTTTGATGGATACCCTTGGTTTTTCGTACATAGATCCTTGTTCATTTCGACTTACCTTTTATTTATTCTTTCTTTTTTTTATGGAACTTACCGTTACACCTTTGTTCCATCTCTAGTCATTTTTACTCCAAGTATTGTCACTTTGATTTTGGTTTCTATCATTTTGGGAACCTACATCGGCTCTATTTTCATTTTAGATTTTATTTTTCCTATTCGATATCTAAAAGATCGTTGGGTATTTAACCTCATTTATCTTTTTTTAGTTACTGCATATTTGATTCCACTCAAACTCAAAGTAAAAGAATTATTTGATTATTGGTTTTTTGAACAAAACCCAAAACTCAGCGAAGGGATCAATAAAATTGCAGGTTTATTATCTTCTCCGCTTTCGATGCGAAAAACAATTCTAACCATCAATCGTACTGTAAAAGAAACTGTGAATGTTTCGAATATCATTATATTAATTCCAGGTGATCAATTTGCCAGCACTGACTTAAAAAATATAAACTTCGTACGAATTTCGCCTCAATCTGAAATATGGAATTATTTCAAAAGTACGGACCGAGTCACCGTAACTTCACATTTAGAATATGGAATTGGACTAAGAGAGACATTATATAATTTTCTAAAAGGATTAAATGTTCAGTTAGCATTCCCTGCTTATGACTCATCCACTAACAAAAAAAATATCCAAGCGATGATTCTCATTGGAGAGAAATTAGATAAAAAATATTTCTCTATTGGAGAATTAAAGTTTATTAATGAAGTTGTCAAAATTTCGGGTATGTTACTCGAAAACTATAGTTTGTTAGAAGATGAAATTCAGAAACGTAAAATCGTAAGGGATATTCAAACTGCTTCCATTGTTGACAACACTCTCAGACTCATATTACCTAGTGAAGTCAAAGGAATCGATTACGGCTATATTTCTAAACCTGCTGTGGGAATTTCGGGAGATTATTTAGACATCATACCAATTTCTCAAACCAAAATGATAGTTTTGTTAGGTGATGTTGCTGGACATGGACTTGGTACGGGATTTTTAGTCAGTGCGATCAAAGGAATTGTCAGAGAACAACTTAGAAATGGAACTTCTCTCGAAGGTTTATTTCGCGAAATCAATTCGTTTTTCCGTGCAAGGTACAAAGGGAATGAGTTTATGACTCTCCTTGGAGGAGTATTCGATTCGAATGAAAATGTTTTCAAATATGTAAATGCAGGGCATCTTTCGTTAATTGAAATGCGTGCTGATGGCCAAATTAAATTACATTCCAAAACGCAACGAGTTCTTGGAATTTTAGAAACAGAATACCATGCGCAAGAATTAAAATTAATCCCTGGAACTAAATTATTCCTCTACTCAGATGGAATCACAGAAGCCTTTAGTGAACGCGATGAGATTTTTGGAGAGGAAACTTTAATCGAATTTTTGCATTTTAATGCCGAAAAAACCGTAAAAGAAATCCCAGCACTTCTTGATGCGAAGATGACAAATTTTCGCGGGAACCGAGAACAATCGGATGATATTACATTTATTGGTCTTTCTTTTACCCCCAATTAGCCGATACTGAAACTGATGATGGCAGAAAAACCAGTCAAATTTGTCATTTTTCTTTCTTTGATTCTGAGCTTAGTTGCGTTTTGGGACCACCAATTCACTTCTTATCTCAAAGAATTTGTTGTACTCATCCATGAAATCTGTCATGCCACAGCCGCACTCTTTAGCGGTGGAGTGGTCAAAGGAATCGCACTTCATGGAAACGAAGGTGGAGAAACCATTGCAGTTCCTGCATCTTTTCGTGGTTCTTTTATTTTAGTAGTTTCTGCCGGTTACATTGGATCCTCCCTCGTCGGTGCCTTTTTGCTACGTTTAGGTTTCCAAGGTCGCCATGCTCGCCAAACAATGATTTTGTTAGGATTATTTTTAATCTCAGTTAGCGTTTTGTATTCCAAATTAGGTGAACTTGCTTACCTCACAGGAATTTTTTGGGGAGTAGGAATTCTCGTAGCAGGAATGTTAGGCGAAACTATTTCGATTTTATCTTTAGTTTTTTTAGGTACAAGTATCTCTTTATATTCTTTGTATGACCTCTCTGATTTTGCAGAACGATTGACGGAAACCGATGCGGGGATCCTTGCCTTCTGGATGGCTGGACTTGGGCCGGAAGATCTACAAAACGAGGAAGTTCCGACCGTAGTTGTGGTGCTTGGTTACATGATTGCAACCCTATGGTCTCTTCTCAGTGTCGGTATCATTTTTATGTCCCTACGAAGTTCCCTCAGCCACGAAGAAACCCATGATATTCCTAGTATGGAAGAGAGTTTCGAACGTTTTCCTGGGGATCTTTCTCCGGAGGCAAAACTTTGGTTGGAAAAACGAGGTGTCGACCCCGAAAGCGGAATCGTTTTACCCCCCAATTTGTTCCAGGACTTCCCTCCCAAAGACAACAGTCCTTAGGCCTTCTCACAAATTTTCATTTGCCGAGGACACAGACTTCCTAAATATAGAATCTCAATGGCAAAAAGAATCCTTATCACAGGTGGAGCCGGATTCATCGGATCCCATCTAGCAGAAACTCTTTTGAACGCTGGGAACCAAATCATCGTATTGGACAATTTCCATACCGGACGAAAAGAAAACCTGACTCATCTTCTCGGGAATCCAAATTTCGAACTGATCCGCCACGACATTACGGATCCAATCAAATTGGAAGTGGATGAGATTTATAATATGGCTTGTCCTGCATCTCCAGTTCATTACCAAAGTAATCCCATCAAAACTACCAAAACGAATGTTTTGGGGATGATGAACATGCTTGGTCTTGCAAAAAGAGTGAAAGCAAGAATCCTACAAGCTAGTACTTCCGAAGTTTACGGAAATCCACTAGAACATCCTCAAACGGAATCATATTGGGGAAATGTGAACACAATTGGAATTCGTAGTTGTTATGATGAAGGAAAACGAGTAGCAGAAACATTGTGTTTCGATTATCACCGCCAACACGGGGTAGACATTCGAGTAATTCGTATTTTTAATACGTATGGTCCAAGAATGATCCCAGATGATGGTCGTGTAGTAAGCAATTTCATCGTACAAGCGTTACGTGGAGAAAACATTACCATTTATGGTGACGGAAGCCAAACACGTTCCTTCTGTTACGTAGATGATTTAGTGCGTGGAATCATTTCTATGATGAATACGGATGGTTTCGTTGGACCTGTAAACTTAGGTAATGATGGCGAATTTACAGTTAAGGAATTAGCTGAACTCGTAATCAAAGAGACAGGAAGTAAATCCAAAATTATTTATCTTCCGCTCCCACAAGATGATCCGACCAGAAGAAAACCAAACCTCAGTTTGGCGAAAGAGAAATTGAATTATTCAACGACCGTCCCATTAGTGGAAGGCGTAAAAAAAACCATCGAATATTTTAGCAAAAGAGTATAAAATGAAAATAGGCGTAATCAAAGAACCATCTTATGAAAACAGAGTGGCTATCACTCCCGACGTAATAGACCCATTAAAAAAACTAGGTTTCACTGTTTCCATTGAAACAACTGCTGGGGACAATGCATTTTTTTCTGATTCAGATTATAAAGAATCAGGGGCAACAGTAGAATCAAGAGACGCTATTCTTTCTGGTTCCGACATTGTTGTGTCCATACATGCTTTGGACGAAGCGAGTGCAAAAAAGATTGGCAAAGACAAAATCTATATTGCAACACTATCTCCTCTTGCTTTCCCCAAAAAAGTAAAAGAAATTGCCAATGCATCTTTTAAGATTTTCTCTATGGACACCATCCCTCGAATCACTCGTGCGCAGTCCATGGACGTTCTTAGTAGCCAAGCAACTGTTTCTGGATACAAAGCAGTGTTACTTGCCGCTTCCAATTATAGCCGATTTTTCCCAATGTTAACTACTGCGGCGGGAACCATCACTCCAGCAAGAGTTCTGATTCTTGGCGCAGGTGTAGCTGGTCTTCAAGCCATTGCAACCTCTCGCCGACTTGGAGCCGTGGTTGATGTTTTTGACACTAGACCTGAAGTAAAAGAACAGTGTATGTCACTTGGTGCAAAATTTGTCGAAGTAGAGGGTGCCGCTGATGCATCGAATACTGGTGGTTATGCGGTAGAACAATCAGAAGATTACCAACGCCGTCAAAAAGAAGCCATTGCAAAATACGCCGAAAAAGCAGATATCATTATCACAACAGCCCTCATTCCAGGAAGAAAAGCTCCACTACTAATCACAAAAGAGATGGTAGATAAAATGAGACAAGGATCTGTGATTGTGGACTTGGCAGCTGTGAATGGTGGAAACTGTGAAGTGACCGAAAATGACAAAACCATTGTTTACAAAGGAATCACAGTCATTGGAAATTCCAATCTTCAAAGTACACAACCAATGGATGCAAGTAAAATGTATGCAAAGAACATTGTGAACTTTCTAAAACTTTTTGTGAACAAAGAAAAACAGTTCAATATCAACTTAGAAGACGAAATCATCAATGCATGTATGATTGCGGAAAATGGTTCCATTCGTCACAAACCAACACTTGCACTTCTCGGAGAATAACTCCGAGATTTGAGATTGTCATTTGAAAGATTAGACTTTTATTTTTTAGATTTCTAATCTTTCAACTTCTATTTGTTTGCTGTGACTTGCGGTTGGGTTCTCCATCGACGGTGGACCCAAAAGTACTGCTCCGGAAACAACTTCACTTCTTCTTCTAAAGTTTTCGTCCAAAGTTCTGTATAATGTCGAATCACATCGTCTTTGGAAGGATAAAGTTTTTTATCAACAAAACCCAAATCCTTTACTCGAACAATTACCTTCCCATTTTCACCGGCTAACACAGAATAATATAACATTTTAGCGCCAGTTAAGTAGGCCATAAGTGCAGGGCCGACAAAAGTAGAAGCTTGTCTGTTCATAAACGGAACAAAAATTCCTGCTTTGCCAGCATTTTGATCGGCACCAAAACCAATCCAATATCCTTGTTTAAGAAGTTTAATCACTTGCGTTGATTCTTCAACGGGAACTAGGACAACTCCATTTTTAGTACGCATACGACGAAGCAACTGATCCACAAAAGGATTTCTCACCTTTTTGTAAATCCCTCCACCCTTCATACGAATTCCTAAAAACTGAACTAAAATTTCCCAAGTACCAAAGTGACCCGAAATCAAAATCACTCCGACTCCTTGTTTTTTAGTTTCTTCTTCAATTTTTAAACTCTCATCATCGATGACTAAATTTTCATCTAACCATTTTTTAGTCATCCGTGGTGCCCAAAGCGTATGTGCAAGAAGGATACCCAAATGACGATAATGAGCCTTTACTAAGTTTAAAATTTGTTCTTCGGTATAAGTAGGAAACGCAAATCGAATATTATCAGCAGCAACCTTTCTGTGTTTTTTATCAAGGGGATAAATAAGGTTGGTTAAAAAGATTCCATACGCCAAACACCATTTATATGGAAGAACCTTAAATGGAAAATAAAACAAATAAACGATTAAAAATGAAATAAAGTATCCAATCTGTTTCATAAAGTTACACAATAAGTCCAAAAATAATAATGAATTAAAACTGCAATGAGTCCTATTCCAAAACCAATGACCCATCCTCCCACAATATCACTCACAAAATGGTGTAATGTAATTAACCTACCAACACCAGCAAACAAACTAAAGAAAAAGAAATACGGAGTTTCGTGAAATGCAAAAACCAATATAGTTGATACCACAATGGAATTTGCACTATGTGCTGAAGGAAACGAATGTTTCATATCAGGATTTGAATCCACTTTTCCCATAACACTAACTAGTGGACGTTTTCTAGCGAAGTATTTTTTTAAAACTAAAACTAAACGATCCGTAAGATAGGTAAAAACCAATACAAATGGCAAACTAAAATAAACTGGTTTGTATAAATCACTTAAAAACATAAGTGGCAACAATACCAATGCAAACATTTCTCCACGGTTGACCCGAGACAATACCCAACTCAAACGTGGATGGTGGAGATTTTTTTGGATCCAAATCGAAAACTTTAAGTCAATAGAAGAAATCAAATTCATTTAGAAAGCTCTTCTTTGATCTTATGAAGTGCTTCCGAAAATGAAAAAGTCCATTGGTTCCTAGTGGCCATATCTTTTAAAGTCACAGTACCCGCTTTAATTTCGTCTTCACCACGGAGTAATATCCAACGGTATCCTTTTTTTTCTGCATAGGAAAGTTGTTTTCCCATTTTTTGAGAAACTAAAGAAACCTCGGTGGCAATCTTTTCTTTTCTTAACTCTTTTGCAAAGTTATGATTCTCAGAAAAAGAAGACTCATCCAAAAGAGGAATGTAAACCGTTGCATCATTAGCAAATTTTGGTAACAAATTATGTGCGGTTAAAAAATTCTGTAGGGTTACATCACCGAGCCCAAATCCAATTCCAGAAAGTTCTTCATTGGAAAAAAGGCCGATCAAATTATCGTATCTCCCACCACCATATAACGAACGTTTGTTTTGTGGAGATGTATCAAAAATTTCAAATATAAAACCAGTATAATAATCAAATCCTCTTACTACGGAAGGATCAAAAAACACAATATCGTCTAATCCAATTGTTTTTAAATCTCCAAACAAAGTTTGAATTGTTTTTCTTGTTTCTTCTTTGATTCCAGGAATTTGATCAAGTGAATCTGCAGTTGCCGCAAGAAACAAATTTATTTTTGAAACGGCCGTTGGATCATTAGCAATGGTTTTGGAAACGAGGGTCGTATATTCCTCTTCTGTAATTTTATTTTTTTTGTCTAAAATTTTAGATACTTCATGGGCTTGATTAGGGCTTACCTTTAGACCGTCTAACAAAAATTCATCGAGAAGTGACCTATGAGAAATTGTTACTTTAAAACTGTTCCGTGGAGCACCAAATGCAAAAAGAATATCACAAGCCAAAGATAAAATTTCTAACTCTGCTCTTTGACTCGTTACGCCAAACATATCTACATTTAATTGCCAATGTTCACGAAGTCGGCCATGCCCTGGTTGTTCGTATCTCCAAAGATTTGGGATTGAAAACCAACGAATGGGGCGTGGAAGGTCTCTCAGTTTTTTTGCCACCATCCTTGCAACTGTTGGTGTCATTTCAGGTCGAATTGCAACTTCGCGGTCGCCCTTATCAATGAAATTATAAATTTGTTTTCCTACAATTTCTTCCCCAGTTTTGGCCCGATAGAGATCCAAAGATTCCACCATTGGACCATCGTATTCTTCATATCCGTAGGATCTGACGACGTCTTTCATCACGGAAAATAAATAATTGCGAAGGCGCATATCTTCAGGATAAAAATCCCTAGTGCCCTTATAGTTTTCTGTTGTTAGTTTTTGCTCTTTCAATATATGGCCCCTGGAACCTGAACCTAAGTAAGATCAGCCGAAAAATTCAATAAGACTATGGTAAATCTCTTTGGCTTTTTTATCGCCGCTGACACCTGTGATTCTTCCACCCAATCTAAAATAATCATTCACCTCTTCTAAATGACGTAATTCTACTGCCATTCGAATCGGTGCCTGCAATTTGAAATTGATATCTAAAGTAAATGTAGGTTTCACTTTCAATGCTTTGATAATTTCCATATCGTTAACTTCCAAGGCAACTCCACCTCGGGAAACGTTTAGTACGTTTTGTCTGATTTCAAGAATATGGGTATTTGAATCCATGATTCTTTCCTGAAACGTACGTTCAACCTCTTTAAAGAGATCTAAAACCACTTCTGGAATCCCAGTTCTCTCTGTTTCAAGAGAGAGATATGCAAAGAAATGCATGTCTTTCATTTGAATGAACAAAGGATAATAGATAAAAGAACCAATTTTTTTCTTTTTATATTCTTGAATTTTATCATCCAACAAAAACTCATCTTCAAAAGTTTTTTTAGGATCAAATACATCTTCTGAAGGAAAGGAAACAAAAGTTTCCGTATCCAAAATAAAGATAGGTTTTTTATGTTCTTTCATCAAATCGATTTCATCGCTATGGATGGATACCGAAAGAAAAACTACTTTAGATTGCGGGAAATCGCGAAGGACAGTTCTTTGAATATCAGATAAAATAACCTGTGAACTCACTCCCGTTAGCTTGGAAAAGTCGATATTCGTTTTTGCGACCAAAAAATTAGAAGCAACTACATTGCCTCGAACCTTTTCATTTCTAGGATCTTGTCTTGTTGTATAAGTTTGTCTACGATCAATAATTTTACCAAGAAGTAAGTTATCCTTTTGGTTGATCAATTCATAATCCACTTCTACGTGAAAACTAGGTGTTGCCTGGACCGTAAAAATCGTTTCAATTAGTTCGGGAATGGTTTCGAGTTCCCAAATATGAGCACCATCAGGTCTTTCCCCTTTAAACTTCACTCGAATCGGAGTGTCGTATCCTTTTAAAAACAATCCATTTCCACCCATCATCTGTTTGAAAAACTCGGGCAAAGTACGTACGGCTTCTAAAGGAACGTAATCTCTTTCTTGGTCGAAATGAATTTTAACGCGATTGATCATATTAGTCTATCTTCTTGAAATTCACGCGCCTATTACGCGAACGACCTTCTTCTGTTTCATTTTCCGAAATTGGTTGAGAATAATGGTAAGCTTGTACCTTCATTCTTTCCTTAGGAACACCTTTCAATCGAAGATATTGATAAACGGAAATGGCTCTATCTTCACTCAAACTGATATTGTATTCTTTATTCCCTATATTATCCGTATGTCCACCAATTTCAACTTTTTCATTTTTATGTTGAATAAGGAAGTCCGCAAAAAGATCCAATTTTTTCTTATCTTCATCACTCAATGTTCGTTCATTGAACGGGAAATAAATAATTGTATTGTACAAACTATCAAAATCATTTAGATTTCTTAGATAAAGTACGGTATCTTTTCCTTCCATTCCAGAAATTTTCTCTTTTGCAAATAGGAAAGTTTCTTCTTTAAAACCTTTGGCCCTAACCAAAATTTCAAAATCCATAGTCGGCGATTTTTCCAAATCAAAATGAGCATCTTTGGATTCTAAGGATTTTCCTTTTCTTGTGAGATCATCAAAATAATAACAAATCGCATTCGGGATTACCAAATCAGTTTTTTTATCTTTCACTATAAAACGAATTCCTTGGATGGTTTTATCAGGGCGTTCGTCTTTTGCCTGTCGAATGGGTTGTAAGATAATTTGAGAATATTGTTCCTTATCTTTTCCTACGTTCCCTCTTAAATCCAAAAGTAACTCTGTAGGATGAAATCCAGGTGAAGACACTTCCACTCGGTAAACTTTTCCAGTTTTGATTGTAGTGCGAAAGTTTTCCGCATCGGCAATGGAAAGATCCCCACCAATTCGTTTAGAAGTAATCACTTGGATGGGTCTTGTATCATCGTAAATTTTAAGTGTCGAATCGAGACCAATCATAATTGCTTCCGATCCATCTAGAACTAACCCACGAAATAGAAATTCATAACTACGACGAAGGTCTTCTGGAACCATAGTTCGATAGATATCGAATTGGCCTTCCCCACCGGGCCTGTTGGAAGAAAAATAAAACCACAAATCATCGAAAGTGACTGAGATTCCTTCGTTATCACTTTCTTCCCAAAGGCTATATGTAGAATAATCTGCCGGAGTATCAAAAGGAAATCCTGTTGATTCACCTGACAATTGTTCTTTGGTATTAAAAGGAGATCCTAATAAAACCGGGGTAACGAAAGTTTTTTGTGATTCATCATATTCACTATAATAAAAACTAAATTTACGATTTTTATCTCCTCGGTTGGAGCTAAAATACAAACGTAATCCATCCCAATGGTATCTAGGACTAATTTCATCATCGTTTGTATTGATCAAAGTTCCCATAGAAATAGGTTTTTGCCAAACTCCATCTCTACATTGAATGGTAGGTTTATCTGGGTTTTTTTCTTTAGTTTCTGTGATCGGTTCTCGTTTGGAAATCCAAAGGTCAAATCCTCCCAGTCCACCAGGTCGATTGGATGAAAATACCATTGAACAACCATCAGGCGAAACTGCAGGCATTTTGTCTTCAAAATGCGAATTAACTTCATTTAAATGAACTGGAATGGACCAAAGGCCTGTTCTTTGGTTGATTTTAGTATAATAGATATTGAGTCCGTCATAACCTTCACGGTTCTTTTTAGGGTCTGCTTGGGTTTTATCACGAACCGATGTAAAATACAGTTCGTAAGGTTTTTCCTCTTCATCAAAGAGGATCGAAAACATACCTTCAAAATTGGATGTGTTGAGTTCCCGAAAGTTTTTGGGTGGTGACCAAACCGGCAATTTCATTCGGTCAGGAAAACTTAAGTTTTCAGAAACCCAAATGTCCATCCCTCCTTCTCCACCAGGCCTGTTGGATTGGAAAACCAGATATCTGCCTGTGGGAGAAATGATGGGGTTATACTCCACATTTTGTGTGTTGAGTGGCTGGTAAAACCTTACATCTTTCACTTTCGGTAAAGGCTGAGCCAGAAGTGGGAATGCCAAAATGATTAAGAAAGTAAGGAGTTTTTTCATCTGCCGTCTCTCCTATGTATCGGCTAATCGGAATTTTCTGCCAAGGGAAAAATAAGGCTTTTAGGACCAGCTTTACCGAGAATCCTACTCCTACATGGCCGAAATCTTCGGAATCTTAAACATTACCACCGATTCATTTAGTGACGGGGGAAAATTCCTAAACCCAGACGATGCAATCGAACAAGGAAGAAAACTTCTCCAAGAAGGTGCCGATTGGTTGGATGTCTCTGGACAATCCTCAAACATCAATGCCAGCCTTGTTTCCGAAGAAGAAGAATGGCAAAGAGTAGAACCTGTAATACGTTACTTTGTCCCCCAAGGGGTTCGGATCAGCTTGGATAGTTTTCGCCCTTCAGTCCAACAAAAGGGAATTGAAGCTGGAGTGCGATGTATTAACGATATCACAGGTTTTACCTACGAAGGTGACCGCAGTTTTTTAAAATCAGCGATTCAAAAACACCCAGAGCTAAAACTAATCATCATGCATTCGCATAACAGGAATATTGCGAAAAATAAGTCAGATCTCACACCAGAAAAAGTCATCCGAAAGATCCAGGCTTTTTTTAGGGACCGACGTTCTGAACTTCTGGCAATGGACATCCCAGAATCATCTCTCTGTTATGATCCAGGAATGGGATTTTTTTTAAGTGAAAATCCAATGGTTTCCTTTCGCGTATTACAAGAATTAGAAATTCTCAAATTAGAATTTCCGCAATTGATGGTGGGAGTTTCCAGAAAATCATTTCTCGGAAACGTACTTGGAAATTTACCAATTGCAGAAAGAGAATTTGTCACTTTGGCTTGTGAACTTCATTTGTTAAGATACAAAATTCCCTACATTCGAACGCATAATGTTTTAAAACTCAGGCAAGCTGAAAAAGTTTGGAATTTGTGTCAGGAAATTGATTAAGGTTTAAAGTTTATTTTACAGGAAAAATTTTAATTAGCTTCTTCCTGAACGAGACGCTTTGCGAACATCCTTACCTTCTTTGGATAACGTAGGAAAAAAAGCAGACTCAGGAACTGCGTATCCATTTTCGACCGCCTTACGGTAGTAAGGCAAAAGATGATCCCAACGAGGATAATCTTTTAAAACTAGTAAAGTATCTCGCCAAATTTCTAAAAAACTAATTTGTGATTTTTCAGTTGAAGGGGCAGATTCTGCCCATTTTAAAGCTTCTTCGTAACGCCCTAATTCATAATTTGCTTTTAAAAAATAAAAATGGAATTCCTTATTTTTTTTGGCGGCAACTTCCAATGATTTTGCATAATCAAGTAAACTGTACCAGTTGGATTTTTGCACTTGAATCTCTGCCATTCCATACAGAGCATTTTCGTGAAAAGGAACCACTTCTAAAATTTGATTAAAATAACCTTCCGCATAAGCAAAGTTACCTGTTTGTAAGTAATAATTAGCCAACTCTTCATAAGCAAATAATTCCCAACCTTTCACTCGGGATAAAGCATCCAGAAGAATCACACGTTCTTCATTTCGCAAACGTACTTCTAATTCTTTAAGGACAGTTGTATAAGTAACGGATGATCGAGAAGGTGCTTCTTTCGAAACTTTTTGTTTGAATAACTCATATTCATCCAATAAAAAATAAAAACGGAGTCGGTTTAAATGAACGGCCACTTCATTCGGATTGGTTTGAATGCATTTGTCCCAAACAACTTCAGCTTGGTCTAATTGAATGGCTTTCGAAAGTTTAATCCCTTCAGCATTACAATCAGTCGCAGGAGATCCCGTGATCTCCAAAAACAAAGAATCGGATTCCAATTCATCTTGTTTGGCAATGGGATACCTACATCCCAATAGAAAGAGGATAAAAGAAAAATATAGAATATTTAAAATACGAAATTTCAATCTAAGATGGCCCGTCTGGATTTGTCTTTTCCTTCATCTTTTGAGCAAATACCAAATATTGCATCGCTTTTTCAGGATTCCCATTGAAAAGATATAACAAACTTAAATCCAAAGCTTCCTGTGCGTCGGGAGGCGAAAACTCTTCTGGGTTTTCTTTGGAGAGTTCTAATTTTGTCTGAAACTCTTTTAATTTTTTTTTGGCTTTGGATTGGATCCGAACCAAACTTTCATGAACCACTTCATCTTCTTCTTTCCAAGCCGCTTGCAAACTTTCGTTAAAATTAGTAAAACCGACATCCTCTTTTACCATAGTAGAAAGCAAAGTGGCAGAGGCTTTATAATTACCTTGTTTGGCAAGGATCTCTGATTGGATGATTTTTAACTGAGCATTCCCTGGATACAGAATCAAATAACGTTCAATCATTTTTAAACTTTCTGGAAAACGATTCCTTTCGTAATAAAACATGGCGAGCCCTCCTAAAGCTGATTTATGATCTGGTTCGATTTTAATTACATTATTGAGATATACTTCGGTTTTTTCATCGTTGCCTAATTTCTGATATGCCTGCGCGAGTAATAGATGCGCCGATATAAACTTCTTTTCAAATGTAAGAGTTTGTTTTAAAAAACTAATGGCTTTTTCGGTTTCTTCATGTTTGTAAAGAGACACCGCTAAATTATAACTGTTTTTAACATTGGCATGTAATTTGTATGCTTTGGAGAACAAAGGAATGGCTTCTGCATGTTTTCCTTGTTTGGCGTATATCACACCTAAATTCTGTAATGCCAAATGAAAATTGGGATCTTTTTCAAGGAGAAGTTTGTACTGTGTTTCGGCACGATCCCAGTCTCCGTTTCTTTCCAAACGGACCGCCTCATTAAATAGAGTTTGGATTTCTTGTGCCATACAGACCGATTATCGTTTCAGAAACCAATCTCCCTCGAGAAAAATTGTCACGAGAACGGAAAAACATTCCGAAAGGTACTCACAAGAGTCCAGAGGAAGGGGAAAGTTATGCAAAGACTCATACTTATATCCATAGTATTGTGGTTGGTTTCTTGCAGTTCTGCAGATGCCACCCGAAGAGATTATAGTGCTTCCGGAGATCCCGAAGATATATTTTTCGAACGTTCTTCAGGAAAGTCCAAACCAACAAGTAATACCAAATCGGAAGATCCAGTGGCACGTTCGATCATTGACGATTTAGATTCCAATGGAAAGGCAGTTACACCAGTTGCAACAACGGCAGCAATCCCAACCAAAAAACCAACAGAATCATTTGATGAAGTCGGTTTGTCATCTTGGTATGGGCAAAAATTCCAAGGTCGTCCTACTGCCAGTGGCGAACCTTTTGATCGAATGAAAATGACAGGTGCTCACAGAACACTCCCCATTGGAAGTGTGATCCGAATCCAAAATTTAGATAATAACAAAGAAGCGGTGGTTCGAATCAATGATCGTGGGCCTTTCGTTGATGAAAGAATTGTGGATGTATCTGAAAAAACAGCTGAGATCCTTGAATTCAAAGATAAAGGTGTCACCAAAGTAGGAATCAAAGTCCTTAAAAAAGGGGAAGATGATCTTGCCGATGACTTAGATGATGCAGACCTTCTCGATGATGCCCCAGCAAAACCTGAAAAATTGACTCCAGTGAAACCAGGAGTTACCAAACCTGTGGCCGCAGGAAAAGGATTTACTGTGCAAGTGGGTGTGTTTCAGGAAAAAGAAAGAGCTCTGAAATACCAAGAAAGCATAAAATCTGAATACAACCAATCCGTGTTCGTAACTCCCAGAGATGGAAAATTCGTAGTTCAAGTTGGGGATTTTGCAGACCGCGCAAAAGCAGAATCTCTCAAATCAAAATTGAAATACGATGGAATTGATTGTTTTATCGCCACTCGTTAATTTGACCCCTTCCCTTCGGGCAATCAGTTGTTGCACTGATTTGCTCGGAAAGGTAGGAAAATGAATTGATTTCGCATTTCCGCCTGTTACGATTTCGTATTAAATTAGCAACTAGAAGACCCTATGAGTGAAAGCATATTATCCGTTGACCACATACTAACAAATTATTACACATTCGGTAGTTTAATTGTCACTGTCCTCCTTGCGGTCTTGACTACATTCTTTTTCTCTTTAAAAGATAGAACCGTCGCCACAAAACACATGGGACTGGCTTGTTTGTTTTTAGGTTTATTCCAATTTGGTTACCTCTTAGGTGCATTTTACTATCACCCCATCGCTTCCTACCATCGTTGGATCACCGGGGGATTTATTATTTTTGGTATCATACACTTTGGTCAGTTTTTTTTCCGGTTCCCAGATAACGAAGACAGCCGAACTGCCAATATTATACAAGTAAGTCTCTATGCTGTTGCCATTGTAGTGGTTCTTTGGTTTTTAGTTACAGTTTCACAAGGAGAAAGAAAATACCATTTCACTGCACACCACTGGGATTTTAACTCCGAAGGTGCTAGCCGAATCTTAAGTTTGTTCATCGCAGGTTTTTCCTTTATTAACTTTCTCGTTTTACCTGGTTATCGTTTATTCCATGTAACTAAGGAAAAACGAGGAACGCTTATGGTTATGTTAATGGCAGCATTAATTGCCGGCGTAGTTCCGAACATAACAAACGTTATGAGTCGCGATGGAGCGATGGAACGATCCACTTACCTCACTGCTTTAGTATTACTATTCACTTTTACATTTTTTATCATTACGATTTCCTTTATTAACAATAGTAGTGAAAGAACTACTTTCATGGTAAAAATTGTAGGAATTTCCTTTGTAACCATCCTTCTCATCATGCAGGCCTTCAGTTACTTGGTAGACCAAGAAAAAGAAACTTCCTTTGATAATACGGCAATCCAAAAAGCACTTCGTGTGGCCGAAGGTGGAGAAAGATCAAAAGATATTTTATTTGTCATTGAGTCCGATTCATCTGGACAAAATTTAAAAAAGGCCTACTTACCTTCTTCTGTTAATTTAGATTTACCACTTGTCCAAGCTGATCTTTATAATACTGCATTGTATGATGAAGTGGTCAGTATTCCCGAGACCGACTATAGAAATTCTCTTAAGTCTAGTTTAACGAAAACTCCTTATTATTTTGAAGGTTATAAAAATGCCATCCTACAATTTTTGGATGAAAATCCAGATTCGGAAGGTGCAGAATTAAAAGCAGAAGTTTCTAAATTAATCGAAAAACTAAACAAAAGAACCTTTATCAACACGAACAAATTGGGCGATATTCTGCCTGACCAGTTTTGTGAAGAAGGAGTCAAATACGTTGAAAAAGTTAAAAACGTAGACACTTTCCGAGATGCTATCCTTAAACATGTAAACGAATGTAAATGGGACGGAAAAGAAATATCAGGTGCAGATCTACGTGTCGAAATGCTCAAGTTTTTTCGATATTTCAAACCTGACTTAACAAGACACTACAGAAAAGATTTAGACGGCGTTTCGCATTACATTGCTTATATGACTTATGATGCGAAAAACAAAATCAACAGAGAAGTGGGTTTTAACTACCGCGATTATCGTGCCTACATGCACAAATCAGCAAAACTCGAATTAGTCATCCTTGCCATTGTGATGTTTGTTTTGTTAGTCGTATTTCCACTTTTCTTCCGTTCTGCACTTGTGAATCCACTTTATGCACTACTTGCAGGGGTTGAAAAAGTAAACCAAGGAAATCTGGAAGTAGAAGTTCCAATTAAAGTAAATGATGAGATAGGATACCTAGCAGAATCATTTAACGGGATGGTATCTTCAATTCGCGACGCTAGACGGGAACTGCAAGACTACGCAGAAAATCTAGAAGAAAAAGTAAAAGAACGTACCAAAGAACTTCAAGAAAAAATGGATGAGATCCATCGTTTGAAAGTACAACAAGACGGTGATTACTTCCTCACTTCGTTACTGGCAAAACCATTATTTTTTAACGCAAACAAATCTGATAATATACGTTGTGACTTCTTTGTTCATCAAAAGAAAACTTTTGAATTCCGTAATAAAACCGGCGATCTCGGTGGCGATATTTGTATCACAGGAAATTTAAAACTGGGAAAACCAGATGATTACCGCAGATACACTATGGTAATGAACGGAGATGCAATGGGAAAATCCATGCAAGGAGCTGGTGGTTCTTTGGTAATGGGAGTTGTGATGAACTCCATTATGGCACGTTCGGCAGGTAACAAAAGAATCCTAAACCGCACACCAGAAGAATGGTTAACTGATGTTTACGAAGAAGTAAATGCAGTATTCAAATCTTTTAGCGGGACAATGGTCATATCCGCAACAGTCATGTTAATTGATGATGAAACAGGTAAAATCTGGTATTTTAATGCGGAACATCCTTACAGCATTCTTTACCGTGATGGAAAAGCTAGTTTCATTGAAGATGAATTGAAACTTCGAAAATTGGGTTTGGACTCGGAATATCCATTCGAAGTGCAAACCTTCCAACTATTGCCTGGTGACCAATTAATTCTTGGTTCCGATGGGCGTGATGATATTGACCTCACTCCAGACGAAGACGTTCGAACCATCAATGAAGACGAAACAATGGTTCTTCGATTTGTGGAACAAGCCGACGGAGATATTTATGAAGTCGAAAAACTCGTAAAGAAAGCCGGAGATATTACTGATGATATCTCGATGATGAGTGTTGTTTTCAAAAGCGATAAATCTCCAATTCATCATACTCCAGAAAAAGAAGACTTATCTCAACAACCCGTGGATGATTTTTTCGACACCCCAGGGGATGATTGGGATGAAGCCCTCACGACCTCTGGTGCTTTCGAAGAAGGAAAATTATTATACCAAAATGGAGAAATTGAAAGAGCCATTACTGTAATGAAAAAGGCTTTTCTTGCTGATCCAACCAACCAAAAACTAAACAAGTTTTTAGGCCTTGTCAGTTACAAAGGGAAAGAATACGACATTGCAGCAAAAGTACTAACTGAGTTTTTAAGAGAAAATGAAGGTTCGGGAGAATATTGGTATTACTTAGCGATGTCTGAAAAAAAACTTGGGAACTATGAAAGCGCCTTAAAAGCAGCCCAAGAAGCTTTGAAATACGATCCAGAAAATTTCCAAAACCTTATTAACCTTGCAGACGTTAGCAGGCTTCTTGGAAACGTGGACCGCGCTGTTACTTACGTAACACGGGCCCAAACTATAGATCCAACAAACAAAAACGTTCTCAAACTTTCTAAGTTGTTAGAAAAAGCAACTAGCCTCAATTAATTGAGGTTAGTTGCTGATCTTGCATAGTTTTAAGTTCCAAATATTGGATGTAGCTATCAAATATTTTTCCTAACTCTAGGAAAAATCCCTGTAAGTTAGATCTTTCTAAAGTAATTTTCTCTTTGTCATTTTGTGTAATTGCCTCTTTGATTCGAATGGCACATCGATGTAATTCTCGATGAGGAGTTTCTAATTGGTCATGAATTGCCTTTTGTTTAGAATCCAATACAGAACTTTGATAATACCATAGACCCATTTTACAGAGTGTATGATCTAATTGCGGAAATAAATTTACATTTCCACTTGTTATTGCTTTGTCGACTGCTTGAACCCAATGAATATGATCTAATCTTCTTTGAAAAATGAACTCTAACAACCAAACTGAATTTTGATTTGTAATGAGTTTCACCGTATTTTCAATTTTACTAAATATAGCTTCAAAATCAGATTTTGTTTGTACACTGTGATCAGAAAGTATGTGCACTTGATTTGAGATACTAGTGGAATCATTGGCAATATTCTGAGATGCAATCCCCACTTCTCGAAGTTTCAATTCTAAATCATGAAATTGTGTAATCAAAACTTGGATTTCACTTAAATTCACATTTGATTCTTTACGGTTTGAGACAACCGATGTTTCAATGGCTTGGATCTTTTCAATGATTTCAATGAGAACCGCAGTTCTAGTTTTTGAGTTCTCTTGGAATTCTAAAAATCGTGACCTAATATGTTGTGCAGATTCTTGAATTGTTTTTACTGCTACCTTTGTGTTTTCTGCTAATTTGGAAACACCATCCGCAACCACAGAAAATCCTCTTCCTTCTTCACCAGCCCTAGCAGCTTCTATCGAAGCATTTAGAGCCAATAAATTGGTACGGTCAGAGATTTCTTTAACCAACTGTATGTTCTCATTAATCTTTTGTAAATCATTGTATAAAAGTTGGATTTCAACTTCATTTTTTTGGTTCTCAACCTTTACCCATAACGATTGTTTTGCGATTGTTTCAATTTCTTTTGCAGTATTTTCTAAACTTTTTACTAATTCAATATTCCTTTGGCCTGTTGCATCAAAGGTCTTTAAGGTCTCTGAAATTTGATAGGAAACTGAATGAATCACAGCATCGAGCTCTTCTGCACTACTTGCTAAATTTGCAGAAATATCGCTAAAATGGGAAAGACCAGATACAAATTCCGATTGTAAGTTCTCAATATTTTTTAGATTAGTAGCAGAACCAAGGATGGAAACTGCGATTTCATCTGCTGATGCAGTTATTAAACTTCTTAATTTTTTTTGTAATTCTAAAAGTTCTTCAACTTCACGATGATTTGACTGATCAATAGAAGTATTTCGAATGATATGTTCTCTAATCGACTTACGGTTTTGTATTAAAAATTCCCTAGTGGAATCATTTGATTTAAAATGAAACATAATAATTTTATTTTTTAAACTGCATCGTTTCAATATACCATTTTCCTAATTTATGGCTCTGATTTTTCAAAAACCAGCTTGCCAGAGATAAAATTTCTGTCAAAATAAGCGAATCCAATTTTGTAGAATAAGGATCATTATGAATCAAAAACTTGTTTTAAGTGTATGGACGGCTATTCTCTTTACAGGAAGTTCTCTTCTTGCGCAAGAGGCTGACGTTGCTTTAGGACGATATCTGCCACCTGAAAAAGACTCAGTTATCGAAATTTTCAAATGTGGTGATAAATACTGCGGTAAAACAGTTTGTATCAAAGACAATGCTTACCCTGAAAAAGAGAAAGATAAAGGTGTTCCAGGAACTCCTTACCTAGATCACAACAACGAAGATCCAAAATTACGTAATCGTCCGAACCTTGGTATGGTATTTATCACTGGATTTGATTATGTTGGAGAAGGTGTTTACAAAAACGGTAAGATTTACAATCCTCGTGATGGAAAAACCTACTGTGGAAAATTCACATCATTGGAAGGTGGGAATCGATTGGATCTAAAAGGAACACTTTGTTCTATCACCTTTATTGGAAAAACGAACAACTGGGTAAAACTTGGTGGTGTGAATCTTGATGACCCAAAATGGGACTGCACTTTCAAAGCTAAAAAATAATTGTAATCATGAAATACCTGCCAACCCAATGGAAGGCAGGTTCTCTTTAGAGAGATTCTAAAAACTTTAAAACTCTATTTCTTTTCAAAGTCTTTATACAATAAAGATGGTTGGATGCCTTGGTTGGCTTGGTACTTTCCTGATTTGTATTCGCTGATTTCGCCTTCCACTGTATGATAAAAAATCTGGCAAATTTGAACCCCTGCATACACACGTAGTGGATGAGTGACTTGAATTTCAAGAGTCCAAAAACCTTTAAAGCCAACATCACCAAATCCAGCTGTGATATGCACAAACATTCCTAGTCTCCCAATAGAAGAACGACCCTCTAACATCGGCACTAGGTTGTGAGTCTCGGTAAATTCGATGGTTCGTCCTAAATACAATTTACCCGGTTCCATGAGTAAACCTTCTTCTGGTATCTTTAAAGTTTGCACAGGGTTTGGTTTTTTCATATCTAATGGAAATTCAGAATA
Organism: Leptospira bandrabouensis; assembly: GCF_004770905.1. Lineage (NCBI taxonomy): Bacteria > Pseudomonadati > Spirochaetota > Leptospiria > Leptospirales > Leptospiraceae > Leptospira > Leptospira bandrabouensis. Next base: position 1,131,486 of record NZ_RQHT01000014.1, on the reverse strand, counting down.
AACCAAAAGGTCCTCATGTAATCGCAAATTGTATGAATTGGGGTTTAATAAATTCGCATCATAAGGTTCAATTTTGATATCAGTCCCCAATCTTTTTAAAATTTCTTTTCCAGTTAAAATCACAAATCATTCTCCCTTAAAATTAGGTTTTCTTTTTTCAGCAAATGCTTGTAAGGCTTCCAATCGGTCTTTTGTACCAATTGTTTCAAAATAACAAAGCCTCTCCCACTCCAATGCCGATTCCATAGGTAATTCCAATCCACGACGGACTGCTTTTTTTGCAGCAGAAACAGCAATAGGTGCAGATTCTGATATCTCCCGTGCTAAGGCAAGAGAAGATTCCTTTAAAGAATCCGGACTAAAAACTTGGGACACCAAACCTCGGACCATCGCTTCTTTTCCACTTAATTTTTTTCCAGAAAATATCCATTCCAAAGCAGTAGATTCACCAACAATTCGCGACAGTCTCTGTGTTCCACCTGCCCCTGGAATGATTCCTAATTTAGTTTCAGTGAGTCCCATTTGTGCTGCTTCACTCGCATAACGAATATCACATGATAAAGCCAACTCTAAACCTCCACCAAATGCAAACCCATTGATTGCGGCAATGGTAGGTATCGAAAGATTTGCCAAATCTGAAAAACAGAGATTGATATTTTTTAAGAATTGTTTTACCTGCAAATCCGACATGGATTTTCTCTCTTTCAAATCGGCACCGGAACAAAAGGAATCGCCGACTCCGGTGATGACTAAGACACGAGCTTTGTTTCTTTTTACTTCCTGAATCTTTTCTTGTAATTCGGCCAGAAGTTGGAGAGAAATGGCATTTTTAGCATCAGGCCGGTTGAGTTCGATTAATGCTACATAACTGTGGTGGGTATGGAGTGTGACAGTGTTCATAGAATTTCCTCCAAATGAAAAAATAGAAATGAAAACTGTTTTAATTTTCCGATAATGGAAGCAGCCGTCATGAGAAGGATTTTATACACAATCGGATTCTCACTAGTACTTGGAAGCAGTTTTTCTTGCAAAGCTTCTTCGAAGGAGGACCCACTTGTAGCTTTATTAAGCTCACCTCCTGTTGTATCTTCTGTTACCCCACAAATTGGTAGTCCTGCCCAAAACAATCTGAATGCGATTTACCCTGCAACAGAGGTGATAATCAAAGGAGAAAATTTCGGCGTTGATCCCGTCGTTAGATTTAACGATGTTGTCGCGGCAATTACTGCCAATCTAGGAACCGAATTACATACTCGAGTTCCCGATGGTGCCTACTCGGGATTTATCACAGTATCAAAATCAGGTGGTTCTTGTTTGCCGAATTCGAAACAAGGTGCAAACTGTTCCGGAACAGAATACTTTATCGACTGCTATGCGATCACAAACAAACAATACGGATCTGAAATTGAAATCAAACAAGGTCAAAGTTTATCAGTAGAATTTGGTGCCATTGAAACAAAAGCATTTCATACAGATACCTTACTCGGTGCTCGAAACTTGATCATTGGCTGCCAAAGTGTTGTCACTGTGCGTGTATTTAGTAGATCGTGTCAGGCAACTGACTATGTACTTCAGAACGACCCGATCATTCCTTTTCCTGCAGGAGTGGCAACGCAGTTCTACATCACTGCAAATTCTGCTACTTGTAGTTTAGTTCTTTAGAAGAAATACCTTTCTTCATCCAAACTTTATTTAGTTGATGTGAGATTTTTAAATGGAAGGTTAAACCTTTTCCTCTGGTTAGTTTTTGCAAACTTACCAAGAGGAAATAGATTAAGACTCTAAAAGAATTAAAGGATTTTAGTTTGAATAAAAGATTTCGATCAAATTTTGGCTTGGATCTGCAAACGTAAGACATTCCCCAGAATCGGTTCCTTCTGGTCCTTTGATGATCTTAACGTTTTTTTCTTCCAATTCGCTAATGGCTTCTGTGAAATCATCCACATCCATCACAAAACTGAGGATAGGTAGAGATCTGTCAGAAACTTCTGCCACTACCAAACGGATCCGAAACGAATCCAGAGAAAGAATTGCCTCAGTAGCCTTCTTTGTCTCCACTTCGAAGTCAAAAATGTCCCTGTAAAAATCGATAGAGGTGTCGAGCTGGGAGACGGGGATACTGACGTGGCCAATGCCTTCTACAATAATCATAATGGAATTACACCTTCGTGAACTTTTCTGTCATCATGCTTGAAAAAGCGGCTTTGTCGACAAAAAAGCAATCTCCGCAAACAAACTCGAAACTAAAATTTGAATTCCAATTCCAACTCAGGAAAAAAGAATCAAAATATGAATGTATTTCGGATTTCACTCATCGTTTTAGCTGTTTTTGCCCTTTCTTGCAAGGAAGAGGCCGTTCCTTTTGAAACCGCCCACCAAAACATAGTGGCAAAACTCCTCGCAGAGAACCAAATCCTTCTCGAAGAGTATCTAAAAGACAATCCTAAACCAAATTGGAAAATATTTTCAGAAACATTGGATGCATTGGTGGCCAGTGGACATCCAAAATTAAAGTCCTGGGCTGAAAATTTACGCCCACACCTACCAGCATCTGGTGCCGATTTAGATTCAAGTTATGAAAAAATTTCCAAAATTCAGGAAATATTGATCCAAATAAAAACGGAAGTGCCAAACCAATCTCAATACAATCGATTTTACTGTCCTATGGTTGATAAATCTTGGCTAATGACAGGAAGAGAAGTAAAAAATCCCTATGCTCCAGAAATGAGAGACTGTGGTGAAATGTTACAGTAATATATGCCCAAATGTTTTTTAGGTACATCTTTATATGAAGCCTGCCCGCCAAGTTGCAGGCATTCATTCGCTAAACAAGACGTAGACGAAGATTGTATTGCAAAAAACAAACTAGAAGCTTTTTTACAAGACAAGGTCACTTTTAAAGTTGGATTTTCTGCATTTTCACAAATTCCCGCAAAAACCTTAGAAAAATTTATTTGGACCTCAAAAGACAATTTAGAACTGATTTCCTATTTTTTATATATCGGTGAACCAACACTTGTCCGCGAAATCATTGAATCATTTTCTAATCACACATTAAGTTATCTTTTTAAATGTGATTTTGAAAATTATATGAACATTCGAGAATCCATTAAAAGAGAAAAATCTGTTAAACATATGTTTGATATTCGAAGTTTCAAATATTGGACATTCGTAAGTTATTTAAGGATCTGTGATTTAATACAGTATTTTGTTAGGTATCTCAAAGAACCTGAATACGCTTGCCAGTTTATCGTCATTTTACCTTCAGAAATAGTATCCAATCTTAACAAATATACTGGCTTGGATTTTGAAGAAGAAAAAACATTATACAATGCTTTGGGTGATTCCATCTACGAATTGCCATTACAATCACCGAAAATTTATGACCATATGATGCAGTTATTTGCAGATGATCCTGAAGTTTCCATTATCCTTTCCACAATGGAAGGACTCATCGAAAGACAACAATTGATTTTGGAAACCACTGAAAAACTAGTTAACTTTATTGGAGAACATAGAATCGATAAAAACTTTCAGTTTATTTTTTCCGAGATGTCTGGAATGGAAATTGGCACCGCATCTGAAATTTTGAATCAATTGTTAGAACGAAAAATGATCACTCCATCTCAAAAACAAATGATTATCGATTTTCTTAACACTGGAAAATTAGAATTATAGAATAAACTAACTTTTGCTAGTTTATTCTATGCCTCTGGAATCTTTATCCTGCAATTTTTATTTTTTTTGCTAAATAAACACTAAACAATAAACTAAATACAGAAATCATTCCCACCAATTCATAATTCACAAGTTGGTTGTCAGCTGTCTGGACTAATATGAGACCGGCTACATAGGAAGCCGCTCCAGAAGCGATCTGCTGGATAGCAGAATTTACCGACATAAAACTTCCGCGAATCCTTGGTTCAACAGCAGAGGTAATCATAGCAAACGCAGGAACCATCCTTCCTGATACCAAAATCATAAATAATGTTGTCACTGTAAGAACAATAGGCAAAGAAGTTTTCGTTAGCGTTACCACAATCACAATGGGAATGACAGCAATGATAGATATGATTTGGTAAATTTTTAGTTTTCCGTAACGATCTGATAATTTACCAATAAATCGGCTTGTAAAAAAAGTAAACAACCCACCAAAAAAATAAATATATGGAAGTTCACTAATCGCCAATCCAACATTAGAAACAAGAAATGGGCTTAAAAACGGAATGATGGTAAATCCACCAAACATCAAAAAAATCATAAAAATGAAGGGAGCGAAATGGTCTTTTTTAGTAATTACTTGTTTCAATGATTTTAACTGTGACTGTTTGGGGTGAACATCCGAATCCAAATGATAACGAATGGACGGTAAAACTTTGTAACCGATAGGTAAAATTAGAAATCCTGCAATTGCCAATGAAAGAAATGGAAAATGCCATCCGTACTGATTCGCTAATGATAAACCAATCGGAATTCCAATCACCGAAGCTACGGAAAATGAACTCATCACAACACCTGTGGCAGTACCTCTTCTGAATACAGGGATGATATCTCCAATGATGGAAAGTACAGTGGCCCCAATCATTCCACCAAATCCGCCGGCAACAACTCTTGCAAAAAGTAGAAAACCGTAATTAGGAGCAAATGCACATAACAAAGTTCCAAAAGAAAATCCAAAGAATAAAACAAGAAGGCTCAATTTACGATCATAAGAATCTAAAAACAAAGCACCGATGAGCCCAAACACTCCAGCACTGATAGAATAGGAAGAAACAAGTAAACCGAAGGCGGCCGAGTCAATTTTGAAACTTTCCATAAAAACTGGCCCGAGTGGCATCATGATGACAAAATCCAAAATGTGTAAAAATTGGAGGGCGGCTAAGATAAGGATGATGGCTCTTTCTTTTTGGATGGTATGAAGCGGATGGGTAAGAGGTTGGCTCATAAAACTAATATTGACCAGGCGTTCAAAATTTCCAAAACTATTTAGTTTCGAATTGCCAACTTTTGCGTTGAGTAATAAATTTCCCTCTATGAAATACGCGTTAATTACAGGTGCTTCTACAGGACTCGGAAAAGATTTTGCACTCACTTTGGCAAAAAAGGGTTACACTCCCGTTTTGGTGGCAAGGAATGCCGAAAGGTTAAAGGCTCTTGCCACAGAAATTAAAACCAAATACGGAATCCAAAGTGTAGTGATCACACAAGATTTGGGCAAACCGAATGCAGCAGAGGTTTTATACAAAGCAGTCAAAAAGTTAAAATTATCAATTCATTGTTTGGTGAATAATGCAGGTTTCGGTCTCAATGGAGAATTTTTTAAAAATTCTTTTGAAAAAGAATCTGAGTTAATCCAACTCAATGTGACCACTTTAGCACAACTTTGCCATTTATTTTTGCAAGATATGATCAAAGCGAAAGATGGTTATATCTTAAATGTTGCTTCCACTGCTGCATTCCAACCTGGTCCACTGATGTCAAACTACTACGCATCCAAAGCATATGTTCTTTCACTTAGTGAAGGACTTGCGGAAGAAGTTCGGGATTATGGTGTAACAGTCACCTGTGTATGTCCAGGGCCCACACAAACAGAGTTTTTCGAAAGAGCCAATATGACCAAAATTAATTTAGTAAAGTCATCCTTTCTCATTATGAATTCACAGGATGTAGTAGATATAGGACTCGATGCATTGTTCGGAAAAAAGGTCGTAAAAATTACAGGCTTCTTTAATTTCCTTCTAGCACAGTCAGTTCGATTTTCTCCAAGATTCGTAGTTCGCTTGATTGCAAAATATTTACACAAAGCTGGATGATTTGAACCAAAATCCCTTAACATTTTCCAATCGATTTTCTTTGTTAGGTGATATAAATTCAGAAAATAAAATTCACCAAACAAAAGAAAATTTAGAACTTTTAGGAAATGTAATTTTAGATCTTACCAATTCCAATCCTACCAAACTAGGGTTGGAATTTCCAGCAAATGCTATATCTCATATATTTTCCAGTTTGGATCTTAGTCAGTACGAGCCAGTACCAGAAGGATTAGAATCAACAAGACAATCCATTGTTTCAGACTATGAAAAACGTGGAGTCTCGGCACAAACATCGGATCTAACTCTAACCTCAAGTACATCAGAAGCCTATTCTTATATTTTCAAATTATTTACAAATCCAGGAGACGAAATTTTAACACCTAATCCTGGTTATCCCCTATTTAGCTTTCTCATCGGCCTTGAAAATCTGAAAGAAGTCCATTATCCCTTAAAAGAAAATACAGAATCGGGCAAATGGACTTATTCTGCAGAAACTATAGCCAATTGCATTAGCACAAAAACTAAACTCATTCTTTTGGTGAGTCCTGCAAATCCAACAGGTTCGCGAACTACTGCAAAGTTTTGGAAAGAATGGGAAGAATTAGGAATCCAAATTCCCATTCTCTTAGATGAAGTTTTTGTAGGTTATGAGTTCTCGGGTGAACCTCACACTATTCCAAGTTCGCCTAACTTTCCTTTATTGATATGTAATGGTTTTTCCAAACTTTTGGCACTCCCTGGTTTCAAATTAGGATGGATTCTTAATAAAAGCCCAAAGATTTACCATTCAGAAATTCAGAAAAATTTAGGATTTGTCGCTGATACTTACCTTTCCGTCAATTCACTCGTTCAATTGGCAACTCCAGAACTTCTTCCTTGGAAATCAATGATCCAAAATCGTATCCGAACAAGAATTATGCGAAATTTATCAATTTGTCATTTGTATTTAAAAGAAAATCCAAAAATCAAAAACATATCTGGAGTTGAGGCTGGATGGTATTTTATTTTCGAAATGAATCTGGATACAAAAGACGAAGATTTAGTTTTGGATATACTTACTAAAGCCAAAGTTTTTTTCCATCCCGGATCTTGGTATGAATTTTCGCATAACCGCTGTTTCCTAGTCATCAGTTTAATTTCTGAAGAAGAAACTTTAAGACAAGGATTAGAGGCCTTTCTGTCTTACCTTAAGTAATCGAGGATGGCTGTTTTTTGTGCCAATGCATCGGCCTTTCCTAACTCATAGGTTTCCCTGACTCCTTTTGGATTGGTATAATCAAAAGAAGTAATTGGCAAGGGTTTCGAAGGAGTGATCAAATAAGTTTTTGCTAATAATTCGGGATCTTTGCCCACAATTGTATTGGGTTCGTAGTGAATGCCTATTATTTTGGCGTTAGGCGAAAAAGTTTCAATGACCATATTATTGGTAAGGCCACCATCCAAATAATACTCGTCATTCACCGATTGAAAATCCACAATGGGGGGAATCGAAGAAGAATTCATAATAAACTGCTCGATGGTTTCGGGGTTTACAAAGTCTTTTTCGGTAAAATCAACATCTTGCATGTTCCATTTTTGGATCATTTCGGCAGTTCGGTTGGCAGGGATTCCTTCGGACCGGTCCCTATCATCTAAAATAAAGGCCCGGCCCGTTTCAGAGATGAGTCTTGCCAAACGAAACTTATTCTTTAAAGAATCTTCCTTTGGATGTGCTTTTACCGAATGAATCCAAACCTTAGCTCCAGATTCTAAAACCTTATCAAACTTCATTCCAAAACGAATGGTTCGACGATACATATCTTCATGTGGGAAAGTTGATTCTCCCCGAAGTAGGTTTGAAAAATGGAAGTTACGCGAATTGCGTTTCGTAATTTCTTCGAAGTATTCGACAGATTCTTCTTCTGTTTGGGATAAAATACATAAGGCCATAGCAGCACCGGCAGAAACTCCAGAAACTTCTGTAAAACGGACTCCCCATTCGCGGAGAGTTTTTCCAACTCCTAAGGCATAAAATGCCTTACAACCTCCGCCAGCGATGGCAAGAGACGCATCATAGGATGGAAAAATTTTGACTAATGTTTGTAAAACTTGTTCTCGAACGCCCATAAAATCGACAAATTCTATTCCCCTTCCCATCGAAAGCATAGAGTATTATTCTCTCCCAAAAATCTGTCAAAATATAAACTAGCACGACAATCATCTTCTGTAGCTAAAAAGAAATCATAACCACCGGCGGGGTATTTTATCTTACAACATCCTTTTTTGTCTTTGCGATCAGGAGGTTGACGAACCGACTTATCTTGGCCTTTTAAATCTCCCAAGCTCGGTGGCAACTCTTGCCTGGAATCAGCGAAACTTTCGGATACAATGGTAATCCCGAAAAAAAGAAAGATCAGGAAAACTTTCATTCTGTAAAGATAGACTTTGTTAATGATACGCAAGTTCGGCGATTCCTAAAAAAGCAATGATTTAGGTTCAATGCTACGAATTGTATTTCTTATGGATAGGAAATATTTTTCTTTACCCATATCTGAAATTTTTTAATCTCTTCCCACTAAACATCCTTTGAGGACTTCAATGAACAATACAAGATTACAATACCACGCAACAGGGGGTCAACTTTTCATCCTTTTGTTAAAGAACATGTTTCTGACAGTCGTAACACTGGGAATTTATAGCTTTTGGGCTAGAACCAATGTGCAAAAGTACATGGCCGAAAATTTAGAATGGGCAGGAGAACGTTTTTCCTTTCATGGAACCGGAAAAGAACGTCTCATTGGCTTTCTAAAGGCGTTAGGTATATTCGTAGTTCTTTACATTGGAATTTTTATCATTAAGACCATTCTTTCCTACATTCCCATTCCCTATTTTGCGGCGATTGTAGGATTTGTTCTGACAATGGGAGTATTCCTTGCACTTGTTCCCATCATCGTAGTGGGAGGAAGAAAGTACCTAACTTCTCGGACAGGATACCGTAACCTTCGATTTGGATTTGATGGAAAAATTCTCGAAGTTGCTAAAATTTATGGAAAGGGGATTCTTTTAACCATCATTACCTTAGGAATTTATTATCCTTGGTTTTTTGCGGAAAAAGAAGCATACATACAAAGCAAAACCAGATACGGGAATACAAATTTTGGATTCCAAGCAGAAGGAAAAGAAATCTTTTTTCTCTACTTAAAAGGTTTTCTTTTGAGTATTGTCACGCTCGGAATTTATTATTCTTGGTTTTTAGCAGACATTCAAAATTACATTTGGAATAGAACTAGTTTCCAAGGAAAAAAATTTCGATCGGATATTACAGGTGGAAAGATTTTTGTTAATTTTCTCATCGCTTATTTAATCATCTTTTTTACCTTAGGAATTGGATTTGCCTGGGCCATCGTGCGTCTGACTAAACTTTTTATTGAGTCAGTAAGTTTGGAAGCAGAAGTTGATTTTTCAATCATCGAACCAAAAGCGGATACCACAGCCAATGCCACCGCGGAGGGATTGGAAGCACTTGCTGAGGCTTTAGAAGGCTTCCTATCATAAACATTGTTCGAAAACCAAACATTTTCATCCCGATATTTTAACGGAGTATCAGCAGTCCCTGAAGAAGGGACTGTTCTGATTCATGGACAAACTCTTGATTTTGTATCAGAAGAGATTGCTCACAAACTTAACTTATTCCAATTTAGCGAGTTCAGTCTAACGCATAATGGCTGTAAGTTGACACTTATGCCTGACGAATTGAAAGAAAGCCCTGTTTTGGAAATTATATGTTCTAAAACCGATGCAAAAAAATTAGAATCCCTTTGGATACAATCTAAAAAAAACCAAAGTCATGGACATGTATTTTATTACTCGATTAGAGAGATGAATCCGTTAGTTCTTGGAGCCTTTGCAATCATCATTGTTGGTATTATTGGTTTCTTTTATTTCAAAGGTTTGGAACTAGTTACTAACTTTATTCCCGTTTCAATGGATCAATCACTCGGTGAATCCGTTCAGCTCAAAATGGATGCCCAATTTCAAGAATGTAATACCAAAGCCACCGAGAAGTTCTTTTCGGATGCATTAAAAAAAGTTGTACCTAAAGGTAGCCCACACAAGTTCAAAGTCTCTGTAATCGGATCAACCATTCCCAATGCTTTTGCATTATCTAACGGAAAAATTTATTTTTTTTCAGGTTTACTAAACGATGCTAAATCACAAGAGGAAGTGATAGGAGTTTTAGCTCATGAAATTGCCCATGTGGAAAAAAGACACCACATGCGAAATTTAGTAAAAGCGGGCGGAACCTCGCTTGCGATTAGTTTGGTGGTCGGACCTGGATTAGGAAATATGGAATTTCTGGAAACAATTACAGAACTTGGTTCCACAATTCTTGTATTAAAATTTTCAAGAGACTTCGAAACTGAAGCAGATGAGACCTCTATTGAATATTTAAGGAATCAAAATCTCTCACCTTCCGGTCTTCTTACCTTCTTTAAAAGAATGCAAGAACTGGAAAAAGAAAATACTGAGTCCGAAGAAAATCCTTCTAATAAAAAAGCAAAGGATGATCCAGGAGTCACAAAATCATTTACTGATTTTTTAAGTACACATCCTGCTACAGAAGAGAGAATGAAAAATCTAGAATCTCTGATTAAATCAGGAAAAAAAGGATCTATCAAAAAAGTCGTTTCTGATAAAACTTGGAAAGAAGTTCAATCCGTTTGTCTAGATTTCAAAAATTCTGATTCCAAATGATTATAAATTTGTAGTAAAGTTTCGCTTAAGCTATGTTTGTTTCTCCAACCAAGTGCTTTTAGTTTGGAATTATCACCATAAACTTTGGATGTTTCGGAAACTCTAACTCGTCCAGAGTCCACTTCAAATTTAATATTACGCCCAGAGATTTTCACTAACTCCTCAACCATATAGCGAATGCTTCTTTCTTCGCCAGAGCAGATATTATAAATTTCACCTGACTCGCCTTTTTCAATTAAAGTCAAATATCCACTGACGATATCTTCCACATGGGAAAAATCCCTTGTCGGTTCTAAATCGCCAACAGCAATCGTTGTCTTTCCTGAATGTTTGGCTTCAATGATTTGGGAACAAAAGTTTGGAATCACAAACTCTTTGCGCTGGCCAATTCCAATGTGGTTGAAAGGACGAGCTATGACAACAGATACATAAGGACTATATTGTGCATACTGACGGCAATAAGATTCAGCCGCCAATTTACTACCCGCGTAAGGATTTACTGGATTTGGTAAAAGTGTCTCTTTTAGAGGGAGAAGGGATAAGTTTTGTTTTCCGTAAACATCTGCTGAAGAAATGTACAACATTTTGCACTGCCTTTGCGTCCGATGCAAAGACTCGAGTAAATTCAAAGTACCACCGACATTGATTTCTTCCGTTTCCCAAGGGTTCTCTATAGCCATAGGAACGAAAGCTTGAGCCGCTAAATGAACCAAAATATCTGGTTTGATTTTTTCTAACTGATTGGTTACCGTATTTCGGTCACGAATGTCACCTTGAAAACTATGGATTTGGGAATCACCATGCGATTCAAGTGCAGGAAGGAGATAACTTCCTACAAATCCGCTAGCCCCAGTGACTAAAATTTGTTTTTTTTTCATAGAAAAGGGAAAATTCCGATTCGGCCCTAAGATTTAGTTGCCATTCTTCCAATTTTTCAAATCCTCTCAAGAAAAGAAAGAAAACTGTGGAAGACAAAAAGAAATTCAATCCAACCCCCTTTGTCGAAATCCGAGACCCACAGTTAAATGTATCGGAATTAATGCAGAAAATCGAATCGAAGATTCCTCTCGATCCATCCCAAGCTGCAAACTGGTTGGAACTGACAAAGTTGAGTTATAAACCCGAATCTCCTCAAGGATTTAGAAAATTTGATCCGGCAGGGACCGCTCACCTCTTCGAAAAAGGAATTTCTAGTCCTAAGTTTTCTAATCCCAAGTTCTGGTTTATCAAAGGTCCAATCAAATATCTCCTCGGTCGCCTAATCTCTGTTTATGGACTAATCGATAAAAAACTTTCTGAAAATAGAATACGTGCTTTTTTTTCGGTATTACATGAACTGGTTCGTCTGGGAAAAAGAATTGAACAAATTGAAAACCGGTTTGATGGATTTTATAGAGATCATTTGTTGCAAACAACATCGAATTCTTTGCCTAACTTTGGTTGGGCGGCCAATTCCTATTTTATCGATGCAGGTTCTAATCCAGCTTGGAAAGTAGCATTAGAAGATATTTCAAAATCAAAGGAAATCACCGTATTATTTCCTGAATGGGGAGACATTTTAAAACAACTCTCCATTTTAAAAATTCCCTTTCAATCAATCACCTCGGACGAAAACGAATTTCGGTTCATTCAAAATAAAATTACCTCTACCATCCGATTGGAAAATCAATTATTTCCCTTAAGAAATATTCTAAACAATTTTACTGACATTTTAGTATACTTACCTCTTAACCGATTTCCATCTTTCTGGATCGAAAAGTTATTCGCTGAAATTTCTAATGCACTTCCCCATGAAAAACATTTATATTTTTCTGTAACAATCAAACCCAATCATTTAAACCGCCCCTTCAGCGACATTCAAGTTTCAGAAATTGATTTAGACAAGTTGCCAAACTATTTAGAAACCCTTGGTTTTAAAGAAGTTCGAGATCTTTCTACGACAGAAGACACAAAAGTTTACAGATATACAAAATTCAATACATGAATGTTTTTCAACATTTAGATGAACTTAAAGATTCTGATGGAGTAGGAAATGATGCCATTGGCCTTGCGGAAGTTTTTAATTCGTTAGGTTACAAATCGCATTTTGTTACCAGACAACCAAGAAAAGGGAAACCTTTAAATAGTGAGTTCCATCTCACTAGTCAATTTCAACATCCAACTGCTTCCAATGATATCCACATTCTTCACTATGGTGGAGCAGGATATCCTTATGAATTGTTCTTAAATTTACCAGGGAAAAAGATAATAAGATTTCATAATGTAACTCCAGCTATCTATTATAAAGACACAACAACACCTGATATTTACCTAGCAATGGAGAAATTTGAATCTCTATCTTATTTAGAATTAGCAACCTTATCCATAATTGCAGATTCTATTTGGTGTGACTCCGAATATAATTTACAAACTGTATCCGAATACCAATTCAAAAATCCTTATATCATCCCTATATGTAAAACCTATGATTCCCATTCGAAAGCAGAAAAATTGTCGAGAAATCATTCTTTGGTATTTGTTGGGCGCTATTCCCCTCAAAAAAAATGGGAGGATCTAATTGCATTATTCTCCTACTGGGTAAAAGAATTTCCCGATGCAAAATGTTTATGTATAGGCTCTGTGATTGGCGCTTTCGATGGTTACTTCGAAAGACTAACAGAGACGGTACGAAGATTAGGTTTAGAAGAAAAAGTGAATTTTTTGGTTGGTAAAACAGACGAGGAAGTAATCTCAATTTTAAAAGAGACAGGAGCCTTTGTTTCCATGAGTGAACACGAAGGGTTTTGCCTACCAATTCTGGAAGCTTTTGGATCGGGGATTCCTGTTTTTGCTTATGCCGCAGGAGCAATTCCTGGAACTATGAAAGGAGCAGGTGTTCTTCTTAAGTCGAAAGATTACCCTTCTATCATCAAACAAATGAAAGATAATTTATTTCATCAAGAAAAACGAACTTCCCTGATTTCTGAACAATACAAAGTATTGGAATTTTACAATCGATTCCCATTTCGAGAAGAGATTTCAAAAATTCTCAGTTCCGGTATCCAATGAATATACACCAGTTTTCTGCAGGATTTCAGTTAGGTGACGCAATCTCTCAGGAAATGTTGGAGATAAAACGTTTACTTTCGAAGGAAGGTTATTATGGAAAAATATTTGCCGAAAATATATTTTCTTATGATAGAAAATATGCAGAAAAACTCAGTAAGGCAAATATTAAACCAAATGATGTTTTAGTTTATCATCATTCCATCCATAGTGAAGTTTTAAATTTTGTTTTAAAATTCCCAAATAAAAAAATTCTTATTTATCATAATGTGACACCTGAAGATTTTTTTTCAGGTTATGACTTAAAGTTCTCGTACTTGTTAAGAAAAGGTCGCGAAGATTTAGAAATCATACGGGATCATTTTCATCATTCTTTTGCGGTTTCTAATTTTAATTTGGCAGAACTAAAGGAAATTGGATTTAAACATGTTCGGTTACTTCCTTTACATTTGAATTTCCAAAAATGGAAAGATGTACCAAGAGATCCTATTTCAAAATCTTTTACGCAACCTTCCTTCCTTTTTGTTGGTCGCATAGCACCAAATAAACGACAAGATGATTTAATTCGTTTTGCAAGAACATGGAAGTCGAAAATGGGAAATCAATTTTCCATGCGAATGTTGGGATTCTGTAATCCAAACCAACAATCTTATATGGACGAACTCAATTTTATGATTCATCACTTAGATTTAACGGAAGAAGTAAAAATCATTTCCTATGTTGATGAAAGGATGTTAAAAAAAATCTATTCGGAAAGTAATATTTTTTTATCAATGAGTGAACATGAAGGATTTTGTGTTCCTCTTATGGAAGCCATTTATTTTCATCTTCCTGTTGTTGCTTTCGCTGCTGCGGCCGTTCCCGAAACACTAGGAAATTCAGGAATCCTTTTTGAATCGAAGGATTTTGAAACACTTGTCCCTCTCGTAGATTCTATTTTTAAAAATACCGATTTCAGAAATTCTTTAATTTATTCACAAAATCAAAGACTAAATGAATATTTAGAATCAACAAGTATCCTTCCGCTACTGGAAGTGGCCAAACCTTAGTTATGGCAAAAATCCTCATCATCACAGCGCGATTTCTGGAAAATGCCTCTGGTGGAGCTGAAAAATTAGCTCATGACTATGCATCCATTTTATCGGAATCTAACGATGTTACAGTTTGTACATCATGCGCAAAAGATTATGTGAGTTGGAAAAATGAATTTCAGAAAGGCCAAAACCTGGAAAATCAAATTCGTATCATTCGATTTCCAGTGAATCAAACTCGCAACATGGTTAAAATGAACCGCATTTTAAATCAATGTTTAGAAAAAGGTGATTCTGTTTCCGAGAAAGAACAATTTGAATTCTTAAAAGAACAAGGACCCTACTGCCCTGACTTAGTAGATTATATAACGAAAGAACAAAATCATTTCGATATTGCCATTCTAATTGGATATCTTTATTACCCTGTGGTTGCAAGTATTCCCAATTTAAAAATTCCGTTTGTCATTGTACCAACATTTCATGATGAACCACCTTTTCGTCTTCCTATATATAAAAAAACTTATTCAAATAATTTTATCTATAGTTTTAATGCGCCAGAAGAGTTGGTTGTTTATGAAAATAATACAAAACAAAGGGTCCAATCCTATTTTTTAATTGGAACCTATATTAATGATACTTTTAAAAATATAAATCCTAACAATAATAATGCGAACCAATTAATTACCATTGGTAGAATAGAACCTGCAAAAGGTTTTCCTGAACTTTTTGAATTCTTTCAGAATTGGAATTTGTATTCTCATCGAAGCGATGTTTCTTTGAAATGTCTCGGATCGATTGCTTCTATGGAAATTCCAAAAGACCCGTTGATCGTTTTTACCGGTTTTGTTAGTGAAGAAGAAAAAATTACTGAGATCCAAAAGTCTTTTCTTTTACTGAACCCATCAGCTTATGAAAGTTTTTCCATATCTATTATGGAAGCATGGATTCAGGAAAAACCTGTTTTAGTGAATGCGAAATCCTCAGTAATGCATGGGCATTGTTTGCGAAGCCAAGGTGGCCTATTTTATTCAGATTCTCTTTCCTTTCAAAGGACCTTAGATTTTTTGTTAGAAAATCGCAAGATTGCAAATCGAATGGGGCAGAATGGCCGTCAGTATGTTTTGGCAAACTTCAGTAAAGATGTGATCCGAAATAAACTAAACCAGATGGTTAGTATGCTACTCGGTTAATTTTCCCTTCAAACTCAGCTAACAAATATTCATGCACAAGACCATTTGTAGCAAGTAAACTCGGAATCAAAATAGAAAAGTCATTCCCATCCATTGATGTGATTTTTCCTTTTGCTTCGAGAACAATCAAACCAGCCGCAGCCATATCCCAAGGTTTTAATCCAAGTTCATAATAACCTTCAAACTTTCCTTCCGCTAACCAACATAAATCGAGAGTTGCTGCCCCTGTTCGTCGGATTCCACGCGATTTTTGCAAAATGGATTTATAGTACTGCATAAGAGTATCTAAAGATAAATTCCGGTCATAAGGAAAACCTGTAACAAACAGTGAATCCTTGAGAGCACTCGTTTTGGAAACTTGGATTTGAGTTTTTTCTCGAAATGCTCCTTGTCCTTTGATCGCATGATAATAAGTATTGAGTTCTGGAAAAAAAACCATTCCTAGGAGTGGAGACATCGTTTCGGTTTCTACAACTCCAACAGAGATACCGTAGAGAGGAAGCCCATGTGTGTAGTTGGTTGTCCCATCCAATGGATCCACAACCCAAGTGTAACCTGACTTACCTTCTAACTTTCCACGTTCTTCTGAAAGGATCCCATCGGCTGGATAATTCTTTTGGATTTCATCCAAAATCATAGACTCAGCTTTTAAATCTGCTTCTGTGACAAGGTTGTACAAACCTTTTTCATCTACCTTCAGTTCCGATTCTTTATGTTTTTGAATCAGGAAGTTGGAAACTGATGGAAGAAAATTTAAAAAATGATAAGATCTATCCAGTAACTCAGAATGCATCAATACCCACCAAATTCGATGTTTTTCTTCATCGCGGTGATCTCAACATCTAAATTTAGAGTTTCATCAGCCTTTAATTTATTTCTTACCTGTTCTGTCGTTTTGATTACTTCGCTAAGCAAAGAATTCAATTCAGTTTTTCTTTTTTCCGATTCCGGGGAATTACCTTCCAAACTAACTTTATTGTACTGATTTAAAATTTTGGATACAGTCTCTGGAAAATAATTTAGAAATTGTTTCGCTTTGCGATATGATAAAGGATCTTCCGCAAGTCGAACGCGCAAATCCGACAAGGAATGTAAATATTCATTACACAGACTTTGCAGGGAAGTATCTGTCAAAAACTTGGATTCTTTTTCTGTCTGAACTCGAAATCCATCCAATTTATCCATTTGTGTTTTGTATTCAGTAAACTCGACTTTATCTTCAAATTTTTTCTTTAGTTCGTTCCAGTTTTCCTTTGTTTTATTAGAGGAAAATAGTAGAGGAAAAAAACTAAATGGATAATGATGTTCTTTCCCTATCGTCGTTCGATAAATAGCAATTCCTAAAAAAATAACATGTAGGAATGCCATAAATACATAGGAAAAAACAAGTAAAACCCGATCATCACCGAACTTAGTTCCAAATCCAAAAAAGCCTAACGATAATAAAGCCTGTAAATACATTGCCTCTAACGATTGTTTAGCGGAATAAGAAGACTTATTTCGAGAAAGCCACATCACAAATGGATAAACAATTGCACCCAGTGAAGAAATGAAAAACGGAAAAGGCAATAAAGCCATCGGATAGGTAAGGATTGTAGAGAGGTGGGCACGCCTTGCCCACTTCTTTTCTTCTTGATTTTGTTCCAATTGCACTTCTGTCATTCTACTTTGATTCCAATAGTTTTTGTTTTATATCTGATTCGATTTTAATCATTTCTTGTTCTGCAGCTTTTCGTTTTTGACGACCATCCTCTTGAATTTTTAATGTTTCAGTAATAGTTTCGATTAACTTTTGATTCACTGTTTTTAAAGTCTCAATTTCGATGATACCTTTTTCTGACTCTTTGGCAATTTCCACAGTTCCTGTTTTTAACATCTCTGCATTCTTTTGGATTAAATCGTTTGTTGTTTTAGAAACCTCTTTTTGAGCTTCTAAAGCTTTTCTTTGACGTAATAAACCTAATGCGATGACAATTTGATTTTTCCAAAGAGGAATTGTGTTTAAGATTGAACTTTGAATTTTTTCAACCAAAACTTGGTTACCGTTTTGGATCAGTCGAATTTGGGGTCCGGTCTGCAGAGAGAGGATTCGAGTGAGTTTCAAGTCGTGGATTTTTTTCTCAAATCGATCGACCATTTGGACCATGTCCTGGTATTGTTGGGAAGCCAAGGTGTCACCCTGTGCTTTGGCTTTTTCTAACATCTCCGGTAAGATTTTGTCTCTTAACTCTTTTACTTTCTGATCGCCGGCAGCAATATACACTTGGATTTCCTTAAAATATTCCAAGTTTTTCTCATATAACGCCTGTAATAATGTTATGTCTTTTGTCAAATTAGTACGTGCTGTATGCAATTCTTCTACGATCTTCTCCACCTGGGACTGTAGGTCTTCAAATTTTGCCAAAAACTTCCGGGAAGCATCAAAAAGACCACCGATCAAAGGAATTTTGGACAAAGTGTTCCCTTCCCCCGCGAAACTATCCAAATTCAGATCTTTGATTTTAAACAAAAGGTTGTTTAGAAGTTCACCGGCATAACCTGAATCTTTTGTTTTGATTTCTGAAAGAACTTTGTCCGCAAATTCGGAAACCTTAGCTTGGGCCGAGGCACCGTATGAGATAACATCGTTCGGATGATTGAGTTTTATTTGCCCGGTAAGTTCTTCTACTTTTTGTAAATCTTCCTTTGTGAGTTGCAGTTCCGGGTCATTCGTTTTCAGTTCCAAAGAGTCCATTCGTTTCTGTCCTTTATCGTTTCTCCCAAAGATAGGATCGTTTTTAGAATTTGAATCAAGCAGAAAATGGGAAGGTGCAAAAACATGAACAAGTAAATTTATTTCTTCGGAATTTTCGATCCAAAACCGCAGTTTGGTGACAAATTGATTGCAAGGATTGTTATAACTGTTACATTCCTGCGAGAAAATTTATGCTAAATAATAATTTAAAAATACCAGCCCTTCTTCCACAAGTTTTGACAGTTGATGTTATGACTCTTGATAACCAATTGATTGACCAGTCAGAAGTCAGAACTCTTTTATTCCGACTCCGTGATCGAAACTACCTACACTACTTAATCATTAAGTTTCTAGTATGTACGGGACTTTCCCTGCCAGAACTCATCCACCTTAAAATCGCTGATTTCAATTCAGAACGCAATCTCTTCAAATTAAAGAACGGTGGTCGTTTGCGCAGAAGAAAGATTTTTATCGAACCCAACTTAGCATTAGAGCTGTACCGGTATTCCTCTGAGTTCTCTCCTAGCGATTATCTATTTCCTGGACGCTATGGAAAACTAAGAACAAGAACTATTCAGAAAATTCTTAAGAACGCAAGTAACCTCATTGCCAAAGAAATTCATATTCCTTTCCTTCGCGATGTCATTGCCTTAGATCTTTTCAAAAAAGGTTTTCCTGTTTGGGAAATTCAGGAGTTTTTGGGACATAGGTCGACTCGTTCCACAAGACAAAGAATATTATTGCACATTCCGGTCGAAGAACGAACGAATCCGCGACTTTTTAATCGAAACAAAAACCAAGCAGCTTAAAAATTTCTTGAACCTTTGGTGTTTTCAGAGATTCTAGTCACCAAGTAGGCTCGCTTTGGAAATTAAGACCAAAAAAATCGGAAAGCACACACTCGTTCACCTTAACGGTCGTTTGGACATTACCCATTCGGATGAAGTGGAGGCCAAATTGGCTGATGATGTGCAAAACGGCGAGGGCGATATCATCATCAACTTGGAGCTTATCTCTTATATTTCTTCCTCTGGAATTCGTATCTTTGTAGGGATGGTTCGGGAGTTAGACAAACAAGGCAGAAAACTAAAACTCTGTTGCATCACACCTCCAGTGAAAAAGGTTTTTGATGTGGTGGAACTTTTGGACTTGTTTGAAGTCTTCGAAACGGAACAAGAAGCCGTTAATTCCCTCTCTAAATAAAACCCACGTGGCTTATGCCTCGTTTTTAATTATTTCCGCAGTTTTTTTCTTCCAGGTTTGGATGAACTTGGATATTTTCCCGGTCGTCTGGCCTGATGAAGTACTCTTTTTCTCCCCAGCATTGTCTTTTTCGACCAATGGCCATTTACAAACAGATGTTTTGAATGGTCTCATTCCCGGAATGGAATCCAAAACCTTATGGATGCCACCCCTCTATTTAATATTCTCTGGTTTTTCCCTATCGATATTTCCGGACACACTAACAACCGTTCGTATTGCTAGCGTAATCATAGTATATCTTAGTGCATTAGGTTTTTACTGGTTACTCAGAAGAGAATCAATCTCCCCATGGGCAAGCCAAATTGCATTTGCAAGTATCCTTTGGGAACCTCTTCTTTTTCGTTTTGGAACTGCTGCGAGAATGGAAGGTTTAACAGCTTTTTTCTTTATCCTAAGTCTTCTATTTGCAACGAACAAAGACAAATCAAAACACTTGTATGTTTTTTTAGCAGGCGTTACACTATCGTTTTCTTTTTTATCGCATCCGATTGGCGCCTCATTAGGATTAGTGACACTTTTTTTAGTCTGGCGAAACTTTGGTTTCAAAACTCTTCCTTGGTTTATTTTTGGAGGAGTTCTTCCCATACTATGTTGGATGTATTATATCCACCCTAATTGGGAATGGTTTGAAATCCAATTCGGCGCACAACTCACACGAAAACGCAATCTATTAGAAACTTTCACTTTAGTAGACAAACTAAAAGTATTCTCCTTTGGATTTGGATTTCCCAAATTACGATTGATTCTTATCGCAATTGAACTCTCTGCACTCACTTATATTTCCTATCAGTTATTTAAAACATTTGGAAAACTGAATCAAAAATGGATACTGTTTTGGATTTGGATTCTTTCCGTCCTACTTGCTTTATACACATCCTCTGAGGGATGGTATGTTTTTCACATTCTATTCCCATTGGCATATGGAATGGCTTTACTCTACGACTCAGAAGGTTCTAGTTCCAAGTTAGCTTTCGTTGGGATTCTATTATCACTTTCGTCCTTATTATATATAAACCATATCCATTGGTATCGAACTGATTCCAAACGAATTTTAGAATCACATTTCCAACATATAGAAATGAGTTTGTCTCATTCAAAATCTGTTTATTTACAGGCCTTACCTGATCCTTATTTCCAATTACGAAAGAACCGACCTGATATGAATCTCTTAGAATTTATTCCAGGAGAATTGGATATTCCTTCCGATGTATATATTAAAACGATCAAAACACGAGATAGTTTTGTGTTTTATGATGACCAACTCATCAATCACGTAATAAGAGAATATCTAAATGAATCCTCGTGGAATCGGGAAGAATGGGAAATCCCTGTTCCAGGCAATCATTGGCTACATTATAAAACCATTGTTTATACAAAAAAATGAACATCTTGGTTCTTAAAAAAAAATTTCAAATCTTTAACATTATCATATTTTTTTTGATAGGTTGTTATCATTCAAAACAACCAACAAATCAATATTTAACTCTACTCTCTGGAGTTCCAATGGAACGTCGCATTACAATCGTTGGGGATTCTTTGGGGCAATGGTCCGATGGATTCGGACTTAAAACAAAACTACCGCAGGGTTATAAAGTAACAGATATCTCGGTGGCTGGATACACAATTGAAGATTGGTTACAAAACAAAAGTCGCTTAAATGAAATTCCTACCGATCTTTGGATCATTGAATTGGGAACTAATGATGCAATGGTTTATGGAACCAGTGGGTTTGAGTCTAGAAACATTGAGCTCATACAGTTTTTGGAATCTTCACAAATTTCCAAAGTTTTACTAACTACAATTCCTCTTACAAAAATGACTTCGATTCGAGAAACGATCCGAACCAATAATGAAACCATACGTAGAATGAAAGAAAATAGATCCAATTTAGACTATGTTGAAATGGAATCTATATTTGAGTCCTACACTGGGGAAGTTCCCTTATATCCTGTATCCGATCCCATTCACCCCAACCAAATTGGATATGAACTTATGGGAGAGGCGTATAAGAAAAAAATCTTAGGAATTTAAATCCGCCAAAATTTTTAAACCTTTTAGAGTCATCATTGGATCAATTTCGTCGAACACTTGGTTATGCGAAGCGTGGATGGTAGTGACAAGGCCACCAGTTCCCACCACAACGTAATCACCAGGATGTTCTTCCTTTATGGCTCTAACAATTTCTTTTAATAAACCAATCCAACCAAAGAAAAAACCAGCCTGAATTGACTCAACCGTTGATTCGCCTAATACTCGTTTGGGAGATCCAAAAACAATGGGTGGAAGTTGTGCTGTGTTCCTTGTTAAAGCATCCATAGAAATTTTTAAGCCCGGTGCAATGACTCCTCCCACATATTCCGGTTTTTCACTGATTACGCAGAAAGTAGTTGCTGTTCCCAAATCCACTAGGATTGCTTTTTTTCCGGGGTATGTTTTGGCGCAATAAGCAGCATTGACCAATCGATCGGCCCCGATTTCAAAAGGGCGAGGATAACTAATCCCAAAATTGAGTTTCATTTGATAATGAACTCGGAGTGGGTTGACACTAAACCAATCTTCTAACATTCGTTCCACGATAGGATTGAGTGATGGAACTACACTTGAATAAATTGCAGTTTTTACACGGTCGGCTTTAACATTTTCCTGGGTCAAAAAACCTTTTAAAAAAAGGCCTAACTCATCAGAGGTTCGATCTCTTCTTGTCACTGTTCTTTTGTGAAAGTCTGGAGTTTCTTCTCCCTCACGGAACACACCAAATACAGTGTTTGTATTTCCCACATCGATAACTAATAACAAAGGTGATTCTGACATTTATATAATCCGAAATTTTGGTGAAGTATCCATGAGTTCAATCTTTTCACCGGTTTCGGTCATAATGAGAAGGAATCCTAATTCATCAATTCCCAAAACACGTCCACGTACCATTCTCGATTGCCATTCGGTTTCAATCACTTTATGTTTTAATAAGGAATGGTCCTCAATCCAAACTAAATCTTTTAAGATCTGTCCTTGGTCCAGGAGAGCAATTACAGATTGGTTGATATTTACTATCAATTGATTTGCAAAACGTTCTAAAACTCCCTCTTCTAGTGGAGTATCACATAAAAAAGTAGCTTTATCTTTCAAAATCTCAGGAACATTTTTTCCAAAAAAATTAAGTCCAATTCCAATCACTACTTCAAAAATTCCGTTTGTAAACTCGGACTGAACCAAAATCCCTGCTACTTTTTTGTCACCGCGATAAATATCATTGGGCCACTTGACTGTTGTATCTTCTTCCCGTTCCGGAAAAAAATGGAAGATTGTTTTTAATACCGCAGAGGAAACAAAAATCGATAATAAGGGAAGTGATATTTCGGCGGCTGAAATCCGGATTTTTCCAGAAAAAATCAAAGGATCTTCGCCTAACGATTGCCAAACATTTTGTCCACGACCCTTGCCCGCAGTTTGTTCCTCAGCAATCACCCACGAACCAAATGGAATGGACACATCTCGAATCCATTCATTCGTCGAAGTAACGGTGGGAAGTCTGTGGCCCAATTCCGACTTTAACAATCTATATTCCATGTGTCTATTTCTCTCTTGATTCGGATTGACGAAAGTAAAAAAAGCATTAGATTTAATATATGAAACTATCGGGAAATACAATACTTATTACTGGGTGTGGGATGGGAATCGGCGCCTTAACGGCGGAACGTTTAGCAAAAGAAGGAAATGATATCATCGGCGTTGATGTTAAATTGCCCTTATTAAAAGAGATTCAAAATAAAGTGGAATCACAGGGAAGAAAATTCTACGGCTTTGCTTGCGATCTTTCTAAAGAGTCAGAAATCGAATCTCTCATTAAACAAATCCAAAAGAAAAAACTGACTTTTCAAATTTTAATTAACAACGCAGGAATTGCGCCCAGTGGATACTATGAAGGAAAGGATTTTTCCGTTTGGAACAAAGCCATTCAAATTAATGTAGCAGGACCAATGAAGTTGGTTTATCTTTCCTTGCCAATCCTTCGGGAACAAAAGGAAGCTGCCATCATCAATTTAGCAAGTATTGCTGGTAAATTTGGAACGGAAGGAACTGTAACTTATTCTGCAACAAAACACGCTATGGTTGGTTTTTCCCAAGCCCTAAAAATGGAACTTTATGAATCACAAATCGGTGTTAGCTGGATTTGCCCAACAATGGTCAATACAAGAATGATTGACGGTGTTAAACCTTCTATTTTTACCCCTGTGATCGAACCTTCTCAAGTAGCAGATGCCATTGTTTCGGCCATTAAAAAAAATCCAGGGGAAGTATTGGTGCCTTCCTATTTGCGAGCCTCAATCGTGATCCTCCCAGCCTTGTTTCCTAAATTTGCGCTCTGGTTGGCCGTGAAAACAAAAGCATCAAAAGGTTGGCTCTTGGCTAACAAGGGGCTTGAGAAAAATATTCCTGTTTAAAGGATAGGTTTTATGCATATTTCTCAGGTTCTCGGTAAAAAACAAACCACGATCAGCTTCGAATTTTTTCCTCCAAAAAATCAGGAAGCCTCAGAAGATTTGTTCCGAAACATACAAAAATTGTCCCAAATGAATCCTGCCTATGTAAGTGTCACTTATGGGGCAGGAGGATCTACGAGGGACCTAACACATGACTTAGTGGTTAAACTCCAAGAAGAAACCGGCCTAACTATTGTTAGTCATCTTACCTGTGTAGGTTCCACCAAAGAGGAAATCCGAGAAATCCTGAAACGATACGAAAAAAGTGGAATCCACAATATCATGGCACTTCGTGGAGATCCTCCGAAAGGACAAACGGAATTTCAAAAAACGGAAAACGGATTTGCTTTTGCAGGTGAATTAGTTGGATTCATCAAAAAAGAATTTCCACAAATGGGGATTGGTGTTGCCGGTTTTCCCGAAGGACATCCATCCACTCCTAATCGTTTAAAGGAAATTGAATATTTAAAGTGGAAAGTTGACCAAGGTGCGGATTACATTTGTACCCAAATGTTTTTTAACAATAACTACTTTTATGATTTTGTAGAACGATGTGAAATTGCAGGTATCAAAGTTCCAATCATTGCAGGAATTATGCCGGTTACTTCCAGAAAAGGAATGGCTCGAATGGCAGAGTTATCACTTGGAACAAATTTTCCTGCAAAATTGTTAAACTCCCTTTCTCGTGCAGAAGACGATGTTTATGCAGAAAATGTTGGTATTCATTGGGCAACGGAACAAGTCAGAGATTTGTTAGATCACAAAATTGCTGGAATTCATATGTATACGCTTAACAAGTCTAAGGCGACTCGAAAAATATATGAGTCACTCGGGATTCGAAATTTCGATAGCATTCATTGATGAATTGGTCGGTGTAATTCCCATCCACCGACTATCTTTCCAAATTCCCTCTAACACCAAACTTCCCTTAGCATTTACTATTTTTGCATTTCCCTGGAGGTGATTATTTTCCCAATGACCCTCCAAAATCAAGCCATCAGAATATATATACTTTCCAAAACCTTGCCGTTTCCCTTTGGAATAAGATCCAATGAATTTGTCTCCATTCGCATAACTATAAATTCCGGAACCTTCTTTATAACCGAATTGGTATTCACCCTCAAAAATATCGCCATTAGAATAATAATAAATTCCTTTCCCATGTTTGATATCTTCGAAAAATTCTCCTTCAAAACGATCTCCATTTTCATAGGTAACATGGAATTTTCCATTCCTGCAATTTTCGCCTTCGCAAATTTTTTGATTCGACTTACAAAGGCTGAAAAGGTAAAAAAATAATAATAAATAATATTTGGATCGCATATAAGGCTGGAGAGTTGTTTTTTTTCCGTCAATTATTAGGTGCAATCTCATATATATACTAGTTCGGAATTAAGGCAATACATATGTCACAAAAAAAAGCGCTAATCGTCGACGATAGCACAGTAACTCGTTTAATGATTCGGAAAATTATTTTAGAAAAAAATCCTGATTGGGATATTTTAGAGGCAAGTTCAGCAGATGATGCAAAAACACTTTTAAAGGGCCACCAAGACATCGACTTTTTCACTTTGGACCAAAATATGCCAGGAAACTTATCTGGACTCGATTTAGCAGAAGATCTCAAAAAGAATTACAAAAATACAAAAGTGGTTTTGATTACCGCAAACATCCAAGATGCAATAAAAAATCGAGCGAAAACCATTGGAATTGATTTTGTTGAAAAACCAGTAACCCCTGAAAAAATAATACCCCTCTTGGATTAAAATATGAATTTTCTAACTGAAATAGAACGAGATTCTTTATGTGAATTATTCAATATTAGTTTAGGCGGTGCCGCAAAATTAATGAGTGAAATGATTTCTGATGAAATTTTACTCACTGTACCAAGTTTAAAACTAATCACAACCGAAGAAGCGAAAAATATTGAATATCTAGCAAATCAAGATGTTTGCACCATTGAACAAAAGTTTGTTGGTGGAATCGGCGACGGATCTGCATTTCTTTTATTCCATAAAAGTGCAAGTTTAGAAATCGTCAAAATGATGATGAAGGATTATGTGGCCTTAAACGAAGTTTCACAATTTGAAAAAGATGCGTTAAGTGAAATTGGAAACATTATTTTAAATGCTATTTTATCAAATTTAGCTAAGATGTCTGATTATAAAATTGAAACCCATATCCCAGAATTCTTTGCAGGGAAATATGAAGAATTACTTCTCAGACGAAATCCCAAAACAGACAATTCGATTCTCTTAGTTTTTATCGATTATAAACTGAGTGGGAAGGATATTAAAGGTTATATATTTTTCATTCTTAACTTTGATAGCATTAAAAATCTTTCTAGAGTACTGATTGAAAAGCTGAAATAGTGAATTCTCTTAATGAAAAACACTTACTAGCGATTATAAAGAAATCTGGAATAGGGATTCTCATTCTAGATAAAAACCTAAATATCGTTTTAACAAATAGTTGGTTTATTAAAAGTTCAGGAATAAAAGAGAAGGATTTAATAAATGCTTCATTCTTAGATATTTTCCCTGAATTAATAAATACAAGAACCTTCAAATCTATCAAACTTTGTTTAGATTTTTCTCAGTATTCTATTTTAACTCATACATTAAATCCATTTCCTTTTCCTCTTTATGATAACGAAAAAAATCGAGAAATAGGAAATCGTATTTATCAATACTTACACATCATTCCAATTTCTATCGAAGATGAAACTGATTCATTCTGTATGATTCAAATTTCAGATGTTTCGCAACAAGTGGTACGCGAAAAACTTTTGCGAGAAAAAATGACTTTGGCCAACCAAAGAGAAATCGAAGCGCAAAAAGCATCACAGGCTAAAACCGATTTTTTAGCTTCGATGAGCCATGAAATTCGGACTCCGTTAAACGCAATCCTCGGAATGACAGACACCTTAAATGAAACAGAGTTAACAGAAGAACAAAAAGAGTATTTAACGGTTCTTCGAAATTCAGGAAAAGCATTATTTAATATAATTAATGATATTCTCGATTTATCTCGAATTGAATCCGGAAAATTAGAAATGGAACATATCCATTTTTCAATTCGGGACTTAATGAAAGATACTGTTTCCATGTTTTATATGAAGGCCCAGACAAAAGGCATTGATATAAAATTTAACGTAGATGAAGAAATAGCTGAAAGTATTGCAGGTGACTCAACTAGATTACAACAAGTTCTAATCAATTTACTAAGTAATGCAATGAAATTTACGGAAAGTGGAAGAATATCCGTAAATACATCGTTAGGTGAAAACAAAAAGAATCTAATTATCTCTGTAGAGGACACAGGGATTGGTATTCCTCGAGAAAAATTAGATTCTATTTTTGAGAGTTTTACACAGGTGGATAGCTCTACTACGAGGAAATACGGTGGAACTGGCCTTGGATTAACGATTACAAAAAAGTTAATCCAATTAATGGGAGGGGAAATTTCAGTCGTAAGCCATGTGGGAATTGGTTCTAAATTTTCTTTTGAAATTCCATACGAAGGTTTTATCAAACGAAACTCAGACATACACAAACATTGGCTCAATTTAGAACTTCCAGAACCTGAAAATTTTCCAAATTGTAATATCCTGCTCGCTGAAGATTCCGAAGAAAATATATTTATCATCAAAACTTTTTTTCGTAAATATCCAATCAATATCAGCATTGCGTATAATGGAAAGGAAGCTATAACAAAGTATAAATCACAAAAATTTGATATCATTTTAATGGACATGCAAATGCCAGAAATGGATGGGTTAGAAGCAACTAGGGAAATAAGAAAGATCGAAGTAGCCAATCAAATTAAAGCTAGCGACTCAATTCCCATCATTGCTATTTCTGCAAACGTTCAGAAAGAAGATATTAGCAAAAGTTTTTTGGCAGGAATCACATCTTATCTTCCCAAACCAGTGAGAAAACATGAGATTCTAAAACTAATGTATTTTTATTTGGCGATGTAAAAACCTAATTTTCGTTATGCGAATATTACTTTAAACTTTTTTCCAATGCAATATCTGGATAAGCTTCCAATACATTCGGCTCCGAAAGGATTTCATTTGCCTTTTGAATAGACAAATAACCTGGTTCCGTTTGAAAACTAACTAATCGGGGGGACAATTGATCGAGAATTTGAATTCCATATTTGTTTGCGATTTTTTCCAAAGAAGTTTGTGATTGGTCACTAGAAAAAGTAATAATGATAATGCCAGGCAAAACAATATTTGGTCCCGTTCCGACACCTGTGGAATAAACTTCCGTTACTTTCAAAGGAATTGCTGATTTACTAGATTTTGGATTTAAAACTTTTCCCTGTGGGCGGATGTTCCATCCAGATTTAATTCCTTGGTTCCCTTGGTTTTTCTGTTGGTAGTTTGAAATTTCTTTTATGTCTACATATTCAGCGACAACGTTCGGATTTAGATAAAAAGTTTTTGTGACACCACCTTCTTTAAAGGTAATGGAGCTAGGTGGTTCCTTAGGTTCCGCATTTAATGAAGTAAAAAAAACGATTGTGGTAAGAGTCACCAAAGTGAAACGAAATGAAAAAACTAACCGTAAACTAGGAATCATAAATTTACCTTCCATAAATACGTAATTGCACTGAGTTTATTTGTCCCGTGTCAGTGGCGCTGGCATCATATACCTTGAGAACCCAAATTCCATTCGGATTTTCTCCCAGATGGCGAGCCACTCCAAATCGATAGGTAGAAGAACCTGTCATGGAAGCGATGGAAGTATTTCCAGAAGAACAAGTAGTATTGTTATACGGATTAACACAATAATGTGGTTCGGAAAGGACACTTTTTGTTCCACTGGGAGAAGTAATTTCAATGCGAAGTTCTGGAAAGTATGTATGGTTTGATGTAAATTCTACATCCACATATTCAATATAACTAATGGGACTACTAATATTGTAATTTACTGTGGCCCCTGTCACAAGATCATTATCAGGAATAGAGGTGTTAGGTGATAATGCTGATGCAGTATAAGTAATGAGTCCTGCTGTTATTGGTATCCAAGTTTTTGCCTTTGTCAATAAACTGACCGCATCGACGGCACCGAATCCATACTTATGGTTAATATTTAATCCTGCAGAATTAAGACTCCAGTCTACATCACTCGCATCATTTTTTCTAGCACTATAGGCAACTAACTCACGTACATCACGCCAGGTCAAATCGGGGTATTTCCCAATCAATAGAGCAACCACACCTGCAGCCAGTGGTGTAGCAGAGGAAGTTCCATTAAATTTTTTAGTATAATTTCCTAACGAATAATCTCCTGAACTACCACCTACATTTAATCCATTGGCTCCTGTGGCATCTGTTGTCGATATAGCAGTTGTATATGCTGTGGCGTCATTGCCTTGTGTATGGGCAACCACCCATAGATTTGCACCTGATTCGGAGTAGGCCGCCTTTTTTCCATTTTGACCAATACCACCAATGGCCATCACACCATAATAGTTGGCTTGACCATCATAGTTGGCGTTATCGAATAAAAGTGGAGAAGCTATTGTATTTCTAAAGGCACCATTTCCCGCTGCCCATACATAAACAGTTCCCTTTCCTGATTTTCCCTTGCTGATTCCTTCGTTTACACCTTGTTGCCAAAGTGCACTGGAAGGCCAAAGCCATCCATAATTATCAGGAGAACCCCAACTGTTATTGGATATAGAAACCCTTGCTGATTCATTTACCATTGCTCGGTATTCATCAGAAGTATAGATGGTGGACTTTTCCAGTATATTGACACCAACTAACTTAGAACAAGGTGCTGCTCCTCTAACACCGAGATTATTGCCACCGCGAGCAGCAATCACTCCCCCTACTGCAGAACCGTGAAAACTATTGGAATAGGAATGCGTTGGATAAATGGTTCCATTTAAGAGATTTAATCCACGAGCCGTTACCGAAATATTCTGAACTAAGTCTTCATGTTTAATATCCAACCCATCATCTACCACACTGACAATCACACGATTGCCGGAGATATCCTGATCCCATAATGGACTGACGTTTGCATCTTCACCAACAGTACCACCAAATTGGCCAATATTTTTTAGGTGCCATTCGTCCCCATAAAGCGGATCGTTAGAACTAGGAGAAAAGGAACAATTCTCTTCAGAACCGTTGGATAATGCTAAAAATAGAAGATAATATAAAACGAGATCACTGATTTTTTCACCTTTATGGGCAGGTTTACAATTCCCAAAGGCGAAACTTGTGAAAGCAAGTAGTGCAATTAAAGTTTTCAAACGATTCATCTAATGAAAATTTCCGCCCTATTCCTTATAACATTCAGACGGTTTGAATCAACCGAATTCCTTTCAAAAATAAATTCTTTTTTTATGCTTTTGCTTCCGCCAAACGTTTCGATCTATCTTCTTGAACCAATGCATCAATCAATTCATCCAAGTCACCTTCCATGATGGCAGGTAAATTATGACTCGTAAAACCGATTCTATGGTCTGTGCAACGCCCTTGAGGAAAGTTATAAGTCCGAATCCTTTCAGACCTGTCTCCCGAACCAACTTGAGCTTTTTTCAACGCATCTGCACTTTGTTTGGCAGCATCTGCCATTTGATCTACAATCCTTGCACGTAACACGCGCATTGCTTTATCACGGTTTTTGATTTGAGAACGTTCTTCTTGGGAAGCTACCACAATACCGGTTGGAATATGTGTAATACGAACTGCTGAGTCAGTTGTGTTGACGTGCTGTCCACCAGCACCTGACGAGCGATAGACGTCAATACGCAAATCACTTTCTCTGATTTCTATTTCTTTTTCTTCAGCTTCAGGAAGGATTGCTACAGTGACTGCTGATGTATGAATGCGTCCACCCGATTCAGTTTCAGGAATTCTCTGAACACGATGTGTACCGGATTCAAACTTAAATAAATCATAAGCTCTTTCATCATCGAGTGAAAATACGATTTCTTTGAAACCGCCAATTCCCGTGGGACTTGCGTCAATGATCTCTGTTCGAATACCTTGTTTATCAGCATATTTATTATACATGCGAAATAAATCGGCACAGAACAAACCTGACTCTTCCCCACCAGTTCCAGCACGGATTTCGACAAGAATACTTTTTCCAGAATTTGGATCTGGAGGTAATAACATAATTTCGAGTTCTTTCGCTAACTCTTCTAACTTTTTTTCACCTTCTTCAATCTCTGATTTCAACATAACGTGCATGTCTGGATCATTTTCGGATTCAAGGAGAACTTTTGCATCCTGAACATCTTTTGTAATTTTTAAATATTCATCAGCTTTTGTATATACTGGTGTTAGGCGAGATCTTTCTTTCGATAGATTCTTCAAAGTATCGGATGCTGTGGCTTTGGCGAGCTCATCCTCGATACGGAGGTATTTTTCTTGAATTTTTTTCAATCTATCTATCATGTCTATGGAAAGGATATAGAATGCCTGTTTTTGATAAACCAAAATCTAACGAGGATTTAAGAAACCCGTGAGCGAAACACCTTCCCAGGTCAAATCTGAAGGTTTTTTAGAAGGCCTAATCGAGTTATTTGCAGGCTTAGAAGACTATCGAAGTCCCTATGCGCCCACAATCCAACCTCCAGACAATCTAATCCAGGAATTGGTTCAAAACGCATCCTTTAAATCGGGACTGGTTAGCGCCACTTGCTCCCTACCGCCTGGCCCACTAGGAATTCTAAGTATCCTTCCTGAATTAATGTTTTTGTATCGCATTCAGGGGCATTTGATTTTGGACATAGCCGCACTCTATGGAAAAGAAGTTCAAGTCACCAAAGAATTATTACTCTATTGTCTTTTTAAACATGGCGGCGCACATGTTTTCCGAAAAATTATAGAAGAATCTTCTCTTAAAATTTTGATTCGCCCAACAACCGTTAAAGTATTTCAAACCTTGTTAGAAAAATTAGGATTAATGATATCAAAATCCCTAATCCGAAAACAATTTGCTCGTTGGATACCTATTGGTGGTGCGGTAGTCACAGGAACTTTTGCCTATTATGATACAAAACGTGTTGGCAAAACAGCAATGGAACTATTTTCTAAAGAAATCCACGCAGAAGAAATTCAAGAATTGTTGGAGTCTCAGTGAAATTATTTTCTATTATAACCTCTGTTTTTATTTTATTTTTTTTCTCCTGCCAATCGAAACATGAATCCTTAGTCTCAGAAATTGAAGATTTAATCTCTAAAGAAAAATATGAAAAGGCACTTGCCCTTTTACAGGATAGACTTTCCGCAAATCGTTCCACTTCAGAAGTATTATCTAAAAATAAACCAAACCAACCTAGATTGTTCGCACTTTCTGAAGATAGAACAAAAATTGTTTGGACTGAAAACAAAACTCTTTATTTTAAAGACCTAGTCAATGACAGTCGAAACTCAATTGAACTAAAACTCCGTCCCGATTCAATACAAATTTCGGCTAACGGAAAATATGTGGCAGTGCAGTATCCATTAAAACAATATGGGGGTTGTGCTTTATTTGGATATTCGACAACTGATTCCTCGTTGGAACATGAATCCATTGTTCATATACCTTGCAAAACAGGAATGGCGATCACTAATTCTGGTGATTTATTATTATACTTTTTTGAAAACCAACTCTTCGTTGAAAAAACAGGTACAAACTCCAAACCAGAAAAATTCATCTCTGGAGATCTCTTTCCTACTCCATTCCCAAAACTAAAAACGCACTACCACATAACTTCCATAGGAAATGAATTTCTAGTTTGGTCGGGAATTGGTGGCTCTTACAATTTATTCTTTTTACATTTGGAATCAAAACGAGTGACTCTGCTTTCCAAAGACATTGTGCTTCCACGATTTTATTATAATAATGGAATTTCTGGTTATATTGTAGGCGGAAAAATTGGTGACCTTTATCTTAAAGAAGTTGTTTACCACCAAGGGAAAACTCCTTCGATCAACCGAGGTATTCCCATTGTCACTCGCGAAGCATTTTCATGGAGGCTGACAGGGAAAGACGAGTTCATTGCTACCAACCAAAACGATCCCAACCAACCAATGAAATGGAAGGTTTCTGGCAAAAAGGAACATTTTCCTTTTTTTATAGAAAGATTGTGGGGAGTCGCAGGGGACCGAATAGTTTATGAAAGCAAAAGAGGAGAACTTGTTTTAGATGACCTAAATTTTTCTCCGGAAGACTGGATGATTTATGAGTATTTTAAAAAAGTAAGGAAGCTGAGTGACGGTTAGGCTGCTTGTTCTTTTTCTTTTTTAGCAGAAAAGATATCACAAGCTTTATAAGTGTCAGTAATACAGTGAGAAGTAAGTCTTTCCAAATCCTCAGTTTGTAAACGATCTTTGGCACTAGGACAAATAGAGAGTCCTTTAGAATACAAAGGGCATTTTACATAAAACTCATTTTTAGGAAGGGACTTCTGTGCCATGACTCTGAAAATTTTTTGTGGAAAGGTATGCCTTGTCAAATCGATTTTATATCTAATCTTAAAATTAACGATTCAAAAAAACTGTAGTTTCGCCAGAAAATCAAAAGTACAAGTTTAAGATCGTAGGACTTTCTACCGATCCCACTTGATCTTCATTCGAAAAATCTCGCAGGTTAAAAGTTTTTCCATTCCATTTTTGGCCATATAAATGCCCGGCTAAGAACACCTGAACTAAGTCTTGTGCTTTTGTCGATTTTATGAATTTGGCCATCCCTTCCTTTTTCCAAACATTAGAATCTTCTAAATCAAAAGATTGCCATTTCATATTTGGATAAGAAGCTGAAGGTGAAATTAAACCATCGATTGGTTTTCCCACTAGTCGATTGTATATATTTATATCAAAAACTTCCTGTCCAATCAATATAGCTACTTTCCAACCAGGAACAACCCAAACACGATCTTGAGTAGTTTCACCAGGAGAAAGTATTTTTAATTCTTCTTCTGTTAATAAAGATTTTTTCACGAGAGGATCCATCAACTTTCCATCAGCAGAAAATGGAATAGCGACATTGTAAAGTGGTCCTTTGGAATCAAGAACAAGACTACCTTTTACAATTTTAGGATTTGGTAATATGATAGTTCCAGCTAAAATAGGAACATTGTATTGTTTAGCAAGTTCAGAAAAAGTTCGAACATAAACTTCCGCCATCTTTTCAGATTTCAAATAAAATAAATCGGAAAGGGAAAAATTTTCCCCTTTGGTTTTTAAAGCAAACTCTAATGAATCTGCATTTAAAAAACGAGATTTTTCATCTAAAAATAATAAACCTGATCCAGTATGTTCAGGAAGAATAACAATCGTTTTTCGGTCAAAAATACCAGATGTTTTGGCTTTGGTTAAGGTTTCTTCTATACGTTCACGCCACCATTCTTCTTTTACAAAGTCCTCAGGTTGGAGAACTAATTGAATTCCGACTAGGTTTCCATACTTTCTATCGGTTCCGTTAGTTTGAATCGTAACGTCATTCCATGACTTAGTTGGTTTTGTGATTTCTTCATCTACTTCAGGTTTGCTGAAATTAAAATCAAATTTGAAATCAAAACTAAAATCTGGTTTTGGGATATCTATCTTCGGCAATGTTGTCTGATCATCTTTTAGAATGGATGCAGAAAAAAATCCAAAACCGAACAAAATGAGAAATAGGAGAATTTTATAAGGGGGAACGTATAAATTATGCATATTTTTTTAAATAGAGTTGGACAGCATCCAACATATACTCCGAAAAAAGATTGGAAGGATCAAAATTAGTAATATCAACCCAGTCCATAAAGTCGTGTTCCTCTGATAACTGAATTTTCCCATCCAAAAGTTTGGCTGAATAGGCAATGATCACACAAGGGAAATTTCCTTCATTTACTCTATGTTTATGAATAAAAATTGGTTCAGGATTTACATCAATTTTTATTTGATCTCCCAACTCTTCTGTTACTTCCCTAAAGATACTTTCTGACCAGTCCGAAAAAAATTCATCCTCGTTCATCCTGCCACCAGGCAAATCACCATGACCAGACTTTCTATCTCGCAAAACTAACAATTGATTTCCGTTACGAAGAAACAATTTTTGGGTAATTTGAAAAAAACCGTGATTACTCACAATGAATCTCCCCAAACATTAATTTGGTGATCTACCGCATATAAATCAGGTTTTGGTAGACGCTTAGATTTATAATAATGAACCATGCCTAACGACACACTTGCAAGTTGAGAAATGATTGGATCCATTGACTCAGTTGGTACTCCAAAAAACAAAAAGTTCACAGGACTTCCATCGCTAATTAGATAAACTGCCTTTTCGATTTGTTTTTTATCGATTCTAAAAACTATTTTTGAACCCAAATCCATTTGTGTTTGCGGATCTAAAATTCTTTGGAAGGATATTTCCAAATCCTCTCCCCCTAACTTTGGATTCTCCTCTAAATTCAACGCATTCGTCCAATTGATAAAATCGTTAAACTCAACTGTTTTTGTTGATCCAGATGCAATAAACAATTGTTTGTGTTTACTGGTAAGAATCCAAGATTCCCAAGTTTTTGGGGGAATGATAGATTCCCCTGTAACACCGATGACCAAATCAATTTCCGCAAATTCCAAATCGGATACATGAGAAAAACTCGATTTTAAAAATCTAGATTCCGATTGAATTTTGCGATCTACTTCTAAAATATCTAAGTTGTTTTCATGAAGGAATCCACCGATTAGAAAACTTTTTAAAAACCCACCGATGTTTCCGTTGGAACCAAGTAATAGAATTTTTCTTTTCGATAATACTTTACCAATTCCGTGCAAAGTATTGCCGATCGCATTCAAAATAGAACGAGCTACTTCCTTAGATTCTTCCTTGGTTTTTTCATTAGAAATTGCGATCGAAAAAGTAGGCAAAAATAAAAACTCTTTCTCTTCTTTTACTTTGACCAAACGATCATAACCATTGCGTGTATGTTCAACCGTTCCCATTACATAAGTTTTTAAAATTTCATTGAATGGTTTTTGTTTAATGGTTGGATCTTTTGTCTCTACCCAAAACTCATCTAATACTGATCCGAATGACACTCCATCTAATGCACGTTCATTCAAAACGGGTGCCACATAACCACCATCTTCTATGAGAATTAATTTTTCATTTTTGGGAATTAAAGACAATAATTTGTTTAAAAACAAAAATACTGCCAACCGTCTCATAGCATCAAAAAAACCTAATTTTGCTTCTTCTAATTTATGGCGGAATGTGGAATGAATTTCAAAATCACTATACAAAGGAGAAATTCCATAATAAGGAGTATGATTTTTTGTAAGTTTGAATTCTAGGCCTGCCATAAAAAAGTTTTCGGTAGGTATATCCAACAAAATATCTAAATAAACTGGAGGAATATTGCCACCATACTTTACAAAGGCGACATCAAGTGAATTTGCTTTTAATCTTCTAAAAGTTTCAATTAAAGAAATAATTTCAGAGGTGACATGATGGATTAAAAATATATTCACGCCTTCAAAACTATATTTATGCCCATTTGCATTGGCAATTTGTTCCAAAATAGGCATTCGTTTTAAATAAAAAGAAGAATCGAGTAGGGTTCTCTTCTGGTTAATACTAAAATTTAAAACTCGATCCAATCGAGATAGGTCAACATAAACTGATACTTTTCCAATTAGAGCCCGAATTGTGTTTCCTTCTTTGATTTTTTTAGAAACTGAAGAATCTTCTAATAAAAGAAATAGTTTTTTTAATATGGATAACGAAACACCTGGGTCTGAACTTAAAATCAAATTACGATATTGTTCTTCCCAATAAAAATTTATATTAGTCAGTTTTCCAAGCGGAGTTTTTTCAATTTGCCCAAATACTTTACTAAAATGACTGTTTTCTTCTTCGTAAAAAGTTTCACCCTTTTGGGCCGCATTGATCATCCCATTGCTGAGTGATTCACTAATTTTTGAAGCACCTGCAATATAAGTTCTTGTATGTACATCACTAATCACTTCATGTTTGATGTTGTTTAAGTTTAGACAACCATCTTCTTGTGTATCTATTGTTATGCGAAGAAAGAAGTCACCAATTCTGTATAAACTAGCAACCCTTTCCATTAAAATATAATAACCGGAAGGATGAATAAACTCTGCTTCAAAAGGAAATAATAAAGCTACAGAAGAATTTCTGTTCGGATCTTCCCCGTAAAATTCGGGGTGAATTTTTTTGGCTATCGATTGTTGTTGGAAAGAACCAAATACAAAACGTAAATTCTCTTCAAACTGTTCTCGAAACAAAACCCAATCTTTTAAAATTCCTGCCCTGGCAAACACCTGGACATGTTGGATATGCATATCCACTAATTCATGATTGATAGTAGGATTTATTTTATAAGTAAAAGACAAATCTCCTGGCAAAGAATGTAATTGATTACCAATCTCTTCTCCAATAGTTCGAGAAAGAATGGAAAGCCCAAAAAAGATTCGTAAATGCGTAAGATCAATCTCCCAAAGACCATCCTCAATGGGAGCAAGTACCGGGCCTAAGGAAGTGTGAATCTGTTTGTTTATGTTCATAAAGTTACTTAAAATCTACTACTACCTTCACACTGGAAGGATCTTTAGCGGTTGCATAAGCCAATTCCAATTGGTCTGAGGAAAACCTATGAGATATTAAATTTGTTTCGAGTGCATGAGTGATCTCTGGGTTATCACGAAGAAGTGAAATTGCCATATGAAAATCCCCGCATCGAGAACTATGTATCTCTTTTTGATTCGCAAAAAATTTTCCCACCAAACTTGCATCCGCTGGCCAATCTTTTGTTTTAGATGTATCAACAAGGATGGCACCCCTTGGTCGTACCAAAGAATTTTCATGCCCTGGATTCGGACGAATTGCTAAACTCAATTCTTCTGGACTGGAAACCACTACTAAATCAAATCTTGGCAATTGGTTGGAAAACATTTCAGAATTCAAAATACTCTCTGCTTCTTTGGAACTTCCCTCGAAAACTGTAAATTGTGTTTTCAACTTTTCTTTAATCGTTTCGGAAACACTACCAAACACGAATATGTTTCGATTTTTACGATTTTCCTTTTCCCAATGAAACAATACATTTGAATCGGAATAAGGAAGAATGGAAAGTTCATCTACGACAAGTTCCGTTAAATGAGCAATTCCTGCCATCACTTGCCCATTCGTTGTTTTCAGATGAACTTCTCGTTTCGCTATTTGTAACGCAGATTCAAAACCTGAAGCTGTCGAAGTAGTATCATAAACTATGTCAAATTGGTTTTTTAAACTTTCTATGTCGGTGTTTCGAAGATCAATTACTTCATCGGCACCCATAGCTTTGGATAAAGTCACTAGGTGATCGTGCCTGGTAATTGCTGTTATGCGAAAATCGGATAAATTGGTTTTCCGGTAAGAGGCAAGGGCAGCCAAAATCAAACTCCCTAAACGACGGGGTCCAAGGACCGCCACATGATCTCCCGGTTTTGGTGGAGAAGCAAGAATGGCTTGTAAGGCGGCAGCAAAGGGTTCCATCAGTACAGCAGCTTTTGGTGAAACACCTTCCAAAGAAATAGCAGCATGAACAGGGGCTAAAATATAAGGTCCAAACCCACCAGGAAGCCGATCAATGCCAAGCACTCTTCGTTCCGGGGAATGAGTGGGAATCCCTTCTTTGCAAAAAACATCAGGAGACTTGTCTCCTCGTGCTTCATAAGTATCGTTAATTTCGACGACATACTGTTTTCCTTGGTGTTCGCCAAGACCTTCCGCTAGAACTTCATGCCCAATGATTTGTGGGAGAGGGAAGGGTAAAAACCTTCTGTCTATGTCTGTGGAACAAACGCCACAGGAAATGGTTTTTAGAGGAATATAACCCGGTCCTAAGTGGAGGTAAGGGTCACCATTTCGTTTGATTTCCCAACCTTCCTTTTCATTGCCAAAATACTCGTATTCAGCTGATTCAAACGAGTCATCGGATTTGTAATCCTTCGCTCGAAATTTTAAGTTCATTACCTATTGTTGATAAAAAAAAGAAGAATGATAGTCAATGTAAAAAAGGTAAAGTTGAGAAGAAAGCCCTGTCTGATTTCTCTCCTTTCTTTATCACCAAGTAAGTAACTTGTTACAAAGACAGAAAAAAATCCACCTAGATGAGCCCAGTGAGCTACCTGGTCACGGGCAAACAAATTAGTTACATCAGAATAAACCATCATCCAACCAAAGAGAAAAACAGGAAAAGGTATAGATTTTGTTTTAGTGATGGGAAATCGAAAAGGAGATAAAAATGTTGCGGCGGAAGCCAAACCAGAAATAGCTCCACTTGCCCCAACAATCGGAGTCCTATCACCAAATATTAATCCTCTTACAATTCCATCACCTAACACGGACAGTATGCCTGCCATAAAATAAAACAATAACCAACGAGCTTTTCCTACGCGATTTTCTACAACCCGACCCAGTAGTAGAAGGAAAAACAAATTCGAAAGAAGATGAGCACCTGATCCATGAAAGAAAGTGGATAAAATCCAATTGATTGGTTCTAACTCTCCAGGTGTTGCGATAAAATATGGTCCAATTAAATCAGGAAAAAAAATAGATACAATTGGGTATAAAAGAAAAAGAAATAAAGAAAAACCTGCAGTAAGGGGAAATTCCCAAATAAATGATCGCATAACTATTTAAATGTGGGAGGAACCGCTTCTTCGGGGTTTCTTTCGTAAGCAGGATCAAAACCAGGAATTCCCACTGCCAATTCGTGAAGATCTGGTTGTTTCCAAATCAGTTCGTAATAATCTAAAGAACCATAGGAATCAAAGTGGCTATCATATAACAATCGTAAGTATTTTTCTCGATCATTCAAGATGATTCTATTGACTTCATGAACCATATCAGCGAAACTCCTAGTTTCTTTATCAAATTCATCGATCGAATCATGTAATAATCCTAAAAGGACAATGTACTTCTCCGCTTGTTTCAGTGATTTTAATGAATAAGCTAACTCTTGAAGTTTCATTAAATATAAATAAGGTCGAATGTTTTTTCCTACGAGTAATTTCTGTTTCGCAACTGCAATTTCTCGATATCCCAACCGCAAATATAAATTGGTTTCTGTTTTTTCCTTTCCGTTCGCTAATCTTGCAAGCCTGCCTAATTCAACTTCTAATTCTTCAATTTCATCTTCTAAAACATAAATATACAGTTGAATGAGTAGACCCTGTGTTCTCCTAAGTTCAGAATAGGAACGACCCAAATCCATTTGCAAATGCAGAATTTCGGATTCGATATGGTGTTGTACGCAACGTTTGAAGTATTTTTTTTGATCCTCGGTACCGCGGTTGCTAATGGTAGAATTTAGAATGCGTAGAAACTCGTAGTTATCCTTAAGTCCGTAGCTAACACGAATTAACTGAGTCGCCTTGGAACTGGACTGATCTGGCGTCATCTCTCCAATCACTGTCAGAAAGAGCATTAGTATGACCGAAAAACGTTTCATCTATGCAAATAGTTTCGGCCGTACGGAGAAAACATTAGCATGATAAAAAAGAAAAGACATATACGTCTCATATTCTAGTATTATGTCGGAGAAGAATCTGTGCAAAAGTTAGGATCACTACCAACTTCCCCCTTGGAAGCCATCGACCTCCTTAAATCTGAAATGGACCAACCAGTCTGGGAATCACGTCTTTTGGATTTGATGAAACTGGCTGCCGATGGTGATAAAAACACTTGGACTATGATTTACCAAATCATCAGGGAGGCCGACTCGGGTCGATTGAGTTGGGGTTACCACAAATCCCTACTTTCTGGAATGGTTTATCTTCTCTCTTATGTGGGGGATTCCAAAAGTTATCGAGTACTGCTGAATTATGTCAAATCACTCGACCGCGCCATTCCCATCGGTGCGATGGAACTTATCTCTGATTTACTTCCTACTTTTGCTGAACTGGATGTTCGGGAACTATTTACCATTGCTTCCAACTCTGATGAATTAAAATCTGCCTTTGGTGTTTTAGCATTATGTAAACTCAATATAGAAAACAGACTTTCCGATGATGAAAAAGAAAAACTAAAAGAGTTTTTAACTACTTATAAAAATTATAAATACTATCTCACTGATACAATCGAATTAACGTTAGAACAATTAAATGAAACGGATGCAAGCGATATGTTGACGGAGTTAGATGGAATCTTTCAATGAAAGCTGCAGTACTTCCGCAAGGCTCAAGATCTCTCGAAATCCAAGAATTGGATCTACCTTCCCTTCTCCCTAACCAGGTAAAAATCAAAGTCAAAGCCTGTGGAATTTGTGGTTCTGACATTCATTTGGTCCTTCACGGAAAAATGAAAGCAACCTATTCGCCTTGTGTTCCTGGTCATGAAACTTCAGGTGTTGTGGAGGAAGTAGGAGAACAAGTTACCCGATTCAAAAAAGGAGATCGTGTTGTTGTTAGCGCTGGAACTTCTTGTGGAAAATGTAAACACTGTTTGGCGGGAAGAGAAAATCTTTGTGAAGAAATTGGAGTTCTTGGTTTCAACCAACGTGGTGGATTTGCAGAGTATTTACAAATCGAAGAACGTTATCTTCACAATTTACCGGATGAAATTCCTTTTACAGAAGGAGCCATTTTGGCTGATGCCGTCTCTACTCCTTACCATGCCGTCAAATACCAAGGGGAAATCAAACCTGGAGACACAGTTGCCATCATTGGATGTGGTGGACTGGGAATTCACGCTGTGGCCATTGCTAAAGCATTGGGAGCAGGCCGTATTTTTGCTGTGGATATCGATAGCGGATCCCTTGAAAACGCAAAATCTTACGGGGCAGACGAACTTATATTAGTTGAAAAAAATATGCAAGTGGGTAAGGTTTTAAAAGAAAAATCTGGCGGCATTGATTTGTTATGCGACTTTTCTGGTTATATGCCCAATATTGAAAATTCGGTCCGCGCGATGAATCGTGGAGGAAGGATTGTTCTTGTCGGAATTGGCAGAAACAAATTGGAAATTCCTATGCCGTTTTTTCTAATTGAAAGACAAATTCGTATCACCGGTTCCTATGGTTCCGATAGAAGAGCAATCCCTGAGCTCATCCAACTCTATAAAGATAAAAAATTAAGTCTGACCAAATCCATTAGTGGAGTTCATAAGTTAGAAGAGACCAATGAATTTTTACATGCACTGGAAGAAAAAAAAGGAAATCCCATTCGGTTTATCATCAATCCAGAATTATGAATTATGGGGTTTCACAAGAAAGCTAAATAGATTCTGGTATAATGGAAAAACTAAATCGTTGTGGTTATAACCGTAAAAATTAGAGACTTTTATTTATTTTATTTCTAATAATAAAAAACTTAAATCATCCATTTGGTATTTCCACCCGGAAGAAAACCGAAAGAGCGAATCTTGTACAATTGCTGCAAGCTCCTGAAATTTTTGGTAACGATTGTCCCATAACAATGATTTGAGTCTTTCTTCGCCGAAGCTATCACCTGCCTCATTTAATAAGTCAAATATTCCATCCGTGTATAATAAAATTTTATCACCCGGAAACAGTTTTACTGTATCTTCTGCATAGGGAATATGAGAGAACAAACCCAAAGGTTTTCCTTTAACATTTAAATGAATGACTTCCGATTCCGAATTTCGAATGAGAAAAAAACCTGGATGGCCCGCATTACTGAATGTTGCCGTATATGATTCCGTATCAATGAATACATAAGAGGCAGTAATAAAAAGATTTTTAGTTTTTCCAACCAAATGTCTGTTCATTGAATGGAAAACCCTAGAAGGAAATTGTAAATAGGCACCGGCCCCAACAAATGCCATTTTAGACATGGCTGCTACCATTGCCGATGAAATCCCGTGCCCTGATACATCTGCCATAAGAATCGCCCAATTTCCCATACTATCTTTTGTATGATCAAAGTAATCTCCGCCCACCGACTCTAGGTTTTGCGAAAATCCTATGATTCGAATTTTATCGTCTTCATTATATTTAGAAGATAATAATGATTTTTGGAGTGCATGTGCCAAAGCTAAATCTTTATCAATTTGAATTAATCTCTGCAATTCCTTGTTTTTGATCCGCAGTTCCGCATTCATTCTGTTAATCGAATGTAATAGTTGCCAATAATGTTTAAATACATAAAATCCAAACAAACCCAACATGATAAAAAACCCGAAGTGAATAATTCTTTGTCCGTGTGAAAAAAATTCCAGGTCTACTAAAATATCATGAAGTCCTGCCAAAACAATGATGAGTAATCCCAAGGTAATGGTTCGTAGATTTTTATTTCCTTTGATTAAAACATAAATAGAAGAAAAAATTGCGATCACTGCTTCTAATACAATTACCCAATTATAATCATCTTCGCTGTTAAGAAACGAAATTCCATTTTCATAATTTTTTATAATCGAAATAAAAAAGATAATTATATGAAGGAAAGTTAGAATCTTAAATAAATTTCGAAAGAAAGGAGGAAAAATCCCAATCAAAAAAAGCAAAAGTGCAAAAGGAAAAAATGCAAAATTAATATAAGTGAGTGGAGTTACAATATACGAATACTGACTGAGAGAAAATCCAACAAAGCCGTTTAATGCTTCTATTAGAGAGGCTGAAAATAGTAAAATAGAAAAATTCAGAAATATATTTTCTCTTTTTCTTAGAAAATAAAATCCAAGAAAAATGATAGATAGGACAAGTAAAACGGGAGCAAAAAAAGTTTCAGAAAAGTTTTCTATAAACAAATCTACAAGTGCCATGGAATGATCTTTGAAAAATACTTTGCGATCCATTCCGATATAACCATGGTACCTGGATTGAAATTGAATGATGAGAG
Source organism: Leptospira bandrabouensis (assembly GCF_004770905.1). Taxonomy (NCBI): domain Bacteria; kingdom Pseudomonadati; phylum Spirochaetota; class Leptospiria; order Leptospirales; family Leptospiraceae; genus Leptospira; species Leptospira bandrabouensis. Next base: position 1,087,376 of record NZ_RQHT01000014.1, on the reverse strand, counting down.
AACCTGACGGGTTTTGGTTTAAAGGAATGATATAAGGAAAAAAATGGTCTTGGAGTTTGGATTCGAAAACTAATTCTTTTCCTTGGAATAGTTTAAATTGTTCTAAAGCGATTTCAACATAAAGCACAGGGCTTTTCAGTTGTCTTACAAACTGATCACTGAATTTAATATATAAATATTGGCTCTCAAGAGATTCAAAACCCAAACGATTGGGTTCCATTTTTTGCCAATCATTTTCTGGAATCAAATTAGGATCTTTCAATTCTTCTCTTGACCAATAGTAATATCGATCTAAAAGATAAATGGATTGTTGGAATTGGCGATCCGGTGCCACTTCCGAATGTAAGTCCAAACACCCCATACACTGGAAAAGAATCCCTAAATAAAGAACAAACTGTAAGAAGGTGTGAATCGATTTATATGATTTGACTTCTTTCAAAATTTAATTCCTATAGGATCAAGCAGGATACGTTCAATGAATCGAAATCGATTCCAATCATTTTTTTACCTACTACCCCTCCTATTATTGTCTCTTACCACAATTGTGGCCCAAGAAGAGAAAACTGCCCAAGAAAGATTTGTGGAAGACAAGATGGAATGTTATTCCATCGCCACAGAAATTGACGGGCAAGAATACCAAAAATCGCTCAAATGTATCTCACAGGATTCTATCTGTTACATTATCCAAGGTTTTGCGATGAGTTGTATTCCGCGCTCTGGAAGATATTCCGCTGAACTACCAAACCTAAATCCAAAACCGACTCAACCATAATCGTATAACGGGAGATTTATGAAAATCAAAACAAAAATCACAGAAATGTTAAAAATTGATCTGCCAATCATTGCAGCTCCAATGTTCCTCGTCTCCTATCCGGAGTTAGTGGTGGCAGTTTCGGAAGCAGGTGGGATAGGCTGTTTTCCTTCTTTAAACTACCGAACACCTGAACAGTTACGGGAAGGAATTTTAGAAATCCGTTCCAAAACCAAAAAACCAATTGGAGTTAATTTGATCCTTCATAAAGAACATAACCCGAATTGGGCGAAACAATTCGAAGTTGTTATGGATTTAAAAGTAGAACTTATCATTACAAGTTTAGGGACTCCTCGAACCATTGCCAAAGAAATCAAATCCAATGGATCTACTTTGTTTTGCGATGTAACCACGCTGAAACATGCAAACATAGTCGCAAAGTCAGGTGCAGACGCTCTGATTGCCGTTTCCCAAGGAGCTGGTGGACACGCTGGTGCTATCACACCTTTTGCATTAATTCCTTACTTAAAAAAGGAAGTTGGACTACCTGTGATTGCAGCAGGTGCTATTTCTACGGGATCACAAATGGCGGCGGCCTTGTCTTTAGGGGCAGATGCAGTGTATGTTGGAACTCGTTTTATTGCGACTCCAGAGTCTAGAGCCCAAAATGAATACAAACAAATGTTAATTGATTCAAGCCCAGATGAAATCATTTATACTGAAAAAATTTCAGGAATCCCCGCCAACTGGTTAGCAAAATCAGTGGAGCGCTCTCCTGATGTTTTAGAAGATGGTCCGAAAAAAATTGCAGCAGGTCACGCTGGCGGGGAAAAAGCCGTTGAACAAGAATACAAACGTTGGAGAGATATTTGGTCTGCGGGACAGGGTGTCGCACAGATTGAAGAAGTAAAACCTGCCGGTGAAATTGTAAAAGAGATAGCCAGTGAATATTTAGCTACTCTCAACAATCTTCCTCGCTAAACTAAAATTATGCGAATTGGTCAAATAGACCGGTTCGCATTAAAAAAATAACAAAGACGAATATGAGTCTTTCTTTCGTTCTCGATCCTACTTTCAAATTAAAACTTAAAATTTGAGAATCGCATTAATCATACCTTTCGTATCTAAATAGTCGTTCGATTTATAAATCATCTTTCCATCAGCATCTAAAATTAAAAAGAAGGGTAATCCAATTTTTAATTCTGGATAATTGGGATTGTTTGCAAACTCTTCAAAAATGGGATCTGTATCATAAACTTTCCAAAGGATGGCTCTGTTTTTAAAAGTTTCATTCCATTCTTTATTCGAAAGCGTAAGTTTTTGAAACTCTTTGCAGTTTGTACACCAATCGGCATAGAAGTCGATAAATATCGGTTTCCCCGTTTCTTTGGCAATTCGATAGACATCCGCTTCACTGCGGTACCATTCTAAATTTCCATGAATCTCCGTGGGAGCCGAGTTAATTTTTGAATGAGAAGAACCCGGTTCGAGTTTCCACAAGGCCGATTGCAAAAGTAAAACTAACACAATCAAGGAAGTAAAAGCACCCATTTGTAAAAGTGCCAATTTCATTTTTTCGTGAGGAAGACCTTCTTTCTTTTGTAAGTAAAGAAAGACCAAAGCCAAAATCCAAATGAAAAATACTTTTATAGAAAGAGCGGAATCAAAACCCCAAAGGACAAAAGCTTTTTCTAAATATGTAAAAGCAAAATAAAAAATCATCAATGCAAGGATCCATTGAACGGCCTTCATCCACTTACCCGATTTTGGTAAGGCAAAACCAAAAACTCCAATGAGTAAAAATGGAATCCCAAGACCCAAACCAAATACAAACATCTTTATAGAAGTAAAAAGAATGGGAAACAAATGAATCCCTTCTGTTTGGTAAGCAATGAGTTGAACAAGAATTGAAACCACAACTGGGCCCACACAAGGAGAAGAAAGTAGACCCGCACCAACACCTAAAAAAAATGTATTCGCATAACTCACATTTGCCGAATTTCTTAAATCACCTGCAAAAAAAGGAAAATATAAAAATTCTGCAACGCTAAGACCTAAAACAAAAAACAAAATAGCAAGGATAACTTGTGTTTCAGGATATCGTAAAAAGGAATTAAAGGCCCCTCCACTCAAACCCGCAACAAGTCCAAATACTGCATACATACTGGCTAAACCCAAATAGTAAACAAAAGGGTGTGACCATTTATGATTCGTGACTCGGGATTTTAAAATCCCGGCTGTAATGGGGTATAAAGGATAAACACAAGGCAAAAGACCCGCCAAAAGCCCGCCTAAGGCCAAAAAGAAAATACTATAAACAGAAAAGGAACCGGAAGACAATTGGGATTCTATAAAGGTTTGAATTTCAGATACCATACTCGCTTTCTTAGAACGTGGCTGTGGCTTTCAAAACAATACTTCGATCCAATCTTCCGTATTCAGAAATTGGATGTGTCGCAGGTTTTGAAAACTGTTCTATATATTCGACACGATTTGATGTCTCCCCGGTACTGTCTACATACCATTTATTTGGTCCTCCTTTAGAATCATACGAACGTACTTCCGTATATCCTATTGCCAACCTAGCAGAAGGGGTCAAAAACCATTCTCCAAAGATTTGCCTTGTAATGTAATAAGACTGATCAGAATAGAGAGGATCGGTGGTTCCCGGCTTGAATCTCAACCAAGGCTCTCGTTCCACCGTCTCTGTGGCACGTAAACCAGGTGAGGGTCCACCTGTTGCAATTTCTCCGCGCATGACCAGTCGCACCGTTCCATTCCCAAGCCCTGCCCAAAAATAAGCTCCTCGTCCTGTGGATTCTGCTACTTTTGTGGCAGGTTGGTAAGGTGCTAACTTATCTACGATTTCCCCACCCAATTGTTTTTTGGCCATTCCCCCCAAACCTAAATTTAGAGCCTCTTTCCAAACCAGATGAGATTCGACTGCAATCACCTGCTCTTGGTTTAGAGAAACACTTCCTTGTTTTCTTGTAGCCGGATTCCCATCACTAACGAGGCAGCGAGTTTTTCCTTCTCGGCATTCATCACTCGCATAACCAATAGCATTCGATGCTCTTCCTAAAACATGGAGACCAGTTTTTAAATTCTCAGACCAAGTAGGTTCCCATCCCAGTTTTCCGATGACATCATATCCAGTATTCGTTGTATTCTGAGTATTTCGGTATCCTTCCCCATTGACAAGAGCAGTTTGTACAGAAAAAGAATTCCATCGAAGGATATAATTAATTCCAAGATCCACCGGATCTTTTGCAAATCCCATAGATTCTAATGGCGATTTATCGAAATAACGCCAATCATAGTTTCCTGACCAAACAGAAAACATATGCGGAAGTTCAAACATTCCAAATTGCAATTGATGTTTTGTATTTCCTAATTCAAAAGTTTTAGCAAGATTTGCTCGCCTAACTAAGAACACATAAGGATTGGATTTATTTCCTGTCCCCGCAGATGTATCATTTGTTAATGCATCGTTACGCAGGATTTCGCCCCAAAATTCGGCTTTGATTCCGGTATCTTCCCATTCTTTCGAAATGGTTACCATAGTCCAAGGAAGGGAAAATCCTGCTTTGTCAGAGGGAGATAAGTCTTTCGTTCCAGATGCTTTGTCCCGAACACGATAAGATAGTGTGGGAGTTAAGATGGCTCCCAGTTTTAATCCATAGTAGCCATCTGGTTCGTCTTTTTTAGTTGTGACTACTTCCTCACCAAAGATTGGATAGGTGAAGAAGCAAATAAGTATGAATACCTTGAAATAATATTTCACTTTTTACCGTAAGTTTCGTCCGGAGTAAAACTAGTATCTTCCCAACCCACTGGTTTGTGACATGGAAGACAACGAGACAACATGGGATTGCCTTTTCGTTTTTCTTGGAACTGAATGGTAGCACCTTCCTTTGTAATTAGTCCTTTGTAATCATTTTTTTCCAACTCAGAGGCACCTAATTTAACTGCCCCACCTGTTCCCTTAGAAAATTCAGTACCATTGATGTTTACGAGTCCTTCACAAACACAAGTGTATCCTTTTTTTTCCTTTTCTTCGTAGAACACTCCAAAGGCGGTTCCGCGAACGCCCGCAGTTGTAGTTTGTGTGGATACCTCAAAACTACCTTTTTTGAAATCGTTTACTCGGAACCATGCAGCACCATTTTGCACATAGGCTTTGGCAATTTTTTTATCAGAATTCCATTCTTTTAACGTGAAATCAGTGTTTGGTTGGATTCTTATTTCTGTTTCTTGGTATAAAAAATCCACTTTGGATCCATTCCCTGTTTTAATCCTGTCTCCAGGTTTCAGAATATCATTTACTTTGAGAGTTTTCCAAAGTTTGGAAGAGTCAGTAGAGGAGAGAAAACTCACCTTTCCACGGGTAAAGGTTGCCACGGCAAATTCTTCCGCGGAAAGGGAAACGCTGGTTAGGAGGAGGGAAGAAAGGATTAGAAGGATTCTGAGGCTCATAATCCTTCTAACAACCATATTAAAAAAATTTATCAATCAATTTTATCAATAAATTTCTATCAAGCAAGTTTTACCAGGGTATCGTAAAACCCATGTCTTTCAATTTGTACTCTAATTCCTCACGTTCACGGCTTTTTTTAGCGGTGGAACCTTGTTCATCTAACAATCCTAGTTCGATTGCCTTCTTTTTGGCCCCTTCTTTTCCGGATGTATTCAAAGCTTGGATAATTTGTGTATCGTATTTTGTGAGATTCAAAGCACTCAATCGATAATCCACAAAGGCTTCCCAAGCATTCGGAACCCATTTTTGAACAATTTGTTCGCCAATGGTTTTTGCAAATAATCGGATTTCCAACTGAGCATGGTCATCCATACGCAGAGCTAAAAAATGTAACAAATTATGTAAGTCAATTTTCCAATACGCTTCTGTATATGTGGCAAGAGGAAGGTCTTTTCTTGCTTGTTCGCGAGCCACTCCCATTTCTAATCTTTCGTTGTAAATATCAGTAGCGAACTTTTGGAATTCCGTTTCTCTTTTTGTTAGGTGGTCACCCTTGGATGATTCTAAATATCCATCACTACCTTGTTTGTTTCCTACCGATTGTACTCGCCATTCTCCAGGAAGAGTGGTTTGTGCCGAATCAATGGCTACGGAGTAACGCGTAGAGTATTCATTGACATTTGCCATACGGTGGCGAATCCACTGGCGCCAAGTGTCCATAGGAACTCGAACATGTAGCTTTAGTTCGCACATTTCAAAGGGAGTGCTATGTCTGTGGCGCATCAAATAACGAATGAGACCCCTATCCTCATTGACTTTTTTTGTTCCTTTTCCGTACGAAACGCGTGCAGCCTGAACGATGGATTCATCAGAACCCATATAATCAACAAGCCGAACAAAGCCATCGTCCAGAATCGGGAATGGTTTTCCTAGAATGGAGTCTAATTCGGGAACGGATACTCTTGAAATGGATTCGAAATCAGATTGTTGCATATTAGCTTTATTTTTTAGTTCACAGGCATATGAAAAGTCGAAAATAGAGTTATAGCGTACTGTATCGCCACATAAATAGAAAGGATGCTAAATGGCACTTGAAGAAAATTCGTTGGAAGATCGTTTGATCAAAATTTCCACCAGAGACAGCAATAAAAGTCTTATGGTAAACCCGGACAAAATTTACATTTTTCCGGTGCCCAAAACTACTTTCCAATTTTTGGAAAATATTTGGCAATCCTTCGCAAATAAAATGGTTTCTCTTGTTGACTTCAACGATCATCCTATTTTCAACTTTTCAATTTTTGAAGTCATCGACCAAGAGGAAATGAAAATTGTGGCCACAGCCACTCACTTCAAACTCAAGGAAATTGCAGAGCGTAGAAAAATTCCCGGAATTGAAGAATACATCAAAAAATCACGCCCCATTCATCTAGCGGATCCGCGAAATGAATCAGCACGTTTTATCAGAAAATCCATCATTGATTTTAATAAAGGACTAAGACCCGAAGTCATTTTTATCAATCTCAAAGAAGAAGAAATTCATCCTGAAAAAAAAGTTTTACTTTCAGAGACGATGAACCATGCGATTGGAATTCCTCTTTTTGTGAATGAGAACCCCATTGGAATTCTCTGGGGAATTACGAAAGATCCCATTCCTGAGGATAAAATTCGTCCCCTCACTCTCCAACTTTATTCCTTATTTGATGTGATAGAGTTTGTTGTCGCAAAAGAAATGGAATCGGGAAACGACCATTATATTGCACAAAAAAATATCGAAAAAGCTGATACGGTTTCCAATTCAAGAAACTTGTTTTATACAACCACAAAAGATCAAAAAGAGCCTGTCACTTCTATCATTTTCAAATCACATCAGTATAATATTGAATATAGAATGGATGCGTCCTTCATTATTCCGACAACTGATGGTTATGCGGTATCATTAAAAAGTTTTACTCCTGAAAAACTAAACAATACTGGGAAAAATCTTTTGTTAATTCCTGGATTCTTTTGCAGGCGTTCTGTGATGGACAAACTGGCAAAAGAACTTGCTCTCAAATATGGATACCGCGTTTTCCTAATGGATATGAGAGGGAGATCCAGACAAACCATGCCAAAACATGGAAAAAAAGAAGGATGGACAGTTGATAACTACATCCAAGATGACTTTCCAGAAGTTTTACGTTGGATTCGTTGGCACTACCCGAGCGAAAGAACTGTAGTCCTTGGCCATAGTATGGGTGGAATGATTCCACGTTTTTACGTGTCTTCTTATGAAAAAATCAAGGAGCAAAAAGAAGAATTCAATTTACCTAAACCAGAAGAATACATTGCAGGAATTGTATCCATTACTTCGCCTAACTATATTAGCTTAAAATCTAACTTTATTGGACTAGATACATTAAAACGTGGGTTCAGTATGCTCCCACATAAAATGATTTCCGACATGATTTTGAGTATGGCTAGTTTTTCGATGCAAGCCACAATCCAAACCATTGATTTAAAAAAATTCTTTAAACTCATATTGAATCTTCATTCCAGCTTAAGAAGTTTTAGTTATAATATTGGAACCAAAGTTTTAACCATCAAAGACTTTGTGGGTTATAAAGAAATCACTCCACCTGAATGGTATTTTCTCATGGAAGACGTGTTTTGCGAAGAATCCGTTTCTGTCATTATGCAGTTTTTCCAAAGCCAAATCTCTAACGAAAGAAGTTTCTGGTCAAACGATGGTCGGATCAATTATACAGAAAATTTTCTAAACAACTTTGATATGCCGATTTATAGTGTGATAGGAACTGTTGATAAAATCGTTCCCGAAGAAAGTTTAACGGAACTGAAAGATCTTAAATCAGAAAACAAGGTGGTCACTTATTATGAACAAGGCCACCTTGGAATTATCTTCCACGGAGAAACCGTTAGAAAAATTTGTAAAGGGATCGATGAATGGATTCAGGGATTAAAATAATCCCTTCATTCCCCTAACGTCCGCTAAACCGGTTGCGAATGAGTTCCATCTCTTTTTGAAGAGTAGCATCCCGACCGGCAAGGAAATAGGCCCCTCTCACAGGAACACTTGTGATTTCAGAGTCTTCGGTAATAGTAACAACAGTTCCAGGGATTTTCCTTTCCAAAGAGTATGTCCAAGATCCTCGCATTTTAAAACTCGCATCCGTTAGTTCAATTTTCCAAAGTTGATTGGGTTTGGATTCACGAAGCTCAAAAATCATATACCCACCCATGTCTGGTGTTTCTTCCCATTTTGTGATCGTTCCATCTGGTCGTGATTCTAGAACTTTGATGGAAACTACTTCTTTTCTTCGATTGGGTAAGTCATTTACATCGGTAATATAAGCCCAAATATCCTCAGGTTCCGCTTTTAGCCACTCACTCGTTTCTGAGTGGAATTTTGGATTCTGAAAATAGCCGACTGCTAAAAAAAGAATGACTAAGCCGATGAGTAAAAAACTGGTTCCAAAAGCAAAAAGAACAATTCGTTTCATAACTTTTTTTCTTGCTAAGTCTTAGATTGATCAATCATAATCTTTTCCACGATGCATCCAAATGAAGAGTTAATTCAAAAGTTTTATACATCCTTTCAAAACAAAGATGGCCAAACGATGGTTTCCCTTTATCATCCAGATATAGAATTCCAAGATCCTGCCTTTGGTCTTTTAAAAGGGAAAGAAGCGGTTGCCATGTGGCTGATGTTAATTGAAAGAAGCCAAAACCTTACCATTCGATTTTCGAATATCAAAGCGGATGAGTCAAAAGGATCTGCGAACTGGGAAGCGGATTATCATTTTAGTAAAACAGGAAGGATCATCCATAACAAAATCCATGCAAATTTCACTTTTAAAGACGGAAAGATCCTGACTCACAAAGATCATTTTTCAATGTGGAAGTGGCTTGGAATGGCAATGGGACCTGTAGGATATTTAATGGGTTGGTGGCCGGCACTTGGAAACAAGGTACGCAAAGAAGCACTCACCGGATTACAATTGTATATGAAACGAAAACGTATGTAGTTTGTTAGGTCCAATAGGAAATTCAATTTGGGTTCTAAATCAAGCCAAATTGTTTCCCTATTTAAAGTTACCCTTGAATTTCCAGTTATGGACTTGGCATATTGGAGAGTCCACCAGCGTTCGTTACGTCAGAGTAACCCACCGATTCCAAAAAGGATTTGGCACTGCCACTGCGACCACCGGAGGCACAATACACAATGATGGATCTGTTTTTATCACCAAATTCATCCAATCGTTTAGATACCTGGTCAACGGGAATATTGACAGCACCAGGGAAATGGCCGGACTGAAACTCTGCAACGGTCCTCACATCAACCACAAGAGCACCCGCATCAATCTTTTCTTTTAAAAGCGATGGATTACCACCTAACGAATTTTTAAGTTTGTAAACAATAAAAACAATGCTTACAACAACTAATACGATTAAGACAATTCGATTCAATTCTACTCTCCCACCTTACTTGTATAGACGAATGAAATAGAATCATTCGCACCCAACTCTCGAAAAAAACAAGAATAATAACCTGTGTGACATGCAGCACCAATTTGGTCTGTAACATACTGTACAAAAAAAGGATTCGAATGTATATAAATGGCAGCTAAGTTTTGGAGGTGGCCAGACTCTTCTCCTTTCACCCATTTTCCTTTTCGAGAACGACTATAATAGGTGCCCAAACCAGATTCCACAGCAGAAAGAAGACTTTCTTTTTTTCCCCAGGCCAACATCAAATCTTTACCAGACTTATCTTGTGCAAGGAAGGGAGAAAGTGCAGGAATGGTATTTTGAAAGGAAATCCATTCTCCTTCTGTTAATTTTAAATTTCCAGATTCCCATAACAGACGTTTATCGAACCATTTCAAATTGGGATCGATTTCTAATAATGCATCTTCATCACAATCGATAAACAATTGTTTTTTAGTAAAATCAAAATGATTCACAAAATTTTGTGCAAAATCTGCGTTCACTACTTTTAAACTCACTTCATTTGATTGGAGAGAAGGTTTTGATATGATGGTGATTTCTTTTTCTTTTGGGAGTTGTATCATCAATTAGTCTCCACAGATAAAATTTCAGTCGTTTTTGTTTTTCCACGAAGAGACAAAGTACCCATCGATTTGATTTTTAGATTTTGACGATATTCTAAGGATATTTGATCATATAATTCTTTCGAAATCAGGAAGTTTCGTTTTAAATCTTTTCCTAAAGATTCCAATCTACTTGCCGCATTGACTGTATCACCGATGACAGTGTATTCCAATCGTTTTTCCACACCTACATTTCCAACAACAACAGGGCCGTAGTGGATTCCGATACGAATGGCAATTGGTTTTTCTCCATTTGATTCTCTTTTTTGGTTCCAAAGAGACAATGCTTGTAACATCGCTACGCCAGCTCGAATCGCGTTCGTAGCATCTTCTTTTCCTGGATGAGGAGTTCCGAAAGTTACCATCATACCGTCTCCGATAAATTTATCTAGTGTGCCACTATGTTCAAAAACGGTATCTAACATAAAACTATGGTATTCGGAAAGAAGTGACATGGTTTTTTCAGGTCCTAAGGATTCTGAAATCTGAGTGAAATTGGCTATATCACAGAATAAAACAGCAACAGTTGACTCCTTACCACCAGGTTTAAAGAATTCATCGCCAGCCTCTCCCATTTGGTTGGCAACATTTGGAGAAAAATAACGAGAAAGTTGAGACATTTTGATTTCGTTTGTGACCGCTGCCAAAACTATTCGCCTAACACGGTATGTAAGATATGCCAAAAAAAATCCTAAAACGCCTATGATCCCCATTGACATGATGTAGTTATTTACATGGGCAGCAGGTCCAAGAAATGCTTCTTTAAAACTTTCTGTACTCACAAACCTGGGATCTTGTTGCGCATATACCAAAATCCCAGCTTGGCTTATCACTACTCCCAAAGCATAAATCATTGGATAAATAGGTTGGATGCTAAAGGCATTCATCACTAACGTTGCTGCGATAATAAAGTGTAAATAAGTTTTAATTAAGTAAGTTCTTGGGACTTGCGACTCACCACCAACAGCATTGTACCAAATAAACGGAAGGATCGTGATGATGAATAAATCAATCAAAACACAAAACAACCCGACAAAGGAAACAAATTTCCCTCGTTTCAAAAACTTGGACAATATATATAAAACTAAATTTAAACCTAACGAAATAGAGGCGATCGTTAATAATTCAAATAAAGTTTGAGCAACAAAGAAAGTAACAATTGTCAAAAGAGAAAAGATTATGATTTTCCCGTAGAGGCTAAATTTAATCCCTTCGATTTCCTTTTCCTTTAAGATTTGTTCTGACTTTGTTGCCATAAGTTTATTTTAAAAGATCACCAGGGTTTGCGTCACGATCAGGAACAAATAAAGATAAAGTTTTTTCTTTTCCTGATGCGAGTAACATTGCTTCCGATAATCCAAATTTCATTTGTCTTGGTTTCAAATTGGCAACAACTACCACTTTTTTCCCAACGAGTTCTTCTGCACTGTAACTCGCTTTGATCCCTGCAAAAACATTTTTGATTCCTTTTTCTCCAAGGTTAACTTTTACAAACAAAAGTTTGTCGGCACCTTCCACAGGTCCTGCTTCCAAAATTTGTCCTACTCGAAGTTCTACTTTAGAAAGTTCATCAATGGTGATAAATCCATCTTCCGAAACAGTAGTAGCTCCCGTAGCAGGAGCTGTTGTTTTTCCAGATTCGACATTTGACCTTTCTGGATTAGCTTTTTGAAATGCTTCTTTGGTTTCCTCAATCATAAGCGAAATATTTTTTTCCTCTACGCGTTTTGATAACATTTGGTATGGACCAAGAACTTGGTTTTCGAGTGTTCCATTCAAATTTAAAAAACTTAAACTTTCCACTTGGAAAAGTTCGGCAACTGAACTTACAATTTTAGGAGTTACCGGACCTAAATATGTAAATAGAATCTTTGCACAATTAAGGGAAGTTGTTACTACCTCTCTTGCTTTATCTACATCGGTTTTAATTAAATTCCAAGGCGCATAATCATTAACATATTTATTGACTTTATCCCCAAGCCCGGTAATTTCACGCATCACCTTTGAATAGTTACGTGACTCATAAGCTTCGCGAATTTCTGTTTCTTTAGATAAAAGTTCCGAAACTAAAGATTTTCCTTCTTCCGAAAGAGCACCTAATTTACGATCCATTTTATCAAGAATTGAAGTAGAAACTCGGGATACCAAGTTCACAAGATTTCCAATAAGATCAGAATTGACTCTAGATACAAAATCATCGAAAGAAATATCCACGTCTTCCATTCCTGAACCCAAACGGCAAGCGAGATAAAATCGGAAATGTTCTACATCCAAATACTTTGCGAATGTAGATGCGTTGATAAATGTTCCTCTGGATTTGGACATCTTCTCACCGTTGACAGTTAAAAATCCATGAACATTCAGTTGGGATGGTGTTTGGTAATCTGCTCCCATAAGCATTGCTGGCCAAAAAAGTCCGTGAAAGTATAAAATATCTTTTCCGATAAAATGAACAATCTCACCTTTCCCTTCTTTCCAAATTTCATTGAACTTCTTTTCATCTTTTAAAAAGTTCATAGAGGATGCCATATATCCGATCGGAGCATCCAACCAAACATAAAAATATTTATTCTCTTCTTCAGGAATTGCAAAACCAAAGTATGGGCCGTCTCGACTGATATCCCATTCTTGTAATCCAGAGGTAAACCATTCCTTTAGTTTTTTCTGCGCTCCTTCATTCAATCGGCTATCGCCTTCGATCCAAGTTTGCAGTTGCGATTGAAAGTCTTGGAGTTTAAAAAACAAATGTTTGGATTCTTTGAGGACAGGTGTGGTTCCACAAATGGAACAATAGGAATCTTTTAAATCTTTTGGAGAGTAACTAGTTCCACATACTTCACAAGAATCACCGTATTGGTCTTTTGCCCCGCATTTAGGGCAAGTTCCTTTGATGAATCTGTCAGGTAAAAACATTTTGTCATGTTCGCAGTACGACTGTTCGATGTTACGTGCAACGATATGTCCTTTTTTCTTTAAGGTGAGATAAATGGACTCTGAAAATTTTTTGTTTTCTTCCGAATTTGTCGTATAATAGTTATCATACGACACGCCAAAAGAAGTAAGGTCTTTATAATGTTCCTTCTGTACTTCTTCAATCATTGTCTCGGGTGTTTTGCCTGCTTTTTTTGCGGCAATCATAATGGGAGTTCCGTGTGTGTCATCAGCACAGAAAAAATAACAATTGTTCCCAACTAACTTTTGGAAACGTACCCAGATGTCTGTTTGGACTGCTTCTAACACATGGCCTAAATGGATGGAACCATTGGCATAGGGAAGCGCACTTGTAACGAGTATATTTTTCGACATAGATTAATTCCAGTTTCCTGATTCGAAGTTCCAATTCAGCCTATTTTTCTGAAAAATCAAGAAAAGAGTAAAAAAATGAAGTTGAACGGAGAATCCAAAGCAATACAATTCCTGATTGTTATGGCAAAGAAAATCGTCCAAAATTTGAAACAAGTCAAAGGGAACAAAAAGATTCATCCAGATTCCATCCAATCCACCCTGGACATCGAAAGTGACCTTCATATTGAATACGCCAAAGTCCTGCTTAGTTTATGGTCCTATGCTTGTCATGCGGATGGTCAGTTCAAAAAAAAAGAAGGGGAAATTGTTGGGGAATTAGTGAACGTATTATTTGAACCAGATTGCCTACTTAGTGGATTCCAATCTCAAAAAAAACAAGTTTTAGACATCTTATCAAAAACATTCGAAAATCCTCTTCCAATGAAAACCATAACGAAAGTGGTTTCTGACAATGACGAGTATGCATTGAATTTTTTTGAAGATGCTGTATGTATCGTTGCTTCCGATGGTTCTCTCAACAAGGATGAAATTCGGTTTTTGGAAGACTTGGCTAGCGAATTGAAAATTAGCCATATGGACAAAGTTAGAGTTGAGAAAAAATATTTAAATTGAGATATCAAAAACTCTAATTCAAAATTCCGATTTCTATTTTAATAAAAAAAGAAGAACTACGATTTTGAAAACCAAGGCATTTTAGAATCATCAAAGCCTTGGTTTAGAATAACAAATCCAATGACGGTCGGTAATAGGTTCTAAATTTAATTTTGAATCGAGTCGCACGATTTCCAACATTTCCTTTATTTCTTCCAGTCGGTAAGCGGCAAGCAAACTATTAAAAAAATCTCTTTTTAATACTTCAGGTTCATTATTCGCATAACGCTCTACTAGGTGGTTAGCCATGTTTAATGAATCTGGTCGCATTAGGTCGGAGATAAAAATAAAACTATCTGGATGAATCGACCTTTGTACTGCCGCCCAGAATTCAAATGGATCATGTAAATGATGTAATAAGGAATTTGAAAAAACTAAATCATAGGAAGATTCAGGAACAAATTCCTGAACGAGTTCTTTTTTAAATTCTATTTTTTGGTTTCTTTTTTTTAGAACCATTATATCCATACGCTTCTTACAAAGATCTAACATGAACGCAGAACCATCTACAAACGTAAAATTCGCATTTGGAAATTGTGAATACAGTCGAGATGACATATCACCTGGGCCACATCCTAAATCCAAGACGGATACAGGACTAAACCTTTGAGGAAGTCTATCTTGAAATTTACGAATGAGAAACGAATGCGCAGTTTCGAAGTCAGCTTGGGCGTAGGACTCTACTTGTGTAGGGTCATTCATAAGTTCTGGCTCTGGAATCCGAATCATGTGATTAAAGGAAAAGTTAACAGATCGTTTCATTCTCTAATAAGGATAAAATACTCATGAGACAAATTTTTCTAGCCATTCTTTTCTTTGTCTTTCTGACAAATTGTATGTTTACCGAAGCAATTGGAATACCCACTTATGGGGCCGTCAAAGGTTCTGAGGCAAAAAAACGAATTTCCGAGGCAATTTTTGAAGCAGAATCCACTGCCTCCTCCTTTTGGTTGTCACAATCAGGAATGAAAGGAGGACAGGGTCCTATTTCACCTCTTCTCTTAATCAATGGTTTTTTAGCCAAAATTTTATATTCCTATCTTTCCGATATCGATGATGAGGAATTTTTTATAGAGCACTCGGTGTTACAGTGCGAATCGGATATCAGAACGAAAGGTGCTCTGGTTTTGGGTGCCGTCTATGATAGTTTAACAAACGTTGGGGGAGTAGCTCGTGATGCACTATTACTTCCGGAATTTGCTTCCTGTGATTTAGAAAATACAGGTAAAGTGATTACCTTGGAACCAATTCGCTTTTAAATGAGGTAAACAATGAAATTTATATTTTCACTTATATTCGTATCAGTTTTTTCTTCTATAATAGTCAATTGTCAAAAACCCGTATCAACAGATAAAAACGCGCTGTCATTACTTGTCGCGGGAATTTTAGGTTCCTGCTATAGCCTTGACTCCTGTTTTGATCAATATGCAAAAACTACAGATGAAGGTGCAAGTTTCCAAGTATTCGATGGGTCAGGTAATAGGTTTTATGCGAGACAATCTCTTTTAGATTATAATACCTATCGACCGATTGCTTCTGGTTCCAAATGGGTCACTGCCATCACAACCATGAGGGCCATAGATTGTAATGCTGACAGTACCACATATGCAAATTGTGGGACTGTCACAACAGGAACTTGCGCTACTGGTGGAACTTTATCTTTAAGTCGAACCACGGGAGATGTCCTTGGTTGGACTGGGACAAAGGGAACCATTACCCTTCGGCAATTATTATCTTTTACATCAGGTCTCAATGCTGGTGGAGGCAATGGTTCGGGGCAAGCCACTTGTATCTCTAGTTTACCCGTCGGAGCATCAGGGACCCAAAAGGACAGCTGTGTCAATGAAATCAGGGATCAATCCACAGGAACACCTGGTGCTTTATACCAATATAATTCAAATCATATGGCAGTCGCACAACGCATGTTAGAGATATCATGCGGAAAAACTTGGGATACTATTTTTAGGCAACTCATCGTCAATCCATTAGGTTGGGATGTAAATCAAGCAGTTTGGAAAGGGAATTTTAGATCAGGCGAGGACACAGATGGAAGTTTGTCAGGTGCTTATGGTCTCTCCATTTCTCCAGAACATTATGCGCGAATGCTTAATGTTTTACTGACAAACGGAACTGCAAAAAATGCCGCTGGAGGAAATATCGCCAATTTCCTTTCTACCACATCGGTGAGAGAAATATTGTCAGACCAATACAACGGAGCAAAGATAGGTTACTCACAATTTTCTGCTTTCGGATACCGTTGGCAATACGGACTTGGCAACTGGAGATTTTGCACCACTACTGATATACCTGCTGAATGTGATAAAGACCTCATTTCGCACAGCATTGGGATTAATGGATTCTTTCCTTGGTTAGATAAAAATCGAAATTATATGGCAATCCTTGCGGTAAATAATATTGGAAGAAAAAATGGATTGAGTTTGTTACCAGCTTCTTCAACCTCATTATTCTTTGCAGAAACAGTAAGACCACTCATTCATCAACAAATAGGTAAGTAACCATGACAAAAAAACAAATTCTAATTTTGACTTTAGTAGGAATCTCTTTCCTATCAAATTTATCTTCACTCTTTGGCCAATCACCAGAATGGTCGGAGTCCAAACGTAAAAAAGGAATCCAAGTATTGACACGTCCTTTTCCTGGCTCCAATTTAGATGAATTTTTAGGTCGAACCGAATTAGATGCATCGATTTCTCAAGTCATCGCTCTTTTGACAGATCCGGCTTCTTGCAAAAACCTTTATCATCAATGCAAAGAACTCACTGTGCTTTCTGGTACTGAAAAAAAATCAGTGGTTTACCTTCGCAATGGTGCTCCTTGGCCAGTCAATGATCGTGATTTGATTATGGACCGAGGATTTGAACAAAATGAAAAAACTTTAGCCACTGTTATGAAAATCAAACGCCTTGATTCCAATGCACGGCCTACTCCTTCTGGAGTCACTCGTATGGAAAACTTTGAAGGTGTTTGGCGTATCATTCCACAGACCAATGGAAAACTAAAAATTGAATACCAAGCTCACTTTGAACCGGGTGGATCTGTTCCTCAATCCGTCATCAATTTAGTATTAACTGACACTCCTTACGAATCACTTCTGAATCTAAAAACATTAGTTGAAGAAGGAAAACATAAAGACGCAAAATTTGATTGGATCAAAGAGCCAACGAAAAACTAATTAAACCTCTGCTTTTACAAGTTATAATAAATCAGGACTGTATTTTGGCTTCACAGGGAACTTTTGTTAGGTTCTCTGTAGTCAAAATGTGGTTCTTAAACCATAACTTATAAAATTGGATCCACAGTTGGGATCGGGTGGGCAATACAATCCAAAAATTCCTGACCTATGATGAACTCTGATAAAAACTTCCGTTTTTCGTTCAAACGGCAAATACGAACTAAATTCTACCATCATGTAATTCAGTAATGCCCTAGATTCGATCGCATCTTTTTGTAAACCATCCAAATAGTATCCTTTCGCTTTATTTTCTAACTTTGGATTTTCAGAAGCAAGAGACAAACCTTCGCCTAACGATAAACTAAATGGTGAATCATACATTCTTTCAATTTTTACAATATAAAATCCGTTTACTTCCCAATGATTCATTTCTCCAAAATGTTTGGTGACATTTCCTTCCCATAAAAAATCAAACCAACGAATTCGGTAATCGAATGGCCGAGAAATTCCTATAGTACCTATATAAGATTCTTTGTAGTCGGTTTTTTGGCGGAATACAATGGGGATGAGATCTGTGGTTGTAAAGATACCTCCATATAAAACCAATTTCCAATTTTCTTTTGGAATGGAAACGGATTGAAGGTTTCGTAAAGGAAATATCCCGAATCCAAAAATTAAGGATAAAAACATTAAGGTTTTAAGAATTGTTTGGCGAAATAATTTAAGTTTTCGGTTCAAAATCAAATGAAAATTTACCTTGGTTATGGTTGGAACCAATCCTGGTTTCTTTTTTCCCATTCTTTCAACTGTAAATGGATATTATCATAATTTTGAAGGAATAATCGCTTAAGAAATGTTTCATACTCTTTGCAATTTTCTGTTTGCGATTGTTCCAGTGATTCTCTGAGTTTACCTGGTTTTTCTTGTACACAATATTTTTGTAATTTTGAAGGGTAACGATTCGAATTAAAAGCAGGTCCCACAATACTGGAACCTGTACCTATGTAGAATGGCATCGGTGCCCAAATGGTTTCATGAGTGGATAAAAAAGAAATTCTATGCAAATTAGATTCACCAGAAGTCCAAACTAGTTCCGCTTCTGTTTCCATTGTCCCGTAGTACAACATTGTTAATGCAAGTAAACTCACTCCTATACTATAAAATGGCCTTTGACTTTCTTTGCGAATGACAACCGTCAGATTATCAATATTTGACAATTCAAATCCACGATCCCATCTTGGAAGTTCATTTGGATCTATTGGTTTTTCTTCTTTTGGTTTGGGTGCATGGTCTGGGTTTGGTTCTGGTAAAGGAACCGTAGTCAAATCTACAACCTTTGTATTTTCATCTAACAAAATGGCCGGTGGAACCGGAAAAATTTCATTAAAAACTTTTGCAAGAATAGGGTCAGTGGTTGTCCATCGAATCGAGATCATTTTGTTTTTGGAAAGTTTTGCTTCCGAACTCAACTCAGGCATTGGCGTTTTGCAAAAGAGATTCAAAACAAAAAAAATGATAAAAGAGAATATTAACTTTAGATTCATATTTAGTTTATTTTTGAATTTCTACTAGGTAATATAAATAATTCTAATGGGGTCAAACGAAAAACGTCTATCATTAAAAACGAAGTTTAACAGAGATAAGATCACTCTGGTTAGACATTCCATATTTATGATAGTAATGGTTTGTCTTTTAGTAAGTTTAAAGTAGAAGTTGGAAGATATAAAAAAAGCCCGATTTCTCGGGCTTTTTCCTGTATTTTGCAGATTGGATTTTTATCCTTTCGACTAAATAGACTTAGTTTCTAATTAAGAAGCAAGTGCTTGGTCAAGTAGGTCTTTCGCAACTACTCGAAGTGCCATTACTTCTTCTGCACCTTCAAAGATAGAGAATACACGAGCATCAACAAAATATCTTGATACTGGATATTCTTCCGCATAACCCATACCACCATGAATTTGCATTGCTTCACGAGTCACCCACTCAGCAATTTTGGATGCATACAATTTAACAAGTGTTGCTTCCATTTGACCTTTGTGTTCATCGAGTAGAGTTGCTACATAGTTTGTGTATTGGCGAGTTGCTTGCACAATCATAGCCATCTTCGCGATTTTGAACTTAGTTAAAGTGTAATCGTAAATTGGTTTTGCGAACACTTTACGTTCTTGGGAATAACGAAGAGCTGCTTCAAGAGCCGCTTGCATCACACCATTGGCACGAGCTGCAGTTTGGATACGTCCACCAGCAAATCCTTCCATTTGGAAATAGAATCCTTTTCCTCGTCCTGCATCCCCACCAAGAAGGTTCTCTTTAGGCACAAAGTAATCTTCGAAAGATACTTCGTAAGAGTGCATTCCTCGGTAACCGATGGTTCCGATTGCTTTTCCTTGGATGGTTCCGCCACCGTCTTGTTTGTAACTGAATTCATGTCCTTCAAAGGATGGTTTTTCAGCCAGTAGGATGGAAAGACCTCTGTGTTTGAGACTTGGATCAGATTCTGTACGGCAAAGGATAAGTAGGAGATTCGCATAACCTGCGAATGTGCACCAAGTTTTTACACCGTTGATTACAAATCCACCGTCTACTTCTTTTGCTGTTACGGAAACTCCTGCCACGTCAGAACCGTAATTAGGTTCTGTTACCATAATTCCTGCGAATTTTTCACCGGAAGCAAGTAGCGGTAACCATTTGTTTTTTTGTTCTTCGGTTCCCCCTTTGAGGAGAGCCTTGGACATAATTTCTGGACGAGTGATGAGTGATCCTGCGGCACCAAGGGAACCACGAGAAAGTTCTTCTGTTACCACTAACATCGAAATGTTATCTGGGCGATCATCTGGTTGGATTCCACCAAACTGTTCTGGAATACAAAGACCGAAACAACCCATGTCTTTTAAGCCATTGATGATTTCTGCCGGAATCAAATCATCATGTCTATGAATGTGTTCTGCATGAGGAACCACTACGTTTTCAGCAAAATCTTTGAAGATTCCGCGGAAGTTTTCATGGTCTTCGGAAAGACCATAGGCACCGAAGTGTCCAAGATCAACAATCTTGTCTACAATGGCTTCGTAGTTTTCCATTTTCGATGCAGCTTCTACATAAGCATTGATTTCATCTGAAAAAAGTTTGGTGAATAGTTCTTGGTATGTGAGTTCATATTCAGCAGGGCGAGCTGCGAGTTCTGAACGAATGTTTGAAACAGTTTCGGCTACAAAAGTAAGAGCCATTTTTTGTTCCAATTCACCAGTTCCCTTGGAAGCATCCCAAGCATAAACGATAAAGTTCTCAGCAACACGTTGTTGAGCCGTCATCCAAGCTAATTGGTAAAACACATGTTGTGTTTTGTCCATTTTGCTTACGGATACTTTGCCGTTATCGGAATTTTTCTGAGCTAGTCGTTTGGTAACTTCATTAAGGAGGGCGGCTTGGGCACTAAGAGCCTTCTCCGCCTGGGATTTTTCGAGTTTCACTGCCGTTGCGGTCATGTGTTTAACGTTCCTGCGGTGGTTTTCTTCCACTATACGGAAAGAAAGTACCTTGTCATTTTCATTTTTAGACTAGGTTTTGGGTCGGGGAGGCCCAAACTGGACAAAAGTTGGGGTTAAGGAAAGAAATTATTGAAAATCATCGGCATTGATCCTGGATCCCACCGTGTAGGGTATGCGATTCTTTCCTTTCCACCTGGTTTACGTAGAAACCCGGAACTGTTAGTTTATGGAACGATTGAAGTGGCTCCCAAAACCCCCTCTCCTGACAACCTGCTCCAAATCCGAAAGGAACTGATGGACATCCTCACCGAATTCCAACCAGAGGCGGCCGCAGTAGAAGAACTCTTTTTTGTTCAGAACACTACGACCGGAATGAAGGTCTCGGAATCTCGCGGGGTCATCTTACTTTCCCTCGGCGAAAAACAAATCCCTGTGGTATCACTCACGGCCACACAAATCAAAAAAGGAATTTCCGCCAAAGGAAATGCCACCAAAAAAGAAGTCCGGGCAGCCATCCAAATGATTTTAGGATTCAAAGATCTGAAAGGCCACGATGACTCATGGGACGCCATCGCTTGCGCCTTTGTGGGTCGATCTTTAGTTTGAAGCGCTCCTAGCTTGGTTCATTGACAAAAAGATTTCATTCTTTTGTTCCCGACTCGCATTGGCAGAGACTGTAGAAAATCCAGTGGTGATTTCTAAATTTCCATTCCTTAAACCTTCCATAACACTATTTGCATATTCATCTAAGTTTAGACCCGCCGTATGTGTGTTAGGGATTCCTAAATCTGTATCCACCATTGGTGGCGAAACTTCAATCACTTCAATCGGTTGGTTACGAAATTGAAACCGCAATGTCAAAGTGAAAGAATGTAAGGCCGCTTTTGTCGCACTATACACAGGTGCATAAGCCAAAGGAATATGTGATAATCCAGAGGTTGTATTGAGAATGACCGCATTTTTCTTTGCAAACAGGTGTTTAGCGAATAACATAGAAAGATGAATGGGTGCTCCCAAATTTACATCGATTTCCTTTCCTAAGTCTGTCCAAGGTTCTAATTCATTTAATTTAGGATACCGTTGGATCCCTGCATTATTGAATAGAACATTGAGTTCTGGAAAATCTTTTGTAGTTTCTTGAAACAATTTTTCTCTCTCATCAGGTTTAGAAATATCACGAAGATAAGTCCCCCATTTGGGATATATTTTCTGAATCTCTTCCAATTTCTTTGCATTGGTTCCACAGACTAAAATTTGGTTTCCCAAATCAGAGAATCGTTTTGCAAGAGCAAGACCGATCCCACTTGTTCCCCCAGTGATGAGGATTGTATTTCCATTCAATTGCATGATATTTACCTTTCCCTTAGTTACATTTACAATATTTTGTAAGTTACAAAAAGTCAAGTCCGTAAGTTTCAAAACTAACATTTTTTTTATTTTGTAATTTGAGATTGACCCTCTAGGTTTTGGCCCGATCCTTTCCTTATGCCAAGAACCGGTCTCACAGCCTCGGAAATCCAAGACAAAGCGGTGGAAATTGCCATCGACCAAATGCGGGCCAAAGGTTTTGAAAAGGTTCGATTGGTGGATGTAGCTAAAGAAATGGGGATTAGCCATGCGGCCCTCTACTCCCATTTTCAAGACAAAACAGCACTTCTCGATGCAGTTTCCGAACGTTGGCTTGTGAAGTTAGATGAAAAACAGGACCTTCTCGTGAATGAAAAACGAGATCCTATCCAAAAGATCCTCACCTGGTTTCTAAATCTCCACCGCATGAAATTGGAAAAAGTGAAACTAGATCCTGAGTTGTATAAGGCTTTTGATATGGCAGCAGAAGAGTCCAAACCCTTTATCCAAACTCATTTGACCAATATGCGAATCCAAATGTCTAGTTTGGTCACAGAAGCCATAAACCAAAAAAAAATCAAAAAACGTGACGTGAACCTTGTGTCAGAAATTCTGATTTCGGCAGGAGCGGCTTTCACTCACCCTAAACTTGTGGCCCAACATTGTCATGAGGATAGAGAATCGTTGTTGGTGGATACGATTGAGGCGGTATTGAAGGGACTAGGTTGAGATGGTGGTCATTGAATACGATTATTTTAAGTATAATTAAAAAATGATTACTTTATAAGTAAAGTTTTCCAAAATATTAGATTAAACTACCAAACCACTGGTGGATTTCAAACTTACTCTTCAAAATATTTTCCAGAGATTTGAGAAAATGTGGGATCTCTAAATTAATTTTACTCTTTTTCTCCTGCTAAAAATCTAGCAGTGTTTACATTACGGATCGTCATGGATTTGTACAATTTATGGCTGATGAGTTTTGCCAATTGGCTTTTATTTACATTTTCTCGTTTGATATTCCAAAAGATGGCGCCTTTGATATAACGAATCTCTAAAAATTCTATTTTGAGAGGAAGTTCCTCAATGATTTTTTTGGAATCGGCTTCTGGAAACAAATAGGCCACATCCGTTCTTTGCGTTGGATCATTTTGCCATTCCTCTGGGATCGCTTTGGCAATTTTTTTCATTTCCTTTTCTGTCTTCACAAGAGTAGGAATTTCAAAATCAAATGTTTTCTCAAAAACCTTTTGTATTTTTAAAAGGACTGTTTCTGAATTATCATCGGATTCAAAAATGATATTACCGGAGTTGATATATGTGGAAACATTTGTAAATCCTAAGGATTCAAAAAGGATTCGAAGTTTTTTCATTTCGACTTTTCTGTTTCCTCCAACATTGATCCCTCTGAGTAGTGCTATATATTTCATGGCGGGGTGCGGTGAGAAAATTTAGAAAGGAATACTACCTTCATTTACTCCAATTCTCGATTCTTAAATCAGGAATCTTGGAAAAGTGTCTTTCGTTATTAGTAACTAATGTGTAATTTAGAAATAAAGCAGTAGACCCGATTAATAAATCGAAATCATCAAGAATATTTCCTTTTTTTTGTAATACGGCTTTCACTTCTCCAAATGTTTCGACAATTCCTTTAGTCAATTCGATAACTGGGAAAAGTTCGCCAATTCTATATACGGTTGCTAAATTCTTTTCTCTACTTTTTGATTTTTTCGCACCAAAGATTAACTCACCATAAGTAATGACGGAAATTGCTTTTGAAGAATTCTTTTTTTCGATGAGATTTTTCTGGACTCTCTCATTTCCCTTAAGACTATAAATGATAATATCTGTATCAATCAAAAAGCTCATCTGTCACCTTTGATCGATTTTTTTTAGATCTTGATGATCGAATGTCGGAGATGATTTCTTTCGCAGTTTTTTCATCGTGCCAAGAATTTGTAAGTTTTAGAAATTCAACAGTTTGTCTCTCTGTTTCAAGATTATCTCTTTTTAAATGACTTTCTATGATCATGACTACTTCTTGACTGACAGAACGATGTTCCAACTCCGCCCTTCTCTTTAATGATTCGTATAGTCTGTCATCAATATCTCTAACTTGAAGATTTGCCATATTTACTAACCAATCGTAATCCTATTCAAATTCATGAATTTTCAAGCATTTTTCATACATTCTTTGATCTGAATTTTAAGGCATTGCAAACTAAGACAGCTCTTGCTTTACATTCTTCATCTATTTTAGCTAATATAGTTAAAAAATGTTGTAGTATATTTTTTTAATTCATGTACAGAAAAAAACTTAATACGACAGCCTACCCAAGACCATCGTATCTAAATTCTAGATAAAAATACTTTCCTATGGCCTTGGACAAACCAAAAGAAAATCTTCAAACACTTGCGAAATCAAAAGTTTGTTTTTGAAAACAAGTCCCGTACTTCCGGCTGAAATTTCTGCACCTTCATTGGCATACACTTCAGTGACCTCTTTGTTCTCTGGATTGATTTTAAAAACACGAGTGGGCGCTAGATTCGTTCGATTCATCACATGACGAATGAATTTATAGGTTGAATCATGGGCCGCAAGCCATAACATTCCATTTTCATCTTCTAAAATATTATCGGGGCCCGCACCTATGGCGATGGATTCCAAATACTTTAAATTGATCTTTCCAACACTTCGTTCCACTTGATACACACGAATGGCTTTTTCAGAAAATACAGATCTGTATAAAAGTTCTTCATTTCCTTTTTTACGAATATAAATTCCATTGCCAAGCATTACAGGTACATTTAATGCCTGGAAAGTTTTTCCATCATAATAAGATACATCTGCTCTTCCGCTGCGAACGATCATGTCCCAGTACTTACGAAGGGCATTACTGGTTCCATTATCATTCGAAACAAAAATCTCTCCTGCTTCGTTCATAAAAATATCATTGGGGCTTGTAAGTGTAGGATCACTTAGAGTTTTTATAAAAGTCCATTTGCCTGACTTGGAACGTTCAAAAATTTCTATGGTATGTGGATTTTCATCAACTAACGTATGGGAGATCACAGCTAAGGTATCTACACCATTTACTTTCGCATAACTAATCCCATGTGGACGAAAATTTTCAGGATAATTGGTTTCAATTTTTTTTGCTTCTAATTTTCCATTCGAGTCAGCGAAAGAAACTTCAAACAAAGCTCCGATATCTTTTAGTCCATTGCGGCGTTCATGGGAAGAAACAATGACTGTAGATGTATCGCGGATGAGATCCAAATCTTCAGGACCGGGAGTTCCAGGAATTCGTTCGCAGCCTGCGATGGGTTTTTCTTGGATTGGGTTACTACAGTTCACAATTAAGAAAACTAGGGTCAAAACGGAGAGAAAAGTCCATAGGGTTTTTACGCGCATCCGACCATTTTAGCCCAGGATTTCAGATTCCTCCAGAAAATTCTTTCTAGACATTATTGTGCAGTGCAAAATAATGGAAAGAGAAGGAGTAACATCCGATGAGCAATGTGGAAAACAAACTGCAAGATATCGTGAATGCTGGGATTGGAGCCGTAAAGACTTCCAAAGAAGTTTGGGAGAAACTGGTTGTAGACCTAAACGAGAAAAAAAGCAAATTTGAAACTAACTTTCAAAAGTTGAAAGAACAAGGCGAAAGCGATACTAGTGACAATGCCTTAAAAGTAAAAATGGGTGTGGCTTGGGGAATCGTTCGTTTTGATGAAATCAAAGATAATGTAGTTAAATATTTAGATAAAGTCAAAGAAGGAAATCAAAACAAACCTTCATAAGTTATATTTTGTATATCACCATCCTGAATTTTCTTCCGGCAGGTTTGTTCGCAGGCCTGCTGGGTTTTTTAAACTTTAACTTTTGAACTTCGGAGTGACCGGATTTGAACCGGCGACCCCTTGCCCCCCAGACAAGTGCGCTACCGCTGCGCTACACCCCGCGTTCTGAAATCCAAAAACCTTACGATCGAAACCGGGTCAAGTCTTACTAAGAATTAGAAATTCAAATGCCTAAATTGTCTGGTGAAATGGCCCAAATAATTTGCCCATGTGCAAATTTTTCCCGAGCTACGTTGATCGCAATGGTGGAACCTGGTTGAAAGATTAAATTTTCTGCAGCACTGGAATTCCCCAATAGTTTTGCAGCGAAAAATGTGATGTCTGGATTATGACCGACTAACAGAACTGTGTCGGAATTTGTAAAATTGACTAAACAAGAAATAATATCGGTACAACCTTTACCAGCTAATAGGTCATCTGACGGAACCATTTCACAGCTATATTTTAATTCTTCAGAAAGAATCTCTGCTGTATGTTTAGTTCTTGTATAAGGGCTATAGTAAACTTGTTTAACGGCTAACGAAGAGTTTTTAATAAACTTTCCGATTTTATGAATATCACTAACACCTTTGTCGGTTAGATCCCGCTGCGAATCAGAAATCGTTCCGCTTGCGTTTTCCGCCTCACCATGACGAACCAAAATGATCTTCATATTACTTCCTAAGTCCAAGATTGGAACCTCAGACTAGCGGAGAAACAAAAAATTAAGGAATTTCTTGCGAAAATGGATGATAGAGCCATTCTAAGGAATATGACAGACAAACCCTACCGCAAAAATGTAGGCATGGTAGTTTTTAATTCTTTAGGCAAAGTAATCGTAGGGGAACGAGTACAATTCCCTGGTTCTTGGCAGTTCCCTCAAGGTGGCATCGATGAAAATGAAGATTATTTGGAAGCCGCTAAACGGGAATTATATGAAGAACTTGGAATCAAAAAAGCAATATATGTAACTGAATATCCTGATTGGATTCCTTATGACTTCCCTAATTCATTGGGACTTAATTCTCACTTACAAAAATTTCGTGGGCAATTACAGAGATGGATTTTATTTTATTGGGATGGAACTTTGGAGGAGTGTGATTTAGTCCACCATGAACAAGAGTTTTTAACAGTCCAATTTATGGAAATTGAAGATACAATCCAATCCGTTGTCGAGTTCAAACGAGCCGTCTATGAGAAGTTTGTCCCTCTTTTTAAATCTGCCATTCAAAATTACATTGCAGAGAATTCTAAATCCAAGTAAGTTCTAGAAAGGAGACTATCTTTGGGAAAATCAGAAGAAGCAAGAGCGCGAATTTTAATACGGGGAACTGTACAAGGGGTTGGATTTCGTTACTATGTCCTCCAAAAAGCCCAAGAAATGAGACTCAAAGGTTATACTCAAAACTTACCCAATGGGGAAGTCGAAGCAGTGGTAGAAGGTGATAAACTTTTTATAGAAGATTTATACAGAGCCATGCAACGAGGACCCACAAAAGCAAAAGTAAAGGATCATGTCATTGAGTGGAGTGATCCAAAAAATCAATTCAGAACATTTTTAATCAAAAAATAACATGAAAAAACGAAGACTTGGCAAAACAGGAATGGTGGTATCCGAAATTTGTATGGGTACCATGACATTTGGCTCCTCGTGTAACGAAGATGAGGCGTTTCGAATTTTAGATCGTGCCTATGATGCAGGAATTGATTTTTATGATACTGCAGAAATTTATCCGGTGCCTCCGCAAAAATCTTGGGTGCATCGAACTGAAGAAATTTTCGGAAAGTGGCTCAAAACAAAACCTCGTGATGGTATCATTCTCGCTACGAAAGTCGCAGGTCCAGGTCACGGTTGGTTTAGTCCCCCACTCCGCGAAGGAAAAACTGCATTAGACAAATACCATATTCGTCGTGCCATTGAAGGCTCCTTACAAAGATTAGGTGTTGAAACGATTGATTTGTATCAAACGCATTGGCCAGACCATGATGTATCCTATGACGAAACTATGGAAGTTTTGACTGAACTTAAAGAAGAAGGAAAAATCCGTTATGCAGGTTGTTCCAACGAAACTTCTTTTGGATTGATGAAAAGTCTTTGGACTTCCGACAAATACAATTTAATTAGATATGATTCCATTCAAAATAACTTTTCCATTTTGAACCGTCGATTCGAAGATGAGTTAGCACAGGTTTGTCGAAAAGAAGGAGTTTCTTTGTTACCTTATTCCCCGCTTGCCGGTGGAGTCCTCACAGGCAAATACAACGGTTCTGTTCCCCCGGAAGGCGCAAGATTTGTTCGTTATATGGCCGAAGGTGAAAGACAAAAACGAATGTCGAATCGTTTCCTAAATGAAAACACTTTGGCTGCCACAGCGGAACTTATGAAAATTGCTGAAAAATATGGAATGAGTGCAACTGTTCTTTCTGTTGCTTGGAGTAAACAACATGACTATGTTGCTTCCACCATCATTGGTGCCAATACTGTAGCACAATTGGAAGAATCCTTAAAAGCAACTGATGTCATCTTGTCTGAAGAAATTCTAACGGAAATCAATCTAGTTTCTAAAAAAATCCAATACCCAATGGGTTAAGGTAAATAAAAACAATGAGTTCTAATTCTTACGAAGATCCTTCAGAAAAACGTTCCGATATTGATGGAGAATCAAATCCATCAGGTAAAAAAATTTCAAAGTTTGAAAAGATCACTTCGGGAATTTTCCGGAAGGTTTTAATTTTATTTTTAATTACTTATCTCTTTCCGGAATGTTCTAGTTTTGGACCCAAAAATGCACAGAGTAGTCTTATCATTCTTCACATGACAATAGTTAAAGATGAGATGATTTTAGATGAGTTGATTGATCCAAGGTTTCAAAAGGTAACTCTTCGCAAGGGAGAAAAAACTTTTGAATACAATGAGAGTTCGGAGCACTATTATTATTTCCAAAATCTAAAGGAAGGGCAGTATGAAATTTATGATGCAGTCCATCTTTTGAATCGTGGTGCATCGGACTTTTCCTTTGGAAGTACAAAACAACCTACAAAAATTGATATCGATTTTGACCGAAACGATGTCGCAAAAACAAGGGTCGATCTACAACCAGGCACTGTTGTATTTATGGGAAGTTTTCACGTTACCGTTGATTTTAAATTCCAAGAAGAACCAAAAATCACGATTCGATATAGTAAATCGAATGAAGAAGAATTAGCTGCGATGGAACATTTGTATAAAAATTATCCAAGAACCGGTTGGGGACAAAAAGCTAAAAATAGAATGAAACTTCTATCATCATTTACGCAGTAAAAACCAAATTGGTTTGTTCTCATTCCAAAGTTTACAAACCAATTTACAGCGATTTACAATTCCTTATTTTAAAATTCTCAAACTAAAGTTACCAAATCTGGATCTTGTAAGTGCGGGGTGTTATTCCAACTCACAGGCTCCCAATGGCCTTTTTCTCTTCTAAAAACACTGAGAGAAGAATTGGTAATCGATTTCATAAATACGGGAAATTCAACAGGTTGCATTTTACAAGAGAGTCCCATCATGATTGCTATGGGTGTGCTAGAAGATACTACTAACGTACTTTTTACATCGTCAGGTATTTCTTTCGGGCCAGAAGAAACTTTGTCCACGTATTCTTTGAATGTATAAGGTTCTACAGGATCCCAAACTCCATGAACCCAATCGTGTAAAACTACCTGAATGAGTTCTTGGAAATAATCTCTAGTTTCCTCTTTTCCTTCTTCCCATGCTTTCTTATAAGATTCGTATAATTTTGCAAAGTTACTATTCGCATGACGAATCTTAGCTGCAAGACCAAGCCACATTCTGGAATCAAATTCATCCCAGGCTGAGTTTTCCACTGGTTCTGGAATACAAAACTGGTCTTTAGAAAAACTTTCAATAATACCTTGTGCAGTTTGTTTTTGTCGATTGAGGCTACCAGTGTATACAGAATCAAATTCGATTCTCTGGTTTTTGAAGTATTCTCCCAGTAGTTTGGCTTGTTTCCAGCCATGTTCTGTTAGTTGGTCATAGTTTTTTCCAAGGCGATCTGCTTGTCCATGACGGACTAAGTACAATAAAGACATTTAGGTTTGGAACCTCGGATTAGAGATGGCCAAATTTTCTTTAAGTTGGTTTTTTGCAAAATTCCAAATTTTTCCACCAGGCTTAAGGTCTGAGTTTGTTTTGTCTTTTGTTAGGTTTCGAATTGTTTTTGCAAATTCTTTGTTCCAAACTAGAAGCAAATTGTATTTTTCCTTTCGAGTTAAATTCGCAAAATCTTCCGATTTAAATTTTGTATCTAAGTCAGAAATTTTTAAATTTAAATTTTGGATTCGTTGAAGGTCAGATTCAAATTCTTTTGATTCTATTTCCCGGGCTATCACACCCAACATATTCCAAGATACTAATGTTTTATAAGATAACAAATCATCTCCTTCCAATTTAGGAAGAAGTTCCTTCATTAAAAAATCCTGAATGGTCGAAATGAGTTCTTTCGTTTCTGGTCTATATTGCATTACTGATTTCCTCGATGAGTCGCATGGCTTCCCATTCCATTTCTGCAGTTCGCCTGCCAATGGCAGCAAGTTCGATCCCCTTGTCTTTGCCAGATAAATGTCTTTCTGTTTGTTGAGCACTTCCTATGGCCCAACGTACATTCCCCATAATTTCCCAGAAAGTTACCTTAAACGGATCCACAGGGATTCCTGAAGTGTTTTGGTAAGCATCATAAAAATCTTTGCGATCCCCAAATCCACCCACTTCTTTATTCAACCTTCCAAATCGCCAGTCGCGCATACACAACCAAGCAATGTCTTCGTGGCGGTCCCCAAAATGGGCAAATTCATA
This sequence comes from Leptospira bandrabouensis, assembly GCF_004770905.1. Classification (NCBI taxonomy): domain Bacteria; kingdom Pseudomonadati; phylum Spirochaetota; class Leptospiria; order Leptospirales; family Leptospiraceae; genus Leptospira; species Leptospira bandrabouensis. Next base: position 1,056,357 of record NZ_RQHT01000014.1, on the reverse strand, counting down.
ATCCAAAATTCCTTGGAGTCCATCAGAGTTCATCATAAAGTTTCCTGTACGAAAATCTCCATGAACAAGAACTATATCATCAATTGCAGGAGCATTTGATTCTAACCAAAACAAACAAAGTTCTATGGCAGGATGTGCTTCGGGAAGTTCGTCTAACGATTGTCTTAGATCAGAAATAGCAATGGAAATATAATTTTCTTTTGTGACTAACTTTAGCTTTTGTTTAAGTTCTTCATCTGAAATAGAACTGGGTTTTACGGTATGGAGTTTCGCTAAGTTTGAAGCCAGATCTGTTACCATCTGGGTTTTACGATAGGAATCAAGTTCCTTATCTTTTGTGATATAACGTCCAGTAGCCTTACCTCCAATTTTTTCCATTAGAAAAAAAGGGGCACCTATGACATCGGAAGTTTCTTCTAAAAAAACTGGAGTTGGAGTTTTAACACCTGCTTTGTATACAAGCTCTGCCACTTTAAACTCATCTCGTTTTGACAAAGAAGAAAGTAAACTCGCTCCTTTGTCTGTGCGTAAAACTAACGACTGTTTTCCGGATTTAGAAATTAAGTCCAATGCATAATTGTCTTGGCAAGCTCCTCCACTTAAGTGTTGCATTTGGGAAACTTTTACATTATCTTTCCAAACGGAAGATAAGTGGAGTTCTACTTTTTCTTGTAATTCCTTAATTTCCATACTCCTTAGAAATCCCATTTTTCTGAAATGTAGTTTCTACCAATGACCATCTTATGAACTTCCGATGGTCCATCAGCAATCCTTGCGGCTCTTGCATCTCTGTAAAACAATTCCAAAGGTAAGTCTCTTGAATATCCTTTACCACCGCAAACTTGGATGCCCATATCAATTGTATTACACAAAGATTCACTCACTTTCCATTTTGCCATAGAGGTTTCTTGGCGTGCATCTTTTCCTTTTTGTAATAACCAAGCAGCTTTCAAAGTCAAAAGGAAGGCCATTTCAATTTCTGTTGCTCGTTCTGCAAACATCCATTGGATTCCTTGGTGGTCAGCGATTCGGGCATTAAATACTTCCCTTTCTTTCGCATAACTTCGTGCTATCGACAATGCTCGTCTTGCCATTCCAGTCCAACGCATACAATGTGTTAAGCGAGCAGGACCAAGCCTTTCTTGGGAAAGTCGAAAACCCTCACCAACACGCCCAAGAATCATATCTTCAGGAACTTCTACGTTTTCGAAATTTAGTTCGCAGTGTCCACCAGGTCCATGAGAACCCATAAGTTCAATTTCCCGAACCATTGTGTATCCTTTCGCATCGGTAGGTACAAGGAACATGGTGGTTTTGCGGAAACTCCCATTTACTTTTGCCATCACAATTAAATACTTCGCACCATTGGCTCCAGTGCAGTACCACTTACGTCCGTTGAGGATGTATTTATCACCTTGTTTTTCGGCATTGGTCTGTAAGGTGGTTGGGTCTGATCCTGCCCCCGGTCCTGGTTCGGTCATTGCAAAACCGGTTCGCAAATCACCTTTGATGAGTGGGTGGAGGATTAACTCTTTTTGTTTTTCAGAAGCAGCAATCGAAAGTAGATGCATGTTTCCTTCATCGGGTGCATCACAATTAAATATGTATGGTGCGATGGGGGAACGACCCAGTTCACTAAAAATGATACACGTTCCTATTAAATCTAGACCCAATCCACCTTCTGATTTTGGAAGATGTGGAGTCCAAAAACCAGCTGCCTTTACTTTAGCACGCGCTTGTTGGTTAATGTCTTCAGGCATACGACCTTTTTCATAATCGTAATGTTTTTCCAGAGGGATGATTTCATTTGTAATGAAGTCTTGGATATTTTTGCGAAGTGTTTCTACTTCTTGGGGAATTTCAAAGTCCATTGATTCCCAGAATTACAAGAATCAATATGAGTCGTAAATCTTTTTTTAATGAGATCGAAAAATAGGTCTTTCTCGTTTTGAATTTCTTCTAATTTCAAAATGCAAATGTGGACCGGTCGCTCTACCTGTTTGTCCAACTTCCCCAATTTTTTGGCCCTTTTTTACTCTCTGACCAACATTTATATTAAAATCAAAAAGATGTCCGTAACGAGTTTCATATCCTAAACTATGTTTTAAGATGATTAAATTTCCATAACCACCTTGTTTACCTTTGAAAATTACTTCACCATCCATAGAGGCAAATACATCTGATCCTTGTTCGGCGGCCAGATCAATCCCACCATGAAAGGTATCTTTTTTTGTAAATGGATCGATTCGTTTACCAAAACCAGAGGAGATCCTTGCTTCCGTTAATGGGAATTGAAATCCAAATCCATAGAAAAAAGATTTTTCTGATTTTCCCATGGATATACCTGGCAAAAACCATTTTTCTCTTTCAGAATCATATTGTAATTTGTTGGAATCTATATTATACTTTTCGGCTAACGCTAGTTTTGTTTTATCATCCCCGGTTGTTTCTTCTGGATGGAAGGTTCCACGCATATTGGGAATTTCTAAAACCATCCCTGGTGATAAATCGTGTGGTGAACTGAGCTCGTTTACAGAGGAAAGAGTTTCCAGGTCCATTCCTGTTCGTGCCATAATTTTAAAAAAATTATCTTCCTTCCGAACTTTGTATTCATAATATTTCAGGGGAATCAGTTCTTCTTTCTTTGCTCCAGACTTGGAGATTCGTAAATTTTCTTTAATTTCCGAACGAAGATTTTTTAAGGAAGGGTTTGTATATTCCAAATTTGCCAGAGTGAGTGGGCTAGAAAGGAGCGACGAGAGACTACTGAAAGTAATCAGAATCAAGGCCCATTTTGGAAAATTGACGGTTTTAGACATAATCTTCTAATTTGAATATCGGCCATTTCCGAAAAAAACGATGACGATTCTTGCCGAAATTGAGGAACTGTAAGGCAGATGCAGAATCGTTTTTTTGAAATTTTTCGACTGACAGCCTATTCGCTGGGCCTGGTTTATATATGTTCTTTCTTTTATTCCATTATTTTCTTAGCTTTCGTTAACAATTCGGTCCTGAGTGACCGGATCCCCGAAGAACAGTTACTTCCCCTCTACGAAGAATATTGGGATGGCAAAATGGACTTTGCCACAATGCTATCTGAATACGAAAAAATTGTCACACCGATCAAGGACCAATTTCAAAAGGAAATCACTGCCAATCCCAGTTTGCTATTATCTCAGTTTTACGATAAGGTGTTTTCTGAAAAACCTCATTACCTATTAGGTCATTCCATACCGTGGTTTTTATGTTATGTGGGTCTTGGATATTTACTTTATAAAAAAGTATTACAAATTCCTGTAACAAACCTTCAAGATGAATTATCCATCCCTATTTTACTTCGTGGTATGGCCAATGGATTTATCTGTTTTATCGTCGTAGTTATCTTTGGATTGATATTAGAAAGGTTATCGGTTCCTGTGGAATCAGGAGTTTTTGCAAAAAAACTTTATGAAGCCCTTCATGGAAACGGGTATTTATTAGCCTGGGGAATTTATGTTGTGGGTATCATTACAGGAATTCTGGAAGAAATCTTTTTTAGAGGATTTTTACTAAAAGCCTTTATTGATAAGAACCTTGCCCAAGAAGGTTTGTTCATAGTTTCACTCCTTTTTGGTTGGCTGCATTATGGAGAAGGGACATCGGTTGCCATTCCATTTATTATCTGCGGAGTGGGCATGTTTTTTGGATATATCTATATTAAAACCGGAAATATTTGGATTGCGATGGCTTGTCATGCCACTTATAATTCGTTAGGTTTAATTAATGCATACCTTCAACTTCCCGGAGTCCAATCATGAAACCATTTAAAAGATTCCGGTTCCTACTTTTACATATTGGTTTTTTAATTTTTCTTTCTACAGGTCTTAATAACTCTCTATTTGCCGGAGAGACAGTAGAAGTTTTGGGTGGACCTGAAGATGTGAATCTTCGTTTGGTGGCCCTTTTAAACAAATTAGATCCCGATTTTTATGCGGATGAAAAAACACAAGGTTTTGTTTACAGATACAGACATCGTTGGAAGAACCCATATGATTTTAATATTTACGTAGGGAAAGTTGGGAAAACTTCTCCTGATTCCATCATTCGCATTGAATCACCTAGACGTGGTCAAGAAAGGATGTGGAAACAAATTTTGGAACAAGAAATTCTACAAAAATCCCCACATGAATCTGCAGTTCCTCTCTCTGAAAAATACCATATTGTTTCTCAAGGTTTAAATTTAATTACACCAATGGCCTCGGTTGGTTATAACTCTTGGAACTCTCCATTATTCACAAATCGAGATACTTTTGTGAGTATGAGTATTTATTTATTATGCGATTTAATTTTGGCAGGTGGGGCTTATCTTTATGCCCAAGAAAATTTACCTAAAAAGAATATTTGGGACAATATGGCAAACGTAAAAGGCCCAGGAAGTGTTTGGGAATCACCGAATGCCGTAGGAATATTTGCAGCCCTTGCTGTTTCCAGAGCGGTTCGTGCCTTTGATGCTTGGGAAGATACATCCGCACACAACAAAACTGCTCAATTTGGTTGGTCGTTTAAATTTTAATCGAAAGAATCAAACGACCAAACTTCCCATTTTCGATTATGATTTGAATAGGTCTCTCGCTGCGTCGGCCGCACTTGACCTTTCAAAGTCTTCTCTCTCAATTAAAGTTAAGTCTAAGCCTTCTTTGTCGATTCTACTTAGAATCTTTCCAATATCTGCCACCTTACTCAGTTTAGTTGCCAAATATTTAAATGTAACTCCACAATCAGGGCATTTTTTATCTTTTAGATAGTTGAGACCCAACTTTTTACAATTTCCACAAGTTCCATAGAGATCATCAATATAGAGTAATTGTTTTTTTACATCTTCTACATTGAGTTGTCGCCAAACTCTAACAAATTTAGTATTCTTTCCAGATGCATCTGAAGTCATAGGCAATAGGAAGTATCGTTAATGAATCTTGTCAAGAAGCAATCCTCTGCGTTTTTAATCCTTCTCATTTGTATTTCTGGTTTTTTAGCTGTTGCCATCGGAGCATTTGGTGCCCACGGACTAAAAAAAATAGTATCCCCCGATTTGATGATCATTTATGAAACGGGGAACCGATATCATTTTTATCATACATTGGCATCACTTGTCGCATTTCTCTTGTTACAACATTCTTTGGTATCGGATTCGTCGAATAAAAGTAATACTTATTTGAAAATAGCAACATGGATGTTTCTATTGGGAATTTTGATTTTTTCTTTTAGTTTGTATGCCCTTGCCGTCACAGGGATTCGGGTTTTAGGTGCTATCACCCCCCTAGGAGGAGTGAGCTTTTTAATTGCTTGGTTTTGTTTGGGAGTTGGTTCTTTTTATCTTTTTGTTCCAAAAAAATAATTGCCTTGTTTACTGATTAAATTTCTAGAAATTAAGCCGTCAGCGATGAGTAACAAACCTTCGGCGGCTGCTTTTCTAGCTTCTTCTGAACTATCCTTTTGTAAGGACATGAGTTCATGTACATACTTTCTTTTTTGTACATCCAAAACTCCAAGCATTGATCCTGCTATTTTTTCATCCATTTGCATGAATGCCAATGCAAGAGTTTGTGGTGGTGTTTCTATACATAAATAGTATAATGCAAGGTTATCGAAATATGATAATTGACTTAACTTCTCTAAAACTTGTTCTGATCCTGACATAAATAATCCTTTTGTATTAATATTTTCAATTTTTACTATTTTGTTACTTCTTCAATTTTTCCATTTAAATAAGAAATTAAATATTTGGAATTAGCAGATTCACCTGTTGTCTGTTTCATCAGAGTATCTACATCAAATATTTTTCCTTTTGAGTGAATGTTTTTCCTTAGCCAACCAAGTAAGTCAGAAAAATCACCTTTCGCAGAAAATTTGTTATGCGAATCCGGATATTCTTCTGTGAATTTTTTGAAAAACTGTGAACTAAAAATATTTCCCAAAGTGTAAGTTGGGAAATATCCAAATGCACCCATCGACCAATGGATGTCCTGTAAAACACCTTCTGCATCATTTTCTATGGAAAGGCCAAAACTTTCCTTCATTTTTGCGTTCCAAATCTCTGGTAGATCCTTTACTTGAATTTTTCCATTGATGAGGTCTCTTTCGATTTCAAAACGTAAAATGATATGGAGGTTGTATGTAACTTGGTCTGCTTCCACTCTAACTTTTGTTTTTTCTGTGCTATTGATGTATTGGTATAACTCTTTAAACGGAAGTTCTTTATCCGTTAAATCAAAGTCAGATAACAAAATAGGGTAAACAAATTCCCAAAATGGTAAGGAACGTCCCACTTGATTTTCCCACAATCGGCTTTGTGATTCATGAATTCCTAAACTTAAAAACTCCGTTAAAGGGGTGGGCCATTCAGGCATTGCCGATAATCCAGACTCATATAAGGAATGACCAGTTTCGTGTAATACACCAAAGATGGAAGATAATGGATCTGTTTCCGAATATCTAGTTGTGATTCGTTTATCACCTTTACCCAGGCTTGTGGAAAACGGATGGTTACTCGTATCCAATCTAGATTCTTTTGTCGTTAATCCAAGAAGAGATGGGAGACGGTTACAAAATTTTGTTTGTTTGTCAGTGGATACGGGTCCAGGAAATGGATTTTTGAATTTAGGTGCGGTGGCAACGATTGGAACGAGTGACTTTTTCAAATCAGAAAATAAAATCTGAATTTGAGCGGCTTTGGCTCCTTTTTCATAACTGTCGAGCAAGGCATCGTAAGGTTCTGTCGTATAACCAAAGTAATCTGCCTGTTTTTTTGATAATTGAACTAACTCCTCTAATCGATTTGCAAAAGATTTGAAGTTTTTGTCCTTTTTGGCAGTTGCCCATTCTGCATGTGCTAAGTTAGTGACTCTTGCAAATTCGGAAACAAATTCAGAAGGCAATTTATCTGCTTTTTCTTTCTCTTCCATAAGAACTTCCAACTCACGATTCCAAACCGACCGGTCTTGTTCGGGGAGTTCGCCAATCGATTTTTTGGCAGTCTCTATTTGGTTTAAGAAAGATTTGTCTGTCATCCAGTCGTGGGTGAGCTCTGCCACTGCGGCAATTTGTGAGGACCGGTATTCCCTTCCCTCTTCAGGCATCATTACCTCAGAGTCCCAATGGAGGACTGAAGCTATGTCTTGGAATAATTTGATTTTTCGATATTGTTTTCGGTAATTTTCAAGTGCTTGGGGCAGGGCCATTGTCTCATTTTCTTCCTACCACACTTTCTGGAACCAAAAATCATTGACCCTTTACCCCCAACCAAAACTATGTATTTACTGTCGCGGGTGTGGTGTAACGGTAGCACAGCAGCCTTCCAAGCTTCTGGCGAGGGTTCGAGTCCCTTCGCCCGCAAGACATTCCTTCCAAACAATCAATTAACATATACTATGAAGTTGACTCGAACAGTGGCCCGAGCTGGTTTGTGAGTGACCCATAGGGAACGAACAAATCAGAAAGAAAGCCACGATGGCTTTCGAGCCGTGCCTCGGAGCACAGTGAGGAAACGATGTCCGAACAGCGGAGTGGGCTTAGTCTCTTCGTCTCCCTGGACAGGATGGGATATAAGTATCCCCGCCCGATTGGAGGGTGGGGAACTAGACCCGCCACCCAATGAACTCCAAATACCATAAATCTCTATAACAGAAAATTTCTTTTCTAAATCTAAAAAAAATAAAAGAGAAAAGTTCGTGGTTTCAACTTTCAAATTTAATTTGAAACACTTATAAATAAGATTTCTTCGCGCCACCGATCGCAGTGGAAATCCTTTCCCGAAGGGAAAGATTGGAACGAAGAGCGGGATCGCATCATCGATATTAGCTGAATGTAAAACCGATTGCGAGGCGCCCCAATTTTCAACTAAAGATTGTTAGGATAAGGCATTGTAACAAATCCTTTAAAACCATCTTGGTATACGGCGAGATATAACTTTTCTTTTCCGGGGACAACCACAATGATATAAGAGAATAAACTTCCATCGTGCATGCTGAAATACAATGGCTCACTTCCATTAGGTGAAAGAGCGAGTATGCCAGTTTTTTTGGAAACTGGTTGGAGTTTTTCTGGTATATAAAGAACAAGTCGTTTCCAAAAGGGATGATTGTGTAACCACGTAATTAGTTTCGAACGTTCTACTGGAATGGCAACCCAGATACGACCCTTTGGATCTCTGTCCATTCCATCAGGAAATCCAGGTAGACCTTCAATCACTATTTCATCTTTACCTTGTTTATCTCCCGTTAGGTGCAAACGAATGAGCCTAGATTTTGATAATTCGTTTAATAGAATGGAAGATTCGAAATCTCCATTAGAATATTCCAATAAAATTCCATCTAAGTAAGTGTATTGATATGCGATCAAACTCACGGTGTTATCGTTTAAATCATATTTCCAAAGATGTCCATTTCTTCCAAGTGTGAGAACTTCTTGTTTTGATTGTAAACTCACTCCAAGGATTGCATCAGGATGATCATAAGGTTCTGTAAAATAAATTCTCTGACCATCCCTACTAATTGCTAAATCATCTGCCTTTTCCACATTGCGACTGTTACTTTCTGATAATTTCGAAAAGGGTATTTTTGTTTCTTTTCCTTTTGGAAAAAAGATTCCGATATGATTTGCCGATGGTTCTTTAGTTTTATCTACGATAGGAACACGGCTCCCAATTTTTCTTAATTGTTTTGTGGAAATTGTTAATTCGTAAATCCCAGGAACGGCAGAATTTTTATCAGTATGTTCTTTTCCACGAGATAGGCACATATAGACGATGTCTTTGTTTTTTGGATGAAACACCATACCACCTGGTAGAAGCGGAGTTTTTATCAATGGTTCTGCTTCGTGATTATGCAAATTTACTTTCCAAATCCAACCATCAATGGAAGCAACAAATGCTCTGCCTAAATCTTCTTGTAACAAAATCTCATCTTGTGCGGGTAAAGAGGATCCGCTTATGGCTACATTCTGTTTGATCGGATCTCCCTCTGACTTGATTGCATTGATTCCTGAATGATAAGGTAAATTGATTTGTTCTTTTATTTGGTTTTTGAAATATTCTTCTGGTGTTCGACAGGAAAATAAGATTAAAAACAAACCAAGTATATAAAATGAAACCAGTATTTGTTTTTGAATTTTTGGTTGGATTACTTTTTTAATCATTAGACGTATCACCTAACGAAATACTAGACAAAGGTAGGGAATACAAACCTCTTGAGGATGTATCAAAGGAAGGAAAATAAACAGAGTCTAAGTTTGGAACTGCTACAGAGATATCTTTGATTTTTGATCCATCATGCATCGAATAGTATAAGGGAGTTTTTCCATTGGCATTCAAAACAAGGATTCCCGTTTTTTTGGCAATTGGTAACATTCGCTGTGGAAGAGAGAGTAACAGTGGTTTTAACCAAGGTTTGTTATGAATCAAATTGACAAGACCAGATCTAGGTTTAATGATACCGACCCAAATCCTTCCCTTGTCATCTCGTTCTAATCCATCAGCAAGCCCCGGAAGATTTTCTAATAAAACTTCAAAAGTACCTTCTTGTTTGCCACTGATATTTGCTTTAATGATTCTAAACTTTGTAGTTTCAGTAATGATTACAGATTCCTCTTTAGAATTGGTATGGTCTGCAATGATGATTCCATCAACAAAAGTAAACCCACTCATAACTAAAGATATGGTATTTTGTTTTCTATCAAACATCCAAAGTTTACCATGAGGATAAAGCCCTATTGCTTCGGGAACAGCTCCACTTCCCATGGCCGCATCTGCTCTTTCGAAAGGTTCTGAAAGATAAATTCTATTTCCATCTAGAGAAACTGCAAGATCATTACACAATGAAAACGGGCGCGAGTTTGCTTCATTTAAATTCTTTAATGCAAAAGTTGGACGTTTTGATTCTGGATAAACCATTTCAAAATCATCCGGATTCGTTTTAGGTAATGTTAATAATATTGGAACTACTGTTTTCGATTTAATATTTACTTCATATAACCCAACTTGTTTTGTTTCATCATAACTCACACCTCCGAGTTTGGATGCACAAACTAAAATCGATTCATTCTTTTTATTTGAAAACTGTAACCCAGCAGGATTCACCGGAGTTTTTACCCAAGCTAATGCTGTATTAGATTTAAAATCTAATTTCCAAATCCAACCATCCATTCCCGAGGCAAAAGCAATTTGATTTTTATTGTCAAAAATTAAGTCATCGTGCCCAGGTAATTCAGGCATATTTGTATTGAGATGATTTAAAAACGGATCTGGATTACTTACTTTTAAAACTGATTCGGGAACACTTCCCAGTGGATAGGCCTTTCCGATTTTAATGTTTCCTGTATTACAAGAAACGAATAACATTGATATCAAAATTGTTGATTGTAACTTAATCACTTTCATTAAATTGCCTTTTTAGTTTGGTATTTTTTTACATGAGGAACATCATCATCTAACCAATATGCTTTGTCCTCTTCTACTACGAGTATCTCTTCAAACTTAAATCCAGTTTTCCCCCAACCAAGATGTGGTTCAATGGCCCATAATCCGACTTTGTTTCCTTCATGATCAGGTGTTAATAATTCAGGTAATACCTTATGAGATAAAAATTCATAAGATCCTTGTAAACTAAACCAACTAGCAAAACTTATAGGTAATATTGGGAACGAAATGTTGGGAAGGTTTACTTTATATACACGGTGACCAAGAACGGCAAAAGGATATAACGCGTGTACGTTGTGAAATCCGGATTTTTTTGCTTCTACATCTATCTTCCACCAAATTTCTGAAGAAGTCATTTTTGAATTAAAGTATTTTGGGATTTCTTCTCGAAGGTGTAATAAGTATTCCATACCTTTATCGAGTTCTGGATTTTTGATTAACGAAGAAGAGTAACCGATATCACCAATGTAACCGTCTACAACAGGGGATACATCTAGTATAAATGATTCTTCTTCTATTAATTTCTTTTTACCCGGATGAAATTGAGTAAACCGTTTGTATCCATCAAACCTTGCATGTTCGCCAAACCAAGCAAACGGCCTATGCAAAAATACTTTGACTCCGTGGTCTCGCAGAAACTCATCCATTCGTTTGGCGGTTTGTTTTTCTGTCCAACCAGGTTTCATTTCCTTTTCAATGGTCGTAACACATTCATAGGCTAATTTTTGAGCTTTAAGAAATCCTGATTTTTCTTCCATGGATGGAGTTTTAATCGATTCCGATTTTAATTTTGAAAATTTGGAGGATAACTTCGATAACAATCCTCTTTCAGTGGTTAGGGGCATCAGTTTCTCATTTCCTTATTAGAAAGAAGAGGATAACAAAATCTAAAAAACTGTGCTTGAATGATTCCGGTATTTTTTAAGATTTATTAGAAATTTTCTTCAGGTTCACAAAATCGAACTTCCGCAGTTTTTAAATGTCCAAAAAATAACGATGGTATAAATCCAAAATTTTCTTTGAATGTTCTCGAAAAATGAGCAGAGTCGGAAAAGCCCGCTTCATGTGCTGCTTCGGTGAGATTTTTTCCTGCTTTTAATTCTTTGACTGCTCGTAATATACGAACCCATAACAGATATCTTCGCAACGGAATTCCAAGATTTTCTTTGAACAACCGTATCAATCTATCTTCTGAAATTGAAAAATCTTTACCAATTTCTTTCATTCTAATGCTATTCGGAATTTCCAATCGAATTCTTTTTGCAATCTTTTCAATTCTTGGATCCATAGTAGAATTTAATTTTTCAAAAGGATAAACAGTTCGTAGCAAATTTAATTGAAGTTGAGTTGCTTCATTATCTTCTAGGTCGCCATAATACAATGACCAAAGTGAATGAATTAAAGGTAAAAATTTTTGCACCTCTAACCTTTTCACTTCACCAGATGCTACTGATTGAGAAATGGATCCATACTCATAAGTTTCTGGATCGATCAGGAGTGCCACCATTTCTACTCCAGGCGAAATCGTGCGATGATAGGTATTGGGTCCTACAAGTGCGACTCTATATTCTTCCTTACCTAAATTAGTTTCGATTGTAATATTTTTTTCTAAAGAGATTGCAAGTGTTGCTGCATAATGTGAATGAAAATCTGTCTGCATATCGTTAGTTGCAAACATAACTCGACTGTTCCATAAATAAAGTCGGCTATTAGTTTCAAACTCCATCTATGATCCTCATTCAGAAAAACAGATGGCTTGATTATTGTAATGAGTCAAGTCTTGTAAATCGAAATATGTATCTAAGAAACTAAGAGACAAAAATAAATCTTAGTCAAAATAGAAAATAATAACATCGAAGAAATAACAACTCGTCACTCATGGCTTGGTTAAGATTTTTTTTTTTGAACTTGTATTTTCTTTTTCGAAACTTTTTTGTTTACTTTTTCTAAATTTTCGTCCACTCGAAATTTTACAATTTTTTTGATCAAAGGATAAGGTATAGGTTCGTTTAAAGGAAATTGGATCGAACCTTTTCCAAATTTGTATTTTGAAATTTCCTTCTGAAAAGCCTGGTTTCCAGAAGGAAGGGCATAAAAACCTATATGTTTCGAAAATGCTGCAAAATGTAATAGGTTTCCATTTTGTACAAATGTAGGAATTGCATAACTAATGGTTTCAGTAGCGTTTGGTGCTTCCTTTTGGATTGTTTTACGTATCTTTTGAAGGACCAATTGCACTTCTTTTGGAAAGTTCTCAATATATTCATCAATTGACTTTGGAATCTTTGACTTCATAATTTGTTCCCTTACCTCTATTAAACCTTAGTTTGTTTCCAATTTCCTTTAGTAAACAACCAAAGAGTAAATACACCTACAGAAGATTCGGAAATCATGATGGACCAAAAAACTCCAGTAGAGCCGAATGAAAAATATTTTCCCAAAAGATAAGCTAAGGGAATCTGAATGATCCAGAAGAAAACAATATTGATTTTAGTTGGTGTAATCGTGTCCCCTGCTCCATTAAACGCTTGTCCTGCGGCCATCCACCAAGCATAGATAAAGTATGAGTAAGAAACAATTTGTAACCATTGTCCGCCAATTTTTATGACTTCTGGATCCTCTGTAAAAATAGAAATTAAATTTTCGCTCCAAAAATAATAGATGATGGAAACTAAAATTAAATAACCCATATTACAGAATCCAGTATACCAAACTGATTGTTCAGCTCGGTCCGGTTTTCCTGCACCTAGATTCTGACCAACTAACGTTGCAACGGCGTTAGACATACCCCAAGAAGGCATCATGGTAAACATCATAGTTCGAAGAGCAATGGTTGCTCCCGCAACCGTTTGACTACCAAACTCAGAAAGTATCCTCATGATAAAAATCCAGGAGGTCATTCCCACAATCATTTGCCCAATTCCACCGAGTGATGTTTTTAAAATTCCACGAATGGTATCCCATTCCATTTTTAGATGGGATCGGAGAATTTTGATATGTTTCCCACCTCTAAATAAAAGCCATAACTGAAAAAGGACTCCTATCCCACGTCCGATGTTAGTAGCCATGGCAGCTCCTGTAATTCCATAAGCAGGAATTGGTCCCCAGCCAAAGATAAAAATTGGATCTAGGATAATATTTAATCCGTTAGAGATCCACAAAACCCTCATAGAAATGGCAGCATCACCTGCCCCACGAAAAACTGCATTGATAAGAAAAAGGAGTACTATTACAATGTTACCACCTAACATCCACTGCATGTAGTGATAACCTTCATTTAACACCCACTCATCGCCACCCATCAGGGTAAGAAGTTCTTTCGAAAAGAATATGCCGGCAATCGCAAATGGAATGGATGCAAAAATAGCAATCCAAATGGATTGGATGGCAGCCACCCCAGCTTTATCTTTTTCTTTTTCACCGATACGTCTAGCGATAATGGCTGTTACAGAAAATGATAGTCCCATTGCAACAGAATACAAAAGGAATAAATAGGTTTCAGTAAGTCCTACTGTTGCTATCGCGGACGCACCTAAGGAACCTACAAAATAAATATCTACAACAGCAAATACCGATTCTAATACTAACTCCAATACCATTGGAACTGAAAGTAAAAAGACAGCCTTTCGAATACTAACTTCTGTATAGTCTTCTTCAGAACCAGCAAGAGCTTTTTTTAAATCTTCCCATAAACTAGCACTTGTCATTTTATTTCTCCAAATATTGGCTGAGTCTTGAAAGTGTTTGTTTTCCACCTTCTATTGCACCAATTCTTAACTTCGCATTTCGAACGTTTGTATCAAAAAAAGTCATTTGCATCTTTACTAATGTTTGGTTCTTATCGAGGGCAAGTAGATTTATGGTCACCAAAAAATCATCATTTTTATTTTTATCTCCGGACCCATGTTGGTATTCTATATATTCGTATTCTCTAATTTCTTTATATTCAATTGTATTTGGCCAAATAGTTCCATCAGGTCCATCCATAGTAAAAACCCATCTCCCCCCTACTTTAAAGTCCATGGTTTTTGTAGTTGTTTTAAAACCTGTTGGTCCCCACCAATTACTAATTGTTAGTGGATCAGAGAAGGCTTTAAAAACTATTTGTTGTGGATGGTTCAATTTTTTCTCTATAAAAATTTGGTTAGATTTTGGTAGTGCATTTTCTTCCAATTTTTCGAAACTTTGTGACCAACCTTCTTTCATACCTGAATTGGCAAAACCGTCTCGTATTTGGTTATTAGCAAATTCTGTAATAAGAACAACTTTTGTTTTTTCACCAACTTCCTCGAAGAGAACCCTTAATTTCGAGTTTAAGATTTCTCTATCACCTGTGATTCCCGCCATTTTCTGAACTTCCTTTACCCATTCGTCTGGATGTTCATCTACTAAATCACTAATCACAAAACTTTGAAAAGGTGTGATTTCTAAAAATTGTCCTTTAACAGGATAATCGACTCCATCAGGTGATCGCATAATGATTCGATATGATCCGCCAACTTTAAAATCAAATTCCACAGTGGGATTTGTAAATCCTTTTGGGCCCCACCACTTTCCAATATGTATAGGGTTTGTCCATACCTCCCAAACAAGTTGAATGGGAGCATCAAATAGTCTTTCAATACGAACGATTTTTTCTTCTAATGTAACAATTGGATCTGATTTAAACATTGTTAGTTTTTCCCTGTTGTTTTTGTAATTCTGTTAAATAAGCATCTAAACGATCGAATCGTTCTTCCCATAATTGTTTGTATTGTTCCAACCATTGGTTAGCTTCTTGTAATGCCTCAACCTTCAATCGACAGGGGCGAAACTGGGCTGTTTTGGTTTTTTCAATGAGTCCTGCTTTTTCTAATACTTTGAGGTGTTTGGAAATTCCAGGAAGGCTCATCTCGAAAGGTTCAGCCAACTGAAGGACTGTCGCCTCTCCTGAAACCAATTGCATCAATATCTTTCGCCGTGTAGGATCTGCCAATGCCTGAAACGTAGCATTGAGTTTTTCCTCAGGATCCTTCAATTTAACCATATAGCTAATTAACCTTTTGGTTAAATTGAAGGAAGTCTAGGATCTTGTCAAGGGGAAAAGGTAAGTGGTATGCAATGAAAGTTCGAATCGGCGAATATTAGTATCCCCGCCCGATTTGAGGGTGGGGAACTGAACCCGCCTCCCAATGCAGCCCTTCTACCATAATCCTTCGGTTTCAGAAATCCAAATCGCCAAAACTCAGAAAAAATATCTTAAAAGTTCATATTACTAAATTTTACAACTCATGTAAGAGTTCGTAATTTAGGTTTCTTTTGAAAAATGAGGTTGGTTTGTAAGAGGTGGAGCAAACATAGACATCCCAACCAACAGATTGTTAGGTGGAATATCCTGGAGAATTAATTTAGTAAGAACTTTGAGTTTATAATTATGTAGCTCTCCCAATCTTTGTGGCCTCAGGAACTTCCACGAGTCTCCCTGTTTTTACATCATAATAGTATCCATACACGGGAATGTCTTTGGGAATCAATGGATGGTTTCGAATTCTTTTTACATCATCGATCACACTTTGTTCTAAAATTTCGAAGGTTAAAAAAGGAATGTATTTCGCTTCTTCCGAACCTCCCGATTCTTCTAAATTGTGCCAACCGTTCGAATCAATTGTTGCCGTTTTTAAACTTTTAGAAAGAAGGTTACGTATGATAGGATCGGTGAAAAGTTGCATCCCACAATCGGAGTGGTGGATTACAAAAAATTCTTTGGTTCCTAGTAGTTTATAGGAAATCACAAGCGAACGAATAGCATCATCACTGGCTCGACCACCGGCGTTACGAATGACATGTGCATCCCCTTCTGCTAAACCTGCGTACTTAGCAGGATCAAGTCTTGCGTCCATACAGGTTAAGATGGTAAAACTTCTGGCGGGAGGAAGAGCCAACTCCCCTTTTTTTCCAAATTCCGATGCATACTTTTCGTTCGCACCAATGACTTCTTTATGGACTTGGCTGGTTTCTTGTTGGATGGGTGTGTTTGACATAGTAGACAAAAAATTCGCTATAACGAAGAAGACTAGAAAAGAATTTGGTTCGGTAGCATTTCGTTTCCGAATCCGATCACTGCCTTTGACAAATGGCAAAGATATTGGAGATTTTTATTTGAAGGAATTAACCCGTGCCAGGGATCTGGAGGGCTTGGTCACCTACCAGCGTTAGATGGTAGGTGACGGGAGCGAAGCGGACCCCGGAGGAGCCCGGTCATTGTTACGAAAACATTCTTAAACTAGTAAAATTTGAGGCACAAAAATAAATTTGTTACTTAAAATTTTGCTAACCATTGTTAGCTTGCTTTTGGATAATCAGTATACCCTTTTTCACCTGGAGTATAAAGAGTTGTTTGGTCAAAAGAAGCTAAAGGAATGTTTTTTTGGAACCTAGTGACAAGGTCTGGATTGGCAAGGAACGGTTTCCCAAAGGCAACAAGGTCGGCATTCCCTGAGGTTAAATCTTTTTCCGCACGGTCGACGTCATATCCACCACTCAGAATCAGAGTTCCTTTAAATGCGTTTCTGATATTTTTAACTGTTTCTGGTTCTACGGTTGGTGCACCCATTGAGGAATGGTCTACCAAATGAACATACACAATTCCAATTTCATTTAGTTTTTCAGCTAACAATGAATATTCATCATGTGTTTCGGGAAATGGAAACAGATCGTTGAATGCGCCATAGGGAGATAAACGAATAGCCGTTTTATCTTTGCCAATTGCTGTGCTAACTGCTTTCGCCACTTCTATAATAAATCGAATTCGGTTTTCGATAGATCCGCCATATTCATCCGTTCTTTGGTTTGAAGAAGGATGTAAAAACTGCTCCAACAAGTATCCGTTAGCTGCATGTAATTCAACACCATCAAACCCGGCTTTGATTGCGTTTTTGGATGCGTTTACAAATTCGTCGATGGTTTGTTTGAGTTCTTCTTTTGACATTTCCTTTGGTGTAGGATGGTCTTTCATTCCATCGGCATCTGTCCACATTTGTCCTTTGGCAAGGATTGCCGATGGTCCAAGGACTTTTGCACCTTTTGGTAAATTTAATTCATGTCCAATACGGCCGGTGTGCATCAGTTGAACAAAAATTTTACTTCCTTTTGCATGAACTTTGTCTGTTACTTTTTTCCAAGCTTTGGTTTGTTCTTCTGAAAAAATTCCAGGAATTCTCGCATAACCAAGACCATTCGGGGATGGCGAGGTTCCTTCGGTAATGATCAGTCCCGCTTCTGCTCTCTGTTCGTAATAAGTGGCAACGATATCACCTGGCACATTTCCTATGGAACGGGAACGGGTCATGGGGGCCATCACCACTTTATTTTTTAAGGTAAGATTTCCTAACTTCGCTTCTGAAAATAATGATTTCACAAGGTTCTCCAATTTAATTTACTGTTGAAGAATAGACTACAACATGAAATCATTTGATGTTATATTTATTTAATATTAAACTAATTTTTAAAAAAATCAAAAATCGATTCCGAGGATGGTCAAATCGTCCTGACGATCCTGACCATTTAGAAAATTTTGTAGTGTTTTTAGGAGGTGGTTCTCTACCGCAGCTAGGTTCAAGTTTCGGGTGGATTGGAAAAGGTGGTAAAGGGATTCTTCTCCAAATTCCTCCTCTTTTGCGTTAAAGGCCTCAAAAACGCCATCGGTAAATAAAAACAACCGATCCTTTGGTTCGAAGTAAAGTTCGGATGATTCATAATGGATCTGTTTTTTAAGCCCAATCATCCTACCGGTTTTCGATAACAATAACATTTGTTCCTTTTGCAAAAGAACCGCTGCGGGATGACCTGCGGATGCATATTGAATTTTTTTCTCCCGAAGATCAATGTCTATAATCAATGCGGTGAGAAGGCTATTCAATGAAACAAAGTTATCCATAAACTCTTCGTTAAAAATTTCCATTACCTTCGAAGGAGGTAATTCAAAAGTTTTGATATTATCGTATAAACCTTTGATCGCCATTGTGATCATCGCTGCTTGGACTCCGTGACCAGTGGCATCTGCAATGAGAATTCTATATTTGGATTCTTTTAAAAGTACTACGTCAAAAAAATCTCCACCCACTTCGGATACTGGAAGATAACGATATTCAAGATTTAACTCCGTGATGAGTTTGGAATCAATAATCAGAGAATTCTCTTGAATTTTTCTTGCCACAAAGAGATCCCTTTTCATTGCATTTAAGTTTCGGTTTAACTTATCTGTACGTTCCTTTACCTTTTCTTCCAAATCTAAATTAGATTTTTCTAAGTTCGATTTAACTTGTGCTTCGGCTGCTTCCTTCTCTTTGAGGATTGAATTGTATCTATCTGCTAAAGCAAAAGCCAATAAAATCATTTCCGCCGCAGATCCGTATTGTGGCCCATCGATGGTAAAAGAATTTGTGGGTATTAATCCTAAAGCTCGCATCGTGGAAACGATCAAAGCTAAGAACAAAAAAGAAAATGCTAAAAGGAAAAAATAAGCAATTCTTTCTTTTTTAAAAGAACATACGATACCAACTAATAAAATCCAAAAGGAAGTTAAGGTATGACTGAGAACAATGATTTTTACAAAGGATTCAAAAGATAAGATATAACAAATTGGTAATACAATTTGCAAAATAATAAATACCAAGCTGACTCGGTCCAATCTGGGAGTGAATTGTTTGGTATTTAGTAACTTTCGCATAAAAATTAAAAACAAAACCAAAACAATGGAGATAAAAAAATTCACGGAATATTGGTCCATCCAAGGGGAGTTTGGCCAAAAATATTCCGAAGATATTCCGTTATGCGAAGCGATTGTAAAAGCTGTACTGATTACTACTAAAACATATAAAAAATAATTAGAATCTTTAAGAATGAAAAATAAAAATAAATTAAAAAGAACCATGGCCAAAGCAATGCCAAAATACAAGGCTTGGATCACATGGTCATTGATCTCGTGCCTATCATACAAATCCCTATTCCATAGTTGAATCGGTATGTTTATAGAATTAGGTGATTCCACTTTTAGATACACCGTAGCTTCTGTTTTTTCTGGGAACAAAATGGGAAATACAAAAAAACGACTTTGGTAGGGACGTTTTGACATAGGAACTGAATATCCCGATTGTATCTTTTTCATTTCTTTGGAACTTTGAAAATATAAATCCAAAGTTTTTAATCTTGGATAAGAAATGACGAATGTTACTTCTTTGGCAGATAGGTCCGTATTTTCCAATGGGATTCGTAACCAATACGTAGATTTTGAATAGGAAAAGTTAAAAGCTTCCTTTGAGGAAGGAACTTTTATAAATTGATTTTCAAAGTTTGGTGTACGAATCGTATCAAAATCCAAACGATTAGAAGGATCTTCAAAAACTAACATCGATTGAGCGAGATAGATTGGCGATTGATCAATATTTTGAATGTTGATTCTTTCTACAATGACCTCTTCTGCATAAATTTTGGAATTCCCAAAAATTAAAATATGTCCAACTAGAAAAAGAATTGATCCAATATTTTTCCCATTCATCGAAAATCAATTTTCCGTAACAAATAAATCAATTTCAAACATTTGATTATGATCGGAGAAGACACAAATGCCATCAAAACTCACAGATATTCCTTTAGGCTCAGAAAGTATTTTTTGTGTGATGATTTCTCCTTTAGGGGATAATAATAAAAGTTCTGTTTGGTCTTTATCCGTATAGTCATCATGAAAGGAAAGAAGAACGACCGCGTGTTTTCCATCAAAAGTAAAAACAGAGAGCACTTCTGATTGGATTGGCTTTTCTAATAATACATTTCCCGAAAAATCGATCATATAGATACCAGAAAAATCATTTGTGATAATGATTCTATCTTCGGTTGTAATGGCCGGTGTTTTTGTAATTCCAAAAGAATGAGGGCCAAGTGTATCTGTGGTTGTGAAAGGGAAAGACTTTATGATTTCCAAATGGGAATTCAGAAGTAAGGATCCATCCAAAGAAAAGGATAAATAAATTCCTCCTGGAAATTCGACGGGTAAAGAAGCTAACTCCCTTACCAAAGAAATACCAAATTCGGTTGTATTTTTAAATGTTTTTTTCTCACCAGTATTTGCTGATTCCACGATGGCGTAATAATAGTAGAATTGAAACTGTGAATCGATAAAAACTGGGTGGTAAGGGGAAAGGTATTGAAAGATAATTTCACCAGAAACATTGATTCCCAAAATTCCTTTTAAGGTATGAAAAAGAATATTTCCTGATTCTGTTTGGAAGGCCCTTCCTGAAAAAAATTCACCTGCTGGCATTTTTATCGTTTGGGTCAATTTTCCCAATTTTAAATCATAAACTTGAATTTGGGATTGGTGTGGAAGATACAAAATATCATCTATTATCGTAAAACAAAAATTATGCGAAATTCTATTTTCAGAGATATCTCTTTCTTCTGTAGAAAGAATTTCAAAACATTTAAATGCAAGTTGGATGGATACAATCTGATTCCCAAATAAGTCATAAATACAAAGTGTATCTGGTCTATTTAGTTTTGGATAATATTCGGAACCTTTTTGGAAACCTTGGTAAGAACAAAGATATCCTGATTGGTAAAATAGAATCGGTATGGAAAGACCTTCTCGAAAGGGCCTACGAATCGAAATTTTCCAAAGAATTTTTTGATTGGTTAAGTCGTATGACTGCAAAAAGAAATTATCTTTTTTTGAAGTTATAAAAGCAAATTGGTCCTTAGTAATAAATTCAGAAACAATTACAATTTCTTCTTCCTCCAATGTGAAAAGTAAATTGGCTGCCGTTGGAAATCCATTTTTTTGGATTTTTTGAAATTCTTGGGGAAATTCTTTTTGAAACCATTGGAGAAGCCACCTTTTAACGTTAGCTGGTAAACTAGGATCTCTTTGGTAATATAAAGTTTTTAGTTCATCTGATTTCGAGTTTTTTAGAACCTCGAGGACTTCCTCAAAAAAATTGTAAGGGAATGCAGATTCCTTATTGGAAAGGATTCCCGAAATTGATGGATTGCGAATCAAATCAGAACGGTGATCATCAATTCGCTCGGCAGTCTGTTCATAAAACTCTGGATAGGTGGACCTTGGATCTCCTGTCCCTCGTGTTCGAATCCACCAAAGGCTCTGACAGTTTTTACATTCATAAATTTCAGTAAACGGATTTTGTGCATTTCCCACAATGTCATCTGTAGGAAATCTGTGAGTTTGCCTTTCGTCCTGCACAGGTTCTAATCGGGAAAAATGGGAAGATCCTTTCTGGCAAAATAAACAAGACATATAGTTTCAGGGAGTTTAGGTTTATCTAGGAGAACTACTTAAGTCAAGTCCGATTCTAATTGATCTAAATCAATCATTGCAATGACTAAGTTCTTGGCAGTTTTTTCGAAAAATGAATTTTAAGATTATTCTATGCCACTGAATCCAAAAACTTACGAATCCCTAGTGGCAGACCTAAAACGTTTAGAAGAAGAAAATCGAACGTTAAAACAAACTCGTGATGATATCGCAAATAAACAGTCAGATCTAATTC
The DNA here is from genome assembly GCF_004770905.1 of Leptospira bandrabouensis. Lineage (NCBI taxonomy): Bacteria > Pseudomonadati > Spirochaetota > Leptospiria > Leptospirales > Leptospiraceae > Leptospira > Leptospira bandrabouensis. Next base: position 1,034,367 of record NZ_RQHT01000014.1, on the reverse strand, counting down.
ATACACTCCAATTCACACAGTTTTCTATTGATACTATATCAGAAGCGATCGTCTGGCTTGATGAAGATGGGAATTACGTTTTCGTAAATGAAGCCGCATGTAAAAATTATGGATACACAAAAGAAGAATTACTTTCTATGCAAATGTTCCAAGTCGATCCTTTATTTAGTACAGAACGATGGAAGGCACATTGGCAAGAAATTTTAGATCGAAAATCCTTCACAATAGAAACTATTAATAAAAGAAAGGATGGGACTCCTGTTCCCATCGAAGTAACCGTAAATTTAGTCGAATATGGAGGAAAACAATACAATTGTGCCATCATTAGAGACATTACTGAACAAAAATTATCAGAAGAAAAACTAAAACAATCTACTATTCGCTTAGCAGAACTCAATGATACGAAAGATAAATTTTTTTCCATCATCGCTCATGACTTAAGAGGACCCTTGGGAACTCAAAGAGAATTCACCAAAATTTTAAATGAAAAAGATTCAAAATTTTCAGATATGGAAAGGACTACATATTTAAAGATGTTGGAGGAATCTTCCGACTTAGTTTATTCTTTACTCGAAAATTTATTGGATTGGGCCAGATCTCAAACTGGAAATATTGTCTTTCAACCTACTTCCATTCCATTTTTCGATCTCATTCAACGAGTCATTAGTTTATTAAAACTTTCCGCTAACAAAAAAGATGTGACCATCATCAATCAAGTTCCAAAAGATAAAATGATTTTTGGTGATTTATTTATGATTGAAACTATATTGAGGAATTTAATTTCCAATGCTATCAAATATAGTAAAATTAAAACTGAAGTCATTGTTGGTGTTTTAGAATTTGATTCAATAAAAAGTTTAGAAGCCAAATTAGAATATAAAAAATTAAATTCAAATTTACCAACGGATTCTACTGTTTTCTTTGTAAAAGACTCAGGAATCGGAATGCAAAAAGAACAAGTAGAAAGTCTCTTTCGATTGGATAAAAAGTTTTCTACGAAAGGCACTGCAGAGGAATCGGGAACGGGACTTGGACTCATTCTATGTAAGGAATTTATTGATAAACACCAGGGAAACATTTGGGTGAAAAGTAAACCAGGAATCGGTTCTACTTTTTTTGTAGGATTAGGACAAAACGCAATTTCTTGACCAATATTTTTGACTTCATCAAAAGATTTTATTTTTTCTTTCGAATCAATTTTATATCATTCGTATATAAATTTATATGTTACGTTTTGGAAAAAAAATATTCATTTGTTTTGTCGTATTTGCTTTCCCCCTTTTTGCACAAAGCCAAACGAATGAACCAGAAACTAATCCAGATTTGCCAAAACAACCTGGATCTTCCTTACGTTCCAGACTCAAAGTATTGGAACTTGCGGGTGAATTTTTACAAACACCTTCGGAAGGTGGCCCTCAGTCTGTTTCTAGTATTTTAAATTCTGCACGTGTCGCAGCAAGTTTTGCAAATACCAATACAGCAAATAACTTAAACCCTCCAGGGATCATTACCGAAAGTGCAGAATCGAGACCGACTTCAACCGTATCACCAAGAATCAAATATTCACACCAATTCTCAGAGGATTTTTTTATAGGATTTGTTTATGCAAAAGGAGAACATTACAACGATACAAGGACAAGTTTTAGTACCAATGGACTTTATTTAAACGACCGGGTGCGGTCGGGTGTCAATGAAGTTGGTGTTAGAATTGGGGTAGGACCACTTAATTATTTAACCAGTACAAGCTCGAATGAATTCAGTTTTTCCTATTCAGAATTATCTTCCCGAGGACCATTCCAATCGTTTCAGTTAAAATTTCCTTATTTGAGGACGGGCGAACAATCTGTAACAGAAGGTTATGCCCTTTCTACAGGAACCGTCGAGTTCAAAACTAAAAATTATGGTATGAGTTTTGGATTTGTTGCGTCGTTAACCGATTGGCTCAACTTATACATGATAGGTGACCTAACAGTTTTTGCAGGACAACTTAAACTTGCCTCTTATGGAATTGAAACTTCATCTACAGGAACATTAAATGCAAACAAACAATTGGTTTTTAGTACACCTGTAAATAAAACAGACTTAACTATGTTTCAATCTAAGGAAGGATTATCTCGTGGACTAGGTGGTGCTTCTCTTACCTATGAAATCGGACTTGTTTGGAAGATTTTCGAGACCTTCGGTTTAAAGTATGGCGGTTTTTACCAAATATCTTCTTTTAGTATCTCGGAAGTGAGCGGATACAATTGGGGACCTGGCAAAACACCTGTCGAGCTTAGTTCCGTTCCCAACATCAATTCTTCCCAAAGTTCCAAAGAATTTGGTTCCTTTGGTGCGAATGTTTCTATTGTTAAAAACTTTTGAATCTTATCTGCTGTCTTATTAGTAACGATAGTATTCGTGAAATAGGACAATTAGATGAAACACAAATCAATATTATACGCGCAAAAACTCGATTTCCAATGGCCAACATCGGATCCATTTTTGTTTTGTGTTCACCACGAAGATTTTTATCCCAAAGGCAATGGAAAGTTTGGCCCAGATGCTTCTCTACAAGGAAGACAAATTGGCCAAGACTTTGCCGGCAAAGATGGATGGAGGATGTATCATGGGGAAACCATTCCTGGATTTCCTGGTCATCCACACCGCGGATTTGAAACAGTCACTGTAGTCCAAAGGGGTCTGATTGACCATGCTGATTCCCAAGGAGCTGCCGGCAGGTATGGAGATGGGGACGTACAATGGATGACAGCCGGTGCTGGGATCCAACATTCCGAAATGTTTCCTTTGGTGGATGAATCGGCAGAAAATACTTTGGAACTTTTTCAGATTTGGTTAAATCTTCCTGCTAAAAATAAATTTGTAGATCCACATTTCAAAATGTTTTGGAACGAAGACATTCCTGTTAAAGTTATCTCAGATACCGCTGGTAAAAAAGTAAAAATCAAAACGGTCGCAGGATCTTTGTTTGGCGAAAAACCACTAGACCCTCCACCAGATTCCTGGGCAGGAGATCCAAAAAACGAAGTAGGAATTTATATTTTAGATTTAGATCCAGAAGCCAGTTTTGTTCTTCCCGCAAGTTCAGAAGGTAACAATAGAAATCTATATTATTTCCGAGGGGAAGGACTTGTCATCGATGAGGTCTTAGTTCCCGGAAAACATATGTACAATCTAAAGTCTGATGTTTCTGCAGAATTAAAAAATGGATCGGAAGCGGCCCGTATTTTGATTTTAGAAGGAAAACCCATTGCCGAACCAGTGGTGCAATATGGACCTTTTGTGATGAACAAACAAGAAGAAATACAACAGGCGTTTGACGACTATCGCAAAACACAATTTGGTGGATGGCCTTGGGATTCTTACGATCCAGTCCATGTCGGCAAAGGTAGATTTGCCAGACATGCAGATGGCAAAGAAGAAATTCCCACTAAATCCTAATTCGAGTGGGAATTTCCGTTAAGAGTGAAAGGGAAAGTGAATTTTTAACGGTCTGTCAAACAACCAGTACTTGCATCTTTTACCATCTGGATGTACTTCCATAAATATCCAGTGGTGATCCTGTACGGTGGTTTTTTCCAGGCCGCTCTTCTTTTTTCCAATTCTTCTGGAGAAACCAAAACCTCTAGTTTGTTGGTGCGAGCATCAATGAGAATTTTATCCCCATCTTGGACAAAGGCGATTTCCCCTCCTTCCATTGCTTCTGGGGTGATATGGCCTACTACAAATCCATGACTTCCTCCAGAGAACCTTCCATCAGTGATAAGTGCCACGTTGTCACCAAGACCCGCTCCAATGATCGCAGAAGTGGGTTTTAACATCTCAGGCATTCCTGGTCCACCTTTGGGACCCACATAACGAATCACAACCACATGGCCTGGTTTTACCTTTCCATCGCGAATCCCAGCATTGGCTTCTACTTCCGAATCAAAACAGATGGCTTTGCCTTCAAACATCTCCCCTTCATGTCCTGTGATTTTTGCCACAGCCCCTTTTTTGGCAATATTGCCATAGAGAACTTGGATATGGCCCTCTTTTTTGATGGGGTTACTAACAGGTCGAAGTAAGTCCTGGTCACTCGGAAGATCAGGTAGTGCTTCTAAGTTTTCTGCAATGGTTTTTCCCGTAACCGTCAAACAAGAACCATCAAGTAAACCTTCGCGTAACATGAATTTCATGATGGCAGGAGTTCCCCCGATGGCATGCAGGTCTTCCATAAGATACTTTCCACTTGGTTTCATATCTGCGAGAAGCGGAGTGGTATCAGTGACTTTTTGAATTTGTTCCAAATCAAGTGGAATTCCCATTGTCCTTGCAATCGCAATCATATGTAAAGCAGCGTTAGTTGAACCACCAAGAATGGTGACTACACGAAGTGCATTTAAAATGGATTTAGGAGTGATGATATCAGAAGGTTTGATGTCCTTTTCTAAAAGATTGTACATATACTTTCCAATATTCATACACTCTTTCTTTTTCTCTTCACTGCGTGCAGGGGAAGAAGAACTATAAGGCAAACTCATTCCCATGACTTCAATGGCAGTTGCCATTGTGTTGGCAGTATACATTCCACCACAGGCGCCAGGCCCCGGGCAGGAATTTTTAATCACTTCTTTAAAATCATCTTCCGTGATTTTACCGTTAATTTTTTTTCCGTAAGCTTCAAAGGCTGAAACAATATTTAATTTTTCCCCTTTATAGTGACCACCGTTGATGGTTCCGCCATAGACCATGATGGATGGACGGTTGAGTCTTGCCATTGCCATAATGGCACCTGGCATATTTTTATCGCAACCAGCTGTAAAAAGCAGTCCGTCATAATAATGAGCACCGGCAATCGTTTCAATGGAGTCGGCTATGATCTCTCTGGATGGTAGGGAATAACGCATTCCGTCATTTCCATTGGTAATTCCATCGCTCACACCTATCGTATTAAATAATAAACCCACCATTTGTTTTGTATCTAAGATACTTTTCTTTTGTAAGGCAGATAGAGTAGTTAAGTGCATGTTACACGGATTTCCATCAAATCCCGTACTTCCAATTCCTATGAATGGTTTGTTCAAATCTTCATAAGGAACTCCCGATCCAATGATCATGGCTTGCGAAGCAGGAAGGGATTCATCTTGGGTAAGGGTGCGGCTGTATCGATTCAAAGACATAAAATTCAATTTCCTTTGGATTAAAGACAAAATGAAAGATGGCGAGGTTAAGGAAAGCGGATTTTGAATTTATGGTCGAGTGATTTCGACTAGGATATTATTTTCAAGATTTCCTTGTGTTAGGTCTTTTTCCCAATCCTTAAACTCTAAATTCAAACAGCTGTTAGCTCTATCACGATTTCCTTGGGGCAGAAACCCGTTGTTTGTGATGTTTTTTGCAGCTTTGGCGATTTTTCCGCGCACAGACTCTAACCATTGGATTTCAGAAAAGTTCGCTAATCTTTTTTCGTTCGATAGCTGGAATCCTTCTAACTCACAAGAATCCACCACGCGGAATGTATATTTTGATTTTATATTCTCTATCTCAGAGGCAGTGGTTGCTTTCAAAACCAGGATCCCTGATTGAAGGATGGATTCTAGGCAATCACTGGTCCTATTTTGAATGGTTCTCATTTCATTGAACATAACATTCAATTCATTTTGTGTGAGAACAAGTTGGTTGACTGAACAAACTCCCAATGGTCGCCTGCTGCAGAATTGATTGTTAGTAGGAAGTGTTGTATCTGTTTTAATACAATTTCCCGACTCCCTGACCAAATACAATGTAGTCAGAAACAAAGTTTGTTTGTTTTCCTCTTTTTTCTCTTTTTCGCTCCCACTTTCAAAACAAGAGGCAAAAAAAAGAACTAAATACAAACTCATTACGATTCTTTTCAAAATCTTACCTCGATACCGATATTCACAAGAGGAATGATCGCCATTTTTCCGTTAGGTGTTTGAGAGACAATATAAGGAGAATTGACAGTATCATAAGTAGGGGCCGGATTCTGATTCCTTTGGAAGTTTTTAGTATTATCAAAGTCAAAACCCGCTTGGTTCCTTCGCCCATAAAAATTCACAAATTCAATGTAAGTATTCACATATCCCCAGGAATAGTTTTCAATTCGATCAATTCGCAAATCAAACTGATGGAAAGGTAGAAATCGATCGCTGTTATAATTACTAGAATAATTTGGAAAATATAAATTCAAACCAAAAGTGGCAGCTTGGTTGGCTCGTGTAGCACTAGTTATGGGAGTATAAGGTGTTCCCGAAAAATACCGAAACCTGCCACCCACCATCCATTCTGGATTGAATTTATAACCAAATACAATATTCAAAATATGAGTTCTGTCCAAATCATAAAGTTGTTCTTTGTCATTATTATAAATCACTTCTACATTGTTATCATCGTAATAATTGATGTAGTTGGTTCCCAATTTGCTTTGTGCCAAAAGTGTTCTTGAATTATTGAGTAAAGTTCTATTTCTAGTTTCATCACTATTCAACCTGGATTGGTTATTGATTCGTTTGGTGATAGAGTTTGTGTAAGAAATCCATCCAAAAAGCCCTGACTGTTCTCTTGGATCTTTTGTTTTTTTGATAAAAATTTCTACACCTTCTGAATGTCCATAACCTGCATTGGAATAGTTGAGATTTTTGGGAGTGATCGGATTTGCAAGTACCTTTGCCGTTTCATTTACAAAAACCCTAACATCATTATTGAGAGCATAAGGATCCACAATATAGGCATCGGGAACAATGATGTTTTGAAAGATATTACGAAAACCTTCGATTTTAATTTGCCAATGGTTTGCTAATTCTTGGCTCACACCAATTGAATTGTGTTCGGCTCTTTCCATAAACAAATTAGGATTTCCTGACTTCGAAGATAGTGCTTCGATAGACACTGGGGCGTTATAATGAATTCCATGCCCTGCCATGATCCCTGTTTTTGTGGATTCAAAAAGATAACCGCCAGTAATCCTGGGAGCCAAATTGGTTTCGTTACTGCCTGAATAATTGTCAATTCGTGCACCTGGTGTTAGGCGAAAACCAGCATATTTAAAAGGAAGTTCTGCATAGGCAGATTTTTCCTTATACCGAATTCGGTCTCCATCAATCACAGATCGAAACGCTGCATTCGAGTTTAAAAGATCATTGAATATATCAAAAAATAAGCGGTTATAGGAAGAAATATTTTCTCCCTTAAGAGTTGTCTCTCGGAAGCGACCCTGCACTCCCGCTTCGAGTTTGAGATGTTCTTCCCAAAGTTCCCATTCGAAAGCATTATGCACATAAGTAATAGAATCAGTGGTTCTGTTCTGTAACCCAAAAATATTTTCTGCCGTCAGTGGATTAGTAAAACGAAGTTCAAAAAATTCATTAAAAGAGGTACGGGAATAAGATAAGGTATTTCGAAAGGATTTTCCTTTCCAAACATAACGAATCGCATCGGTTCGGAACATACGATCGAGTCCAGTAGGTGGTCTTGGGTCTCCTCCTCCCCGTTCTAAATCTGCTTGGGCCTTTGTATAAGCCTGGCGATCTCTTGTTCCAAAAGTTTGTACTGTTAATCTATGTTCGGAGTTAATATCCCAAATGAGTTTCCATTGGTAGTCTTGGTATTCAGCAAATTTAGCATCTTCAGGAATTCCCTGGGGATAGGCTTGGAGTAGAACTACGTTAGGATAATTTTTACGGCCAGAACTGATCATGGCAAGTCCTGGTAGGATTTTGGATTGGTTATAAACATCTGATAAAAACAAATTGGTATTGATGACAGTTTTATTTTCATCCACCCGATCTGTACCTTCAATGGCAATAATTCCTCCAGTCGCATAACCATATTTAGCCGGAAATGCACCTGAAAATACATCAAAAGACTTGATTAGGTTATTATTTAAAACAGAAGATTGATTTCCTAAATGAAAGGGATAAGGAAGAGGAAATCCATCAAAGTAATATTGATTTTGCCTTGTACCGCCTCCTCGCAAAGATAGGTCCCCTCTTTCGCTATTGCTATAAGGATTTCCAGTGAGTAAATTGGATCCAATGTTTGTAAATACAGATGGTAAAATCCCTACGGGGGCCCCAATCACAACACCAGGAACCGTTTGCAGTGCTTTCAAGGAATCACCGGAAACTCCCGGAAGACGTTTGATTTCCTCTTGGACCAGTCCATACCGAGAAAGCGGAGTTTTATCCCTCTCCCCACTCACCAAAATTCCTGCTAAGTTTGATTCGTATATAGTGACAAGGATTACTTGGCCTTTAAAACGGACTTCTCGAAATACTGATTCTGTTTTGTCAGCGGTCGAAATTTTGATTTCATAATATCCTGGTTCGGGAAATCGAAGTTTGGCGATTCCTTCCTCGTTTGATACCGCACTTGTTTTTCCTTTTTTTGAAATAACTAAAGCATTGTTTACTGGTTTTCCGGAATTGGATTTTACAATTTGAAATATAACTTCTATATTTCCTTCTGCATAACTGGGCAAAACCCAAACAAAAGTTAGAAGAAAGATTAATAATTGTAACCAATATTGTTTCATTTAGAATTAGGAATTAAACATTCTGCAATACGATAAAGTTCATCCAATGATCTTTTATCATCAAGCAAACGGTATCCTTGCAAAACCCCCTCATAAACAAAAAATAATTGTTTGGCGAGTAGTCGACAATCCACTTTAGAATTTAAGTGAACGTTCCCAACCGAATCTTCCAGATACTCTGCTAAACAATCGATAGTTCGATTGGCAATTTCTTCAATTTCTTTCCGAATTTCCAATTCATTTGCAGCAATTTGGGCTCGGAAATTTGCCATCCCACATCCATACAGTTGGGATTCCCTTGCTTCTCTCGAAAGAATTCGCACCCATGCTTTGATAAAATCCAATGGTTTTGGATTTCTTTTCATCAAGGATTTAAGCAATGTTAAATTTTCTTCCGAATAGATCCGAAGCACTTCCTTACCCAACATTTCTTTTGAGGAAAAGTGTTGGTAGAGGCTTGCTTTGACAGTTTTAGCCTCTTCCACAATTTGATTGAGTCCGGTTTCTGAGTATCCTTGTTTTAAAAATAAATTGCGGCTGACTTGGAGAAGTCGGACTCGGGTTGGTTCCTTTTTCATATCTCCTCCAAACTCCATAAATTCGGTATTCAGGCAAATAATATACCAACTGGTATGTATGAAAAGTTCTTGCCAATACATACCGACTGGTATGTATGTGTCCTAGGAGAATCCAAATGAACTCTGAAATGATATCCATTCACGAAACGGCTACTTCGGTCACAGAAGCATTAGATACTCGCCATAGTATCCGAGAATACCTGTCCCAACCGATTCCAGAAGAAATCCTCAAACGAATTTTTGAAAAGGCCTTACGCTCCCCCAGTTGGAAAAACTCCCAACCTTGGAAGGTTCATATTGTGAGTGGGGGAAAAAAAGACCTCTTAGCGGAAGCACTGACAAAAGCAGCACTTGAATCTACCCCACGTCCTGAAACTAGTTGGCCAGAATCTTATCCAAGCGACGCTAAAAAACGAATGTTTGATTTAGGTATGAAAATCTATGGAGTAGCAGGAATAGATAGAAAAGACAAAGAAGCGAGAGATAAGTTTATGCTTCGAAACTTTGAATTCTTCGGGGCACCGACGGCTGTCTTTATCACCTCCAAATTCGATCTAAACTTTTTTGTTGGAATTGATTTAGGATGTTTTCTCCAATCGGTTTTGCTCTTAGCAAGAGAAGAAGGTTTAGGCACATGCCCCCAAGCAGCCCTTGGTGCCTTTCCCGATGTGGTAAGAAATGCTCTTACATTACCCCAAGAGGAAAAAGTGATTTTGGGACTAAGCATTGGGTATCCGAATCCAGATTCAGAACTTAACAGGTTCCATACACCGAGGGAATCGGCCGAAGATTTAATTCATTTCTATTGAAAAAGGATTTCTGATTCTTAAAATTTAGTATATGCTGATCTAACTAAAAAATTCAAAACAGCAGGTCAGTATGTATTCTAAAACTTTCTGGAATGAACGTTATGCGAGCGAAGAATATGTTTATGGAAAAGATCCAAATGAGTTTTTACGTACTCGTTTACCAAATTTAAAAAAAGGAAGAATCCTTTTTCCATGTGAAGGAGAAGGACGAAATGCTGTTTTTGCTGCTGGCCTTGGTTGGGATGTATTTGCCTTTGATCAGTCAGAATCTGGAAAAGAAAAAGCAACGGCTCTTGCTAAAGAAAAAAATGTAAGTTTTCATTATGAAATTTCAGATGCTTTGAATTATCCTTATGCACCCGACCAAATGGATATGGTTGCTTTGATCTACTGTCATTTTCCTAAATCCATTCGCACTACCATTCATAGGAATTGTGTTCGCACATTAAAACCTGGTGGCATTTTGTTATTGGAAGCGTTTTCTCCCGACCAGTTAAAATATACATCAGGTGGTCCGAAAGATCCTGATATGCTCTACCATTTAAAAGATTTGCGGATGGATTTTTCGGAAATGAGTGTTGAATATGAAGAGGCTTTGGAAATTGAACTGAATGAAAGTCCGTTCCATAGAGGAAAAGCCGCCATTGTAAGATTGGTTTTACGAAAAATTTAAGTAAGTTTTTTCTTTTAAGTTTGGAAATTCATGATTCTCTTTTTCCGGAAGAAGGGGAAAAGCTTCATGAAATTTTTCATTTCGTTTTTAATAGGAATTAGTTTCTTTTTACAATGTTCGTTTGGTCAAAAGGTTAAGTATGCGGAACTAAAACAATCTTACCCGAAAGTGAATTGGGAAGCCCGTAGAACAGAAGCCGTCAAACTTTTGACCGATCTTTTGAAGATCCCTTCTGTGCGTGGAAACGAAATCCAAGTGGCCAAGTACATCCAAGCTGTCCTCACAAAAGAAGGAATTCCTTCTCGATTTGTTTTTGATCCCAAACACCCCACAAGACCAAACTTAATTGCGGAATTACCAGCCACAGTTCCCAATCCCGAACCAGGGATCATCCTCGCCAACCATTTGGATACAGTCGAATTTGATCCTCGTGAATGGAAAATGGCACCACTTTCTGGCACTGTAAACGAAGGTCGAGTTTGGGGGCGAGGGGCTATTGATATGAAAGGAATGGCAGTTATGGAATTACTCGCCTTTCTGGAAATCAAACGATCGGGAATTCCAAGAACTAGAAAAATTATGTATTTGGCTTTGGCCGATGAAGAATCTGGTTCCGAGTTAGGTGGAAAGTATATGACTTCAAAACAAAAACAAGTTTTTGAAGGATATGAATACGCCATCAATGAAGGTGGAGTTGCCACAAGAGACATTGTGATTCCTGGTTCCACTATCTTTAACATTCAATATGCGGAAAAAGGAAACATTTGGTTAAGAGCAAAAATTAAAGGAACAAGCGGACATGGGTCCTCACCTCCAACACAATACCCAGCCTTATCCTTAATTCAATTTTTTAATGAAGTGAGAGAACTAGAATCTGATATTCGCATAACAGAAGAAACCGATGCGTTTTTTTACCAACTTGGGACTATCAGTTCTTTTCCAAAATCTTTCTTTTTAAAAAATGCAAGAAATCCACTCATTAAACCTTTATTACATGGAACCATTCGAAGCAATCGCCACCTGACGGCAATGACAACCAATACAAAATCCATTACAGGATTTCGTACCACAGAAGGGGAAGGTGGAGAAAATGTGATAGCGGGCGAAGCTTCAGGAAGATTGGATATCCGCACACTTCCCGGTGTTGATATTGAGGAATTTGCCAATAAGGTAAAAACCATTGCTGCCAAATACAATGCAGAGATTACATTTACCGACATCAATCCGACAGATGTATCTCCCATCAATACGCGTTTTTTTAGCACCTTGGCCGCTGTTTCTGTGAATAAATTTCCCAATAGTACAGTGACTCCTTTCCTTTCTCCGGGCAAAACAGATAATTCTTATTTAAGACGGGTAGGAATCAAAGCTTACGGTCTGATTCCCGCAGTTCTTAAATCAGAAGACATCGATGGAATGCATGGAAAAAATGAAAACATGACGATTGATAATTTGGAACTTGGAACTAAGATCCTTTTTGAGACTTTAGTAGAGATGAATCAGTAAGGGAAGTGGGTTGTGAAGGATGGAGGATGGCACTGATTCTGATAAGAGTGAGTGCCAGATTATATTACTAGGTGCTGTTAGGCGGAGTGTTTTAGGCTATTTACCAGATAGTTTTGAAACCTTTAAGCTTCATTTTAGATATAACTGAATCTCTACTAATGAGAGTGTAATTACGCTTAATTGATAGGTAAATAAGAAATAAGTCAAATGGATCTTTATGATCTAAAAGCTCAAATTTTGAAAATAGAATTGCTTCATCGCCGGAAAAATCCATAATTTCTATATTCATTTTTGTTAATAATTCAGGTATATTTTCCTCTTTGAACCCAGAAATTTCTAATTTCTTTAACCTAATTTTTAGTGCTATTTCCCATAACGATATGCTAGAAACGATTATACGATTACTCGAATTTTCTATGATTTTTAAAACATTTTTACTCAATTTTTCCGGATCAGAAATACACCAAAGTATGCAATGTGTATCAATTAAATAATTCATTTCAAATTTAGTAATTCATCTTCAGTCATTTTGAAATTTTTTGCGAAAGTAATTTTTGATTTTCCCTTTAATATTCCTAATTTTCGTTTTCCCGATTTTTTAGAATATAGCGGGACTATTTTGGCGACTGGCTTTTTGTTTTTTCCATAAAGAATTTCAACTTCCTCACCATTTTGTACTAATTCTAATATATTTGAGAATTTAGTTTTGAGCTCACCAACAGGGAATGCTTTCATATTATGAGTATGTGGTTTTCTTGACTACTTGTCAATTTAATTCATACGCGGTAAATCAAATTTTGAGTCATGTCGCATAACGAACGATATTCGAACTTATTTAATTAGGCAATTCCTATTTTAGAGAGAGCAAATATTTCAAAATCCCCTCTTCTCCTCGTTCATCGGCAAGTTCCGCAAGACTCACACCACCTACGGTTTTGACTTTGGTTTCTGCCCCAGCTTTCACTAAGAGTTTTACTAAATCCAAATTTCCGCGGTATACAGCGCGGTAGAGTGCGGTTTCTCCTGTCGTATTACGAAGATTAACGTTGGCACCTTTTTCGATTAAGAACTTTGCCATGTCCAAATCCTCTTCGTCAGCAGCTTTGATGAGAGGGGAATTGCCTAAGGAGTCCTTAGCATTGATAGAGACTCCTTCCGCCAAAAGTTCTTTTACTAATTCTAAGTTTCCTTTTTCTACTGCGTGAAAGAGGCGATGTTCGCGGCTCATGGGTGCTTTGACAACCGTTTCATCTTCCATACAGGAAACACCAAATTGGATGATTGTCAAAAAAATGAGAAAGGGCTTTGCAGGAATAAAAAATCGAGTGGAAAGAAATTGTAACATCGGTTTTAGTCTAATGGTTTAACTATGAAACGTCGATCCATTTTTCCAAACAGTTTCCAGTTCCTTGTCATTTTGGGTGTGAGCCTATCCTCTTTTATATCTTGTTTGTCCATCATTAGCCCGGGCGAGGTGGGACTGATGTGGAGGCCATATAGCACCGGCCTCAGCCAGAAACCACTGGAATCCAGAGTGCAAACTTATATGCCTTGGAATAGTGTTTATATTTACTCAATCCAATGGACGAGTCACCAAGAAAAGGTAGAAGTATTAACTCGAGATGATTTGACCATTACCGTTAGTGCGGCTATTATCATCCGACCGATCCAAAATGAAATTTACGAACTAGAAATGGAGATTGGCCGAGATTATTATGAGAAGGTTGTTAAACCTCAATTTCGCACTGCGATAAGAAATATTTTATCTGCTTATAATATGGTTTCGATTTCCAAAGAAACACCTAACGTCTCTGCACAAATTAAAAAGTCTCTGGCCGAAAAACTAAAAGACAAACATGTCGAAATCGATGATGTAATTATTGATGATGTTGAGTATAGCCCATCCATTTTAAAAGCAATAGAAAGTAAACTTACTAAACAACAAGAACAAGAACAAATGAAGTTCGAAATCAATATTGCGAAACGAGATGCAGAAATCCAACAGATCTCTGCGGATGGTAGGGCCAAAGCCGTACTCATTGAAGCTGAAGCACAAGCCAAAGCACAACGAATGATTTCGGAATCCTTAACACCAAAATACATCCAATTGAAGGCAATGGAGAATCCGAATAATAAATTGATTTTTGTTCCCAACGGAAAAGATGGATTGCCGATTATCGTGAATCCAGAGGGGAAATGAGGGAGAGGTAGTAGGATTATCAATAAAAAAGCCCCACCTTTTTAGGTAGGGCCACTTTTAAGAAGGTCTATTTGGATATTTAGCTTAGAACTTATATCCAGCAGACATGGAGAAAGAAACACCTTCCCTGTAGGATCGGAAAAGTTTCTCTTCGTTGAGTAACTCATCCTTAACATAAATCTTAAACCTTTGGTCTGTTACGTTCTTCGCTGCAAATTTAAAATCTAATTTTTCATCTATTTTGTGAGAGAACACAATGTCCGTCAAACCTACACCACGTTCATAAGCATCAGGAGTACCGTTAGCCCCGACCACAAAGATTCTATCTCCAAAGTAGTTATAGTATAATCCAATAGTTGTAGTTTTTAATTTATTCAAATAAACATCAAATTTTAGGTTTGCAACAAAGTCAGATTGTCCTTGCAAGGGTCTTCGAATGTTAGTTGGATCATAAGAAAAACTTCTATCGATTGGATCCAATATTCCTGCTTTTCCTATTGTAAACTGCTCCCATGTCATAACGTTTACTAAAGACTTAATAAAGAAAACGTTTGTTTCAAAACGAAATCTATCAAAAAATTCCCTTCTGAAATCTAGTTCAACCCCTCGAATCGTGGCGCGGCTAGCGTTTGCATAAGTAAAAAATGGTGATATTTGACCTGCGACAGGTTGTCCAATTAACTCAATAGGATTGGAAAGGTCTTTATGAAATACACCAACTGCTGCATAGTTTGCACCACCCATAAAGTATTCATATCTAAAATCAAAGTTATGAATATACGTTCTTTGTAAGTTTGGATTTCCTCTAATTCTATCACCTCCAAAGTAAGGAGTGAAAGCAAATGGAGACATTTCTCTAAAATCTGGTCTTGTTAAAGTTTGAGTATAACCAAACCTTAAGTTTTGATCCTTAAGAAATTCATAAACAAAATTTGCACTTGGAAGAACATCTTTAGTTCTAATTTCACCTACACCATTATTATCTGCAGCACATATATTGTTTTTAACTAAAAGAATTCTCTCTCCTTCCGACCCAGTTTCACAACCATAACCTGGCTTTCTTACATCAAACTGTTCCTTCAATACAAATGTTTTTACCTTTTGGTAAGAGTCTTCATATCTCGCTCCACCAATAAATCTAAACTTTGAGAATAGTGGGATATCAATTTGAGAAAAATAAGAATGCAATTTCTGATATGCATCATAAGCGTTAGGCTCAACTTGCCTTTCAGAAAAAGTTCTATTGGCAAGTCCTGTGCTATTAGTTCTCAGAAATTCTAAAGGATTATATACGAGCTCTCCTGGAACTGGATACAAGTCATTGGTAGTAGCTCCAACATTTGATTTGGATCCAAACTCTCGGAAAGTAAATGATTTGAATCGGTCTAAAGCCGAGCCTCCAAATTTAAATGAAGATTTAAGTCCATTCCATTGGTCAAAAGGTATTTCGTATGCTACGCTAAAACTTCTCACGGTATCATTTGCAGTAGAATAAAATCTAGAACCATCAGGGTTATTACCTAATCTAGTAGGGACGGTAGTAACTGGACTAGTTTGTGGTCTACGCCAAACTTGTTGTGTTAAGTTTGGTTCATCTCTTTTAGCTTCACCATAGTTCATCTGCCAATCGAGAGTATGTGGCCTTCCAATAGAACCTAAGTTAATTGAATGTTTTCCACCAAAACTTGAATTAAATAATTGTCTGCTTATGAAATCATTAGTCTGTGAAAAAAATTGAAAATTGTCAATATTGTTTGTTCCAACAGATTCACGAACTGACTTTTCAGAAGATACAGAATAAAAATTCTTAAGAAAGAATTGCTGACCACTCATTGGTTCATAAGCCAAGTTTAAATTGTTTCCAAACAAACGTTCTTCTAAATAGATATCAGCATCTTGTGTTTGTAGTGGAGAAACTGTAGTAAGATCTTTAAGAGAGAGATTTACAGGATTACCCGGTATATAACGAACATCTTTTTGCCTTTTGAAACGATAATCAACTGAGTGTGTTGTTCCAAAAAGGACACCTAACCTTTGGCCGGATTCTGTTAATTTAAATGTATTTCCAACTGTAAAATTGAAGTTTTTATCATATGGTGCTTTGGTCGTATCAGGAGTCCATGTAGAAGGAAATGTAGTAGCTCCTAAACTGATTAAAGATGGATTGATTCCACCAAATCTACTACCAGGTTCAAATGGTAAATATTCTGGAACAGATTTTACAATTGAAGGTAATTCTTGGTTTGCAGTTGGTCTTCCAAAAAAATCCCCACCATTAAAAGTTTGCCATTTATTCCTTGTAGTATTTGAATTATAACCAATACCCAATCCAACTTTCATAGTAAATTCATCTGGATATTCCTTAGTTTCAATTTTAACTAATCCTCCGGAGAATTCAGCAGATTCTTCTGGAACAAAAGTCTTAATAATTCTAATATTTTTAATTAAGGAAGCAGGAAATAAATCTAACGGAACAACACGTTTATCAGGTTCTGTCGATGGAATGTAAGCATCATTTAAGTATGTAGAGGAATATCTTTCACCAAGACCTCTTACAAAAACATATTTACCACCAATCAATGTAATTCCTGTTACACGTTTTACTATTTCATTTGCAGATGAATCTGGGGATTTTTTGATAGATTCAGCACCGATAGAATCTGATACAGTTGCAGATTTTTTTTGAAGTTGTAATAGAGCTGCATCTGATTCATTCAAAGCGCGATCTTTTACTTCAACTGTTTGTAAAACTTGCGCTCCAAAAGTCACATTCATTTGACTAGCTTTTCCAGCAGCAACGACTATTGTCCTATTTTGTGGACCATAACCGTACATTTGGTATTCCACTTGGTATGTGCCAGGGGGGAGATCTAATGTATATTTTCCATCAAAATCAGTCTTAGCAAATTTTTTCTCAGATCTTACAACGATAGTGGCACCGAAGACAGGCTCTCCGTTTTCCGAATCAATAATTGTTCCTTTTACTGACCCATTACTTTGGGCAAATATGCTCAGAGATGTAGCAAGAAACAATGTGAGTAGAATGATTATCTTCTTAATTAAGTTCATAAATTCCTTCAGAGCCAAGCTTATAGAATTTATTAATAAGTAAATGAAAAGGGAATTGAGTTGAGTTACGTTTACGTGAACTAATTATTACAAAACGATTACAAGATTAAGGTGCTAAAACTCCAACTTTATAGCCAGTTGTTGTTTGAAATACCATTTTGATTTGTTTCAATTCATATAGATTTTTATCAATTTTCAATTGAATTGATTTTGGTTTATACGCTTTTAAATTTCGGTAATCTTTTGGATCATCCCAGTCAATCGATGTTATTTGAAATTTTTTCTCATAAATCAACTTTGCGATTTCTTTAATCGCCATTTCTTCACGAATATCGAGCATCTTCTTATATTCGGTAAGAGGTGTAGAATCTAACATAGTTCCATAGCCAAGAACATTCGGAAATAACACTTCCATTTTTTCGTCCCAGCTAACGTAATACGAAGTTGGTTTTCCAGTATTTGATATTTCAGTTAAAAAATTCTTAATTGCTAGTTCTTTTGATTTGGAAGATTGATTCCAGTCTTTCTGATTCAACCTGTTTAGTTCGATTTGTTTTTGGTCGTTTTTGATTTGTAAAATTACTTTTTGATTTTCTTCTTCCATTTGATCACGCCAGTTGTCGCGATCACAAGAAATAAGAGATAAGTTGATTAAAATAAATATTAATTTCTTCATATAAAACACCTAGTGATCAGTTTATGATCACTAGGTAAACTGATAATTTAATTATCTAGCTCGATAAACAGTCCAGTCTTTATACCATTCTGATGTTGCACCACCAACGTAAGTGCCTGAAAGAGAACCAATCGTTCTATAATCTGGTTTTGTTTCGCCAAATCCACATTCGGTTGTAGAACCTACTGAAGAAATTGGAGTCGCACTGATTGTTGTTGAACCAGTTGGAGTAATTGCTGTAGTTTTTCCTGTTTCATACGCTAAGTTTGAAATAGTAGCTGTCACTGCAGGGAATGTTCCAGTAGTTGAAGTGCTCACAGCAGCGGCATCAGCGAAACCATAGATAATGGCCTTGTTGATTGTACCCGCAAAACCTTCTCTTAATCTCATACCTTGTCCACCAGAAATACCAGCTCCGACTAATGTAACATTTGTAATCGTAGGATTTGTACAACGTGAGAGTGATCCAGCGCATGTTCCGCCACCACCGCTAGTTGAGTCAATACCATCCATTTCAAAACCATGTGGATCTGTTGAGAATGAACCACCACATGAAGAAGGATATTTATGACCGATTAAATTTGTGAGTGTTCCCGTAAATGATTCATCTAAGTCGAAGTCGTCATCAAGACCACCAGTGGCGAGCATGTTAGACCAAGTTCCTGATCCACCCCAAGCCTCAACTCCGTCATCCAATCCTCTATGAACCTGAACATGATTTAATACAGACTTTGATGAGTAGATTGATAGGTTATTTAATTCGTCGCCAGGAGCGACCTCATTTCCACCAAATTCAACAATATTATAAGACATATTCAAATTTTCTACATCGGAACCTAATGCTCCACCATAACCTTGTGGTGTAGTTCCTTCTGTATTCGAAGAACGTGAAGCCCCACTTGTTCCGATGACTACGATACCACCCCAATCTCCTGGGAATCGGGAACCAAGTGCACTTGCCGAAGACCAACAGATAGGATCTGCTGCCGTTCCGTTTGCAATTAACTTGGAACCTTGTTTAAAGAAAATAGAAGATCCTCTTTGCCCAAAAATCGCTGTTCCAGGAGATACAGTGAGAGTGGCTCCGGATTCTACAAATACAGTTCCTTGGAGTAAAATTCCACCCGACCAAGTTTCTGAACCAGAAATGGATCCACTTTTAATTGTAGGTCCACCTGCCAATCGTCGTCCATCACAAAGGTTTTCACCTATTGTTGGGTTCACAATTGGATATTCCCCTTTAACAAATACTTTGACAGCTTTAATAGTTGCTATAAATCCAGATGCTGTTACTGAAACATTTGAAGTATTTGTTCTATCATTCAAATCAATGTTTAAATTTAACGTTCCATTTCCTAATGAATTTGTAAAAGTGCTAGCTGCTAAGTTAGCAACTACCGAAGAACAATTGGAGGTATTGTCTGCACCAGTAGATTCAGATGCCGAAAATTTTAGGGCACCATTAACCGTAGTTGTTCGAAAACTAAGTGTAAACTCTCCGTCCACAGTATTTGCTGGCGCAGCGGCTCCTACTGCATAACTGTTTGTTTGGCAGGAAGTGAAGTCCGACAAATTAGTTTGACCAGAAGAAAGAATAGGATTCTCTCCATCTTCAACAACCACTTTACCATCTTTTATTTCGGAACCACCTGAAGTTTTAAGTGTTCCTGTAAGAATAATCGTATATTCTGGCTGGTTTAGCAAAAATGCTAATGCAGCCAAAAGAAGCGTATTATCATCCTTTTTCTTTTGGCAATCTACCGATGCAAGTCCCATCATTGCAATGAGAACCAACACCAGGCCTTTATTGATAATTTTTTTCATTTGAAATCCTCTTTCGAAAAACTCGAATTTGTTTCGCTAGCGGGCCTTCCCGAAAGGGATTCGCAAAAATTCTCCCTCTAGCTAGAGGTAAATATGCATCTTATTTGTTACAGTGGAATGACAAGCTGGTGAAGGTTCTATGAAGGTTTGGTTAAAGACGTTATTTCTTGATTCGATTTAAAATTTTTACTAAGTTACTTTTAATACGTCGAATTTGGTCTGAAGTTAGTTGGAGTTTTCCATTCTCAGCTTTTTCTATAACTAATTCTGCTTTTGTGATAAACGTTACGGCCTCTTCGTCGATAGCTTCTTTACGTTTTTGTTTTTCTCGGTAGGCATCTAAGGCCTTTTGCACATCCAAAAGTTCCTTAGAAATCCCACCTATTGCAATATTGAGTTCAACTATGTTTTCATCCATTAGTTAGATAACCAAATCCATAACAAAACTTAGCAAAGAAATTTGAATTCTATTGATATAAAACATCTATAAATTTCTTTTTAGCCTCTAAATGTTCCTTGAATGTGGAAGAAAAATAATGAGAACCATCAGGTTTGAGAAGAAAAAACAATTTATCCGATTTCATTGGCTTAAAAGCAGCTTCTAACGCTGGTAAACCTGGATTCGAAATTGGTCCTGGTGGCCATCCACCGTTGATATAAGTATTGTATGGTGATACAATCTTAAGATCAGATTCAAATAACCTTTTTTTGGGTTTATCAAATAAATACTGAATGGTAGCACAAGACTCTAAATTAATATTTTTTTCAATCCGAGTTAAAAACACACCTGCCATCATAGGTCTTTCTTCTTTTCTCACAGCCTCCCTTTCCACTATGGAAGCAAGTACTACTCTAAAATGAAGATCCGCTGGTTTTATATCTTTCGCCTCAGGAATGGATTCTAATTTTTTATAGAAACGCTTGATCATCATCTCAGTAATTCGTTCCAAAGGATAATTTAAAGGAACCGAATACGTTTCAGGAAACAAATAACCTTCTAAAGTTTTTGCAGGAATATTGTATTTTGTTAGCAAAGCAGGACTTTGTGTCACTTTCAAAAATTCTTCTCGTGAGATGGCTAGTTTTTTTGAAACTAATAAATCTCCAATCTGGCGATTGTTATATCCTTCAGGTACGGTAAAACTTATGAGTTTTACTTTTCCAGAAATGATGACGTCGAGAATTTTACGTGAACTCATTCCGTCATTAATGTCATAAACACCTTGTTTGATTTTGTTTCCGGCTCTCGTAAATTTCATCAAGTAATTGAAATATACAGATGATTTGATCATTCCCGCAGCAGCTAACTCGCGTACTACACTCGATGAAGGTTCGCCGGGATCAATGATGAGTTCGTATTTATTTTGCCCATCGCCGACAGCACCTCCTTTGAGTTCGTCGACTACGAAAAAACCAATCAAGGCCAAAACTAATAGTAAGGAAATACTTAATCCTGATAAAACCAGGTATTTTTTAAGTTTCGAGTTCATTTCATCCCCATTCTCTTTGTCATATCGGCAATTACCAAATCTTTTTTATGGTATTAGGACTGGTTCCATTTCTAATCTAACAAAAAATGTTTCTAATACGCGTTGTCTGACAGATTCCGCCATCTTTAAAAGTGCTGACGTTGAACCTTCTATATTAATTAGACCTAAACAATGTTTATCTGAGATACCGACCCCACCTGGATATTTGGTACCTTTTTGGATCCCAGAGTTTTCAATCAGCCAAGCAGCCGAGAGTTTTTTGTAACCAGGAGATTCGGAATAGATAGGAGGATTTTCGAATCCAAGTTTTTTAGCATTTTCTATGAATTTTTCTGCTTCAAAATCAGAAAGGATTGGATTTGTGAAAAAAGAACCCGCCGAACGAGCGTTTGGATCATTTTCATCTAGAACCATCGACTTTTTCTTTCGAAGTTGAACCACCAAATTTCGAACCATTTCCATTTGTTGAATTCGCGATTCTAAATTTGATTTGCCGTTTTTAAAATTTTCTGAATTAGAAGTTTCCCATAGATTTTGTAACTCCGGGTAACGTAAACAAGGTGCAGCTTCCTTAGACAATTGAAAGGTAACTGAAATTACAATATAGTCTTTATAAATACCGGATTTAAACTCACTATTGCGATAGCGAAAATTACAGTTTTGATTCTTAATTGAAATGATTTCTCCAGAAGGATTCATACATTCCACTTCTAAAATTGAATCTTTGACTTCTTGGCCATAAGCTCCAATATTTTGAATTGGAGATGCACCGACAGAACCTGGAATCCCTGAAAGACACTCAACGCCAGCTAACCCTTGCTTGACTACAAATTCAACAAAATGGTCCCAAATTACACCAGCACCAACTTGAAAAATGCTGTATTCATTGTTTGAATCTAAACACCGTATGCCAGGGATTTGCATTTTAAAAATGACACCAGGAAAACCAGAATCTCGAAATATAGTATTCGATCCACCACCCAAAATAAAAAAAGGTAGGTTTTCATTTTTACAAAATTCTAAAGCATACCTTAGATCTTCGATTGTCTTTATAGAAATGAAGTACTTTGCCTCACCACCCAATTGCAATGTTGTGTGCGGAGCCAAGTGAACATTATTTTGGACAAACATAATCCCAATAAAAAGTTTCCGCAAAAATCGTAAGTAAGAAAATCAGTCTTATGAGTCGTTCCAACCCGAAAGTTTACGAATATTCTGGATGTAGTACCTGCCGAAATGCCCTCAAATATTTAAAAGCCAAAAAAGTGGATTTTCAGCAAGTCCCTATCCGGGACAATCCCCCTTCTGTCACAGAGCTTAAGAAAGCAAAACAATACTTAGGTGATATTAAAAAACTTTTTAATACCTCAGGTAAGGATTATCGTGAAGGAAATTGGAAAGAAAAGTTAACTGCACTTACGGAAGATCAAATTTATAAAGAACTCTCCTCGAATGGAAATTTGGTGAAACGACCGTTTGTTGTGGGCGATGGTTGGTTTTTGGTAGGGTTTAAGGAAGAGGAGTGGAAGGAAAAATTGGGGTAGCCTAGGAAGCTGCGGATATTAGAATCCCCGCCCGATTGTTGGGTGGGGAACTAGACCCGCCACCCAATGCATTCCCTTTACCATGCGCGGGACAAAAACACAACTGATTTGTTTAAAATCATTTTTTTTTGAATAATTAGTTCATATTTCCACAGCCTAGAGACTACTTTCGCTTTTGATTCGGTGGATTTTTTGATTGCATTTTCGGTTCGTCACTATCTTCACCAATATCAATTTGAATTAGTTTTGAACTTCTATTAATTCGATTTTCTTCCTTTACTAGTTTCCTGTTTTCATCCAATTTCAAAAGATATTCCATAACAAAAGGTAAAACTAATCTTGAAAGTGCAGTAGCAACTAACACACCAAAGATGACAACTGTTGCTAGCGGTCTTTGCACTTCAGCGCCTGCCATAGTTGATAATGCCATTGGCAAAAAGCCAATGGCTGCAATAAACTCTGTAGTGAGAACAGGACGTAATGATAAAATCCCTGCCGATACAACGGCCTTATCGATATCTACATCTGCTTTGATTTCATCCTTTAAAGTTGATGCATAAACGACGCCGTTCAATACAGCTATCCCACTGACTGCAATAAAACCAACAGCTGCAGGGATGCTAAAAGGAAGGCCACGAACTAACAAACCCAGTATACCTCCTGCTGCAGCAAGAGGTACTACAGAAAAAACACCAACTGCATAATACACACTTTCGAATGCTATGATTAACATAAAAAATATAATCGCTAGTGCTACCGGAACTACAAGAATGAGTCGGTCTCGTGCACGAACAAAATTATCAAATTGTCCTCCCCATTCAATTTCATAACCTTCAGGTAAAGCATTTTGAATGGATTCGGTTTTCTTTTTAGCCTCATTGATATATCCAACGAGATCACGACCTCGAATATTCACTTCCACAAAAATTCTCCGTCTGAGTCCTTCTCGATAAATCGCTGATGCAGAATCAAGAATTTCAATATCTGCCACTTGAGCTAGCGGAACCGTCGTACCTCGTGAAGTCATAATAGGAATGTTTCGGACTGAATCGATGTCTTTCGCCTGTAAATCTAATCGTAATACTAAATCATACCTTCTAGCACCTTCAAATATTTTCCCTGCTGTCGAGCCAACTCTCATCATTTCGACCGTGCGTAATATTTCGGAAGCGGTCACCCCATAACGAGCCATGTTATCATAGTTTGTGTTTATTTGCAACATGGGAAGACCTAACAAACGTTGTACACGCAAATCACCTGTTCCTTCTATTTTTGACAGAACCGTTGCCATTTTATCTGCTTGAGTTTTTAAGGTTTGTAAATCATCGCCATAAATTTTAAGAACCACATCAGCTTTCGAACCAGTAAGTAGCGCATTCACTCGATTTTCAATTGGTTGAGACATACTAAAATATGTAGATGGGATCGATGATATTAGTTTATCTTTCAAAACATTCATCAATTCTTCTCTAGAACTGGCATTGACCCAATTTTTTTTCGGAGAAAGTTTTACCATGACAGAAGTTTCTTCCGTACCCAAAGGTTCTGCTGCAGACTCTCCCCTACCAACTCGAGAGACAACACTTGAAATTTCAGGAAATGGTTTTAATACCCTTTCAATATCTTTATTTAAATCTTTTGAATAATCAATGGCAGTGGAAGGCAAACGTTTCGCATCAATTTCAATTTCGCCTTCGTCAATTCTAGGTAAAAATTCTGATCCTAGATAAGATCCTAAGAAAAAGGAACCTATTACCAAAAACACTGAGAATAATAAAATCTTTTGTTTTCTTTGTTTTCCCAAATTTAATAGTAAAACGTAATATTCTTCAATTTTTTCCCAAGCATGAGCCTTATGAATGAAAGGTTTTTTATAAAAAATCGCAAGACTTGCAGGAAATACTGTAATCGAAAATACAAGTGCACTTGCAAGAGCTAAAGCAACTGTAATTGCCATTGGACGAAACATACGCCCTTCCACTCCTTCAAGAACCATCAGAGGCAAATAAACTAACATGATAATCGCAACAGAAAATGCCGCTGCCTTACCGACTTTTTGACATCTTTCTAAAATGATATCGTCCGTGATTTTTTTAATTTCATCTTCATTCATCGGTCGGTTAAATTTTTTTCTACCCATATAAAAACCGGCCAAAACTGATTCTAACATCACGATAGAACCATCCACTAACAATCCAAAATCTAATGCACCTAGTGACATTAAATTTCCTACTACGCCTATATATTTCATAAATATAACAGCGATTAGCATAGATACCGGAATTGCTAAAGCGACAAGTATACCTCCTTTCGCAGTTCCTAGAGTCAATATCAAAGCAAAAAATACTAATACGGCTCCCTCTGTAAGATTAATAAAAACTGTTTTCAATGCACGATTGATAAACTCAGATCTATCATAAAAAGGTTCAATTTTCATTCCCTGTGGTAGTGTGGATCGAATTTCCTCCATTCTTTGTTTTACATCACTCACAACTTTGCGCGAATTTTGACCGAGTAACATAATGACAGTGGCAGCAACCACCTCCTTTCCATTTTTTGTTGCAATTCCAAATCGTAATGCTGGACCTTCTTTAACTGTTGCTATTTGCCCTAGTAAAAGCGGAATTCCATCGTTTGCAGTTCTTACAGCCACTCTTTTGATTTCATCAATACCCTCGAACTGACCTTCACCTCTAATCACAAGTTGTTCATAATCTTTCTGAACGTAACCTCCACCTGTGTTAAAGTTAGCTGTTTTCAAATTCTCTAATATTTCAGAAATTGTTAAATTGTGAACTTGTAATCTTTTAGGATCGATAAGTATTTGATATTGTTTAAGAGAACCACCTAAAGTATTCACTTCGATAACTCCAGGAACACTTTTAATTTTTTTAGAAAGATCCCAATCAATAAAACTACGTAGGTCTGTTTCGTTATGATTTTCTGATGTTAAAATGAATTCATAAATATCACCCAAAGCAGTAGCAACTGGTGCTAATTCAGGTTTTCCATATTCAGGTGGAATCTCTGCATCAACTAACTTCAATCGTTCATTTACAATTTGTCTTGCGAACCAAATATCAGTTCCATCTTCAAAAATTACCGAGACAGAGCTTACACCAGCGCGAGAAATGGACCTAATTTCAGTGGCACCTGGAATCCCATTTAATTTTAATTCAATAGGATAGGTAATGAACTGCTCCACTTCAAAAGGAGTTAAGGCGGGAGAAGATGTAACTGCAGTTACCTGAACATTAGTAACATCTGGAACTGCATCAATAGGCAAATGGAAAGCGTTTATAACTCCAACCAAACAAAAAACTAAAGTTACACCCATTACTTTAAATTTGTTTTGAATTGAAAATGCTACAACTGATTCTATCATAAGGTTTACTTTATGATAGAATATCATAACTTGTTTTTCTGGCTAGTGAAACTTATTAAGATTTAAACCCAAAACTTTAGTGATAAAAAATTAGAGAACCAAAAACATTTAAATTTGTTCTCGTATTACATCTACTTCAACTTTCAACTTATGTTTTCCACCACCAAATAAAATTCCCTTTAATGGAGATACGTCCGCATAATCTCGACCAACAGCTGTGATAATATATTCTTCTGTGATGATTTTGCCATTTGTTGGATCAAAATCCAACCAACCAAAGATAGGACAATAAACAGAAACCCACGCATGTGTTGCATCACTTCCTTGTAATTTTTGCGTACCGGGAGGAGGAAGTGTCTCTAAATATCCGCTCACATAACGAGCTGGAATTCTTAACGAACGTAAGGCAGCTATCATCAAATGAGAGAAATCTTGACACACACCTTTTCTTTCGTTTAAAACTTGGTCAATTGGTGTGTTAATACTCGTCGCTTTAGGATCATATTGAAAAGTTTGGTAAATATAAGTTGTCATCTCCAAGGCCGCCGCATAAACAGGTTTGCCATCAGTAAAAAACAAACGTGCAAATTCCGAATAACTTTGTTTAGCCGCAATAAACGAAGATGGTTGGATGTATTCAATAGACAAAAGGTCTGCATCAAGCGTGGACTCATGAATGAGTGAATATATATTTTCCCAAGGAGTCGATTTAGATAAATCAATTCCCAAAGACTGATGTGTTCGTACTGTCGATTCAACAACAACTTCTAAAGAACGATGAGGATCTTCTACCGAAAACAAAAAGACTTGGTTACCAAAGTAATCTCTTCGAAAGGAAGAGACTACAGGTTTAGGGTTTACAGTCACATGAGTTCTAAAACAATCCTGGTGCGAGGTTGTCAACGGATACATGTGAGCCATATTATGGCAGTAAGCAACTGTATCATCATAACTATACTTAGTTTTATGTATTACTTTAAAATCAGCCATTACCATCTCCGATCCTTGTTTGTTCTTCGGTATAATTGAAATACCGACCAGACAGGGCTTCAGATAATTGTTTTAAAAAGGTATGTAACTCTTCCAACCAAATGGAAACAGATTCTAAAGGATTTTCACTCGCAAAGAATATAGAAATATCTTTCATTTTAAAGTGAGTGTATAGCTGAAGAGCCGCACGATCTTCTGAATAAACGACTTTCTCATCTTTACCTGGTAAAAACTTTATATTTGAATTGATTTGTTCTAATTGATAAGCAAAAGATCTAGGATTAGTAGTATCAAATAACAAAATATCTAAAACTGATTCTTGGTCTATTTTTCCACTATATCGCCTATTATAAGTTAATCTAATGTCATTAATTCTCAAAAAAGTTTCAAAGGATGATTTGTCCCGAAATTTATCCCATCGGATCATTCCTTGTAACATCAAAATCATATTGATTGATCTTTCGATGCGACGACCAAGATTTAAAAAATACCAACCGGCTTCTCGACTCATATTTTCAAAAGACAAACCAGTTAATGAAGATAAGTTCACGATTATTTTTTGTAGATAGTCAATAATCTGATCATAAGATTCGATTTCATGAATCGATTGGTCTTCTAAGTGCAATAAAATCTTTTTCATATCTTCTGAGAGTCGATCTCTAACAGATTTAGAAGCTGTCACTAGGCTCTTTAGATGAAAAGCTAAACTACCTACTATTTGGCGATTTGTTGTTAATCGCTGTAGTTCTGGAAATGGGTTTAAAAATAATTCACCTGCGTCGTCTCCAATAAAACCTGGATAACTATTAGTAACATGTGTTACTAATTTTAAGGAATTTTCTAAAGATTCTCTTTCGTAACCGTCTTCAACTTGTAAAATTTTATATGTGGCCTCTCGTATGACACGCGTTTGATTTTCTGATCTTTCCAAATACCTTGCCAACCAAAATAAATTATCTGCGACACGGCTCGGCACTCCTGCACTTTTTCTTGAAATCAAAACTTGATCTGATTTTGGTACTAAAAGTGATTCTTCTTTTTGAGTTTCCGTAGCGAGAACCCAAAGGTCTTTACTCCAAGCACCTCTTTGGCTTGTAATGAAAAAATCATCCAAGGAAGGTGAAACCCTTACTAAACCACCAGCCATGGTTTGATATCCAGATCCAGAGGAAGAAACAAATGTTCTCATGATAGCCCGACCCGGTCGAAAGCCATTTTCACCTAACACAGGAACAGTGGCAGAAGCGATCATTTCTTGTGCAATGAAACGATTGGGCGATGATTTTAATTTTTGTAAAAACGAATCTTTTCTAGCTCCGCTCAGTTCAATGAAAGTTACAGGTTTTTCTTCATCAGTACGAGATACTGTTTTAAAAACATATTTTTCTGGATTTTGTAAAACTAATTGAAAGTGATGTAGTGTTCCCATCCAATAAGTTGGTGCCATTGGCAGAATTAAATCTTCGCCCAAATAAAAACGGCATAAATCTGAATAAAAAGGCAATAAAGCGCGATTTTCTAAAAAGCCAGTTCCAATAGGATTCGCAATTTTTACATGTCCAGAACGAACTGATTCTAAAAGTCCAGGAACGCCTAAAAGTGAATCTCCTCTAAGTTCCAAAGGATCCATAAAATCATCATCAACTCTTCGCAAAATCAAATCGATTTGTTGCAAACCTTCCACAGTTTTCATATATACTTTATTTTTTCTAACTGTTAAGTCTTCGCCTTGGACAAGTGTGTAACCTAAATATCCAGCAAGATAGGCATGCTCAAAATATGTTTCATTCGATGGTCCTGGGGTTAATAAAACTATAACCGGCTCTCTTCCACTAACGCCCGCAAGTTGAGTTAAGGATTTTCGTAGGGAGCGAAAGTAAACTGCAACGCGGTGAACCATTGCATCGCGATACATACTGGGAAAAATTCGAGACAATACAATCCGATTTTCTAATGAATATCCAGAACCTGAAGGTGCTTGTACACGATCATTCAAAACATAAAAATTTCCATCCGCAGCTCTTATTATATCACAAACAAAAAAAAGAAGTGCCGGATTTTTAGTTAGAAAGTGATTAGAATCATACATTCCGTCGCAAGCACGTAAAAATGATGTTTCATTAAATAGAATTTCTGGTGGAATTTTTTTTTCGTGTAACAGTCGTCTTTTGGAATATACATCTCTAACCAGTGCATCAAGTAAATCAGCACGTTGATTAAGTCCTCTTTCTAAAATCCTCCATTCCTCACTTTCCATTACTAATGGAAATAAATCTAAATCCCAAGGCCTTTCTTTTGCTTCGGGTGAATCTGATTGGTATAAATTATATGTAACACCATTTTCTCTTAAAATTCGATCCGTATCACGTCGTCGATTCAATAACTCCGCCGGGCCAAGTTCTTGAAAGGATTTTACTAAGAACTTATATTTGTTTCGAATTTGACCTTCTGCATCGTAGAGTTCATCATAAACTCCAGGAATGGTTTTATAATTTCCGATTAAAGGAAAAGGTTCTTGAGTCATCATCTATTTGAATGTAACCATCCTAAGATCTAAGGTAGATGGGAAGGCTTTATTTTCTAAACGAACTGGCGGCAAACTTTTTCCAATCTTATGACCATGAGTCCAAAAACGAGAAATCCTTCTTGATTCTGCTTCATATCCATTGATAGGAATGGTTTGGTATGACAATCCTCCAGGATGAGAAACATGATAAGTACAACCACCAAGAGCTCTATGATTCCAGGTATCGTAAACATCAAACACTAACGATTGTTGTGCCGGTAATTGTGGATGTAAAGTAAATACAGGTGACCAGGCTTTAAAACGAACACCAGCAACGAATTCATTCTGAACCGAAGTTGGTTGTAGTGGAACTTCGTATCCATTACAACTCAAACGATATCTCTCTGGATGAAATCCTTTAACTTTGACTTGCACTCTCTCTGTAGCAGAATCTACTCCCCGTGAAGTTCCTTGTGCTGTATTTTCTTCTCCAAGTACGTTCCATGGTTCAAGTGCCATTCGTAATTCAATTTCCATACCATCTAAATAACAAATTCCATATTGTGGAAACCTAAATTCAAAAAAAGGATCAAAGTCTTTTGATAAAAAACCAAAACCACTATTTTGTAAATCTTGAATCACTTCTTTAAAATCACGATAAACAAAATAAGGTAACATAAATCGATCGTGTAATTCAGTATTCCAATTAATGGGATTTCCATAGTATGGATCTTCCCAAAACTTACAAACAATAGCCATCATAAATGCTTGTTGGATGACACTCATCTGATAATGAGGTGGCATTTCAAATGCTCGCATTTCGATAAGCCCCAAACGGCCAGTAGGTGACCCTGGATCAAACAATTTGTCTATAGATATTTCTGTTCGATGTGTATTTCCTGTAATATCAATTAAAATATTTCTTAAAATTCGATCCAACATCCAAGGTGGAGTATGTCGATTGGAATCTATTTGTTGGAATGCTATTTTTAATTCATGTAATGAATCATTTCTTGCTTCATCAATTCTAGGTGATTGCGAAGTAGGTCCAATAAACATTCCAGAGAATAAATAGGAAAGTCCTGGATGATTTTGCCAATAGGCAACCAAACTTCGTAAAAGCGAAGGTTTTCGTAAGAATGGGCTATCACCAACAGTTGCTCCACCTAATGTGATGTGATTTCCACCGCCTGTTCCAGAATGACGACCATCAATTAAAAATTTTTCTGCAGTCAATCGAAGTTGGTAAGCCTCGTCATATAGAACTTTTGTTTTTTCAACGATCTCTCCAAAGGAAGTGGAAGGATGGAAGTTTACCTCAATCACACCGGGATCTGGGGTAATTTTAAAACGATTTAACCTTGGGTCATGAGGAGCTTCGTAGCCTTCCAAAACAATCGGAATGTCTGTTTCTAGGGCCGTTTGTTCAATTGCATAAATGAGCCTGAGCCAACCTTCTAAAGATTGGATGGGTGGTAAAAAAACACGGATGTTTCCATTTCGGGGTTCGACACAAAGGGCGGTTCTTGTCTGAAAGCCACCAATCGAATAACTAAAGTTTGTTGTAAATAACTGTGACTGCCCTAATTCCTTTGCTTTGGGCAATTTTGGTTTGGGTACGGCGGGATCTTCTGGATAAGGATAATACGATTTTCCACCTAAGGAATGTAAGGGAAGCCTAAATCCAATAGGTGAATCTCCAGGAATTAAAAACATCTTGCCACGCTGAAAAGTCCATTCATCTGTAATCCAAGAATGGCTGAAAGCATCGTAATCAAGGGGAATTGTGTAACCAACTTCACGATGAATGCCAGAATCGATCACTCTTAAGATACGTTCCCGTTCCATTTTGTCATAAGTATTTAAACCATCTAACATGGATTCGGTATCCTTTGGCAAATTTGCTTCTTGCCAAAGATAATACAAATTATCTTCATAAGCTGAATGAATTGATTTAGAAGGTATATTTAAATGGTTTCCGAGAACACTTATGAATTTTCTTGCATCTTCTGTGGTTGCCGAACCAGTATAACGATCGTCTGCTAATAAATACGGGTGATTCCAAATTGGTTCTCCATCTTTTCGCCAATAAGAAATCATAGCCCAACGAGGAATTGGCTCTCCAGGATACCATTTTCCTTGGCTATATTGCAGTAGTCCCCCAGGTGCAAAATGTTTTCCCAAACGTTTGATGAGCTGCTCTGACTTAGAATATTTTTCAAAACCCAACGCATCAAAATTCCATTCCGGTGCTTCCCGATTTTCTGTGGATACAAAAGTAGGTTCTCCACCAATGGTAAGCCTTATATCATTTTTTCTGATTCTTTTATCAATAGAATCACCTAACCGAATAATACGATCCCAATCTTCATTATGATATGGTAAAGTAACACGTGGTGTTTCCAAAACTCTCTCCACGTTCATGTGGAAAGAAAACTCAGACTTAGCTTTTTCTGTAAAACCTTGAATGGGGCCAGCAGATTCTGGTTCTGGAGTTGCCGCGAGAGGAATATGTCCTTCACCAGCAAAAAGACCAGATGTTGGATCAAGTCCTACCCAACCAGCACCAGGAATATAAACTTCTGCCCAAGCATGTAAATCGGTAAAATCTGATTCAGCACCCGATGGGCCATCTAAAGATTTTACATCCGCTTTTAATTGTATTAAATATCCAGATACAAATCTTGCCGCAAGACCCATATGTCTCAGAATTTGAACTAACAAATAAGCAGAATCTCTACAAGAACCCATTCGAGAAGAAAGAGTAAATTCAGTAGTTTGGATTCCAGGTTCCATTCGAATCACATAACCAATGTCAGAGTAAATTTTTGCGTTGAGAGTTACTAAAAATTCTACGATTCTTTTTGGTTCTTTATTAATTGTTTTGAGATACGATGTAAGTAGTTTCCCCGGTTTTTTAACTTTTAAATAAGGTGTTAATTCCTTTTTTAAAATTTTGTCATAAGTAAAAGGAAATTTCTCCGCATACTCTTCCACAAAAAAATCAAATGGATTGATTACCTTTAAGTCTGTAACCAAATCTACAGCTACTTGTAGAATATTTGTTTTTTCAGGAAAAACCAAACGTGCTAAATAATTACCAAATGGATCCTGTTGCCAATTAAGGAATTTCTGTTCTGGCAAAATATTCAACGAATAAGAAACAATATGATTCTTAGTATGTGGTGCAGGTCTTAATCGAATTACATGCGGAGAGAGCCTAATTGACTTATCATATTGATAAGTCGTAATATGGGAAAGTGCTACTCGTATACTCATAGTTAGTTTGTAAAAAAACGTTCCACAATTTTGGAACCTATATGATTGAGCTCTATTTGAATATCATCCAAATATTCATGTAGACCTTTATCAAAAATGGAATTGATATTTTCTGATCGCAATCGATTCAAATATACGGTAGTGGCATCTTGTGCGAGGTTTCTTGGTAAACCTTCCTTGATTCCTGAAATTTTCTCCAACGCATCTTGCATTTCTTGCAAACAAAAGAAAATAGATCTTGGAAATGTCTCATTAAGAATTAGAAACTCAGCTATATCTTTAGGATCCACTCGTTTGTATTTTTGATTGTACATCTCGTGAGCCGATGCTGATTTCAATAAAGACAACCACTGCAGTAAATCTAAGGTAGAACCTACATCGTGAACGGATGGTAGTAGAATAAAATACTTCATATCGAGAATTCTCGTAGTTTTATCAGCACGTTCTAAAAATCTACCAAGCAAAGAAAAATTCCATACTTCGTCATGAGAAATCGTAGCATCAGAACATCCGTAAAAACTTTGACAACTTTTACGTACTGTACTTAAGAATTCAGAAAGTCCCATCGAAAGTGTATCTCCATGTAGTTCAGCACTTTCCAAATACACTTTACGATAATCTTTCACAAAAAGATAAAATTCGTTTAAAACTTCCCACATAGAAGTAGAAATGTTTTCTCGAATCGTACGAGCATTCTCTCTTGCTCTTGACAAACATTGAAAAATTGAATTTGGATTCTCCTCATCAAAAGTCATAAAACGTATGACATTGACTGGGGTCGGAGCAGAATATCTTTTCTCAAATAATTCAATGTCACCAGTTGTATGCACAAGTGGTAACCACTGGTTGGGAACATCTTCATTCAAATCCAAAGACAACTGATGATTCACATCAATAAACCTCGAGTAGTTTTCTGCCCTCTCGATATATCGATTCATCCAAAATACTGATTCAGCAACTCGGCTTAACATATAAACACCTTATCCCAAAACCCAGGTGTCTTTTGAACCGCCTCCCTGGGATGAGTTGACCACAAGTGATCCTTTGCGAAGTGCGACGCGAGTTAATCCACCAGGCATCACATAAATGTCTTTACCGTACAAAATGAACGGTCTTAAGTCAACATGCCGTGATTCAATTTTATCTGCAATGAGAGTAGGAACGGTTGAAAGATTCAAAACTGGTTGGGCTATATAGTTTCTAGGATCTGCTTTAACCAGCTTTTTAAAGTCTTCTTGTTCTTGTTTACTTGCTTTGGGGCCAATGATCATTCCGTAACCACCAGCACCGTTGGCTGCTTTTACCACCAAGTTATGAATATTGTCTAAAACATATTTTAAGTCAGCTTCCTCAGAACAAAGATAAGTGGGAACATTAGGAATGATCGGATCTTCACCTAAGTAGTATTTAATGATCTTAGGAACGTAAGAATAAATCACTTTATCATCAGCGACTCCAGTTCCTGGAGCATTGGCAAGTGCCACGTTCCCTCTTTTGAATGCTTCAAAGATTCCCTTTACACCAAGCAAAGAGTCTGGTCTGAAGGTAGTTTGATCCATGAAGGTATCATCTATCCTTCGATAAATTACATCCACCTTACGAAGTCCTTTGGTTGTTTTCATATAAATTTTATGATTTTCAACAACGAGATCTGATCCTTCTACAAGATACACACCCATCTTCTGTGCTAAAAAACTATGTTCATAATACGCTGAATTGAAAACACCTGGAGTCCAAACGGCAATCACTGGATCAATCGCATCGGTTAGGTTTTCCAACATAGATCTTAGGTGGTAAGGATAATCGTATACTTGACGAATATTTAATTTTTCGAAAAGTTCTGGAAAGGTTCGTTTCATCACTTCCCGATTTTCCAATACATAAGACACACCGGAAGGACAACGTAAATTATCTTCTAACACATGAAAGGCGCCTGCACCATCACGCACTAAGTCGGTTCCAGTAATATGAATCCATATATCCTTAGGTGGTTTTAGACCAATACATTGTTTGAGATATCCTGAACTTGACTCAATTAGATCCCTCGGAATGATTTTATCTTTTAGAATTTTACCTTCGCTATAAATATCAGTTAAAAATAAATTTAGTGCCTGGATCCTTTGTTTCAGTCCTTTTTCCAAACTAACCCATTCTTCGCTTGGAACAATACGAGGGATAACATCAAAAGGCATGATCCTTTCTTGTTCCCCACCATCACCATACAGAGTAAAGGTGATCCCAAGCGACATGAGCGCTCTCTCGGCAGAACTACTACGTTTTACGAGTTCGATCCCACCTAAACTTTCCATTTTCGTTTTTACAAAATCATAACTTTTACGCGGATAACCTTCGCTAGAAAACATCTCATCATAAATATTTTTGGCACTATAATCGGCGATAAACATGGGGGTACCCTCTGCTTACTTAGTTAGCAATATTTGTACCAAATGGAAGATATGATCCCAAAAGATGGTTTCCGAACCTATCTGACATAAGTTGAGAAAGCTTAGGTGTTTTTCTGTTTATAAATTAAGCAGCAGGAGAAAAGACCAAATGGCAATGTTTATAGTGTGTACGAAATGATTAGTTTTCAGTAGAAGGATTCAATTCATTCGAAGAAATTTTTTTCTTTTTCTCCTGTTTCAGGCGAAAACTATAAGCCAAACTTCGAAAAAAATCTAAAAACGGGAAAAATTTGAAAAAAAACCGATTTCCCCATTGGAAGAAATGTTCATATCTCTTTTTTTTTGGGCGAACCACGGAAGATAAAACAGATTTTGCCAACCGCTTTGGATCCGATTGTTTTGGTTCGAGAGCAATGACTCTTGAAAATCGAAACTCTCTGCCCACCTGTTTACGAAAAGAATCCCAAAAATAATCCAAAGCAGATTTTGAAGATCCATATAATCCAAATCCAGGTGTGGGACCTTTTGTTAAATCTGAACTAACAACGATAATATGAAGACCCACTGAAATCAAATTTGTCAAACGTTGAACCGTCCGAATAGGTGCAAGAGTGTTAGAGTGGAATAATGATTTTAGTTTATTCCAATCATCGTTCTCATCTTCCGCATAAGAAATCTGTTCTGAGTTTAGAATGAATACATCAATTTTGTCTAAGGTTTCAATAGCAGACTCTATCAGCCTTTCCATTTGATCAGGTTTGGATGGATCAATTTTGTATTTTTGAAGATTGGGATGGTTAGGAATCTCTTCTGGATTGGAATCACCCACTACAACGAGTGCACCTTCTGCAAGTAACATTGGTAAAAGTTCCTTTCCTAAAGGGGAAGAACCTGAACTAAGAACAATCTTTTTGGATGATAACTTCATATTGGTGACAGAGAAAGTGGATCAATTGAGAGATGGATCTTTTGTATGGTCAACAAAGTATTTATAGATCCCACC
Source organism: Leptospira bandrabouensis (assembly GCF_004770905.1). Lineage (NCBI taxonomy): Bacteria > Pseudomonadati > Spirochaetota > Leptospiria > Leptospirales > Leptospiraceae > Leptospira > Leptospira bandrabouensis. The sequence goes on along the minus strand of NZ_RQHT01000014.1, from coordinate 997,894 downwards.
TTTACTACGAAGGGCATCCCTCCAAACTACTTCAGGATCATCTTCTCGAAAGATAATAGATTCATCCACTTGGTCAGAGACTACCCAAGATAATCTTTCAAATTCACTTTCTAATTGGCCGGAAGACCAACCAGCATATCCTTGCAACACACGAAACTGGATTTGGTCAGAAGATAAAACTTCTAACATTGTATCAAAACTTCTGGCCATATAAATGCCAGGAACAATTTCTACACCAGGATCTTCCGTTTGTTTCCCATTGTGAAGAATTGATACAAACATATTGTCCACGGGACCACCAGAAAACACTTGTTTGCTGGAATGAACTGTTTCTGGAAGATTTTTGATTAATGATTCCATTGTTTGGTCGGTTGGTTTATTTAAAACCAGACCAAAAGCTCCGTCGTCATCATGATCCACCATAAGGACAACGGACTTATGAAAAAAATCCTGAATCACACTAGAATTGGAAATAAGTAACTTTCCGCGAGTTGAATCAGGATTTTCTGTCATTATTTTTTGCCGTGAATCTCTTCTAAGATACGATATGCCACTTCTAATGTTTTAATATCGGAATCACCTTTCACCATTGGTTCAGATTCGCCCTTGATACATTTTACAAAGTGTTCGTGTTCTTGTTTGAGTGGGTTATCTTTGTGAACAAAGATTTTTTCCACTATGGATTCTTGTCTATATTTGATTTCTCCACTTCCCAGTTGTGTGGTGGAACTGGCTTGTCGGTGAAGTTCAATTTCTTGATTTGTAAAATCTAAAAATACATAAGAATCTTTTTGAGAAATATTTAGAGTTCTTATTTTTGCTTGGGAGGAACGTGATGCGTTGAGTGACGCCACACAACCGTTAGCAAATTTTAAAACCACACTTGCAATATCTTCGTGATTCGATACAACAGAAGATCCAACAGCTTTCACTTCAGTCACTTCTGATTTTACTAAGTTGAGTACGATGTCGATATCATGGATCATCATATCCAAAACAACGCCAACATCAGTGATGCGGCTATTGTAAGGAGCAATCCTTCTCGATTCAATGAGGATTGGGTGTTCGGCAATTTTACCTAACTCAAGAACTGCACCATTAAATCTTTCCACGTGCCCCACTTGCAAAATCAAATTATTTTGTTTTGCTAAGTTTACGAGTTCCTTTGCTTCTTCCACTGTCTGAGAAATTGGTTTTTCAACCAAAACATGTTTTTTCTCAGTTAGCGCCTGTTTGGCGATTTTGTGATGTAAGAAAGTAGGCGCTGCAATGATGATTGCATCCGTTTCTTTCAATAAATCTTCTATCGTACCAAATGCTTTTGTTTTGTGTTTCTCAGCAATTTGAGTGGCACGTTCTACGTTGGCGTCGAATATCCCGATGAGCTCAGCATCAGATAATTGTTTAGCCACGTTTACGTGGTACTGGCCCATGTGGCCGGTACCGATGACTCCGAGTCGGACTTTTTTATCCATAGATGCTCTCAATATTCCAAAACTTCAGCGGAAAAACAACTTAGATTTTCCGCCGCTACCAACCTTTTCACCGGACTCTCGGGCAAATTCTTCCATCAATTCTCTCTGTTTTTTAGAAAGTTTCTTAGGAATTTCGACCTTGATGATTACATGTTGGTCCCCTTTCCCGTAAGAACCGAGGTATGGGATTCCATGACCCTTTAATCGGAAGATTTGTCCACTTTCCGTTCCCTCAGGAATTTTTAAGTTGATGGTCTTTCCATCAATAGAGGGAACTTCGATCTCGCCGCCAAGACAAGCCATAGACAATGAAATTGTTTTTTGAACAATTAAATCGTTTCCTTGGCGTTCAAAGGTCGGGTGTTTTTTGATATGAGTAACTACATACAAATCACCACTTGGGCCACCGTTCGGGCCAGATTCCCCTTCCCCAGAAACTTTGAGTCGGCTTCCCGATTCTACACCGGCAGGAATTTTTATATGAATGGTTCGTCTTTTCTCTGTTAGGCCCTCACCTTTACAAGTTTTACAAGGATTGGAAATGACTTTTCCTTTTCCTTTACAACGAGGGCAAGTGGTTGTCACACTAAAGAAACCTTGTGTCCTTCGCACTTGGCCTGTTCCCGAACAATCAGGACACACTGTAGGCGAAGATCCTTTTGCTGCTCCTGATCCTGAACAATCCACACAGGTTTCAAGTCTTGGAATTTCTATTTTATATTCTTTTCCAAGAGCGGCATCTTCTAAACTAACTTCTAAATTATAACGGAGATCCGATCCTCTTTGAGGACCGGACCTTCTTCCACCACCGCGGCTACCGCCACCACCACCGCCTCCGAAAAATTCACTGAAGATATCACCGAAGTCGCCAAAGATATCAGAGAAGTCTGTATAAGCTCCTGCCCCATATCCGCCACCGGCTCCGGCGTTTACGCCTGCTTTACCAAATTGGTCATAAGCTGCACGTTTTTGCGCGTCACGTAACACTTCATAGGCTTCTGTGGCCTCTTTGAATTTTTCTTCCGCTTCTTTATCACCCTTATTTTTATCAGGGTGATACTTGATGGCTAACTTACGATAGGCGCTCTTGATCTCATCATCAGAGGCACCTTTCGAAACGCCTAATACTTCGTAGTAACCACGGTCGCTCATAGTTTTACTTCTTTTTCTCTATTTATTTTTTGTCTTCATCAACTACGGTGTAATCCGCATCGACTACCTTTTCGCCACCGGCAGAAGATTCACTTGCACCTTGACCCGGAGCACCCGCTTGGTCTGCACCAGGAGCTCCAGCTTCAGGGCCTGCTTGTGAATAAATCTTTTGTCCAATTTGCATTGCGACTTGTTGGATAGAATCACGAGATGCTTTCATTCTTTCCACGTCACCAGATTCCATAGCTTCACGGCCGCGTTTAATTTCGTCCTGTGCTCTTTGTTTTTCTGATTCGTCAAGTTTGTCAGCAGATTCACCGATGGTTTTTTCTAATTGGTAAACAATAGCTTCCAATTCGTTTTTAGTATCAGCTGCTTCACGAAGTTTTTTATCTTCTTCTGCGTGAGCTTCTGCATCTTTTACCATCTTTTTGATTTCTTCTTCAGAGAGTCCCGAAGAAGATTCAATACGAATCTTTTGTTCTTTTCCTGTTCCTAAATCTTTCGCAGATACATGGACAATACCGTTTGCGTCGATATCAAAAGTCACTTCGATTTGAGGTACTCCTCTTGGTGCCGATGGAATTCCCACTAAGTCAAAACGACCGAGGGTTCTATTGGCACTAGCCATCTCACGTTCCCCTTGTAAGACATGAACCGAAACCGTAGTTTGATTGTCTGCCGCAGTAGAGAACACTTGTGACTTTCTTGTAGGAATGGTTGTATTTCTTTCGATGAGTTTTGTCATCACACCACCGAGAGTTTCAATTCCAAGTGAAAGTGGAGTGACATCGAGTAACAATACATCTGTTACATCACCTGCAAGAACTCCTCCTTGGATCGCAGCACCAACGGCTACCACTTCATCAGGGTTCACAGATTTGTTTGGTTCTTTACCAAAAATTTCTTTTACAAGAGCTTGCACCGCAGGGATACGAATCGATCCACCCACAAGGATAACTTCATCAATTTCACTAGCAGAAAGACCTGCATCTTTTAATGCATTTAAACAAGGAATACGAGTCCTTTCTACAAGAGATCTTGTAATCTCATCAAACTTTGCTTTGGTGAGTGTCATATCCAAGTGTTTTGGACCAGAAGCATCCGCTGTGATGAATGGAAGGTTGATTTGAGTGGAAGAGGTCCCAGACAACTCGATTTTAGCTTTTTCAGCTGCTTCTTTCAAACGTTGTACTGTGTTTTTATCTCCAGAAATATCAATCCCTGTTTGTTTTTTGAATTCATCGATCATCCATTGCATGACAACGTTATCAAAGTCGTCACCACCAAGATGAGTGTCCCCATTTGTGGATTTTACTTCAAAAACTCCGTCACCAAGTTCGAGGATAGAAACGTCAAAAGTTCCACCACCTAAGTCATATACGGCGATCTTTGCACTGGTTTTTTTCTTATCAAAACCATAAGCAAGAGCTGCTGCTGTAGGTTCGTTGATGATACGTTCTACTTCAAGCCCTGCAATACGACCTGCGTCTTTTGTTGCTTGTCTTTGTTCGTCATTGAAGTAAGCAGGAACTGTTACGACTGCTTTTTTTACTTCGTGGCCTAGAAAGTCTTCTGCGGTTTTCTTCATTTTTTGAAGAACACGAGCCGCAATTTCTTGTGGAGTGAATTCACCAGAAACGGTTTCAAATTTCACACCATCATTTCCAGCACGGATCACTTTGTAAGATACCATCTTTGCTTCGTCACCAGCTTCGTTAAAACGACGGCCGATAAAACGTTTCGCAGAACGAATTGTATTTACCGCGTTTGTGATCGCTTGGTTTTTTGCAAATTGACCCACAATGGTTTCACCCTTTGCGGTAAAAGCAACAATCGAAGGAGTGGTTCTTGCCCCTTCAGAGTTTTGAATGACAACAGGATCTCCACCTTCCATAACCGCCACACAAGAGTTAGTGGTTCCTAAATCGATACCGATAATTTTTTCCTTAGACATAAACTTCTCCTTCTTACTAAAATTAACTTTGTGGTTTTCCCACTTTCACACGTGCAGGACGAATCGATTGTTTGTTTTCACCTTCTTCATGGTAATAACCAGCTTGGTAAGTTTCCACTACAGTCTCTTCCGTAAACTCTGCACTTTCCTCAGAAGCAATTGCTTCCATAAGCATTGGATCAAACGGCATTCCTTTCGGATCTAATCGTTTGATTCCTTCTTTTTCCAATACGGAATAAAATTCCTTTTGAACCATTATGATTCCTTCTACGAAAGCCATTACTTCGGGTGTTTGGTTCGGAACATTAGAAACGCGTTCCAAATTGTCCAAAGCACCTGTCAGTCCTTCCGCAAACTTTTTGATAGATTCTTTTCTTGCATTTAACAAGTCGTTTGCGGTTCTACGTTTGTAGTTTTGAAACTCCGCACGTTCTCTTAACCAAGAATCTTTTAAAGTTTCGATTTCCTTTTTAGCGTTATCGAGTTCTTTCTCAGCACCTTCTACCGCTTGTTCAATGGCTTCATCCGAGATGGCCTGTCCTTCTTCGACCGACACATTTTGTTCATCAACGGACCCGTTTGTTTCTTCTGCCATTTTTCCTCCTACTATCTACTCAATTTCGTAATCATTTCTGAAACTAACTTTGAAGTGAATTCAATCAAAGGTAATGCCTTGTTGTAATTCATCCTCTGAGGACCAATGATTCCCATAGAACCAATCCTCTTTTCACCCATACGGTAATTAGTTGCGATGATGGTTACACCACCTAACTTTTCATTACCATCTTTTCCTATAATGGTATAAACACCATCCATAGGAACATAATCGCTAAAAAAGTCTTTGAGGAACTGTTTTTCATCAAATAGATGCAGGATGTTTTCTAATTGTTCCTCTTCATCCTTAAAGTTTTCATAAAGGTTTTTCAATCCATCGATATATAAATTATCTACAGATTGGTTATCTGCACCCATTGCTCTCGCAATTGATGGTGCAAATAAAGAAAATCCTTCCGGACCTTCCTTTTTCAACATCATCTGAGGAATCAGATTACTTTGAATTTCATGCACATCAAAACCTTTGACGTTATCATTCAAATATCTTGAAATTTGGTACAAAGTCTCTTGAGAGATGTGGTAATCGAAAAATATATTCCGATTGAGCACAGTACCCGACCGCATGACAAGAATCATAAGAACTTCTCCACCATTTACATGGATGAGTTCAATATGTTTGAGTGTGTCAAGTGACCCTTCAGGGCCGAGAACCACACTCGCTGACTGCGAAAGAGATGCTAATACTTTGGATGTTGCGATAAGAACTTGGTCCAATCGAAATTGCATCCGAAGATACTCTTCCTGGATTCTTTGTTTCTCCCGCATGGTTAACTCAAATAGAGTCACCAAACTATCAACATACAAACGGTAACCGCGCTCTGTAGGAACACGCCCACCCGAAGTATGTCTTGCCACAATAAAACCCATCTCTTCTAGTTCTGCGAGGCAGGACCGAATGGTAGCGGGTGAGACTCCGATATCGTATTTTTCAGAAAGGGTTTTGGATCCGACCGGTTTGTTGTCCGATACAAATTCCTCAACCAGAGCTTTCAAAATAGATCGATGTCTAGGGGATAGATCCATTTCCTTCTTAGCACTTCCTTTAGCACTCTGATGATTAGAGTGCTAATCTATGCTTAAAGTTTACGGATTTGCGTTTTTTTCGTCAAGCAGGAAGAAGATTAGAGCCTGGAATTTTAGCAGAGTTTGCAAGAATCTGCTAAAATTATGTCACACCGGATAAACTTGGATGCGATTTCTGCCGTGGTTCTTGGCTTGGTAAAGTGCTATGTCCGCCAACTTCAAAATTTCCTCAGGTTTTTGGAGAGGGTGCACCTTGGTGTATCCAATGCTTAGGGTGATGTTGAGGTAATAGTTATCAAAAATAAAAAAACGATGGTTTTCTACGGATTCGCGAAGTCGATCAAGGACAATGGTCGCCCCTTCTGTAGTTGTGTCGGGAAGGATACAACCAAACTCCTCTCCCCCAATCCTTCCCACTGTGTCTTCTTCCCTTAGACAATCTACAAAGATATTGGCCATTTTTTTGAGAACCAAATCTCCAATGTCATGGCCATAGGTATCATTGATGACTTTAAAATGATCGATATCAAGGACCGCTAGAACTGATTCCCGATTGCGTCGTTTGACCGTAGCGACTGTCTTTTGTAAACTTTCCGAAAAGGAACGGCGGTTCGGCAACATGGTAAGTTCATCCATATAAGCCAAACGTTTCAAACTATTGATCAGAACATTTTTTTGTTCTTCCAATCTTCTACGTTCGCGAACGTCACGAATGATGGCCGCATAATACATTTGGTGATCATTGCGAATGGTAAAGGCTCTGATCTCTACGGGAATGGTTCCTTTGGGTTTTGTGACAAGCTCCAGTTCTTTTAAAAATCCTGCAATGTAATGCGAATCTTTAGAACTAACAAAGGTTTCTATTGAGTTTTGTTCTCCTTTTTCATTTGGAGGAAAAAGAAAGGAAAATGTTTTTTGATATAATTCGTCTTTGGAAAATCCAGTTAACGATTGTAATGCTAAATTGCTAAATAGTATTTTACTATCTGTATCTAAAACGACGATTGCATCGATAGATTGTGAGACAATCTCTCTAGCAAACACATCTGAATTGATCTCATTCATGACCCCAAATTTCCCCATAACCTTTTTCGCTTCGGAATGAATCCCGCCACTTGTGGATATGACGAAAATTAATTTCCGGTTTGTTGGTTCGGAATTCTTTTTTCGGCAAAACCTTCATTGGTTTTGGATTCAGACCTTGATACCAATAAGCAACAGCGATTAAATCTAAGGTCAAGGAATTTGCATGTCCATGCTCTAATAAGAATAGGAAATTTTTTTCAAAACGAATAGGGGATTCCACCCAAAATCGATACAAATGGGTTCTCCCCAACCAACCAACAGAATCAGATACGCGCGGGTATCCGAAATAGGGATGCATAAAAATTTCTTTTGGTGACCAAGCTGTGTTAAAAACATCTTCGGTGCCTGTTCCCTTTAGATTGGCTTCTATTTGATTCCCATCAATGAAAATCAAATCATCCCCTTCTCCATACCAAAGTGGAGTGGGTGAATCCACATACAAATTGAGACCAATAAACTGACCTTTGCCTTCTGTTTCGAGGACTGAGAAGTAATTTTCCTTTTTAAAAACAGTTTTTTCTGTTTCACCAAGAAGTCCCCACTCGTTTTCTTTTCCATTTGTTGTATTAGGTTTTGTTGTATTTCGATTCCACTGCGCATGGAAACGCAAATTGGAATTTAAGGGTTCTTTCCACTCTTCGTAATCAATATAAAAATAGAAATTACTGATATCTTCCTCAGATTCATTTTCAATTTCTATCTTTGCCCCCGATTCAAACGGCATGGGAAAGTAGGAATTCATTGACTTTCCTTTTTTAGGTGCTGCTACAAGTGGTGCCGAATTCATGATATATTCTTCTCCCCAACCTTGTCCAAAAAATTCACCTAACGGAACTTCTACGGAAGCATGTGGATGATTGTCCCAATACATACGAATCACAGCATTTTTTCTGGCCATTGGATCTTTACTGGCAAGGGTCATCCAAATATGTTTGATCACACCTCTGGATTTGATTTCAGCGATGGTGACTGTTTTTTTCTTTGGAATTTTGATAAAGTCATCATTTCCATTGGTGGGATCTGCACTCGAAATTCTTTGGTTACGATAGGTTTTCTCTTTCCAAAGGGAAGACTCCCATCCATCAGCAAATAAGGAATTGATGAAAAAATAAAAAATCCCAATAAAAAGAATCATGATCTTTATTTTTCGGTAACATATTAAGTTTGTCCCAAAACCAGTTACAATTTGAAGATTACGAATTAACATAAAATAGGTTCTTTTTTCCCGTTTGATTTAATATTTCAAAATATGATTATACTTTTTTAGTGATGTGGTTAGCCAACTTTCGCGTTTGGTTTCCCACGATTCACTAAGGTGAGAAAAATCCCGACCTGCACAAGTGATTGCAAAAAAATTTCAAATATCACATAGAGATGAATGGAGATAGAAACTTCTGGAATCAAAAATACCATTCCTTCTAGACTCCCCACTGAAGGTGAAATGGCAGCAAAACCTCCAAGCACCGTCCGCATCCAAACCAATACAAACATCTGTTTGCCGAAAGTTTGTGTGCAAAACCAGTCCCAAATCACTAACAAAAAACTTACCATTAAGATGGCTTGGATGATGAGTGTAGGAAATAACCAGGTCATCGCCCGAGACCAAGCAGCACCATCGTTTGCTGTAATGAGAAACAATGGAAATACCGCATTCTCCCCTTCATAATAATCTTTCATGATTAATTGGAAATAGGGGATAGAAACCAGGATATAGGCAGAAAGATGGCTGAAAATAAACTGAATTGTGATTTTAATCTTCGGATTCATGTTAAAGTTGTCCAATAAGGTAGGAATCCCATCTTAACATGATGAAATCAGAACTCAAGGCAAAACTGCAACGGACATTTCCAAAAGCCAAAACTGTTTCCTCTGGAAGGCTTTTTACACGCCAGTTGAGTAATCTCGTTGATGAGTCGATCCGCACCCTTTTTAACGAGGTATCCGAAGGAATTCCTTTAAAAGATCATCTATGTTTGATTGCCGTGGGTGGGTACGGTCGAAGAGAACTTGCTCCCTACTCTGACATTGATTTACTTTATCTTCATGATGGAAAACTATCAGATAAAGTATTAAGCGAAATCATTTCCAAAATAAACACATTCTTATACAACAATGAAAAGGAAGTAGGCCATTCATGTCGTACGATCAAAGAATCATTTAAATACTTAGATCAAATCGAAACTTTCCATGCCGTGCTTGATTCTCGTTTTCTAGTAGGTTCGGAGATATTATTTCAAAAATACAAATCAGAGTTTTTAGCAAAAATTCCAGAGAAAACCATAAAAACTTATAATGACTGGAAACTCTCTTATCTTCGAGAACGAATCATTAATTCTTACAATCCCATCTTACTTTCTGAACCAAATATCAAAAACGATCCTTTGGGACTTCGTGATATCCAACATATGTATTGGATTGAAAAAACAAATCCACTGGCTGATTCCGCAGATGGTGGTATTTTTGATTTTTATTTGATTGGAGACAGTTTAACACTATTATCTGCTTATGATTTTTTGTTATTAACAAGATCCGCCTTACACATCATTAGCGGGCGAAAAAACGATCGTTTGGATTTGGGATTACAAGGTGAAGTGGCAGAGTATTTAGGTTTTGGACCAAAAAACGAAATCAAAACTCTCGAATCCTTTATGAGTCAATTTTACAAAGCACAAAAAGAAGTGTATTTTTATATTGGAACTTATTTGGATGAAAAAACCAATCGAAACAAAAAAAGAATCCAAAGAGAATTATCCAATCCAGAAAGTTTATATGACGATATTATACAATTTTTCGCAGAATCACAGTTAAATGAAGAAGAACCTTCCCGAATTGATTTGAACGAAATCCGATTTGCCTCTCATTTTATAGATGATGATTTTAAAAACCAAAAATCTGTTTTAGATACTTTTCTTGGTATGTTACGCCAAAAAAAAAGAATTGGGCATACACTCACTCTAATGCACGAGTGTAACATATTAGGAAAATTAATCCCTGAGTTTGGAGCCTGTACAAACTTTCCTCTCTTCAGTTATCATCATCAATATACAGTGGATGAACACACTCTTTTAATCTTAAGAGAGTTAGATGTTCTGATTGCAGATTTATGGGAAGATAGACAAGTCCAAGATGTATTCAATGAATGTAAACATATTGAAATACTTGCTCTCGCCATCCTCATCCATGATGCAGGGAAGGTAAAAGAAGGAGACCATAGTCAATACGGTGCTGAACTGGCACTTATCATTGCAGAACGATTTAGACTTTCCGAAGAAGATACTGAACTTTTGCGGTTTTTAGTTGCCGAACACATTGTGATGTCAGAACTCTCTTCCAAAAGAGATATTTATGATCCCAATCTTATCTCATCTTTTGCAAAACAATTTTCTAGTGAGAACACTTTACGTTTATTATACATTCTAACTATAATTGACACAAAGTCTGTTGGTCAAGGAGTTCTAACCAACTGGAAAAAAGAGATATTACATTTTTTATTTATATCAACTCTTACCTATCTTCAAAAAAAAGAAATCACAGCAGATACTCAAGAACGGATCGAATCTACTTTAGAAACATATTTGATCGAAAAAGAAGGACTATCCCTCGAACAAACCGAACACATTGTCAACTTCGGCATGAAGATCAAACCTTCTTCCTACTTACATTATAATACTCCGAGAAGAGTATTCCAACATTTTAGTTTATTATATGAATGGAAAAACTCGAAATTACCTTTCCGGATAATTGCAGAAAGAGAACCTGCTTTCGTTACCTTATCCATTTTTGCAAACGCTGACAAACAAATGTTGCTCTATTTGTCAGGAACCATTTCCTCTCTTGGACTTAGTTTAGTTGGATTACGATTATTTCGAACTGAAGAAAACCAACTCATCCTACAAGCACAAGTTACCGACGAGTATGGTAGTGGTGAAATCGCAGAACAACAAATTGCCGACATTGAATCTACGCTGGCAGACTGTATTGAAGGGAAAATCAATATAGAAGATTTAGCATCTACTACAAATATTTGGAAAACATTGCCACAAATTCCCGATGGAATGGTAGAGGAATTAGTAAAATTTGCCAATGACCTTTCAGAGACCTATTCTGTGTTAGAGGTAAGAGTTCCTGATTCCATTGGACTTGTGTATCGAATTCTAAAAACATTACTCGACTTTGAACTAGAAGTCATTTTTGTTAGGATCTCAACCAGCGCCGATTTTGCTTATGATTCTTTTCATATTCAAACTAAAAATGGAAAAAAAATCGAAGATGCAGGACTTCTGCTGGCAATCAAAGAAAAAATCCTCTCAGTTGCAAGAGTTAAAGAAAACCAAGGAATCATGGAGATAAGTTTTTAATATGGCATGGTGGAAAGAAGCAGTTATCTATCAAATTTACCCACGTAGTTTTCAAGATTCCAATGGAGATGGAATTGGTGACTTAGAAGGTATCATTCAACGTTTGGATTACCTTGCTGGGTCTAAAGATTCTCTTGGTATTGATGCCATTTGGTTATCGCCAGTATATCCCTCTCCCATGTTTGATTTTGGGTATGATATTTCTAACTATGAAGAAATTGATCCTGTTTATGGTGACATTCAAACCTTCAAACGGTTGTTAAAGGAAGCACACAAACGTGGTATCCGAATCATTATGGATCTAGTGGTTAATCATACATCTCACCTCCATCCTTGGTTTATCGAATCCAGATCCTCTGTGAATAGCCCCAAAAGAGATTGGTATATTTGGAAAGAACCAAATCACAATGGTCCACCAAATAATTGGTTAGGTGCGTTTGGAGGTTCCGGTTGGGAATATGACAAACGAACAGGTGAATACTATTTCCATTCTTTCCTTAAAGAACAACCTGACCTCAATTGGCGTAATCCCGATGTAGAAGATGCTATATTTAGAATGATGAAGTACTGGTTGGATATGGGTGTTGATGGTTTCAGACTAGATGTAGTCAACTTATATGTAAAAGATGAATTTTTACGAAACAATGCTTCCTACTTTATGAAAGGACCAAGGCCGTACGACAAACAAGTTCACGCTTACGATCGTGATCGTCCAGAAATGCATGGAATCCTCCGTCGTATGCGTAAACTTTTGGATTCCTATGACGAAAAACGGATGTTTGTTGGTGAGATCATGCAAGATTTCCCTGGGAATGTTTTACTTCCTGCAACATACTGTGGTCGTAATGATGAGTTACATCTTGCATTTAATTTTATGTTTTTATTCTCGCCTTGGAAGGCGGAACGATTCTATCAAATTGTAAAAGATTTTGAATCTGCACTTGGAGAAGACAATTGGCCAAACTATACTCTTTCCAATCATGATTTTCCACGACATATTACAAGGTATGAAAAAGGTGCCGACACCATTGCAAGAGCAAAACTTGCAGCCTGTATGATGTTAACTTTAAGAGGAACACCTTTTTTATATTACGGCGAAGAGATTGGTATGAAACGCCAAAAAGTTTCTTATAACAAAATCCAAGATCCTGTGGGTAAAAGATATTGGCCTTTCCATCCTGGCCGTGACCCAGAACGAATTCCTATGCCTTGGGATGGATCCGAATCTACCGGATTCACAACGGGAAAAGCTTGGCTTCCATTGTATGAAGAGAAAAATATTGTAAATGTCGAAAAACAAAAGGAAGATCCGAATTCTCTTTTTTTCACGTACAAAAAACTAATCCAAATCCGAAAGGATAGAAAATCCTTAAGAAAAGGAAAATTAAAAATACTATTAAGTGCAGACAAGCAAGTGTTATACTACAGAAGAAGAGATGGGAAAGAAGAAACTTATGTGTTTTTAAATTTTTCATCTAAACCTGTCAGCGTTTCCTATCCTAGAAAATGGATATTAAATGAAATTCTATTTAGCTCAAACAACAGAATCTCTTCCCATGAACTTGAAAAGGAGTTGGACACCGGCGGATTACTTTTGTTGCCAAATGAAGCTGTAATTTTTGGAAAATAATTTTTTTTTATAAATCCAAATGTTTGAGTTATCCATATTCTAAATTTGGAATAGAATTTAGAATTATTTTAAACTGTTGACAATTCTCCTTCGGGGATTTGGCTGGCAGTAGATGGGTCGAGGTATGAAAAAGACTGTGATCAGCAAACTATCGGTTATACTGTTCTCGTTTATCTTCCTCAGTACTAACACGGAAGGATATTCGGCATCCCATACCTCCGACATAAAAACGAATTCATACAATACATCGAGTATTTACGATTTTAGTTTTTTCATTAACAACATTTCCGAATCTAGCGAAGAAGAAGCAGAGTTAGATTCTTTTCATCAAAATCAAGTCCCAACTACATTAACTTCTTATACTTCTTTTCCTGCTGAATTTTATTCCGAATTTTTAACGTTCCAAAATCAAAAATTAATTTCTAACGAAAGTTTAGAAAAACCTAAAAACCGCGCTCCTCCACTTTCTTTCCTCTAAAATCTTATTCCATTAATGGTGCCGTCATTGGTGCCGAATGATCTTAGATCTAAATCATTTGTTTCAACTTTCGATTGAACAAAGCGAGGATACCATGAAATTTTCTTTAGAGTTTAGAAACTCAACTTCTTATAAACTTTCTATCCTGATTACCTGTATTATTTTAATAAATTCATTCCTAGCGAATTGTCATTCGCGGAATCACGAAGAAAAAAATTCTCTTACTGCTGCTTATCCTTGGAAACAAGATGTGACGATAGAAAAAAATTATGTGGCACAAGTAAAAGCAATCCAACGGATCGAAATTAGAGCCTTCGAAAAAGGATATTTAACCAACATTTATATGGATGAAGGAAAAGTTGTCAAAAAAGGGCAAAAGCTTTTTCAAGTGATGCCCATGCTCGTGAATGCCCAATATGAAAAAGCAAAAGCTGAGTATGAATCAACTTCCATCGAATATGAAAACACCGAAAAACTTTTTAAGGAAAATGTAGTTTCTCAAACAGAGTTATCCTTAATCAAAGCTAGATTGAAAAAAAATAAAGCTACAATGGATTTGGCTCAAATCCACCTAAACTTAGCGACTGTTACTGCACCTTTCACTGGAATCACTGACCGTTTTCAAGTTCGTTTGGGAAGTTTGGTCGAAGAAGGAACTTTACTCACAACCATTTCTGATATATCAAAACTTTGGGTGTACTTTAATGTATCAGAGAAAGATTACCTAAATTTTACAAATAATAGGAAATCAGGTGATAAACCATTAAAAGTAAAATTCTTAATGGCGAATAACCAACTTTTCAAATACGAAGGTGTCGCTGATACAATCGAAGGAGAGTTCGATAGCGAAACTGGTACGATTCCCTTTCGAGCCACATTCCCTAACCCAGATCGACTTTTGCGCCACGGTGAAACTGGCAATGTTGTAGTTCATGAAAAACTAAATGATGCATTGATCATTCCTCAAAAAGCAACCTTTGAGGTTTTAGACAAACACTATGTTTATGTAGTAAATCTTAAAGGTAAAATCAAAGCCACAGAGATCAAAATTGCAAATGAAATACCTCATTTATTCGTAGTTGAATCAGGAATTACAGAGAACGATATCATCCTTTTAGAAGGACTTGGAAAAGTTCATGATGATGATGTAATTAAATATAAAGTTGAATCTCGTGAAAATATTCTGAAAAGTTTTGATTTAGCTGCTCATTAGGAGAACCATTTATGTTTACTAAATTTCTCCAAAGACCAGTTCTTGCCATCGTTTTATCTGTATTAATTGTATTTGTAGGATTAATTTCTATAAAAAACATTCCTGTTTCGCAATTTCCAGAAATTGCTCCACCAAGGGTTACCATTACTTTATCTTTTCCCGGTGCGAGTGCACAAGTATTAGTGCAATCAACCATCACTACTCTTGAACAAGCTATCAATGGTGTTGCAGGAATGCGATACATGATTTCATCATCTACAAGTTCTGGTGATGCCATCATACAGGTATTATTTGATCCTGGTACCAACCCAAATGATGCTTTAGTCCAAGTAAAAACAAGAGTGGATCAAATGATGTATCGAGTTCCTGAGCTAGTACGACTAGAAGGAATTTTTGTACAACCTGTCCAACCAAGTATGTTATTGTACGTAAACCTATATAGTAAAGATCCAAATGCGAGTGAAAAGTTTCTTTATAACTATGCTACTGTATTTCTATTACCTGAACTAAAACGAATTCATGGAATTGGGCAAGCAAAGATACTAGGAACTAGGCAATATGCAATGCGCGTTTGGTTAAATCCTGATCGAATGCGCGCATACAATGTAACCACTGCCGAGGTGATGAAATCTATCCAAAATCAAAGTATCATTGCAAGGCCGGGCAGACTTGGACAAAGTTCAGGAAAACAGGCACAATCACTAGAATACACTCTCACCTATGAAGGTTGGTACAACGATCCTGGGCAGTATGAAAACATCATCATACGAGCAAAAAATGGTGGAGAGGTTTTGTACTTAAAAGATATAGCAAAAGTAGAACTTGATAGTGAGTTTTATAATATTTATTCCGATGTGGATGGTCATCCAGCAGCGGCCATTATGTTCAAACAAACGGAAGGAAGTAATGCGAAAGAAGTTATCGAAGATATCAAATCAAAGTTAGAAGAACTTAAAAAAACATTTCCTCCACAAATGGATTACAAACTCAGTTACGATGTCTCAAGTTTTATTGACGCAGCGATTGAAAAGGTAATTCACACACTTGTCGAAGCATTCGTACTCGTTGCCATCGTAGTTTTTATCTTTTTAGGAGATTGGCGTTCTACACTTATTCCTATCATAGCAGTACCTGTATCCTTAATTGGAGCATTTTCATTTATGTTGGCTTTAGGTCTTACCATCAACTTAATCACACTGTTTGCAATGGTATTAGCAATTGGTATCGTTGTGGATGACGCCATTGTTGTTGTGGAAGCAGTTCATGCGAAAATGAGCGAAAATCATCAAAGTGTCTATTTAGCCGTAAAAAACGTTTTGGGTGAAATCAGTGGAGCGGTGATTGCCATTACACTTCTTATGACTGCCGTATTTGTTCCTGTCACTTTTTTACCAGGACCGGTGGGAGTATTCTATCGACAATTTGCTATTACAATGGCAACTTCAATTGTTTTATCAGGATTTGTTGCTCTAACACTCACACCAGTGTTAACCGCAATGATTCTAAAACCTCATGTTCATAATAAAAAAACACACAATCCAATTGATATATTCTTAAATAAATTCAATGATTACTTCGATCAAATCACTGAAAAATATGTAAACTTGATGCATCGTTTCTCTGGATCAAAAGTGTTTATCATATCCATCCTTCTAAGTTTTACGGTTGGATTTTTATTATTAACACAAATTGTTCCAGCAGGTTTTGTTCCTGGAGAAGACCAAGGTATGATTTACGCAGTCATACAAACTCCACCTGGATCAACGATCGAAAAAACAAATGATGTCGCACGCAAACTGCAAGAGGTCGCCTTAAAAATTGAAGGTGTCGACTCAGTAGCATCCCTTGCTGGTTATGAAATTCTAACGGAAGGAGAAGGTTCCAATGCTGGAACCTGTCTGATTAGTTTAAAAGATTGGTCGGATAGAAAAAACTCAGTTCATGATGTTATGGAAGAACTCGAACATAATACAAAGAACTTCGGTGCTATCATTGAATTTTTTGAACCTCCCGCCGTACCGGGATTTGGTGCTGCTGGTGGTGTCATGTTTCGTTTGTTAGATAAAACAAATAGCGGTGATTATACTGCATTTGACAAAGTCCATGAGGAGTTTATGGGTGAACTTAAAAAAAGAGAAGAATTAACAGGTTTATTCTCCTTTTATTCTGCTAAGTTTCCACAACTCGAAGTAAAATTAGATCGAAAACTTGCAATGCAAAAAGGTGTCAACATTGGTGAAGCAATGGACAATCTTGATATTCTTGTTGGAAGTACTTATGAACAAGGCTTCATTCGCTTCAACCAGTTTTTTAAAGTTTATGTTCAATCCCTTCCAGAATTCAGGAGATTACCATCTGATATTTTAAAACTTTTTACACCAAATGATAAAGGAGAAATGGTTCCTTACTCTGCATTTTTATCCCTGGAACAAAAACAAGGAGCTAACGAAATCACAAGATACAACGCATATACTTCATCAGTAATCAATGTTTTACCCAACGAAGGTTACACAACTGGTGATGCCATCCAAGCAATCCGGGAAGCATCCAAAAATCTACCTTCAGGATTTGAAGTTGGTTGGGAAGGTTTATCTTATGACGAAGCTGCTAGAGGGAACGAAGCCATATTTATCTTTTTAGCGGTAATTGTTTTTGTGTATCTAGTGCTTTCAGCTCAATACGAAAGTTTTATCATTCCTTTCTCTGTGATTCTTTCTCTTCCACCAGGAATTTTTGGAACTTTCTTTTTATTAAAATTATTAGGTCTTGCCAACGATATATATGCCCAGATCGGAATGATTATGTTAATCGGTCTTTTAGGTAAAAACGCAGTATTGATTGTGGAATTTGCAAGGCAAAGACAAGAAGCAGGTTTAAGTGTATTTGACGCTGCCATCGAAGGGGCAAAAGCAAGATTCCGACCCATCCTTATGACATCGTTTGCCTTTGTTGCAGGTTTGTTACCTCTGGTTTTTGCAACAGGCCCCGGTGCTATTGCAAACCATACTATCGGTGCATGTGCGTTAGGTGGAATGGTCTTCGGAACTATCTTCGGTGTCGTAATTGTTCCAGGATTATACATCATCTTTGCAAACATTGCTAAAGGAAAAACTTTAATCTATCGCGAAGATAATATGCCACTTTCAGAATCTGATTCAAGTTACATCACTTCTGAGAAAGAAAGAAAAAAAATGAGAGGAGGAAAGAAATAGAATGAAACGATTTATTTTACCAATTGTATTTTTACTTAATTTTTCCTGTATACCTGCACTCTTCCAAAGAGATAAGGACGATTTAAAACTTCCTGAAGAATTTTTAAATTGGGAATCTTCAGAAAAATCAGAAAAGTTAGCCAATCAAATTTGGAAGGATTTTTTCAAAGAACAACAGTTAATTGAACTCATTGACGTTGCTATCGAAAACAACCAGGAACTCGCCATATTAGAACAAGAAATCAATATTGCTAATAACGAAGTTTTTGCCCGACAAGGGGAATACCTTCCAAAACTATCCCTTCAAGCCGATGGCGGCGTTGAGCAAAAAGAAAGATTTAGTACACCAAATGCCAATTCACCTACACTTTTTGTGCACGGTGGACTTGTGATGAGTTGGGAAATTGATATCTGGAAAAAACTAAGAAATGCTACCAAGTCAGCTTATCTACGTTATTTGGCTGGTATTGAAGGCAAACGATATGTAGTCACAAACTTGGTTGCTGAAATTACAGATACCTATTTTGAACTAATCGCTTTAGACAACCAACTTACATTATTAGAAAACTATATTGAAGTATTATCCAAAGTGAAAGACATGGTAGTTCTTCAAAGAGAAGCGGGCCGAACAACATCATTAGCTGTAAAACGTTTTGAGGCAGAAGTTTCAAAAAATTTAGCGCGCAAATATGACATTGTCCAAAGAATCGCAATCACTGAAAACCGCTTAAACTTCTTATTAGGTAGATTTCCTGAAAGAATTACAAGAAATTCAGAAGAGTTTTTAGATATCTCATTACCTGAGATTCAAAAATCCGTTCCAATTGATCTTTTAGAAAATCGTCCTGACATCAAACAAGCTACGCTTATTTTAGAATCAAGAAAATTGGATGTCGATGTAGCAAGAGCTAGGTTTTATCCTTCACTCATGATTGATGGAAATATTGGATATGAAGCATTTAATTCAAAACATTTCAAAGGCACTCCTGTATCGTTAGCTTATGGGTTAGGTGGTGGTATCATCGCGCCTCTCATCAACAGAAAAGCAATTGAAGCAAACTATGCAACTGCAAACAATCTTCAAATTCAAGCTTTATACAATTACGAAGTTTCACTTCTGAAAGCTTTTACAGAAGTCACCAATCAAATTGTTAAAATCAAAAATTTAAATCAGAAATTTGAAGCAAAAACCAAACAAGTCTTAAACTTAAAGGAATCTGTCGAAATTTCGAACATTCTCTTCAAAGCCGGTCGCATTGATTACATCGACGTATTATTCACACAACGCGACTTCTTAGAAGCACAAATTGAAGTGTATGAATTAAAATATAGTCTATTAGAATCTAACGTAGGTTTGTATAAAGCACTTGGTGGTGGATGGCGCGGACAAAAAGAACCAGAAAGCGAAAGAAAAAATGGAAACTTTTAATCTTCTATAATTTAAAAAATCAGTAAACTTCTGAACATTTTGCGGGGCGCCTCGAATCGAATCCACAACCTAACTTAGATTCATCAACGACCCCGCTTTCCGCTCCAATCTTTCCTATTTGGTTCCTATAAGAAAATGGATGGAATGCGGAAAGGATTTCCGCTGCAATCGGTGGCGCGAGGAAATGATTGTCATTTGTTGGGAAAAGATAATTTTATCTTTGCATTTCGGATAATTTTAAATTTAAAGTTTTTCTTTTTGAAATCTAACAAGTTAGCTATTTCATCCGACTATGTTACAATTTTTCTTGTTACATGGCTCACAGTAAAATAGGTAAGCAAACTCAAACAGACTAGTTTATCACCACATTTCATTTGAAAAAACCAAAAAATATTTGAAGATTGATAACATAGATTTCATGAGTAACCATTTGTCTCTGATTTTCTTTTATGATACAACAATGCTTTCTTCAAACAAACGATAAGCTTTGTTTTTGGAAGTTTATTACTAGCGGATAAATACAATGCTCGTTTCCCATCACAGTTGAATTCTGGAAATTCAATCGAAATCTCCTTTGCGATTGAGGTTTTACAATTAAAGTACAGAGCAAATTCAGAATCTTTTACTTTCGCCATTCGAATGGTGGATCCAGATTTTGTTTTTGGAGTTAAAAAACTTGGTTCTCCCCATTTCAAACATTCTTCAATTTCACCAATCTTTTCATCAGCAAATGACAATTCATAAATCCAATTTCGGATTTCCATAAACTTTTCCAACATTGCAGGCGTTAGATTAAAATAATAGGAAGTTATTTCTTCCGATGGAAGAGGATGCTTTAGTTTGGAATTGGTTTTGAAATTAGATTTCGATTTAATTTTGTATTTAGAGGTTGCCAATTTCATTTTGATGATTCGGATTTCAAAACAAAAACCTAACCTAGCTTTCGAATTGAATATTGAATTAGATCTTGTGTGAACTTTTATAAAAATATCTAATATTCGAATATGGGACCAATTTTTTCATCCGTGTCTTTATAGCGGACTTTATCACCAATTTTGACTGCACTAAAATCAGTCACACCTTCAATCACAGTTGTCAATTTCACATTTTCTTCGGTTTGCACTATTGCCAAAACATACGGAGCACGGGTCGCCATATGGCCGAATCCAACATACACAACAGTAAACGAATGAATCGTTCCATTCTCTTTTAATTCCACTTTTTCTGTGGATTCACTGCCACAGGAGGGACAAGCACTCAGTACTTCAGCTACTTTGAAGTTACATTGGTTGCAAATTGTGCCAGTGAATGATTGTGTTACGCTCATAGTACATTTCTTATGCAGGGCAGATTTAATTGCAATCCGTTTAAATTATTGTTAGGTGAAATTGACAAAAAATGTATTCTTGAACTTTTCTAAACACAATTCAAACTATTGGACTTTTACAACTACTTTACCTTTTGTACGTCCGGTTTCCACATAAGAAATCGCTTCGTTGGTTTGTTCAAACGGAAATACTCTGTCGATCACTGGTCGAATTTTCCCAGCTTCAATCAATGATGTAATTTGACTTAACTGATAACCATCGGATCGCATAAACAGAAATTCGAAATTAACATTCAGCTTTTTAGCAAATCTTTTTACAGACATACTTAGCAAACTCATTATGAATTGGAAAGGCCAGCCTAGGCCGATTTTTTTAGCAAATTCACTAGTGGGAGGCCCAGTGAGTGACACTAGAGTTCCACCTTGTTTCAAAATTTGCAGAGATTGGTGAAGTATTTTATTGTCTCTATTGCTATGTAGTACCAAATCATAATCTTTTAAAATTTTTGAAAAATCTTCCTTTTTATAATCAATTACTAAATCGGCACCAAGACTTTTTACCAAATGCGTATTAGCGGAACTAGTTGTAGTTGCTACAAAGGCACCCAAATGTTTTGCAAGTTGAATTGCAAATGTCCCAACACCACCTGAACCAGCTTGGATGAATACTTTTTGGCCTTTTTTGACATTCGCAATTTCCACCAAAGCCTGCCATGAAGTGAGTCCTACAAGGGGAATGGAAGAAGCCTCTTCCATTGAAATGTTTTTAGGTTTCAATGCTAAATCATTTTCTGAAACAGCGATTAACTGCGCAAAGGTACCTATATGATAATCAGAAGGTCTTGCATAAACTTCATCTCCAACTCTAAATTTTGAAACACTAGCTCCCACTTTTATAATGACACCTGCCATATCGTGTCCGTTAGTAAAAGGTGGTTTGTATGGAAGAAAAATTTTAAAGTCACCATTTCTAATTAAAGAATCAAGTAGGTTGATGGCCGTTGCGTGAATTTGGACTAATACTTCATTATCTTCTACTGTTGGCTCTGGTAATTCTGTAAGCACCAGTTTATCTTTTTTACTGTAACGACTAACTTGAAATGCTTTCATTGTCTTAACCTTTAAACCGATTGAAGTTTTTTATCAAAGAATTCTCAAATAGTTTGTATGCAAAGTGTTGTATTGTCAAAATCACAGAAGCACCTTTACCAACTGGGTGATTAAATTTAGGTTCTTTTGTTTCAATCAATTTTACTAAAGTATCGATCACTGGAGTTGGTTCTGGAGCATTCCCAAACAGATCCTTTGCAAACCTTTCAATTTTACTTCTATATTGGTTGTAGTCATCAATTTTAATTTCAGCTTTCATAGCATTACTAATGATATTCGTCTTAAATCCCATTGGTTCCACCATAGCTACTTTGATATTAAACTCATTTAATTCAAATCGTAAGGATTTAAAAAATCCTTCTAACGCATGTTTAGATGCACCGTAATAAGAGACACTTGGAAAATTCAATAGTCCCATGATCGATCCAACGGTGATTATTTTTCCAGATCTTTGTTTTCTAAAATCGGGTAATAACTCTTTAGTTAGTTTTACTGTTCCCCAAAAATTTGTTTCAAATTGCCTTTTACCTTCTTCAATGGAAGTTTCTTCTGCAAGTCCCGACAAATAAAATCCTGCATTATTAATCAAAACATCTAAATGGGAAATATGCTTGAACAATTCATTACGAAATACCTTGATTGAATTATCATCGGCAATATCAAGTGATAACATTTTAAATGGAACTTTGATTTGGTTAGGGTTACGACTTGTGCCAATGACATTGTAACCACTTTCGTGAAGTCTATTTGCGACGATTAGACCAAAACCTGAGGATGCACCTGTGATTAAAATTGTTTGTTTCATACTACGATTAGACTCTGTGTTTCAATTTTTACTTGCAATTTGCAAGTAAAAATATCACTTTTATTTTGCAAGTGATTATTTTGTAATATTTTTTAAAATTTTAGATTGGAGGAAAAGGAATGGAAAAAACCAATAAAAGGTCAGAATGCCCTCTTAGCTGCTCTCTAGACATTTTTGGTGACAAATGGTCCTTACTCATCATTAGAGATATGATGTTCTTTAATAAGTCAACCTACGGTGATTTTTTAAAATCAGAGGAAGGTATCGCTACAAACATCCTTGCGGCCAGACTCCAAAGTTTAGAAGAAAACGAACTCATCAAAAAAACAGAACATCCAACTAGCAAAGCCAAAGTCCTTTATCAACTGACAAATAAAGCAATCGAACTCTTACCGATACTTGTTGAGATACAATTGTGGGCAGAAAAATATTTTGAAATTCCCGCAGAAATCAAATCTCAGCTCAAAGAAGTAAAAAAGGGAAAAGAGGAATTTATAAAGGTTATGACAAAAAAGTTAAAGAAACAAATTCTCGACCAAACCTAGTTAAGGAAGAAAAAGGATACTAACGAAATTTTTTTCCTGCTTCGTTTGTCTGTTATGCGTATTGCGCATAAATCGCCCACCCGATCAAAGTGGCGCGGTCTGGTATGGGATCTAGAAACGTGCTGTGTAATAAACGATACACGTTTAAACCCCGCAGTTACGAGATCCAAACGTGTTTTTTCAAATTCTTAAAGTTTTATCTTACTTCAATCTTTCGATGATGGTAGCAATTCCCATACCGCCACCGATACAAAGAGTGATGAGTCCGTAACGAAGGTCTCTTCTTTCCAACTCGTCAAGTACGGTTCCAGTCAAAATCGCACCAGTTGCTCCGAGTGGATGTCCAAGAGCAATCGCTCCCCCATTTACATTGATTTTGGACTCATCAATTCCGAGTGTTTTCTTTACGTATAACACTACAGAGGCGAAAGCCTCGTTGATTTCCCAAAGGTCAATATCTTTTACGCTAAGACCAGCTTGTTTCAAAGCTTTTTGCGAAGCAGAAACAGGACCAGTTAACATGATCGTTGGATCTTCGCCTGTTGCCACTGTTGCAAGAATTTTTGCACGTGGTTTCAAACCGTATTTTTTCAATCCTTCGTCATTAGTCACTAGGATCGCAGCTGCACCGTCAACGATTCCAGAAGAGTTTCCAAGTGTGTGGATGTGGTTAATTTTTGTTACTTCAGGGTAAGAACGAAGAGCAATCGCATCCAATTCTTTTTCACCAATCGTTTTGAAGACTGGGCCAAGACTAGAAAGGAAGGCATAATCAGATTCTAAACGTGGGTTTTCTTCTTCTGTTACTACAGTTCCATCATCCAAAGTAATTGGGATCACAGATTTTTTGAAGTACCCATTTTGAATGGCAGCGTGTGCTTTTTGTTGTGAAGATTCTGCAAAACGATCTGCTTCTTCACGAGAAATATCATACTTTGTTGCGATTAGGTCAGCAGAGATCCCTTGTGGAACTAGGTTGTAATGTGCAGCAATTTTATCGTTACCTACGTTAAAATCACGTCCCATCATATCATCACCCATTTTCACACGGCTCATGGATTCAACTCCACCACCAACTCCAATTTCCATTGCTCCGGAAGCAACATGGTTTGCTACGTTGTTAAGGGCTTGTAATCCAGATCCGCAAAAACGGTTTACTGTATAACCAGGAACATCTTTTGGCCAATGTGCCGCCATAACCGCATAACGAGCGATACATGCAGCTTGGTCAGCTACTTGGGATACACAACCCATTACAACTTCTTCAACCGTTTTAGGATCGATTCCGGTACGTGATTGGATGGCTTTTAATGTGGCAGCAGCTAATTCTTGTGGATGGACGGATGCAAGTGTCCCGCGTTTTTTGCCCTTTCCTCTCGGAGTTCGGACAGCATCAATAATATAGGAATTCCCCATGGGTTTACCTCTCTCTGGGTGTTCTAGGAAAAACGTACAGAGTTCGCCTCATAAGAAAAGTAAAAAAATCATCATTTCGTCATAGTTTTCATGAATTTGTGACGGTAGTAGAGTAATTTTGCCCGGATTTGGCACCCGTAACCCGAAAACATCGCATCGAGCCTGTCTGCTTTGCTTTCAGTTCGTTCTTCAGCGATGCGGATGTACCGAAAATTGGGTTCGATGGCCTCCGCAAATTCTCGTTTATTCCAATCTACATAACGCCAAGCGCTAAAACTATGGTTCACTCCCACCTTCTCATCGATGGTTCCCAGGAGTTGGAATTTGGATTCGCAAGGGGTTCTAAAAAATATGTAACGATTAAAAAAATAGAGTATCGTTCGATGCGGATTTGCCTCTAAAACCGAACGAAAATGTTCCCGCATTTCCTCTACAGTATAAAACAGATCGGGACCCGAATTGGTGCTGCGAAAGATGACTGGGGAAAATTCATTCGGTGTATATAATTTTGTTAAAATTCGGATATAAGATGGGTCATCCAGTCGGTAAGGAATTTCATTAAATGCAAAAGGAAAAGGATCTCTTTCTGTGAAATGAATTTCAATATACCGAGTGTGGTCGTATTCCGGGTCATTGATATCGGTAGCCACAATCTTTTTGATATACCGAGAAAGAAATTGGTCTTCGTATAAATCACGAACTGTCACAGCTCCCTCTTCATAGAGAATGGCACTCCCAAAATCTATAAAGCTAGCACCATCTAACAATCGTCCAATGGATCCATATTCATGATGTAAAATTCGATTTCGAAAGATCGAACGTAAAATCAAATTGTGATCGTATAAACGTTTACGGCCCGATCTTTGTTCTACGACTGTGTTTTTAGTTTTTTTAACTTTATAGTAATGAATATGATTGGCAAGGCCAAACCTTAACTTTTCAAACGCATGGTTTTCTAATACACGTTTTTCATCTTCTTCATTTTCGATAATGGTAGTCTCTGCAAAAACTGTAGAAGGAAAACTAAAAGGTACCGTTATCATCCAAAAAAATAGACAAAAAATAAAACTAAAACTTTTGGTTACGATGTATTGGTTTGGAATATTTAGAACAAAAAATCTAAAGTTGAATTTTTGAATCAAAGAATGTAAATTCACAAGTAGATTTATCAAGTGGGATCAAAATTTAAAAACCCGGATTCGTCACGAAACAACAAAAACCGGGTAATCAAATAGAATTGAAAAAATAGATTTAAATCCTTTGGCCGAGAATGGGCCCGCCAGTTTTTTCCATCATTCTTTCTTTCGTTAAAAACAAATCTTCACGATTGTCTGCTGCCATCTCTCCTGTTCCATCTAAGTAAATCGCACCCTTAGGACAGGCTTCCTCACATAATCCACAGAAAATACAACGTAGTAAGTTGATTTCAAACTTCTTTGCATATTTATCTTCTGGGTGAAGGTGTTGACGATCCGTTGGTACTTCTGCTGCTTCAATATGAATGGCATTGGCAGGACAAATCCACATACAACAAAAACAAGCAGTACATCGTTCCCTACCTTGTTCATCTCGTTTCATGGAGTGCATTCCGCGAAAGCGAGTCGAATATTGGCGTTTTTTATCAGGATATTCGATAGTCACTTGTTTGTTGAAAAAAGCTACCTTAACGAAATGTTTAAGAGTAATCCAAAGGCCTTTGCCGATGGACCAAAAATAAAACTTCTCATACCAAGAAAACTGATGTTTTTTGGCTACGTTGATGACATTAACGGTTCCCAACAGATGCCTCCGCTTTTTCAGTCAGTTTTTGAAAGATCAAATCCATAACACCAGCTGCCGTTTCTAATCCTTTGATTGGATTTATCGATTGCTCAAAGTTTTGTTTCAGGCCGTTTTTATTGGTAAAACTACCTGCCGATTCCGCAAAAATTTGAATTGGTGCCGCCAAACTTGCGCTTTTTGCTGCATCAGTCAAATTGGTATCAAACACAATGACTTTTGATGGATCAATTCCTTCCGGGATTGATTCCTTTAAAACAATCACCAAATCAATG
The DNA here is from genome assembly GCF_004770905.1 of Leptospira bandrabouensis. Taxonomy (NCBI): domain Bacteria; kingdom Pseudomonadati; phylum Spirochaetota; class Leptospiria; order Leptospirales; family Leptospiraceae; genus Leptospira; species Leptospira bandrabouensis. Next base: position 971,009 of record NZ_RQHT01000014.1, on the reverse strand, counting down.
GCACCGGACTTAATAGCACTGGTGATTCCTGAAATTCCAGAAGTAGTAGTGATTCCTAAATCTACTGCTCCCTTTGTATTAGGGTGGTAATCTTTTGTGAGTAAAAAATCCACTTGTTCGGTATCTTTGTTTTGTGCATCTGTCACACGGGATTCCCATTGGATAGACTTGCCACCTAACTCGCGCGAGATCGATTCAAAACTTTTTTTCAACGAATCCAGCGTTTCATTGGATTCATGAGCTCCACCAAGAACAGCAATGGATTTCGCTGCTTTCATACGATCTGCAATTTTAGAAATGACTTCTTTGGACGTAGAAGGTTTTCCTGCTTCCAAATAACTATGAAGACGATTTTCATTCATCCAATCCAAATCAAATCTTCCTTTGTCACAAAGGAAAAACATACCTTGGTCATAGTTTTCTCGAACCATATAACGATACATTTTATTGTCTCGCACATTCGTTGTTACATTACAACCTGTAGAACAACCATGACATACGGATTTATGTGATTTATACCACCAAACGCGCGACTTAAATAATGTTTTATTATTTAGGAGTGCTCCCACTGGACAAATATCTGCCAATGCACCTTGGTAGTTATGATCAATTGGTTCTGATTTTGCAAGACCAATGATGGAATGATTTCCTCTTTCAAAAAGTCCAAGATTGGACTGACCGACCTTTTCCTCTTCAAAACGAACACAACGATAACAAACAATACAACGATTATGATTGATGATGAGATTGGTTCCAATCTCTTCTTGAGGAATATTTCGTTTTTCGAATTCAAACCTAGAATGTCCAGAACCGGAACCAAATGCGTTGTCTTGCAAACGGCATTCTCCAGCTTTATCACAAACAGGACAGTCTAACGGGTGATTTGCGAGTAAAAATTCCATTGTGCCAGCGCGAGCTTCTTTCACTCGGTCAGACTTTGTAATGATCCCCATTCCTTCTTTTACAGGAGTGTTACAAGCAGCTTGTAAACGAGGCACACCTTCAATTTCAATGAGACACATACGGCACATACCGACAATGCTTAATGCTGGATGGTAACAGAAGTAAGGGATTTCGACTCCAACTTCTTTTGTGGCGTCGATGAGGTTTTTCTTTTCGTCGACTTCGTATTCGACTCCGTCTATCTTTATCTTAACCAAAGAACAGGCCCCCTACGTTTGATTAGACCTTATCATTGGTTTTTGTCAAACCTTCATTTTGAAATTATATTTACCTCGGAAAGATAAGAGTAAGGTTGCAAATCCACGACGTTGTCGTTGAAGAATTCCGAATCCAGAAAGAGAGAACTGGCCCGGATATTGGTCTGTTTCAGAATTTTAGCAATCAGATCATCCAAAATTTGTAAGGCACGTACTTCATAAAAAAAGATCTTATCGAGATTGATTCTCAAATTGGTGAAAGAAGCTCTTCCACCCAAGGTCAACATAAACCTATCAAAGATCTCATCCTGCGATTTTTTACCCGGACAGCCCTGGATTTCCAAAAGCATCTGCGAAATGGACAATTCGGAGACAGAGATAGTTAATGGATGTTGTTTTTTATCAAAAATGTTTTCTGGTTTGAGTTGCAAAACCTGCGCAATTTTTTCGAGTAGAGCTTGGTTTGCGATGGGTTTCAAAAGATAAGCGGTAACATGGCTTAAGGCCGCACGTCTTACTTGTTCTTTTTCGCCAACCGCAGTTAACATGATGACGGGGGTCATCTTTAACATGTCTTTGCCTTTCTCTAAAAAACTGATTCCGTCCAAATAAGGCATATTGACATCGCTAATGACTAAATCAAAACTATTGTTTCTGATTTTGGTTAGTCCCGACATCCCATCCACAACATGAGTGACATCAAAGTTATACCTTTCTAAAGTATGTAGTAGTAGTTTGGCACTACTTTCATCATCTTCAAGAAGTAAGATTTTATAAACTTTGGGTCGATTCATTTGTTTTAGGATTCCTTTATTGTTCCGGTATAGAATCTAAGTTAGCATATTTCATAAACCATTTTGGCTGTAAGGCTCTTTGATAAAGATAAGCATCCACTAACACAAGGTTTACTACAGCTTCCACAATGGGAACAGCTCTAGGTAAAACACAAGCATCATGGCGACCCTTTGCCTTTAAAACAGTTTCTTCTTTTTTATCATTAATCGTTTTTTGTTCTATTTTAATGGTCGAAGTTGGTTTAAAAGCGGCACGGAGGATCAAATCCATTCCGTTAGAAATTCCACCTTGGATTCCACCGGAATTATTGGTTCTTGTTTTTACTTTTCCTGTTCCCGCTTCTATATAAAACTCATCGTTATGAACTCTTCCTGTTTGGCGAGTACCGGAAAATCCAGAACCCACTTCAAATCCTTTACAAGCAGAAATCGACAAAATCGCTTTGGCTAAGTCTGCATCCAGTTTATCATAAACAGGATCTCCTAAACCAGGAGGTAGATTTCGAACGGCAATTTTTACAACACCGCCTACCGAATCTCCTTCGTCGCGAAGTTTGCGAATGAGAGTCTCCATTGCATCATTGGACGATTGTTTTGGACATCTTGTTGGAAAATTGTCCACAAAATCTCTTGAAGTAGGATATTCTGATTCACTAATATTAGAATCGATTGTACCAATTGAATCCACCCAACCAACGGTTGAGATTCCAAGTTCTCTCTCTAAAATCACACGAGCTAAACCCGCTGCTGCCACTCTTCCGATGGTTTCTCGAACAGAAGACCTTCCACCGCCCACGTGCGCTCTGTGTCCGTATTTTTCGGAATAAGTATAATCTGCATGAGACGGTCGAAACACATGAGCCATTTCATCATAGTCACTACCGATGGTATTTTGGTTATTCACCTTCATTAAAATGGGACTACCAGTTGTTTTACCCTGGAAAACTCCAGACTCAACCACCATCCGATCTTTTTCATCCCTCGGAGTGGTAAGATCATTTTGGCCTGGCCTTCGCCGTGTTAAATCTTTTTGGATTTCTTCTTCAGGAAATGGAAGGCCGGCAGGAACTCCATCCACAACCACACCAACGGAAGTTCCGTGGGACTCACCATACGTAGATACTCGAAAAATTTTTCCCCAACTTGAAGGCATATACGGACAATGAAAATGGAGATTGCATTCTCTCCAATAAAGTTTTTCATGTTCTTGGAATGCACATTCTCTTTGAAGGCCAGAAATACAAGGCAATGGTTGTCAGTTTTGGATTTCACCTTTTGTTATTATTGGCTTTCATTGCTTATAACCTCCAAGGGGACATAGATTCGACATATTTAAATTTAAAAGAAGGTGGAGCCGTTTCGACCCTTCGGTTACAATTTTCTTCCGGAATCGGAAAATCCCAAACATCTTCCTCCACAAATCATACGCAAGACGATGGAACCAAAACTCTAGAAGAGGAAATCTCGGAATTCCAGAATTGTCTCAGTTATCCAGCCCTTGCTTTGGAACAAAAACTGGAAGATACATGCGTTTATAAACTTTCTGTAAAAGAAGATGGTACTCTAGAAAAAATTGCAGTGGTCACCGCGTGTAGGTATGCCGTCTTTGATTTACAGGTGCGTCGGCAACTCGCTGATTGGCATTTTCAATATTCCAAAGGTAAAGAAATTGTTCTACCCATTAGGTTCCGTTTAGATGTCCGAGACTAATCCCCCCATAGAAGAAAGTGCTTGGTACATTGTGTATACAAAACCCAGAGCGGAAAAAAAACTCAGTGAACTTTTAACCAAATACCATTTGGAAAACTACCTCCCTATCCGCAAAGAAAGGAAAAAATGGACTGATCGATTTAAATGGATCCACGTTCCCATCCTTCCTTCTTATATTTTTGTAAAAATCGTATTCTGGAGGGATAAAAATAAAGTCCTCCAATTACCAGGTTCTCACCATTTTGTATTTCATAAAGGCCAACCAGCAACCGTGACCCAAAACGATATTGATATATTAGAAGAAGGTCTACAAAAGTATGCTGATAGTTTGAAGGTTAGTCCTGAATCCGTATTAGAAAAAGGGAAAATGGTTCGCATCATTAGCGGAGCACTAAAAGACAAAACAATGGAAATTTTAAAAGTTAAAAATAAAACCTTAGTGGTCCTAAGGTTACCAGGTGTAGAAACTGCTTTTTCTTATGAAATCAAAGTAGATGATTTAGCCTGGGAGGAATTACTTGTATGAAAGAAAAAGATACACTATCGATCGTAAAACAAGCGCTTGATGACGAAATTTCATCTTTAATTCATTTTAGAGATGAGTTAGATCCGTCCGTAAAAGATTGTATCGATTTAATTTTAAAATCAAAAGGGAAAGTGATAGTCACAGGAGTTGGTAAATCTGGTGACATAGCCAAAAAAATTTCTCATACACTTTCCTCCACGGGAACCTCAGCCTATTTTTTACATCCAACAGATGCATCCCATGGGGATTCAGGCATTGTAGGACCAGATGATGTAGTTCTTGCCATTGGAAAAAGTGGAGAATCGGAAGAACTAAACTACATACTCCCAACACTTCGTAAAATTGGTGCAAAGATTGTAGGAATCACAGCAAACGCCAAATCAAAGTTAGCTACCCTTTCCGACATAGTTATCATCACTCCTGTATTAAAAGAAGCCTGTCCTTTAGATTTGGCTCCTACCTCAAGCACAACGATTGCTCTCGTTTTAGGTGATGCCATAGCTGTGGCTCTTATGGAATTAAAAAATTTTCAAGCAAATGATTTTGCCTTATACCATCCGGCAGGAAGGCTTGGAAAACGACTTTCTCTTTATTTATCTGATGTTATGCGAAAAGGGGAAAGAAATGCGTCGATACCGGTAGATGCAAATCTCGAAACTATTCTCAAAGAAATCACAGAAAAAGGAATTGGAGCCACAGGTGTTGTTGACTCTAATTCAAAACTCATAGGCCTCATCACAGACTATGACATTCGAAAGTATTTAACAAAAAACACTCTATTACCTACTGTCACTGCCAAAGATATGATGAACGCTAATCCAAGCAGTTTCCGACCAGAAGAAAAAGCCTATGACGTCTTAATCAAAATGGAAGGCCGGGAAAGACCAATATCGGTGGCTCCCGTTGTAGATGATAAAGGTGTATTTGTGGGAATGATCTCCCTTCACGACTTATTACAAAAAGGACTTTAATTGATTATGCCAGAATCTTATAAAATCATAGCCTCTGTTGGAGAAGACGACTTACGGCATTTGCAAAAAAAAGATGTAAAGGAAATCGATGTGATCGAAGTACGATTGGATCTTTTTTCCAGAAACTACATTCAAAAGGAAATGAAAAAAAAGCTAAAAGCCTTAGGTCTTCCAGTGCTTTTTACTTACAGGCGAGCAGAAGATAGTAGCGTTCGTTCTTATGTAAAACTATTTCACGAAGATGTAGAAGGAATTTTAAAAGATTTCAATGATAATGCAAATTATCTGGATATTGAATTAAATCGTGAAGACACCATATTTAAAAATTACGAAAATCTAAACTACCGAATCATTTATTCTTATCATTCGTTTAAAAAATCGATCCTTGCCAATGAAATGACAAATTTCATAAACAAAGCAAAACCCGTAAAAAAGAAAAATCCGATTTTCAAATTTGCCATCACACCTGAAGACATCGAAGAAACTGCCGACTTTTTAAATGATATCAAACTTTTGTCCAAATCAAACACGATGATTGGAATTTGTATGGGAGAACTAGGAATCATCTCTAGAGTTTTTGGAGACAAATTTAATTCCTCATTCACTTATATGACGTTAGGCGAACCAAAAGCACCAGGCCAAATGTCTGTCGAAACATTTAAAAAACTCAGGGCAGATTTATTTAAAAGTCCAGGTTTAGCAAAAGAATCAAAGGAAGATTAAAATTAGTTTTGGGAACTTACGGTTCCCGCTTTTGTTTTAATAAACTCACGAAAGTTTACATCTTTCCAAATATCTTTAAAATCCTTTTCTAAGGACTCGGAAACCCAGTATTCTGGTTTTAAATCGGCAGCTAACTTAAACTGTTCCTTTGTTTTAGAGATGTCACCTTTTTTAGAGTAACATCTAGCAAGAAGGTAATGGCCCGAAGAGGAACCTGTCACTTTCTGTAAAATGGTAATCGCCAAGTCCACTTTACCTGAATAAAAATAATTGCGACCACGGTAGAATAAAAATTCCCGCGTTTCTGCTTTTGCAGGATCTTTTTCTAAAACTGAAAAATAAGTTTCTGCTTTGTCAAATGCATTGGTTTCCGTATAACGCCTTGCTAGTTTAAGAAATCCAACTTGGTATTTTTCTGGACTTTGGGTTAAATCAGGAAATTTAGAATCAATAAATTCAGAATACTTTGCAAAACTGGATTCAAATTTTTTAGTACGTTGTCCCGCTTCAAACATACATACAAAACGGAACATATGTGATTCCACTTGGTTGGGGTTGAGGGAAAGCGCTTTATCCGCAGATGAAATACAATTTTCCCAATCTGATTTTTGTTCGTATAATCTTGCCAAGGCCAAGAGCGGTGGATCTTTTTGTAATTGTTTGTATGCTTGTTGAAAAGATGTTTCAGCTTTATCAACTTCAGCTAACTTTTGATAAGCGATACCTTCATTTAAATAAACATAATACAAAAACACATTTGTATCTTTCGAAAATGGATTTTTTTTGGCTCTTTCAAAGGATTCAATCGCAGATTTAGGATCATCTTGTCTCAGTTTAACAATGCCCAGTTTATAATGGTATCTAGATCGATTTGGATTTTTTTCAATGAGAGTTTTAAGATTGGTCTCCGCTAAATCATATTTTTTTTCTTCAAACAAAGCCAACACATAATCCCAACGGACATCTTCTAAATTTGGTTGGTTAGCCAAAACTTGTTCATAATAAGAACTTGGCTTTGTAGATTCCTGAACTTCAGAAACTTCTTCCTGTTTTTTAGCCGCGTCTTTTTTTAAATCAGCATGTTTAGGTTCCGTATGTTTCGTTTCTTGTCTTTGTGGCTGTGAATAAGATTGTGAGGAAGAAGGATTTCCTTTGTTTCCGACAGCGCGATTGTATATTTTTTGTACTTCTTCGTTTTTTGGATCATACTTCAAATAACGTGAAGAGTACGTTGCCGATAAGTTCCAGTCTTGGTGATAATTGAAAAATAGTGCGAGTTTTAAAAGGACAGTTTTTCTTTGGTCTTTGTCCAAATCCAAATCGACGGCTCTTCGAAAGTTTTGAATGGATTTAGGATAATCTTTTTTATATTCATAAATATATCCCAAATACATATACGCTTCCCCGTCTTGCGGGTGTGAGTCGGCGTGTTTTGTGAATTTTTTAATCGCTTCGCCGTATGCTTTTTTCGAAAAAGCTTTTTTACCTTCTTTCATTGCATCGCTGTCAATAGCGAATGCTGTAGTGTGAAGGATGACAAAGATAAATACAAAGGAAAGATATTTCCGCACGGATTCCAAACTAGTTAGAACCCGTGGGATTGAAAGGGATTTTTGGAAAAAAGTTAGATCTTCGTTCTTTCTTCTTTTTGTGAGGCTAAATTTCTCGAAGCTCTGAGAACGATACTCATTGTCGTTATTTGTGGGTTCACCGAAAGTCCCGTAGGGTAAACTGAGGCATCCATGACAAATATGTTTTTATGACCATAAATTTCCAAATTTAAATCAACCGCACCTTTTTCTGGATCATTTGCTGATTGGATGGAACCGTGAGGGTGTGCAGAACCAACTGTTAAATCTCCTGGTTTTGTGCTTTCTTTCAAAATCCAATCAAAATTATCGTTTCCTGTAACTTTATATGGCTCTGTAAACCTGGTGAACGGAAAAATTAATTCTTTAGCACCAGCTGCCACAGTCACTTCTGCAAGGGCTTTGAGTCCTCTTAGCATGTTAAGACCATCTGTGGGTGTTAGTTCAAAATATACCTTTCTTCTTCCCAAACTATATTTTACACTCGCATTGGCTTCCCCATCTGCCCCATCACGAACTAAAACAATTCCCGCATTGTATTTGGTAAAATCCTTCATCACATCAAACTGTTGTTTGCCGTAAAAAGGAACAAGAGAAGAAGCAAGTGTAGGTCTGTAAGGTGCCGCTTCTAACCAATATCCATAACCAGTACCATTTTGGTTATGACCATCTTTGATTACAATGGACTGCGGAGGACCATGAAACATTTTGATTTCCGAATCAAACTTACCAAAGATAGTTGATGTTGGATGAACTTTTAAATTCCTACCTACCCAACCGTTTCCAATCCCACTTCTTTGTAAAAGGGCCGGACCTTCGATCGCACCTGCACTGACAATCACAACAGGGGCTTTGATTTCCATCATCTCAATCACTTCTGTTGGAGCAGTTTCATACGCATCAGGTGTGAACTCAGCAATGACAGTTTTGATTTTGCCTTCTTTGATTTTTGCCGCTCTCATATTGGATATAACAATGGCTCCCGCTTCAATCGCATCGGGGATCCAAGTCAAAAATGCCGATTGTTTTGCGTTGATAGGACAACCTAGTCCACAACGTCCAAGTCCAATACAACCACGGTTATTATTACGAAGAACTTGTGGAGTGAGTCCCATTTTTTTTCCACCCACGCGTAACACATTATTGTTCGCATTAACTAAGTTATCTGGTACTTCGTGCACACCTAATCGTTCGTGTACTTCCGAAACATAAGAATCCATTTCTTCTCTGGAGTACCCTTGCCACCCAAAACGTTCACTCCATTCATTGGTTACGTAATCTGGCGGATACAAAGAAGTTTGCCAATTGACAGTGGTAGAACCACCAATCGACTTCCCTTGTAAAATAGATAATGTTTGTTCTTCTGCTACGATAAATCCAGCATCTCGATACAATCGTGCCTGAGAAATGAATTCATCTGAATTAAATTGAGCAGGAGTAAAATAACTTCCTTCCTCAATGAGTACAACTTTCCAACCGTTTCGCGCAAGCTCACTTGCCGCAACGGCACCACCAGCTCCAGAACCAATGACTACGACATCAGCACTGAGTTCCCATTTTCCATTTTGAATTTTATGTTCTTTAATAATCTCTGCATGTTTTTTCGGAGTAATGATTTTTTGGTTTGAAAGAGGAATTCCCATATAGCCTGCCTTATTGGATATAACCGACAAATTTTTGGTATTCTTTGTCAGAACTTAAAAGGAAAAAAGAAATCTGCCTAAGGATGGCATAAACTCCGCGTTTGAGCCCAAGGGAAGAGTGTTTCCATTCTTGCAATCGTTTGATTCGTTCTTCCATCGGTAGTTTTACAATGGGTGTAAAAGAAAAATCCAACGCCATTGCTGCTAAAATCGAAGAAGGCACACTCGCTAACAACTGTATGACGCTTTCTGTTTCGATGGGATAGGGATGTCCATACACATAATTATCTAAAGCAAGTCCAAGGTCAAAATTCGGAATGGGGTTGTCTTGGAGGAAGACTTCTTGTAAGCTACGAAAACTATGGTATTGTTCTGGAGAAATTCCCCGAAGAGGAGGAGTTGTAAGCCCAGGACCACAGTTCACTCCATGAATCGAAACTGCAGTAAGGGCAAAACATTTGAGAGAAAACTTTAAGAAACGATTTCGTGATAATAGAAAGGGTGTGTACGGCTCCAAGTCTCTTTTCCTTGTTATGATTTTGAACCCATTGTGTCAGAATCTTGTAAAATTATCACTCATTTTCCTTATTTCCACTGGATGTATTGGTATTTTTCGAAAGGCTCCTGATTACCCATCCATTCGCATTGAAGGTTTGGTATCTTATAACGAACTAGAGTCGATTAAGAATGTAAAATGGAATTCTCTCTCCAAAGTCCGGGACCCAAAATCTGTATCTGCTCTTATCCTTCACAACTCCGGAAAACGAAAGTTACCTGAGTTTTTTAAACTTTCTGCCGCCAACCAATTCCTGTTTCACATTTACGTGGACTCTGAAGGAAATATTTTTGGGGATCCCAACTTTTTAAACCAGGAATGGTCGGCTGCACCTGGAATTGATTTAGAATCCATTCACATTGTTTATGAAGGAACCCAGGAAACACTTTATAACAATCGCAAACAACGAGGAGTTCTCAACCAAGTGATTTCCTATTTGGCAGAAGAATTAAACATACCCAAATCCAATTATGATGTCATTTCAAAACGAGGCATTTTTACACATAACCAAACCAAACGTCGGTTTGGCGGATTTGTAGATTTTTCCCCTTGTGGCAGTGAGTTAGCTCTTAAACAAATTCTCTCCGAAATCGATGGTAAATTTTATGAAGAAGATGATTGGAAAGATCGGTTTGTTACTGGTTGGGTATTAAAAAAAGAAAACAAAGAAATTTTAAAAGATACCTTCAAACCCACCAATGGAAGAGGCATCACAAAACCAGAAAAAATCACTATATCACGAATTGAAAAAGACGAAAAAGGATTTCCACCGGAAGATTATAGAGTTAAGTACACCTTCCGTGGAAAAATCAAACCAAGTTGTGTAGTTTTACATTACACTGCCATTTCCGATTATTTTAAATCACTTCGCACACTAGAAGCAAGGAACTTAACGGCCTCTATCATGATTGACAATAACGGAAAGGCTTACCAACTCCTTGATGTTTTGGAAGACAGAGCCGCCGCAGCCACGGGAACTAACGATAATTGTATCCAAATCGAAATTGTGGCCAAAGATACAGAAGAACTTTTAAAACAACCAGAACAAATCCAAACCGTAAAAGATCTTGTGACAGAACTCACTACCAAATATAAAATTCCACTCTCTAATGAAAAACTAGAGGATTTATCTGGCGTTTTTAGCCACACCCAAGCCAAAAAAAAATGGGGTGGTTCTATTTTTCTAAACGCAAAAGACTTTGATCCAGGCGAAGAGTATATGGAAATGATTTTAAATTCCATTGGTGGCAAATACTATAGTGAACCAGAATGGAAAAACCGAAAGGCAATCGATTGGGCCATTTTATATCGTAACTTTCAACCTTAACGAGACGGAGAGACAGAGCTTCTATGAAACAACTTTTACATTTTTTTTACTTACTTTTCGTACTTTTAGTTTTAGATTGCCGTCTCAAAAAACCAGTTTACCACCTAACCCAATCCGAAGCAGAAACTCGATTCGAAATTATAGAAGACATTCATTATGAGTTAGATGTCCATCTCAGTTCGAAGGAAACCTTTGAAGGAAAAGTTAAAATTCGTTTTTTTGGAAAAAAACTCCGTGACTTACGATTGGATTATTATGAAGGAAAAATCAAAAGTATCATTTTAAACGAAGAAGAACTTACTAATCTTCCTTACGAAAATGGCCATATTCAATTGCCAGCAAACAATCTAATGATTGGGAATAACACACTCACAATTTTGTTTGAGACTCCTTATGCCAAAACAGGTAACGGCCTGCATAAATTCACAGATCCAGATGATAAAGAAGTTTATCTGTATTCACAATTTGAAGCCTTTCATGCGAACAAAATGTTCCCTTGTTTTGACCAACCTGATTTAAAAGCAACATTCCAACTCAATGCAACAGTGCCTAAAAATTGGAAGGTCATTTCCACCACACTTCCTCATTCCCAAACCAAAGGACTAAATCCCGAAGAAATTTCTTTTTCCTTTCCAGAATCAGCAAAGATCTCTACCTATGTTTTTTCTCTCCACGCAGGCCCTTATCAAGTTTGGGAGGATAAATTTGAGTCCATCCCTTTAAGATTATTTGTTAGGAAGTCACTTGCTAAGTATGTAGATCCCAAAGATTGGTTTATCTTTACCAAAGAAGGATTTGCCTTTTTTAATTCTTATTTTGGAATTCCTTATCCATTTTTGAAATATGACCAAATCATTGTTCCCGAGTTTAACTTCGGAGCTATGGAAAATGTTGGCGCCGTCACTTTTTCCGAACGATTTGTTTCTCGTTCACCAATGACAAGATCTCAAAGAGAAAATCTTTCCGATGTGGTTTTGCATGAAATGGCACATATGTGGTTTGGAAATCTTGTTACCATGCGTTGGTGGAACGGATTGTGGCTTAACGAAAGTTTTGCGACCTATATGGCAAGTTTAGCCCAAGCAAAAAATTCTGAATTCAAAGAAACTTGGATTAGTTTTTTTGAAAAGATGAAACAATGGGCTTATGAAGAAGATAGTTACAGTACGAACCACCCTGTAGAAGCAAAAGTTTCTGACACGGAAGAAGCCTTTACACAATTTGATGGAATCACTTATGGAAAAGGAGCCTCTGTCCTCAAACAATTAGTTTATTTTATTGGAGAAGAAGCCTTTCAACGAGGTGTTCAAAATTATCTTCGCAAATATTCTTATTCAAACTCTACTCTCTCTGACTTCTTAAAAGAGTTAGAATTTGCAAGTGGGTTTCCTATGAAAAAATGGTCGAAAGATTGGTTAGAAACCAAGGGAACCAACCAAGTAGAGTTAACAACTGTTTGTGCTGATAACCAATTCTATTGGAAAATAGTACAGTCGGCTCCTGGTTCAGAAAACAAACTGAGAGATCACAAAACAATTTTAGGTCTCTACTTTTTTGATAAACCTAACAGACAATTGTCCTTTGAAGAATTCCCTGTGGTTTATTCTGGTCGCTCCACTAATGCCATTTTTTCTTTAAAAACCTGTCCCGATTTTAGTTTTATCAATGCCGAAGATCATGACTTTGCGATCTGGAAGTGGACAGAACCAAACAAAGAAAATTTAGAATATGTTTTAGAATACGATACTGACCCGATGCGAAAACTCATATTGTGGACTGATTATTTTAGACAAGTGCAACTTGCTAATATCACATTTGATGAATTCAAAGACACAGCAGTTCGTTTATATCCCACCGAAACTGATATCAAAATCAAACGATGGATTTTATCACGTTTGGCCGGTGACAATGGTTCCACATATGTAACTAGTAGGTTCTGGTTTCCCGAAGAAAAACGAATTCAGGATTTAAATACTTTACAAAGTTTTTTATGGGAAGAACTAAATAAAGCAAAACCTGGAAGTGATGAACAAAGATACTTATTTGTTTCGCTCATTGACTCCACTTATACAACGACTTCTAAAAAAAGACTCTATGAGTTTTTAGAAAACAAACTTTCTGTAAACGGCTTAAAAATCGACCAAGACTTACGTTGGAATCTAATCATTAAACTCAGTTCCTTAGAATCGGATAGAACCAAAATTCAAAACCTGATCGAACGTGAAAAGAAAGTCGATCCTTCTAGTCGAGGAGTTAATTCCAGTTTGGCGGCCGAAGGAGCAGAACCCAATCATTTTGTAAAAGAAAAATGGATTCAAGTTCTGCTCAACCCAAAGTCAAGTCAGTTCTCCTCATCAACTCTACGTGTGGTGTCTTATTCCTTGTTTCCAGAACACCAAAAAGACATCCAACTCAGCTTCTTAGATACTTATTTTGATGCTTTGGACAAATTTAACAATGGTGAAGATGAAAACTATTTAGATGCCTTTGCTAAAAGTTTAGCTCCAGACTTTTGTACTGACGAAACTTTACTCATTCTAAAGAAGTTTACAGGAAACCATCCCCGTCTTCCGGTTCCTGTGAAAAAAACTCTTCTGAAACAAATTGATTCAGAAAGAAAGTGCATTCAAATGAAAAACAAACATAAAGATCTCATAAACAAATAAGGATTTTTTTTGAATCGGTTTTTGATTTCACACATACTACTTCTTTTGATTTCTATTTTGAATTTTGGAAATTGTGCCTCCCCAGGTTTTGGACCAAAAGGGTATATTTATACCAAAACAAAAATTGGAATTTTTGGAACAGGGGAATCTTCCAAAAGAAGGGCCACATCTTGCATACACTCTGTACTAGGGCTATTTTCTTTTGGCGATGCTTCCTTAGAATTTTTGAAATCAAGATCCAAAATCCAAACTGTCACAGAAACTAATTGGACCACCTTTTCCATTTTGGGAATGTATGCGAACCTTTGTGTCGAGATCTCAGGAAACGAATGAAAAAAGACTCTCGATTCATTTCGAAATCATTTGTGGTTTTGGTTTCTCTTATTTTCGCTTTCTTACTCACTCAATGTGTTAATTTAGGACAACCACAGGGTCTTGGTCCTACAGGTATTTTGTATGCCTCTTATTCTTTAGGACTTTCAGAACGTAACCTACCAAAACTTCCGTTAAAAAAAGGGAAAGCTTGTGTCAAACGATACGGTTTCTTTTTTACAACTGGTAATGCGAGCATTGGCGAAGCTGCCAACGCAGCAGGAATTGTGGATATTTACCGAATCGAAAAAGAGGCAACGAATTACCTCTCTCTTTATTCATCCCTTTGTACGGTGGTTTGGGGAATCTAAGGTTTTTGACGAACTACCGAGTCCAATAAATCTGGATAATCCGAAATAATTCCATCCACACCACAAGAAACAAGTCTCCTCATTTCTTTTTCTGTATTGACAGTCCAAGGAATCACCAACATGGATTTGTTATGCGACTCTTTCACAAATTTGTGTGTAACATATAGAAAGTATGGAGAAATGATATCAGCTTGTTTTTCTTTTGCGGCTGACAAAATGTTTTCTCGATATCCATTTCCAAAACCAATCGTCATCAAAAAACCTTGGAAGTAAGTGGGAACAAACAAAGCACTGGTTTTAATTTTTGGATTTTTAACCTTGGAAACAGCCAAAGTCCGAAGATCAAATGATTGAATGGTTGTCCTTTCTACGACATTATACTTTTCAATGATTTGAATTAGTTTTTCAGTATGTTCTTTCACTAAACTATCGGGTGCAGAACCGTCATCCGGAAATTTTGTTTCAATATTGAACTCATAAACTTCTTTTGATTTTTTTTCCGCTTGTATTACCTTTTCAAAAAACTCTTCTAAGGAAAGAAGTTTGGTACCAGGAACAGGAGTTTGTTTTGGAAAGTTAGGATTTTTTTTGGATCCACAATCATAAGATTGCAGTTCGGCTAACGTAAGTTCATAAAGTGAAGTTTTTTTAATCTCAGTACCATCTGCGTTTTGACAGATCACAGGATTGGTATCCGAATCATGGTGGATGACCACTCGTTTGTCTTTAGTAAGAACCGTATCTAGTTCCAATGTAACCATTTTATATTTGATCGCTTCTTCAAAGGCAGGCCAAGTATTTTCTGGTTTTAGTCCTCTTGCCCCACGATGACCTTGTAAATCGATCACTTTACGCAAACGGTTGGGTGGTTCTACTGTAGCACAGTTGGTAAAATAAAGCGTAAAACAAATTAAGAATAAACTAATTCTAAATGTTAGGGTTTTCTTCATCAATGGTTTCCTTTCTAACGGATTCCATAGTAGACATTCATTGTGATTAGAAAGAAATTTTTAAGACTATTTCCAAAAAGAAAACGGGCCCACTCAATGGAAATCAGGGAAATTCCAGTGTGCCGTAAGAACTGACTCATCGCAAAACACGGAAAAATAAAGAAATCAAACGGGGAAATAAGAAAAGGCTGGAAAAAACGAGCACACCACCTAGGCTAAGCCCGGTGGTGGACTCCAGAAAGGAAATTTAGCGTAATTTGAGCCTAACGGTTCTTTCCCTCTGCAAGTCAAACCTATCCATGCGAATCTTAATCCTTCAGAACGTTCAAAACGTTTTTTAGGCCATTTCAGACCGTTAATAACGGAAATTTTGAATTTTTTTTAAAACATGGAAAAAGTAAATCACTTTAGAAACTACCGAGAACGACGAAAACTTACTAGAATCGAATTATCCGAAAAACTGAACATTCCAAGGTCTGCCGTAGAACTTCTGGAATCCGAAGATTGGATCCGCTCCAAGTTTGATTATGTGGTTTTAGTCTCCAAAGAACTCGGATTGTCACTCATTGATCTCATCCGACAAGAATTCGATTACGACTTAGAAAAAGAATTTTTTAATGAGGAAGAATTTGAAGAGATCGTAGCGCGATATGCCAACGCCAGAGTCACTTTGATACTTTCCGAATTAAAACTATTTTGCAGTAATGCAAAAGTAAGATTGGATGATTTTGATATTACAGAATTTTCTTTTTCGATGGGAAACTTACATAAACTCATCACACTAAACCAAAAATTAGAACGTGGGGAAATTTCTCCGAAAGATGCCCTGATTGAATTTCCACCAAAATGGGGAAAATTCAGTAAACGAAATAAAGATAATTAAAATTAGTTTTAAATTTCGATTAAGAAAAAGTAGAAAATAACTTGTGGGTGTTATACCACAAGTTCGTCTTCTCCCGCACGAGCCACAACGATCTCGCCCGCTTCTTCCAGTTTACGGATGATGTTTACAATTTTTTGCTGAGCGTCTTCCACGTCTTTCAATCGAACAGGACCCATAAAATCCATATCTTCCCTGAGTAAGTTGGCAGCACGTTTGGACATGTTTTTAAAGATTTTATCTTGTACTTCCGAGTCCACAGACTTAAGTGCTTTCGCCAAATCCGTGTTATCTACTTCACGCATTACCTTTTGGATCGCACGGTCGTCGAGTAAAACGATATCTTCGAATACGAACATCCGTTTTTTGATCTCTTCTGCAAGTTCCGGATCTTCCTCTTCCAAGGCCTCGATGATGGTTTTTTCTGTTCCCCGGTCTACAAGGTTTAGAATTTCCACTACAGAGTCAATACCCCCTGCCGAGGTATAATCCTCAGATGCAAGAGTAGAGAGTTTACGCTCTAACACCCGTTCTACCTCACGGAGTACGTCCGGTGATACCCGGTCCATCGTTGCAATCCGTTTGGCCACTTCCGCTTGGATTTGGTGTGGTAAGTTCGATAAGATATTGGATGCTTTTTGCGGATCCAAATAGGAAAGAATGAGTGCGATGGTCTGAGGGTGTTCCCCCTGGATAAAGTTAAGGAGGTGGGCCGGGTCAGTCCTTCGGATAAAGTCAAAGGGCCTTACTTGTAAAGACGAAGTAAGCCGGTTGATGATATCGATGGCTTTCTGATTTCCGAGAGCTTTTTCGAGTAATCCACGGGCAAAGTCGATACCACCATTGGTGATAAACTCTTGGGCCATCATGAGTTCATTGAACTCAACGAGCACCTTTTCTTTGTCTTCTGGAGTGATTTTATCTAAACGAGCAATTTCAAACGTGATTTGTTCGATCTCGTCTTCCCGGAGGTGTTTGAAGATTTCGGAGGCCACTTCGTTTCCAACCGCAACCAAAAAGATGGCGGCCTTTTGTCTTCCTGTAAGCGATGGCTTCTTATTGATCATACTTCGTCCCGAAATCCGTACTACTTAGTTTATCGGCGGACTCTGAAAAAAACAATGAGATTTATTCTAGAGGGAAATGAGAGAAATCGAAAAGGAAAAACTGCGTTTGGCAAACAGGTCATTATCTTTTCCTTGCCTGCTCTTTCCCATAACATCAAAATCCTGATTTGGATCTTCCACATTTGGAAGGGGAAAAGGAACCCCTATTTTTTATGTTGACCGGTCTATTATCTTGCAATAGACTGGCTTTGTGGGAAAAAAAGGAATCGAAACCAAACAGAAAATGATCGAGGTTATGGCTGGTCTTTTGGAGGAATCCGGGTATGAAGCCACAGGTATTATTGAACTTGGAAAGGAAACCGGGACACCCAAAGGTTCTCTCTATTTTCACTTTCCTGGCGGAAAAGACGAACTCACAAACCTTGCTCTCCTCCATTCTGGAAACCAATTGAATTTATTTTTCCAATCGGTACTCGCAGAAGCGGAATCTCCAACTCAGGCCATCAAACAGGTGTTCCATGTTTTGGAAGAACGAATTATTTCCAGTGATTATAAAAAAGGATGCCCCATAGCCACAACAGCAATGGAAACTTCAGGCTCAGTTCCTGCAGTTTCAGATACATGCAAAGAAGTATATTCCATTTGGTTAAAAACTTTTGAAACCTACCTCGTAGGAAAGGGATACACAGCACGTAACGCAAAAAATCTTTCACTTTCCCTACTCTCTTTATGGGAAGGTGCTTTGTTACTGGCAAAACTACAAAAATCACCGGAACCGCTGCGTGTGGCTGCAAAAACTGCAGAATTACTTTTCAAACAAAACTAAATTTATATAGGAAATTTTAAAAATGAAACTCCCATCCAAATCAAAAATTCTTTTAATCATTAGCCTAACATCTGTAATTATTTTTTTTCTATACTTCCTTGGTTATCCCAAAGAAAAGATTCCTACCTACATCGCGGACAAGAAAACAAATTCTTCTTCCATCCCTAAACCGCAGGGAAAATCAAATTTGGTTTTTTCGATTTTAAAAACAGGAGAAGCAAAAACCTTGGAAGGTTTTGTTAAAGAAGGTGGGTCTGTCTTCAAAACAGTGACAGTGGCACATTCCGCCTTTTATATCCAACATCCTAAGGGGAATTTTTTATTTGATACAGGACTCGGGAGCAAAGTCAAAGAACAGTTTCAAATTTTTCCTTTGTATTTAAAACTTTTAATGGATTACAAACCTTTCCAAACTGCCTACGAACAATTGGAATCCAATGGAATCACTCCCAAGTCGATTCAGGATGTATATTTTTCTCATCTTCATTGGGACCATGCAAGTGGTTTAAAAGATTTTCCTTGGGCAAAAATCCACAGTTTACCTGAGGAACTAAATGATCCTAAAATTGAATTAGGTTACATTCCTTCTCAATTTGATGGAGATTCCGTCCATTGGAGTCACTTAAAGTTTTCCAATACACCTTATGCATCTTATGCGAAGAGTTTGGATTTGTATGGGGATGGAACGGTTGTTTTTGTTCCAATGAAAGGACATAGCGAAGGGTCTGTAGGTTTATTCTTACATACCGACAATGGAGAGGTTTTCTTTCTTACCGGAGATATAGTTTGGCGACGGGAAGGCTTTTTAGAAAAAAAACACAAACCAAGAGGGGCTAGATGGATTGTGGATTTTGATACAGAAAGTCTTGGCGAAGAGATCGCAAGAGTCCACGATCTAATCCAAAACAATCCAACTCTGCAAATCATTCCTGCGCATGATAATGATGTGCAAAGTGCATTGGGATTTTTTCCGAAAGTGATAGGTAGGTAAGGTTTTTTACCTTTGGTCATGTCGGATCAAAATGTATCAGCTAACTCTTGAGAGATTTGTAAACTAAATATGAAAGCCCTATTTCTTGATTTATTACTCTCTCTACTTTGCTTAGTGAGTTTGGCTTTTTATTTCACTAAAAAAGTAAATCTTTCTCTCTTGTACGAAATTGTTTTTTTAGCATTACTTTCTCTTTTCAGATTGGGTTGGACTTTATTGACTCTTACTTTCAGAAGGAAAAAGAATTTTTCCTTCTATCTCATTACGATTTTATCGTTGGTAATTAACGGAACAAACCTAAGTTTTTTATTTTTTCTATTTCTTTTAACTTTAGGATTCACCGGTACACACTAGTTCGCATGTATCTACCAATTTAGTCAATATGATGTTCGCCCTATTGATAACTGAGAAAACCTTAGCTTTCTTCTGAATTTTTGTTTGGTATTGGTTTCTCTTGCAAAAGCAAAGATCTGATTCCTTTTATGGACTGGTCCAATCGGTCCAATTCTTCTAACAAACTGCCACGATTCTCTTGGATTTTGTCATGATACAAATGGGCTTTGCCTACCAATTGGTGGTAGTCCAAAGAAAGTTGGTGCAGGGCAGAATCCCACAATACGGGCGCAATTCTTCTTTTTTTCCAATAGATTTGTTTTCCCCATCCATAAACCCATTGCCCGAGGCCAATGGCATGTAGGGGAAAAAGAATGTAGAGGGAAGCAAAGATTACCTTTCCATAAGAAATTTCTTGGGAAAACAATCCCCAAAAATAGATCCAAAGTGCAGAAAGTAACAAAACTGAAACAGTAAGGTTTGCCTTGGGAGTTTTGGGAGAAACTGAATTGAAAATGGAAAGGAGGATGACAGAAAAGATAAGTAAAAGGAGAACTTCCCAAGGGACTAAAGTAAAAAATAAATCCCAAAACTTTTGAAAATTCTCCCAACTAGTTTTGATCTGGTTGATGGTAGTTTGGATTTCTATAATTTGGTTTTGGATTTTTTGAAAGAAGTCTGTAATCGCCGACATGTTGCAAATACTAACTAAAATCAAAAATCATGCAAGTGGTTTCTTTGCCAAATTCTTGGCTCCAAAAACCACAAGAAATTTACTTATACTCTACTCCATCATTGCCATTCCTTTTTTTATTTACCACGAATCCCACTTACCTTGGCATTATATTTTTGCCCTCTGCATTGTTTCTCTAGTAGTTGGATTGTTCCTTACTTATGTTAGTTTGTATATTATCCAACTGTATTGGACAGAAACCTTCCATCCATTCATTGAACTAGGTGTTGTAATCCTTTTTATCTTTGCACTTTGGCTTGCTGAAGTTTTGGTTTTTGAGGCCGGAACTGTATTTTTGTTTATACTGGTGGCCATTGCTTTTCTCATTCGAGTTTTACACCTTGCCGAATATGCGCGCCTTCTTTTGGCAGCCTGTCTCATCGCAAGTAACGCACTGATTGCCTTTAAAGCATTACAAGGTGCAGAAGTTTTATCAGCTTATCTCCTTTTTAAAAACAAATACCAAATTGAAGAAAAAGATCTAAATGATTGGGCTGTTACAAACAACAACCAATATTGGAATGAAGAATTGCAGTTTGGATTTACCCTTCCCGAAGGATTTTATTTTTTCAAACCTGAAAACTTAACTATGGAAAATAAAACGGGAGCAGGGCAAATTGCGGGTCTACTTGCCTTCAGTGATCACGATGCCGAACGTTATCCATTTGTTAGGATCTTCTATTTTCCTGATTACCTTGGTTTCCAAGAAAACCAAGCAGTGGCAGAATTTTCGGAATTTTTAAAAATTCAGGTAAGCAAAGGTGATATTGAGGATATCCAAGAAATCCAACAAAAAGAATTGGAACCTTTTATTCTCACTTCTAAGTTTTGGACTTTTTATGACCTACTACGTCCCCGTTATGCGAAAACAGGATTTATCCTTGTTGATACGCCAAATCACGATAAACTTCTTTTACATATAACAGAAAATTTGGAAAAAGGTGAAATCCACGAACAAGGTATTCGTGAATTTTTATCCTCAATTCGATTCGGAAATCGATTGCAGAGCAATTAAAGAAAGCGGATCTACTAAAGTATCATTGACCTTAGCTCCTAAATGAAGGTGAGGACCTGTTGACATTCCAGTTGTACCAACGGTTCCAATTTCTTGACCTTGTTTAACAATATCACCGACTTTAACTTTGATTTGATCTTGGTGCATATAAAATGAAAATATCTTATTACCATGATCAATGATCGTAAAATTCCCTTCATAGTAAGCTTTGCGAGCAAGAACTACTACACCATCTTGAATCGCGTAAACTGAGGTTCCTGTTTTTCCTCGAAAGTCCACACCACCATGTGGCCGACCTTGTTTGTTATTATAGTCTCGCCTAACATAGAATTTACTGGTAATAAAAATTTTATCCAAAGGATTTTTGAAATTACCTGTAAATTGTAAACGGCTTTGTTTGGAAAAAGCGGCTTCTTTTGCAGTTTTACATTCTTGAATAAAATCCAATGTTTCTTTGGGTAGTTCTTTGGTTACGAATTTATCATCTACCTTGATCTGTTGGTTTTTCTTGATTACTTGGAATTTTGTTGGTTCTAAAATGATTTGGTATTGTTTTTGCCCCCGTTTGACAAAAAAGATTTTAGACACAATCTCAAGAGTCATAGCACCCGCCGGAGTATCGGGAGAGATAGGTAAAAAAGCAACCATACTCTTTTCCCATTTTGTTAGGATTACATCTTTTCCAAGCCAACTTACTTTATAAGACTCATTGATCCACTTTTTATCTTTGGGAGTTAATCGAAGGAAAATGACTTCGCCTCTTCCGAATCGTCTTGCTTCCATGAGTAATGAAAAATTTTTTTCCTCTTTTTTCACGAAGTAGTTGGAAGAAGAAACCTTAGGGGAAGGTTTTTTTTTGACCTCACGGGACTCGGCAGGAACAGCACGTACAAAAGATAAAATAAGAATCAATAAAGACAAAAACCGTATCATCATTATTAAATTCGGCTATTTTGTTTTAGTAGATTCGTTAAAATTTCTAACAAAAGCAACAAATTCATCAGCAGGTAGTGGTTTGCTATAAAGGTATCCTTGGATCATGTGGCAGCCTAAATCGTGAAGTAAATCTCTTTGCGCCGAATTTTCCACTCCTTCCGCTATTACTTCCATACCTAAGGAATGTGCCATATTGATAATGGCCTTACAAATGGCGCGATCATCTTCGTTCAATTCCAAATCAACCACAAAGGATCTATCAATTTTGAGAACATCTGCATTGATTTTTTTAAGATAACTTAAGGAACTATATCCAGTTCCAAAATCATCGATGGATACTTTGATTCCAAGCCCAGATAAATATTCGAATGCCTCTATACTCTTTTCTGGATTTTCCATAATGGAACTTTCAGTTAATTCCAGTTCAATTTCTACAGGATCAATATTGTATTGGAGAATGGTAGATTGTACACGGTGTGACCAGTTAGCACGAGCTAGTTGCTTGCCACTCACATTTATACTTACAGGAAAAGTGTGAAGATTTAGTTCCTTCCATTCTTTTTTGAGTCGGCAAGCCTCTTCTAAAACCCAATCACCAATTCTTTCGATGATTCCTGAGTCTTCTGCAACTGGGATAAATTCAATAGGAGGAACCCATCCCCTTTCAGGATGTTTCCAACGAATGAGTGCCTCAGCACCACAGACATGATTTGTGAGAGTTGAAATTTTTGGTTGGAAAAATAATAATAACTCTTCATTTTGAATGGCTTTCCGAAGAGAATTTTCAATGTATAATCTTTTTTCAGAACGAAGGATCAGTTCGTTGGTATAAAATTTATAATTATTTCTACCTAGTTCTTTTGCCTTGTACATGGCCATATCAGCATTTTTTAAAAGTTCAGAGGAAGAAACTCCATCGTTAGGAGAAAGAGCAATTCCCATACTGATTGTTGTAAATAAATCACGACCCATGATATGAAACGGTTGGCTCAGGATATCGAGAATTTTTTGTGCAAACTCTGCGGCTGCACTTTTGTTTGCTACATCCACTTTTAAAATAGCAAACTCATCACCACCAAATCGTGCGACAGTATCCACTTCCGTCATCACACGTTTGAGTCTTGCCCCAACCATTTGCAAAAGGATATCTCCTTTGGTATGACCCAAACTATCATTGATAAATTTAAAGTTATCAATATCAAAGAAGTAAAATGCAAGTAAGGTTTCCGTTGATTTGTGATTCTTTAATGCCTGATTTGCATGATCAATAAACAAGGTTCGATTCGAAAGACCAGTAAGTGCATCATAATAAGCTAAGTAAGTAATTCTTTCTTCAGATAGTTTTCTTTCCGTAATGTCTACACCGAAACTAATGAACCTT
Source organism: Leptospira bandrabouensis (assembly GCF_004770905.1). Taxonomy (NCBI): domain Bacteria; kingdom Pseudomonadati; phylum Spirochaetota; class Leptospiria; order Leptospirales; family Leptospiraceae; genus Leptospira; species Leptospira bandrabouensis. Next base: position 947,549 of record NZ_RQHT01000014.1, on the reverse strand, counting down.
TTCTGATCGGTTTCTGTATCATCAATAGGAATGTACTTTCTTAATAAATAAGTTACTTTATCGTTACTGTCTTGGATGAGTTCTTCAAATTCTACGATTTGATTTTCCTTGGCTGCAATCTCTAAGTATTTTTTGCGTTTTTCATGAAAATCGGAAGGAAGATCCAATTTTTCAGCCAACTCTAAATCGGTTTTTTTATATAACCATTTTCGAATCTCTTTATTCGACAAAAAGACTGGGTTTGTATATTCGTATTGAAAATTCGAATTTAACACTGCGATATCTGAGTCTAGGTTATCTAAGATAAACTCATAAAATGCTTTTTGATTTTTTACCTGTTCTTGCGATCGTTTCCTTTCTGTAATGTCGCGAAAGGTTGCCCAAATTGCCATTTTTCCATTTACTGGAAACAATCGAAAAGAGGATTCCGTAGGAATCAAATGTCCGGATTTAGTTCGCAAAGCTGTGCTTTCAATAAGATTGCCTTGGAATTCTTCATCTTCATCGACTTCCACAGGTGGCATAAAAAATGAAAATTCTTTACCAACAATTTCCTCTAACGGATATTCCAAAACAACCACTGCTTGTTTATTCGCATTGATGATCTGTTTGGTATTTGGATCAATCTGCATGAGGACATCCAAGGATTCTTCGAAAACATTTTGAAGGACGATTACCTTTTCTCTGATTTTATCATAAGCGATCGATCGATTCATATCTTCAATCAATCGTTCAGAAAAATTTAGTACTAAATCTAGAATTCCAAGAGAATAGGTTTTTTCTGCTAGGTGCAAAAAGGTAGGATGGGCCGCTCTTGCCAACTCGTTTGGAGTTAAAGGTTCAATCGAAAGTAATATGTAAGGTGATTCAGGAAACTCTTCAAAGATAAACTTTTGTTTCTCTAAAACTTTAGGATCATTCCAAAATAGAAAGACAGCCGATTCCTTGATGGACCCAGGTTTGATGTCCAAGATGGAATGAAAACTATGAACATTACAAGATTCTATATTCGTTATGTCGCGAAGTATACGGTTATAAAAATCATGATCAAACTCTTCTATGTATATGGTGATTTGTTTGAGAGACATGACCTTGGCATAGTAGACGAAAAATACTTTTCCTTACAATTGATTTTTTGAATCTTACGTTTGTAAGGAATCGAGAGATAAATTAGAAAAGAAAGATGCGAAGATATCCCAATTTTTCCCGATGCAAACCAGATCTGTCCTAGTTCTGCCAGTGAATTTAAAAAATTCAGCCATTTAATAAAATGAATTTGATTCTCATTACCAGTCTTTAAGCCTGGATAAAAATGACCGAGGTTCTATGAAATCCCTTCAAAATAAGACAAAATTATTAATCCTTTTGAGTTTGATCGCCGGACTTTCTCTTCAGTGTGAAAAAAAAGAAAATAACGACAAAGACCTTCTTACTTTAGTGACAATTGGCTCTCTATTCAATATGGCTGGGGACTGTTCCATTGCAGCAAACGGTAAAACTCTCAATACTTGGACCACAACTTCTGGACTTGGTTCTGGAACCATTACTAAAACTAGTAGTGTTCCTGTTGTAGGCCACCCAACTGCCGTATTAAAATATGCTGGTACCGGTGTTGTAAAATTTACTTTAACTGGAAAATCCGAAGTAATTGTGTATGGTTCGGGATCTTGCCCCCTCGATTCTACAAAAGTTATCAAAACGGGAATCACTTATAGTGCAGGAACTCTTGTCGATGACAATGCTGCTTTTCCTGATGCTTACAAACTAGATGGAACTGGAACGATTTCCATTACTGCTCCTAACAACCCATCTGGCGTTTATATTCTCTTTTATGCCCTTCCTAGCAAAGGCCAATCCGCACAGATTAGCTATTCCATAGCTGATTCTTTATAATATTCATAAAGTATGCGAAGGATTTTCATTTGCCTGATTGCCATCGGATTCTTTTTTTGCGCCCGTCAGGAAAAAGCCCTGACGGACCAAGAAATTTTAGTGAATCAGTTGATTGTCAATGCAATCAATGCAGGGAATCCCAATGCTTTGGATAAAATTGTTTTCTCCCGTTTACAAGCGGACGGGAGTTACCTCACTCGCATCAACGCTAGTAATTTAGATTTTTATATTTATTTCTATTTTGAAGGAAATAAACAAATTCCTTTTTCTGACAAAGATAAGTTAACCTGGGACATTGCATTTAACCGGTATAAGGTGGCCACCAATTCAGGGGAAACCAATCGTTCTGGTTTGGGTGGAGCCTGCAAAAGTAATACTACCGATTTTTCTGTGGCAAGTTCTACTTCTGCGGCTAGCCAAGGATGTAATTCCTTTACTTTGGATAGTTCTTCTACCACTCAAGGAATCGGTGGTGCTGGTGCCGTGTATGTTGGAAACCCACTAGTGACCGAATGGTATAACTATACGATCGGAAATTTAACACCGAAGCCAGATATTTATCTAATTCGTTCGGGAACAGGTTCTTCTATTTATGCCGTCCATATTGAAAACTATTATAGTGATGCGGGAACTTCAGGTTATCCGACCATCCGATGGAAAAAACTTCCCTAATGTATTTATTTAATCCCTTCCTTTTGCCAATCCTTTGCCTTTTTTTATTGTTTATAGGGGAAGTTCATTCTCAATCCAAACCTCGTGAAAATGGAAAGAATACAAAAACGGTTGAGAAAACACCAAGTGTTCCGACTACTCCTGTAACTACAGACACGAATACAACCAATCCTAATCCTCAAAACGAAGAAACACAAACTCCGATCACAACCGCTCCCCAAGAAGGGAATAAAGAAGAGAATCCAACAGAGGAAGTGGACCGTTTTAAAGATTTAGATAACAAAAATGGAATTGTCGTAACAGGGTCTCGTGGGGAACGACGACTCAAAGATTCTGCCGTTGCGACAGAAGTCATTTCTCGGAAACGAATTGAACAAACAGGCGCACGTAACCTAGGTGAGGTGCTCGATACTCAACTAGGAATTAATGTTACCCCCTTTTTTGGTGGATCTCAAGTGCAAATGTTGGGTTTGGATTCCAAATACGTTTTATTTCTTGTGGATGGACAACGGGTTGCAGGACGACTCAACAATACCATTGATCTAACACGATTTAAAGTTCAGAACATTGAACGAATCGAAATTGTTAAAGGAAGTTCGTCTTCATTATATGGAGCCGATGCAATTGGTGGTGTGATTAATATCATCACCAAACAAGCTGAAAAACCAGAACATTACCAGTTCCGAACTTCCTATGGAAATGGAAGGCAAACCAATTTCGGAAGCCAAGGCGAAAAGAATATGATCGCCGATGTAGGTTTTAAAAATGATTTTGTTGCTTCCAATTTTTATGGTGGGTTCAACCAATCTGCTGCCTATGATTTAGATCCAAGGACACCTGCTACTACGGGAAATGCATTCCAAGATGCCAACGTAGGTGGAAACATGACTTTCAATCCTGATGGTCAATTTAAAGTAAAAACAGGAATTAATTATTTAAATCGAAACCAAGCTGGAATCGATTCAAGATCCAATGGCGGAGTTTTTGATAGAACAAATCTAACAAACGACTTTCTCGGTTTAGGTGCATTAGAATATACATACGGAAAACGTAATATGGTTTCCTTACGAGGAAATTTTTCACGTTGGGAAAATCATTATAAATTGGACCAACGAAATTCTAATGAGTTGGATGTAAAAGAATTCACAAATGAATTTTCCTCGCAAGGTGTCGCCCAAATTGATCACGAAATCAATAAAGACCACATGGTTACTGCAGGCGTAGAATCCTACTCCGAAGAATTACAATCAGATCGTTTACAAAGAAGAAATGCCTATCGAACAAGAAGGGCAGCTTTCATTCAAGATGAATGGATTATTTGGCGCCAAGGATTTGTTTGGCGACTTGTTCCCGGAGTTCGTCATGACGTGGATTCACAGTTTGGCGGTCAAACCACTCCCAAAATCGCAACAAAAGTAGATATCACAAGTGAACTTGTTTTTCGTGCCAGTTACGGAAAAGGTTTTCGGCCACCTTCCTTTCGAGAGTTGTATTTACGGTTTGAAAATCCTGGAGTTGGTTATGTTGTTGATGGAAACGATAAACTAAGACCTGAAAAGTCAACCACTGTTAACGCAGACATCGAATATACCCCTTTTAAATTTTGGACACTTTCCCTGAGTGTTTTCCGAAATGACATTACTGATCTCATCCAATATAGTTTTGGAACAAGGACTAGTGAATTTGCAAACTTCCAATTAAAAAACGTTCAACGTGCCTATACAAGAGGGGTAGAAGCAGGATCCCGTGTTCGTTTTCTTAAATACTTTGCCCTGGAATTAGGTTACAACCAAACTGATACAAGAGACCTAACGACCGATAGGCCCTTAGAAGGAAGGGCCCTGCATCAAGGAACAATGAACTTTTTTGTGAATGCACCTGGCGGTTGGGAATTTGCACTTCGTGCCAAACGTTTAGACAAACGGCCGTTTTATAGTACTACCAACGACTTCACAGCTGGATCCAGTACGGCTCTAATCGACCAACAAACGAAGAGTATAGAAGAAAATAACAAAGTTGTCTATGGGAAACCTTTCACCCTACTGAATGTACGGATGGAGAAAAAATTCTTCGAAGGAAGAATGTCTCTGTTTTTAGGAGTAGACAACGTCCTGGACCAATACGAGCTTACTTACAATCCTATTCGTCCCAGGTTTTACTATGGTGGACTCCAAGCCACTTTTTGAACTTTATTCGTTTAAAACAAGTTTTGTTATTTTTGTTTTTTATTGTTTTTCAGGAGTAGAACTGTACTCCGATGAATCTAAGTTAAACGTAAAACAATCCAAAGTTTTAAAAGAATCGTTTTCCTACTTGGAATCCCTAGAACCCAAACGAATCAAAATCGACAAGTCTACTTACAACCGTCTCTCCCAATTTGAATCCATTTTTAAATTTAGTTTTTCCGGGAAAAAAGTTTCTCGTTGGATCCAATCTCGAATTAACAAATATTCTTACGGTTCTACCGGAGATTACATAGCTATGTACCAAGATGGTGAAGTATTACTTGGTCGCGCGTTCTTCAGTTTGAATCGATTGGATCGTGTCTTAGTGTTGTTACACGAAGCTAGACATGCCGATGGCAAAAATTATAGCCATGTAATTTGTCCGGAAAATTTTCAATTTTTAAACCCTCGCGATTGGAAGATTCATCCTGCAGGAAAAAAAGGATGTGATTCCACTCCAGATGGTGGTTACGGAATCACTGCTGCTTTTATATTTGAATTAGGTGCTTATGGCTACCTCAACCAAACAGAAGCGGCGCATCGTTATAATTCGGAAATTTCCCGAGTCATTCGAGATTAATAGACACATGCCTGTCTTAGTTTAGGATTTTCTGCGATTTTTGCCTTTAGTCGAGATAAAATGATTTTGGATCGAACTTTAGATTCTTCCTCTTTCGTAGGATCAAAAATAAAAGAATGTTTTTCCTTCATTAGATTTCCCAATTCATCACTATGTGTAGGACAACCTAACAAAGAAGCAATGGCTCGAATTCTTTCACCGGTACCCTTAACGGTTTCTAATTCCAAAGGTTCTTCATTATAAGTCACAAATACTTCTTGGGCTCGGTCAGCGCGAACAATTCCATCCGTAGTGCAATTAGAAGTTCCCGAAGTGATTCCAAATGTTTGAGAGGATAAACTACCATTGGTGGTCGCAGCCAAAACTTGCCCGATATCATTTTTCCAAGCCGGTACCATCGACCCAAGTCCACAACCAGCCATTCCGTACGGTTCTGCAGATAATGAATATGAAACCGATACCAAAAGTAAGCTAACGATTGTCAGCTGAAGTTTAAAAAAAGAAGGGTTCCCGGATCTAAACATAAAACCTCGAAAATTAAATGGAAAATAAAGTATCGGAATTACGGTCAGCTTGAGGAAGACGATTTCCATAATCCAAAATCTCTCCTTTCATGGAGAGAACGGCCCAGGTTTTTTCCTCTTTTGTTTTGGTTTGCATAGATTGGAGCAAAGTATTGGTGAAAGACTCCAATTTTTGATGAAGTACGGTATTGGGAACTGGTGATGGTTTCTTTTCTTGTGCTTCAGTTGATCTCATGCAATTTGTTTTCCCGGTTGTCTTTAAGATCGGCGGGAGGGCCGGAATGACTAAAGTTTAAAAACTCTAAAAAAGGAGTCAAGAAGAGACATAATTCCGAGGAGGAAAAATGAAAACTCTAAGTTCTCCTTTTCCCGAACCATCGGAATGCCAAACTTGACCAAAAACCACCTGTAACGAGGACGACTTTGCTTACCCCTCAAATCAATCTGTTTAAAAAATCAAATCCCCTCCAAGCCCAAGTTTTGGCCAATACCCGTTTGACTCCCGAACCAGGAAAGGGAAAACGCCCAACAAAAGAAGGCGATTCTGCGGTGCATCGAATCACGATTGCCGTCGACCATAACACTTATCCTTATATGATCGGGCAAAGTGCTGGTATCATTCCCCCGGGCGCGGATCCAGAAAAAGAAGCTAAAGGCTCGGCTGATCCGTCGTATACCATCCGTTTGTATTCCATTGCCTCCCCATCCTATAGTTTTGGGCAAACCAAGGATAATATTGAATTTGTGGTCAAAAGGGACAATGTGTACGATGAAAATGGAAATCTTCTCCATAAAGGAGTTTGTTCCAATTATCTTTGTGACTTAAAACCAGGTGATACAGTCACGATGACTGGTCCCGCTGGAAAAAAATTCCTACTTCCACAAACTGACTTTTCTGGTGATATTTTCTTTTTTGCTACAGGAACAGGAATCAGTCCTTTTTTTGGAATGGTGGAAGAACTCCTGGTTCAAAAACTAATTAACTTTCAAGGAAATGTATGGCTAATCTACGGAGCACCCTATTCTGATGAAATCGTACTTCGCGATTATTTTGAAGATATGGCTAAAAACCATCCCAACTTCCATTTCGTAACAGCGATTAGCCGAGAAGAGAAAAATTCCTTCGACGGTGGAAAGATGTACATCACTCACCGCGCAAAAGAAAATGCCGAATCCATTAAAAATGCTGTCAATGGAAACGGTAAGTTTTATATTTGTGGCGGTCCGAAGGGAATGGAAAAAGGAGTCATACAAGAAATCATCTCTGCTTGCGGAACTGATCTTTCGTATGATGAATTCAAAAAACACCTAGAGGAAAAAGAACAACTTTTTGTAGAGACGTACTAAAATGGCAAAAACAGGAATCATTCGAGACATTGACAAAGGACGGGGAGAAGTCATCCGCGTGGAAATCTCCGAATATAAAGGCCAAACTTTTTTTAACATTCGAGTTTGGTATACCGATCCCAACGGGGAACTAAAACCCACTCAAAAAGGAATCGCTATCGCTCCTGCTTTAGTTGGTGATTTAAAAGAAGCGATCGAAGAAGCAGAACGTTGGTTGGCTTAAACCAACTAACTGATTTTATCCCCTTCGCTCGCATAAATAAGCCTCTGTAATATTTCCTTACCAGAGGTAACATTTTCTGCCACGCGAATGTGGTTGTACAACCTTGTGATTTCAAAAATCTTTTTTACTGAATCATGGATGTTGGCAACCACAAGTTCACCACCCCGTCTCCTGAGCCAACCCACAATCTGAATCACCATTCCAATCGCAGAAGAATCAATATGAGATGTATTGGAAAAATCAAAAATTACATACCTAAAACCTTCAGAAATTTTTTGTTCCATAAAAAGTTTTATCTCGGGGCATTTATACAAATCAATATCACCAGTGACTCTGTATTCTAAAATTTCATCATGAACTAACACATCTTTTAAATCCAACTTTTCTGGACCTTTCATCATGATCTGTGAATTCATAAATAAATGTTTGTTCAAATCATCTGATTTTGTTGTAATTTTTGTTTCTAAAACCTGGAGACGACCAAGTACGGAACCAAGTGCATTGGGTGCAAAATGTAAGTTATTTTTAATGTCCTGAATGAGACCAAATAACAATGCCTTAGCGTCTTCTACATGGCCACGTTTGATAAAATCGGAAATTTCTTTGATCCCAGTGGTTGCATTGGCTACCAATATTTCTACTAAAACATCGGGGTCTTGTTTGCCTTTATGATTCGCTTTTGGAAAATGAAATGATTCTTTCACAGATTCTAAAGCATTCTGTTGTAACAAATTATAGTAAGATACGTTTACTTCACAAAAAGGAGATTCGGATTGGTTTAGGCGATCATCAATTTCCAATCGTAATACTAAGTTGCGGATGTCATCGGCCCTAAGATCGCCTAACTGTAGATTGATTTTTTGTCTGGATATGGTTTTGGAATCACCAATAAATTCATCAAATTCTTCCAATATCTGATGAGATGTTTCTGACAACACTTGTTTCAATCGAACACCAGGAGCCAGTTGTAATTCGACATCTATGGCTTGTGCATACAAGGCCCCAATGTCACCAAATTCATCGAAAAATATATCCGAGGCTTTTTCCGGATTGTCGATGTAATGAAAATTTCCACCACCGGCTTTTGCTATTTCCACCAACATTTCTTCATTAAAATCATTTCCTACACCTATGGTTGTTGTGGAGATACCCATGGCTAAGTGATCTGCGGCAATTTTTACCAATGCTTCTTTTTCTTTGATTCCTGAAGTGGGATTTCCATCGGTGAGTAGTAAAACTCGTTTATAGGCATTAGGGATTTTGGAGAGACTGAGACTTTTTAAAGCGGACAACCATCCACCACTTAAATTTGTGGAAGTGGCTACTTGGATATTTCGAATTTTATCGGTCACAGAGACTTTTTCTGTTAGGTGAGTAACCGGTTGGATGAGTTGGACATCAGCGGAATATGCAATGATAGATACAGCATCATGTCTAGTCAGCCAATTGACTAATGCACAAGAAGCCTCAATCACTGATTCCATTTTTTCACCTTTCATGGACCAACTTTTATCTATAGCAAGACCTATCACTAAAGGTTTACGTTCTGCTATTTTTGGATTGGCGGGTGTACGAAACCGAAGCAACAAATGATTTTCTTGTAGCTCTTTTTCTTGGATCAGAGGATATTCCAATTTCGCTTCTACGTACATGACCATAAAATGAAATTCTGAATAAATGTTTTCGCAAGAACAATTTACTTTAATCTGACATCGAAGGACTCATCACAATGTTTGGTAAAATTCACGAAATCTATTCTTCTATTTCTGGCGAAGGAATTTCACAAGGAATCCCAACAGTTTTTATCCGATTTGCCGGATGTTCTTTACGATGTGGCAAAACAGAATCAAGATCGTTATGGTGTGACACAGCTTATGCCTTAGGCCCGAACCAAGGTGAAGAAAAAAGTTTAGAATCGATATGGTCGGAGTTAGAAAACTTAGATCCTCATCATGGTTACCAAGTTCTACTTTCTGGAGGGGAACCCTTAGAGGGGAAAAACCGCGACTTATCCATTTCCATTGCCAATAAAATTTATAAACATAGAACAGAGGCAGGTTTGCCCTACCCTGCGGCGCGTGTGGAAACCAATGGAAGCGAGCGAATTACCGAAGATGTTTTTTTTATTTTCACTATGGACTACAAATTACCAGGTTCCGGTATGGAAGACCGAATGGATCTGGAAAATTTCCGGATTCTAGAAAAGAGACATAATTCACTTGACGAAATCAAGTTCGTTGTGCGAGATAGAATCGACTTTGATAGAAGTATCGAAGTCATTCTCGAACAAAAAATACAGACAAATATATTGTATTCGCCCGTCCACGGGGAAGTGGATGCCAAAGAACTGGTTGAATGGATCAAAGTTGACAATCCACCTAAGTGTCGTTTGTCGCTTCAAATTCATAAAGTGCTTTGGGGAAATCAGAAAGGAGTTTGATGGATATCCCTACTCAATTAAGTTTAGATTTTGAAACAACTGTTGAACCAAAACAAACAAATGAATACGGATTCCTTGTCGACGAACCGGAGTTAGGTCTCGCAAAAGTCACAAAAGAAACTACAACTTCAGTAGAACTGTTTTTTGAATCAAAAGAGATTTTTAGAACTGTTAATAAATCCAACAAACAATTAAAATTTTTAAATCAATATCCACAATCACTTCGTGAATGGGAAGAATTTCCCAAAGCAATGGATTTGGCCCTTGATGCCAGCCAACTCAAACTTACTTATAATTTTAACAAACTATCCTCACTTTCAAACTCGAGAACTCGTTTACTTCCGCATCAAATTGAATCGACATTCATTGTTGCAAATAGTTTAAAACCAAGGTTTATCTTAGCCGATGAAGTAGGGCTTGGAAAAACCATCGAAGCTGGTCTTGCCGTAAAAGAACTTATGTTTCGACGAGGGCTCAAACGAGTCCTTGTGGTGGCACCATCTCCACTACTTGTCCAATGGCAACAGGAGATGAAAAACAAATTCAATGAAGAGTTTGCAATTGTTCGTAGAAGAAATTTTGTTACCAACGGTCCAGACCATTGGAGAAATTTTAATAAAATCATTACTTCTATCGATTTCATTAAAAATCCAAGATATGCCGAAGAAATTCTAGGAACGAAATGGGATATCGTTGTTTTTGATGAAGCCCATAGACTTCGTCGTGATTATTCCAAAATCACTCGTGGATATTTATTTGCTGAAAAAATTGCTAGAAAAACGGAATGCCTCCTCCTTCTCACAGCGACACCATTCCGTGGAAAACTAGAAGAACTTTTTTACCTCATGCACCTTGTCGATCCCAATATCCTTGGGCCTTACCATACCTTCGTTAATGATTATGTGGTTGGTCAAAAAGGGGATTTAAAGGAAAAAATCTCCAAAGTTCTCCTTCGTCGTCGTAAAGTGGAAGTAGGTGGGTTTACCAAACGATTTGCCAAAACAGTTAGGATTGATCTCTCTCCCATCGAACGAGCGTTTTATGATGAAACGACGGAGTATGTAAAAAGAGAATACAATATGGCGATGGGAACCAAAAACCGTGCCATAGGATTTGTAATGGTTGTTTTCCAAAAACTTTTGGATTCTTCTGTCATTGCCCTCCTTTCTGCCTTACAAAAAAGAAAATTTATGTTGGAATCCAAATTCCATTACATGAAAGAACATGAAACCACTTTGGATGATTGGGATTTAGATGAAACGGAAGGTGTCGAAGATTTTATTTCTGAATTAGAAGATGAAGAAATGTCTAGTTTCCAAAGGATCAAACGAGAACTCTTTACTCTGAACCGCCTCATCCATTTAGGAAAACAAATCAAAGAAGACAAAAAAACTCAAAAATTAAAAGAAACTCTCTATCGTTTAAAAAAAGAAGGTCATAAAAAATTCATTATCTTCACTCAGTTTAGAACGACACAAGACCATTTACAATCAGTTCTAGAACCAGACTTCAAAGTTTCTCCTTTCCACGGCTCTTTGAGTATGGATGAAAAAGAAGTCGCTATTCAAAAATTTAAAGAAGACTACGAAATTTTAATTTGTACAGAAGCTGGTGGGGAAGGTCGTAACTTACAATTTGCAAATATACTTTTTAATTATGACTTACCTTGGAGCCCGCTCAAGATCGAACAACGGATTGGAAGGATCCATCGTTTTGGTCAAAAGGACAATGTTTATATCTTTAACTTTGCTTCCAAAGATACAGTCGCGGAAAGAATTTTAGAAGTACTCACAAATAAAATTCGTTTGTTTGAAGAATCCATTGGTGCTTCTGATGATTTACTTGGAACGATTGAAGAGGAACTTGATTTCAACTCTAGTCTTATGAAGTTTGTTACTGGTACGAAAACAAAAGAAGAGTTAGAAACTGAATTTGATCTTAGAATCCAAGTAGCACAAAAAGGATTTGAAAAACTCAATGCTCTTGTAACTCCGAAGGTTTTAGATTTTAACTTAAAAGATTATTATGATCATACACTTGAAGAAAGAGAATGGAACAATAGCCATTTGGAAGAAGTCGTTGCCCAAGGTTCCAAATTTTTTCAAGCTCACTTACCAGGAACTCTAACCTCAGTTGGGAAAGGATCTTACGAATATAAAAACGCGGAAGGTAAAGTTAGAAAAGCCACCTTTGATTCAGACCTTGCCTTAACGAATGATTCATTGGAATTTCTTGCGTTTGGACATCCCTTTGTTGAAAAAGTTACAGAGTTACTCACACAAAGCGATATCGGTCGTAAAAAAAAGTACCTTTTATCAGACAACCTAGGACAAAAAATATTATTTGTTTTTCAGGTGGAATTTGATTTTTCCTTAAAAAGAAAAGACCTGTTTTTTATAGAATATGACTTAAAGAAAAAGAAAACTTTAGTTCTAACGGAAAAACCAACTGAGTGGATCGAAGCAAAATCTTACGTTCCAGAAAAAGAAATTTCCCTTTCCAAATTAGAAGAAGCATTTATCCATTGTTATCCGATCGTTGAATCAGAAGCAGAATCTAAAAAAGAAACTCTAAGAAAAGAAACACTTTCTATTTTCCAAAAGGAAGAATACAAAGTAGAACTTTCTCATCAAAAAACGATTCGCCAATTAGAAGAAAAATTGATGCGCCAGGAAGCCGCTTACAAATGGGACAATCGTCCTGAAAAAAAAGCAGTCCTACATAAGACTATGAAAGAAATCCAACGCGCTAAGGATGATTACACGATTGAAATTCGTAAAATCAAAAATGGTGCCACTATTTTCCATAGAATTCGCCTCTACCAAACTTATATCAGTATTTAATTCATTTACAGAGAAATTCTAAAAAATAGAATTTGGGAATGTCCTTTCTCAAAATTCCTTTCTGGATCCAAATTTTCGCATCTTTGTTGTTAGGTTTGTTATTTGGAATCCTATTAAATCCAGAAACAGGATTTATATCCTCTATCGCTTTAAAACCTTATTTATCATGGATGAAACTACCTGGAGATATTTTTTTAAATTTGCTCCAGATGATTATGATTCCTTTAGTGATTGTCTCCATCGCACTTGGTGTTTCTAGTTTAAAAAATTTAAAGGATCTTTGGAGTTTGGGAAGTAAAACACTTCTCTATTTTATTTTTACAACTATTGTTTCAGTCAGTATTGGAATATCGCTCGCATTGGTGATTAAACCAGGAAATCAAATTCAAACGCAATCAGTCGTTACAAACACAACGATCGCAAAAACGGATTTAAAACAAAATGAAGAATCGGTTCCTGAAATTATCGCAAATATTATCCCTAAAAATCTTGTAAATGTTTGGTCCAAACAACAAATGTTATCGGTTGTTTTTTTTGGAATGATATTGGGAATTTTTTTTCTTACCTCGAGAGAGTCTGGAGCAGCACTCAAAGCATTTTGTCATTCATTGGAAAGTTTTTGTTTATGGGTGGTTGCCACTGCGATGAAATTAGCCCCACTCGCTGTTTTGGGACTCATGAGTTATGCGATGGTACAAATCGGATTTTCTTTGTTATTTGGTTTGGTTTCTTACATTGGGACAGTGATTTTTGGATTATTTTGTATTCTTATTTTTTATTTAAGTTTGATTTTTACCCTCACAAGAAAGAATCCTTTTCGTTTTTTGAATCAAGTTCGCGAAATTCCCCTACTTGGTTTTTCAACCTCTAGTTCAAGTTCAGTCCTTCCCTATTCTTTAAAACTTGCTAAGGAAAAATTAAAATTAAAAGAAACTGTGGCCGACTTTGTACTTCCTCTGGGTGCCACAATCAATATGGATGGAACGGCTCTGTACCAAGCAGTTGCTACCGTTTTTTTAAGTCAGGTTTATCAGGTCAATTTATCCACAATAGACTTGTTTTTGTTAGTTGGAACAGTGACGGCAGCATCTATCGGAACGGCAGCAACTCCTGGGGTTGGTCTCGTTATCCTCACATCTATCTTATTTACATTTCACATTCCCATCGAAGGAATTACTATCCTTTTTGGAGTTGACCGCTTTTTAGATATGTGTAGAACTTCAGTAAATCTAACCGGCGATTTATCCTGCGCATTTATTATGGACCATATCTGGAAGGAAACAAAAACCAATGAAAAAAATTAAATACACAGTTTTCTTAGGAATGTTAGTATTCCTCATTCATTGTGATACTAAAAAAGATTATCTAGACGATGTGGGAGCCAATTTACTTTGCACTACATACGCAATTTGTAATGGGGAAACACCTGCAAAAACTGGTATTATTGGTGATAGTTGGACCGATCTCCTTCTAGGATTTCCAGCAGTGGAAACTCTCAGGCCACAGTTAGAAAATAGGTTTCATTATAAATTTGTAGGTGCCACCCTCGGCGGAAAAACCTTGCAACAGGTAGTAAACGAAGGGCTCCAGTTTCAAGTGATTGACCAAGGTGGTGCAGACATGAAAGTCATCATCCTATCTTTGGGTGGAAATGACATTCAAGCCAATCTTTCCGAATATATTGGAAATGTGGAAACAGTGCAAGCACAACGATTTGCCACCATCAAAGCAAATCTCAAAAAACTAGTCGCAACAGGAAATGCTTACAAAGTTTCTAGATTCGGTGGCCAACCAATCAAGTGGATCATTCATGGTTACGACTATCCAAATCCATATATGGCGCCAGTCATTGCTGGTTCTGATGAGGGTTGCAAATCCAAGTTTGATCGAATTGGTCTTAACGTTCCTGATGCGGCTGTTTTCACTTCAACACAATTAGATGCTTTTAACAATTTATTACTAGATACCATTCGGGAAGAACCCACCCTTCTATATACGGACCTAAGAAATACATTAGGTGGAAAACCATTTTCGCGCGCCGAATTTATGTTAGATTGTATTCATGCAAATAACTTAGGATATACATATCTTACCGATAAGTTCGCTAGATTAATTTATCCAATCACCAATATAGGATTTTAATATGAAAAATATACTAATCATATACATCTTTTTTCTTTCTTTAATTTCTTCTTTATATGCACAACCAACTAACAATACTGGGTTTGCACACCCATTACAAGTCGAACCTGTTGCTTTATATACTAAGGTTAGAGGTAATATAGGTTATTGGCATAAAGACTTCAACGGAGTTAAAGAAATTAATAAGGATATTAATGTTGAGGGAGAATACAAATTTTCCGATTCATTTTCAGTTATTTCTTCCGTAGGTCGAACAGATTATTCACAAACCGATACCGCAAGAGAAATCACATGGGATCGATGGAATGCAGGGATCAAATATGGAAAAGTTTATGAAAATGGATCCTCTCAATTTTTAATTGGTGCTGGTTTAAGACTCTATGATAAAAAAAGAAACGCTGAATTTCGAGAAAGAGAAAACCCAGATTTTTATTTAATCAGACCTAATTTTGGATTGGGATACAAATACGGAATCTTCCAAATCATGTCTGAGTTTCGTTTTCAAACAGAAACTAACAGACATGGAAAAGAGTCTAGCCTCCAGGAATTTAAACGTTATTACCAAGTCGGTATTGCACCTTCTTTTTCAATTGCAGATTCCGTTCGCATCTTTACAGAATTGGAATACAGAGAACCAGTGGATCGAGTGGCCGATAAAAATTTAAGATATTTTAATTTTTATCCAGGGATCTCCATGAGTACTGAAAATTTAGGAACGTTTAGTTTCTCTCTGCTCTTAGGAATTTTGCCAAAAGAAGATAACGCAATTGATCGTGGAATTCGTTTTTCCTATTTCTACTTCTTTGATACAAACCAGTAGTATGAAACGAGGTTTATTGATTTCGATTTGTTTCTTTTTTTTTCAATGTTTCAGTTTTCAAATAGGAAATCCTTCTTTCACTATTTTCCAAAATAAAGGACAAGAAGGATGGTTTTCTCCAGGAAAAGCACCACAACCGTCAGATACATTTGTAGAATCTTGTACTACGAATTACTTCGGTTTGGTGAGTTTAGGAAATGCTAGTTTGGAATATATCCATCGTCAGTCTCGACCAAAGGAAATCCATAGCCTCGACCATTATTATAAAAAACAGTATTTCTTTTTCCAAGAACTTTGTTTAAGAATTACAGGACGATGAAACAGAACATTGACTCATTAACTGAATTTGCAAAGAAACTGAAAAGTGGACTCATTTATGAGGAAATTGAATTCAAATTAAAAGAATTTCATTCCAAAAAGAATAATGCATCTAAAAAATCGCTCGAAGCACTTACCGAAAAAATTCGAAAGAAAGAAGAACAAATTAAAAAACTTTATGACGACATCATCCTTTTACAAAACAAACTTTCAGAAATTTTGGACCAAGAACTTAAAAAATAACCAAACTCATCCAAAAAGAAAACTACTCCTAACATTCTTTTTATTCAATTTATTTCTAAACCTTTCCTGTGCCAGTTCCGGATTTGGAACCCAAGGCCTTCTTTATGAGAACCAAAGGATTAGTATGATGGAAACTGGGAACCCTGCCACCAAGGAAGGAATCGCTTGTGCTAAGTCCTATTTGGGTCTCCTGGCTCTCGGAGACGCTTCTGTCGAAGTGTCCCAAAAAATTGGAAATATTAAAGAAATTACGTCTATTGAACTAGAAACTTACAATTTCTTGGGGATTTACGCAAAACTCTGCGCAATTACCAAGGGTAATTAGTCGAAATTAAAGTTAGAGCCCTATGCCCAGCTGGAAGAGAATTTATATCCTATTTTTCGTTTTATTTTCTTCCCAGGCATGTTTGCCGAAGCCAAAACCATCTCTTTTGGGTGTGTTGGTATTACCTTTGGTCACGCAAACCTCTTCCACTTTTACCATTGAATCCACAGTCCCGACCGATGGAGCCACAGGTGTTTCCTTAAATCCAACAATTACAATCGTAATGACCCAAGCGGTAGAAAGTACTTCGCTCAATACAAATATTAGCTGTTCCCCTTCTTGTCCCAGTCTCAACGGTGGTGCTTCCAACAGAACCATCACTCTTACTCCAGCAAGTGCTTTGACTACTGGCACCACTTACACCATCACTTTAAACAAAAACATCCAATCCATATTTGGATTAACGCTCGGCACAAACACCAGTTTCAGTTTTACCACCTTATAAAAAAAGCCGACGTTTCCGCCGGCTTCTCTCTTTCATTTCCTATTTAAGGAAACTAGAATTGATTGTTTGTATTTGGTAGATTCCTTTGGACCAAAGACCTCTACCAAATTTTCATGGTCTCACTTAATTTCTTATTTAAAGAAATTTAAAATGATCCCACCTTTTGTTACAAAAAACTCAGCAAACACAAGTGAGGTGATCGCCATGAGTTTAATCAAAATGTTGATCGCAGGGCCAGAAGTATCTTTAAACGGATCTCCTACTGTATCACCCACAACCGCAGCTTTGTGTTTTTCAGAACCTTTTCCACCAGCTGTTTTTTCGATGTATTTTTTCGCGTTGTCCCAGGCTCCACCGGAGTTTGCAGAAGAAATCGCAAGAACCACACCAGAAACAAGTGCTCCTGCTAGAAGACCAGCAAGTGACTTCACTCCAAATAAATACCCAACAACAATCGGGCTTAAGAGAACAAGAAGACCTGGAGGGATCATTTCACGAAGAGCAGCAGAAGTAGAAATATCTACACACTTAGCATATTCTGGTTTTGCTTTACCTTCCATAAGACCAGGGATCTCTTTGAATTGGCGACGAACTTCTTTTACCATATCAAGAGCTGCCTTTCCAACTGACTTCATAGTCATTGCCGAAAAGATAAAAGGAAGCATGGCACCGAAAAGAAGACCACCAAACACCAAAGGATCAAGAAGTTCAATGGAAGTTAAATCGATCGCACCTTCACCCATTTCTTTAGAAGCATTTTGAGTTCTAGTGATAAACGCTGCAAATAAGGCAAGGGAAGTAAGAGCAGCCGATCCAATCGCAAATCCTTTTCCTACAGCCGCAGTGGTGTTTCCCGCTGCATCTAGGTTGTCAGTTCGATCGCGAACTTCTTTTCCGAGTTCCGCCATCTCAGCAATTCCACCCGCGTTATCAGAAACAGGGCCGTAAGCATCAATCGTCAGACCAATCGCAATGGTAGAAATCATACCAATAGCAGCGATGGCAATTCCATACATACCGGCAAGGATATTGGAAACAACGATTACGATCACAAGTAAAATTACAGGAATGACTGTGGATTTGTAACCAAGTGCCAAACCGTAAATGATGTTTGTAGCAGCACCAGTATCACAAGCATCTGCCACTTCACGCACTGGTTTGTAAGAGTGGGAAGTGTAAATCTCAGTAATCCAACCAATAAACATACCAGCAAACAAACCTAATGCGACTGATGTAAACACATTCCACTTAGTGATGGTTTTGTCTCCGATTTGGAAACTATCGATCATAAAAATGTCCGTTGCAAAATACAACGCACCCGCTACGATGAATGTAGAAATCCAAAGTTGGAGTTTGAGAGCTTTTTCTACGTTTCCACCTTCTTTCACGCGAGCAAAAAAAGTTGTGATCAGGGAAGCTGGGATTCCAATCGCAGAAATTAAAAGTGGATAGAGTAGAGCTGAATTATTGTCAGCAAGTGCTGATGCTGTGGCACCAATCACAAGAGCCGCACAAGTTGCTTCAGCAGCAGAACCAAAAAGGTCAGCACCCATACCAGCAATATCACCTACGTTGTCTCCAACGTTATCAGCAATGGTTGCTGGGTTACGGGGATCATCTTCTGGAATTCCTTTTTCTACCTTACCAACAAGGTCAGCACCAACGTCTGCGGCTTTGGTATAAATACCACCACCCACACGACCAAAGAGTGCCACAGAAGATCCACCGAGACCAAAACCTGCTAGTGATTCCATAAGGATGTGTTTAGCAACACCAACGTTTGTTCCTGTGAAGAGAAGGAAAAGTCCAATCATTCCAAGAACTGCAAGACCAATGAGACCAAAACCCATAACGGCTCCAGAGTCATAAGCCACTCGGAAGGCGCGAGAAAGAGAAGTTTTTGCGGCTTCTGCCGTGCGAACATTACCAGCTGTCGCAATCTTCATTCCAATAAAACCAGAAAGGCAAGAAATGAGGGCACCAGAAACAAAAGCAACGGCAGTATAAATTCCTTCGTTGAACTCAGTTTTTGGGTTATCCAAAAGTAGATAAATGAGAACCGTCATGAAACTGATAAATAGCAAAATGACTCGGTATTCTCTGAGAAGGAAGGCCATTGCCCCTTCTGCGATTGCTGCGGAGATTTCTTTCAATTTAGCAGTTTCTTTTTCGCTACCGCCGCCTGCGCCCACTTGGATGCGAACCACCCGAGCCGCGTAGAATATCGCCGTGACTATGGAAACTAGTGCCATGACGATGATGATTAACTCTACATTCATGAGATCCTCTTTGAGATTGTTTATTTGAATTTCTAAGATTATTTAGAAGATGACCGATGAGAATCCATAGATGATACTTCGGTCTAGGAGAATATGGCAATTTAGTGTTCTGGTAACAAGTCTATTTCTGGTTTCCAGTCCAAATTTAGCAGAACCAGAGGTTCTGAACCCAGTTAAGGTCTTTTATGGATACGAAGATCTTTTGCGGATGGCAGAAGACAAAATTGTCCAAGAAACCCCGGCCAAAGCATTCGATTTTCTCATCAAAGCCAAAGAATTAAATCCAGATCCGGACTATCGGTACTATAATATAGCCGCACGTGCCCACATGAAGTTAGGTCAGGTATTCGACGGAATTCATGCCTTCGAAGAATCCATTAAAAAGAAAAAAGACCAACTCGATTTGGTTTTGTATGTCGCCGATTTTTATGAAAAGGAAAGAAAACAAAAAGAGGCTTTGTTCTATACAAAATTGTATTTAGAACAAAAACCCAATGCTAAGTACAGATTGTATACTGCAGCCATTTTATCCAGACAACTTGGTTTGGAATCGGACTACGAATCCTATATACAATTTTTAGAATCAGACAAAACCTTTGTTTCTGAAAAAGATGCCTTACAAGCGAGTCTTTTGAAAAATATCAAAAACAAAAAATGGAAAGAAGCAGATGATTTGAGTTTGCGGTACTTGGTTTATTTTCCTCGGGAAGAGACAATGTATGAAACCTTGATCCTTGCCCGAAGAGGAAGAGAATCCGAACTTTTAGAACAAGCTTACCAATGGACAACGACCATTTTTTTGAATGAAACTAGGTACTTCACTCGCTACGGAGTGTTTCTCCAAGAAAAACAAAGATACCTAGAAGCCTTGTCTTTATTTCGAAGAGGATTTTACAATTTACTGAAATTTTACCCAGATTCGGATGCGGGAGAGATTTTATTTCTCATTCGTCAAAGTTATGCGAATCTAGGAAAAGATAGAGACACCCTTGCCATCGATTCTTTGGTGAAAGATTTTAAAAACCAAAACAAACTCACGGCTACCGAATTAGAAAACCACCAAAACACGTATCGTAAAAATAGAGAGTATTTGTTATTTTGTATCCACTGGTTTTCGAAACGAGATACGACCAAAGCAAACGAGTATCGTAAAAAATTAAAAGATAGAGATATGGAATTTGAAGAATCAGAATTCCTGCGGGTGATGGGAGTATTTTCCGCTCTCCCGCAGGATCTTTAAAACAAACAAGACCCAACTCATAAAAGAAGCTGGCTTTTTATAACCTTCTTCTTCCTAGTTAGTTTTCACCGAAGGAAGAAGAACTGAAAGTACCGAAAATCTAATTTTAACTGTGGAATTTCTTTTTATCATCAATTAACGATTGTACTACGGATGGATCTGCGAGAGTGCTGATATCTCCCAAAGTATCAAATTCGTTATTGGCAATTTTTCTTAAAATTCGTCGCATAATTTTCCCTGATCTCGTTTTAGGAAGTCCCGGAGCCCAGTGGATCACTTCTGGCCTTGCAATTTTACCGATGACTTTTTCCACCATCGCAATCAGTTCTTTCTTTAAAGCATCGTTGGTGGTCACACCATGTTTCACAGTTACATAGGCATAAATTCCCTGACCTTTGATATCATGTGGAAATCCAACCACCGCAGCTTCGGCAACTGATTTATGTTCAACGAGTGCACTCTCTACCTCGGCTGATCCAATGCGATGTCCCGAAACATTGAGTACATCATCGACTCGTCCCGTGATCCGAAAGTATCCATCTTTGTCTTTGTTGGCACCATCACCTGTGAAGTAATACCCTTTGAATTGTGAAAAGTAGGTATCAAAGAATCGTTTTGGATCACCGTACACCCCACGCATCATCGAAGGCCAAGGTTTGGCAATACATAGGTTTCCAGAGATTTCTCCTTTGTCTTTGATCTCCACACCTTCATTGTCCACAAGGACTGGTAGGATTCCATAAAATGGCCAACTCGCCGAACCTGGCTTTTGCGGGATCGCACCAGGAACACCAGAGATCATTATGGATCCGGTTTCTGTTTGCCACCAAGTATCCACAATCGGGCATTTTGATTTTCCAATATTGGTATGGTACCATTCCCAAGCCTCTGGATTGATGGGCTCACCCACAGAACCAAGAAGTCGTAAAGATGCCAAAGATCTTTTTTTGATAGGTTCAATGCCTTCTCGCATGAGTGCTCGAATGGCTGTTGGCGCTGTGTAAAATACGGTGACTTTATATTTATCAATCACATCCCAAAACCGGCCGGCATCTGGATAACTAGGAACCCCTTCAAACATCAGCGATGTGGCCCCATTGGACAATGGTCCATAAAGAATATAACTGTGTCCTGTGATCCAACCAATGTCTGCCGTACACCAATACGTGTCCGTCTCTTTATAATCAAAGATGGTGGCAAAAGTAAGATTGGCACCGAGTAAATATCCTGCTGTGGTATGTAGGACACCTTTTGGTTTTCCTGTCGAACCTGAAGTATAAAGAAGGAAAAGTGGATCTTCTGAATCCATTACTACTGGTGGGCATTCTTTTTTGATATCGGGTTCTTTCATGAGGTAGTGGTACCAGTGGTCTCTACCTTCTTTCCAATTTAAGTTTCCTTCGTCTCCAGTTCGCTTAACAACGATTACGTCTTTGACTTTGTATTTACTTTCTTCTAAAGCAACATCCACATTTTTTTTGAGTTCAACTGGTTTGCCTCCACGATAACCACCATCAGCAGTAATGACAAGTGTGGGTTTGCAGTCTTCAATCCTACCAAGAAGGGCTTCTGGCGAAAATCCACCAAACACAACGGAATGCACGGCTCCAATGCGAGTACAAGCTAGTGTCGCAATGGCAAGCTCTGGAATCATAGGAAGGTAAATGAGAACCCGGTCTCCTTTTTTTACATGGAATTTTTTCAGAACATTGGCAAAGTGATTTACCTCGCGGTGCAGGTCATGATAAGTAAGGACTTTGGATTCATCAGGGTTGTCCCCTTCCCAAATAAGAGCCGCTTTGTTTCTGTGTGGAGAATCTAAATGTCTGTCTAAACAGTTATAGGAAACATTGAGTTTCCCTCCAACAAACCATTCTACTTTTGCTTTGGCAAAATCGTGTTTGAGAACCTTGGTCCATTTTTTAAACCAAGTTAGGCGTTTGGCTTGTTCGGCCCAAAACTTTTCCGGTTTTTCTATAGATTCTTTGTATTTGGTTTTGTATTCTTTTAAACTAACATTCGCAATCTTAGCGAAGTCTTTGGACGGTGCCACGATTCTTTCTTTCGGCATAGATTCCCTCTAGAGAAAGAATGCTGAACTTTTTTTTAAAAAAGTCCAGCATGAATCTGAAAAATTGAATTTAAAAAATGAACTTAATGCGAGCCGGTTCGGATCAAATCCAAAAATTCGCTGCGAGTGGTGGGATCTGTTTTGAATAAACCAAGTAGGCTAGAAGTAAAGAGTTCTGAGTTTTGTTTTTCTACCCCACGCATCATCATACATAGGTGTTTGGCTTTGATGACAACACCGACACCAAGTGGATCTAAGGTTTCTTGGATGGCTTGCGCAATTTGGTCGGTGAGTCGTTCTTGTACCTGCAAACGTCGGGCAAATACATCTACGATTCGTGGAATTTTACTAATTCCTATGATTTTTTTATTGGGAATGTAAGCCACATGTGCCCTTCCATAAAAAGGAAGTAAGTGGTGTTCACATAAAGAATACATTTCAATATCGCGCACCAAAACCATACCAGTAGTGCTTTCTTCAAAAATCGCACCATTCACAATTTGGTTCAAATCAGCCTTATACCCACTGGTCAAAAAATCATAGGCCTTCTTCACACGATTAGGCGTTTTCACAAGACCTTCGCGCGAGGGATCTTCACCAATTTGTTTTAGGATTTCTTCGATTAAGTTTTCCATTCGATTCCTTTTGACAGATATGTTCCTGGTGTCTTGATCCTGCCTTCCAAATTATGAATGCAGAATATTTACTACTAATTTGACTAGACTTGACTCATCGGGAAAAGATACATTTCCTTTTTTTTAAATTAATTCTAAAGGACATAATCAAATCAGAATGCGGATTAAAATTGGATACGATGCAAGGATGGTCGAAAATTCAGGGATCGGGATTCGGATTCAACATATTTTGAAGTTTTGGCCCATTTCTGCAAAGATAGCCGATTTATTTATTTTTGGTGATCCCTCTGTATTAGAAAAATACGAACTTCCAAAGCACGCAAGTATCATTGAATATAAAACAAATATCTATTCGCCTAAAGAATTTTTAGGTCATCCCAGAATGGCCGAAATGGATTTTTTAGACATCCCTCATTTTAATATTCCCTTTCCGTACATTCGTAAATGCATTGTCACCATTCACGATCTGATTCCTTATCATTTTAAAGCGGCACATAGTTCTCTCGTCAAACGAGTGTATATGCAAATTGTATTTCGTTGGATCAAATGGTTTGCACACAAAATCATCACTGTTTCGGAATACACGAAAGAGGATTTGGTAAAAAGTTTTGGATATTCGAAAGAAAAAATTTCTGTTGTTTATAATGGAATCGATTTACATAATTTTTCAAAACAGCCACAGGCAAAAGTTTCTCAATTCATAAAAAAACACAAACTTCCCAAATCCTATCTATTCACCGTAGGAATAGGAAAACCTCATAAAAATTTTCCATTTTTATTATCCAATTTAGAAACGCTTTGGGAAAAAAAGAAACTTTCCTTACCTTTAGTTGTGGGTGGCCTCAAGGAAGAAATCCCAGAAGAATTTTTGGAAATCCAAAAGAGATATCCCGATCAGATTTATTTTTTATCTCATCTGCCTTATGCAGAACTTCCTCTGGCGTACCAAGGTGCAAAAGTATTTCTCTATCCTTCTTTGTTTGAAGGGTTTGGATTCCCCGTTTTGGAAGCACAAAGTGTTGGCACTCCCGTCTTTTCTTCCAATGCCAGCGTTTTACCGGAAGTTTTGGGAAATGGTTATGAATCCTTTGATCCCAAAAATTCCGATTCCTTTCAGAATCAACTACTCACCTTACTAAAAGATACAAAGCGACTCAGCCAGTTGAAAGTTTTAGGGGAAAAAAACGCCAAACGATTCCAATGGAAATCGGCCATTCAATCCCTAAGCCAAGTTTACAACCCCATTCTCGAACCAAAAACCCGATAAAATCCGGAAGGCTTACGGGGTTTTTGTGAAATTTTCCAAACTTGAGACAAAAAAAAATTCTTGTCGTACCATTGGGAACGCAAGAGACTGATTCTCAGAACCATGATCAAGTGTCACTGCGCAGAAGTTTTCTTTGAATCTATCTTAAATGTTGTCAAAGATACAAACCGCCCTATACTAGAAGTTGCCCGCGAGATGGGAGCGGCTGATACTTGTACGGCTTGTGTTCCGGATATGTTAGCCTTCATCGAGCAGGAATTGGAAGGTCAACTTGCAGGAAATACAAGTCATTGATTCCGAATTAATCGGAACTCTCGTTAAAAAAGCTCAAAACGCAGAAAGAAAACGTACCAATCACAACTTCCATGAACAAAAGGAAGTGTACCAAAGATTCTTAAACGTTCTTTCAAAAAATACCTACATTCCACCTCACAGACATTTGTCGGATCCAAAACCCGAAACCTTCATCATCCTCGAAGGGGAGATTGGTTTTTTGATTTTTGATGAAAACGGCGAAGTAAAAGAGGCACATAAACTTTCAGCCAATGGTCCTAAACGTGGGATCGATTTACAACCAGGTGTTTGGCATAGTTTAGTGTGTTTGTCAGATACGGCAGTTTGTTTTGAAGGAAAGTCTGGTCCTTATGATCCCACAGTTGATAAAGAATTTCATCCAAAGTATCCGCTAGAAAGTGATCCAAAGTTTACAGAAACCATCAAATCCTTTGAATCTTTATTTGTATGAATTGGATTTCTGTTAAGGTTCAGTTATACCTACTTTTGATTATGGTTTCCTTTTCTTTTTTCTGTAAATCGCTGCCTTCGATTGTTCCGGTCAAAGAACACAAACTACAATCAATCTCAACGGATGGTTTATTACGTTCCTTTCGCTATTACATCCCTAAGCAATCTAAAGAGGATAAATTACCTGTCGTGTTTATTCTACACGGAGGTGGTGGAACAGGCGAGGGAATGATTTACCTTTCCCGAATGTCAGAAAAGGCTGAGGAATATGGATTTATTGCAGTGTATCCAGATGGTTATGCAAACCGGTGGAATGACGGAAGAAAAATTCCACACTCTATCACAGATAAAAGGAACACAAAAGATGTAGATTTTTTCCGTGAGATGGTTCGTCACTTGGACTCTGAATATCCTATTGATTACAATCGTATCCATGCTGTTGGAATTTCTAATGGTGGATTTATGACACAACGTTTGTTATGTGAAGCTCCCGATTTATTTAGTTCAGGTTATTCTGTTGCTGCCGTAACTTCCCGAGGGTTAAAAGAGATTTGTAATCCTCCATTGCAAAAATCGATAGGATTCATTATGGGAATGTCTGATGATGTAGTTCCCTACCAAGGGGGAACCGTTTCCATCCCTGCTGATCCAAACAATCAATCACAGAGAATTGCTGCAGGAGATGTTCTTTCCTATATTGAATCATTAGAATACTGGACTTCAAGTTTTTCGTGCAAAGAAGAAACCAAATCCCAAAAAAGACACTTAAATAAATTTTGGAAGAGGGACATTCAATACACTAAATTCACTGATTGTTCCAGTGACCAAATTGTAGAAGGATATTTGATCCCCGGTGGCGGACATATTTGGCCTAATGGTTTTTATTACCAAAATGAAAAACAATACGGATATTTAAGTAAGGACTTGGATACTAGAGAGATTGTGTTACAATTCTTTCGAACGACATATAAAAAAGAAAAGTTGGTAAATAACAATGCACCATTCGGAAATTAGAAATTCATCCACTGTATTTACCACTTTAGAATCAGGAACCGGTGACCCTGTTCTTTTCCTACATGGATTTCCCGATAACCATAAAACCTTTGCCCCAATAATGGAATCTATTGGAAAAAAAGGGTTTCAATGCATTGCCCCTGTTATGCGAGGATATGAACCGTCTACAATTTCGCATTCTCAAAAATTACATGTTGTTGACCTGGTTCAAGACATCTTAGGTTGGATGGATGACCGACGTTGGGAACAAATACATTTAGTTGGTCACAATTGGGGAGCAGTCATCGCCTATGCTGCAGGAATGTATTATCCGAACCGTATCAAATCGATTACAAGTCTTGGAGTTCCTTTGCTACGAACCTACCAAGATTCCTTTTTTTGGGCTCCCCAACAAACCATTCATTCTTGGTATGTTTTATTATTCCAAATTCCCTTTCTGGCAGAACTGACAATCCGATCTAACAACTTTGCTTTAGTGGATTTTTTATGGAGAGATTGGTCACCTGGATATACCCCAAACCAAGACCACTTAGCAGAGATTAAATCTAATTTCCAAAATCCAGGTATTTTATCTTCAGCACTTGCGTATTA
Organism: Leptospira bandrabouensis; assembly: GCF_004770905.1. Taxonomy (NCBI): domain Bacteria; kingdom Pseudomonadati; phylum Spirochaetota; class Leptospiria; order Leptospirales; family Leptospiraceae; genus Leptospira; species Leptospira bandrabouensis. Next base: position 920,668 of record NZ_RQHT01000014.1, on the reverse strand, counting down.
CCGAAATTTAAATGACCTTTTTACGGAATCTGGTAGAGAAAGTTTATTAGGAATCTTAGATTCTCAAATTAATGTCCCAACCCAAATTCTTTATGGTCTGAACGATGGTTGTTTTCATAAAAATTTATTTGAACACTTACTGGATGAAACAGACTTTCCTTGCGGGTTTCGCAAAATTGGTTTCGATCATGCTGGACATTTCTTACATTGGGAAAAAAGAGAAGAAGTGACGAAATTGATTTTAGAATGGTTACAAAAAAATAAATAAGAATACATTCGTTTTCCTTCGTCAAACCTTCTTTAAGGAGATTGGATATGTTTCAAAATATGGGTCTTTATGACAGAATCATTCGAGTGGTCGTGGGTTTGGTATTAGGTGGTCTCTATCTAACAGGAGTTGTAGAAGGTACGACTGCTTTAGTTCTTCTCATTATTGGACTTGTGATGATTGCTACTTCTGCAATAGGATTTTGTCCCGCTTACCTTCCTTTCAAAATCACAACTAAAGAAAAATAACAACGCATCCTGTAGTGCAAAAACAACTCACAAGTTTAAGTTTGTGAGTTGTTTGTTTTTTATTTTTTTAAACTTACAAGAACTTCATAGTGTTGAGTTCTCGGAAAAAAATCAAATAAACCTAAATATTCCAATCGATAACCTAACTTTTCCAATCTCGTTACGTCCCTTCTTAAAGTGCTTGGATTACAACTTGAATAAACAATTTGTTTCGGAGAAAAAAGGGAAGCCGAGGTTATGATCCCTTCCGAAAGGCCGGCTCTCGGGGGATTCACAACCCAGATTGGATACTTCGCAGTATGTTTCGGTAAATGTTTTTGATACAAATCACTCACTTCATATTCGAACTGCAAAGCATTGTTTGACTTAGCATTTTCTCTTGCATAACGGATACTTTTTTCGTGAGATTCCATTCCATAAAGAGAGGCAATTTTTTCGCGAATGGAAATACCAATCGTTCCACATCCACAGAATAATTCCAAAATTTGAGCCGAATCTGGTAAGAGAGATTTGATTTTCTCAAGCCAAGGTTCTAACAGAAACCTGTTAATTTGAAAAAAACCACGTTCGGGAACCTTGAGTTTCGTATTAAAAATACTAATTTCTGTCTGGTCTCGTTCGTAATTGACAACGGATTTGGACGAAAGTCTAAGTTGGATGGATTTTTGTTTTGTTACCGATTTTTTGATCCCTAGGGGTATTTCAGCCCATAACAATCGTTTATCGATGGTTTTACAGACAAATTGAGATTCATTGACGATCCGATGGCTTTTTTTTGAAAAATAACCAATTTCTTTTCCATTCGATTGCCACTGCACATTGTTTCGATACTCGTTTGCTAGTCCTGTAACCACCTCTAATTTCCCTTTCCATTCCGAAAACATGGCTTCTAAAAGTGTTTTTTTGATTTGGATCTCGTCTTGATAAGTGATATGGCGGTAACTGCAACCTCCACACTCTAAAAATACAGGGCAATCTGAAGGAATTCTTGATACGGCTGGCTCAATGACTTCCGAAACGGTCCCAAACCATTCTTTTGTTCCTGTTTTATAAAGATTTATGTCTACTGTTTCGCCCGGTATTCCACCCTCAACAAAGACGGCATGACCCTCATGGTGTGTGATACAGAAACCACCATTCACCCACTTTTCTAGTTTTATACGCAACTTTTCCATTCTCTAGAACCATTCATTGAATATTCAATTGACACTGCACTCGCATTTAACATAACGGATAGGTACTCTTGGAGAAGTGGCTGAGTGGTCTAAAGCAGCGGTCTTGAAAACCGTCGTGGTAATCCCACCGTGGGTTCGAATCCTACCTTCTCCGAGTCGCTGGAGACGTGCCTGAGTGGCCGAAAGGAGCGGTTTGCTAAACCGTCGTACGAGCAATCGTACCCAGGGTTCGAATCCCTGCGTCTCCGTTGTTACCGCCATGAATACCGTCCAATTCAAAGACAAAATCCAGAAAATTAAGGCTTACTTACTTACTGAGGAAGCAGCAAAAATTTTTGCTGTATTACCTTTGTATTTTTCTTGGGTTCCTGTCTTTACTTGGAAACGAAGTGTTCCTGAATTTGTGACAGTATGTTTCTATTCGGCAATTAATACTTGTTTATTCTTACTGATCCTTTTCATTGCACAAGTTATCTCCGTTTTACCTTTCGTCGGACTTTACCTGGCTGCGACCATTCACTTAGTTTCCGTACTACTTTATCTAGGAATTTCTGGATTTTTGATTTACTCCATCCGCTTAAAAAAAAGCATAGATATACCCATTCTTTCGGACTGGGTAAAAATGCTTCAGGCATTCATTGCGCCCATAGCTCAACTGGATAGAGTATCTGACTACGGATCAGAAGGTTAGAGGTTCAAATCCTCTTGGGCGCGCGTGGAAGCATTCGAATCGTTTCTTGGCCGCTATACAGAAGCCATTTCTAACCACCCAGAAGAAATTCCCTCTTATTCAGAAATCATCACACGAGATGGAAAACTAGTTTCCACTGCCTTCAATTCCGTCGAACAAACATTAAATCCTACAAAACACAGCGAAATTTTAGCAATCGAAGAGGCTCTTTCGAAAACGGAAGGTCGATATCTTACCGATCATATTTTGATAACGGCTCTCGAACCTTGTTTACTTTGTGCTGGTGCCATTTTGAGAGTAAAAATACCAGAAGTGGTTTATTTTGTTCCGGCAAAGCCAGGGGAAGGAATTTCTTCTTACACAACCGAATCTATTTATTTATTGAATCATTTTCCCAAATGCATCCTTATCCCTAGATCCCACATAAAATTTGAATTTCTGAGTTTTTTCAAAGAGAAAAGGTAGAATTCTTTTGAGCATTTCTTTTTATGGAAGCCAGTAGAAACCATTGGAGAGATGTCAGAGTGGTCTATTGTGCATGCTTGGAAAGCATGTGTGCCAAAAGCACCCCGGGTTCGAATCCCGGTCTCTCCGCCAGGTTCTACACCGATTTCTTTCTATCCTTAGTTCGATTTCCACTCTGATTCGAACTAATGGAAAACCTCTCCCTGTTTTTACTTTAGATTTCCTAAACTTTCCATCTCCCATTTCTGAAGAAAATATCCATAACCTTCATAAATATTTCATTGCCTCCAACATACGAACTTCCAAGATCAAAGTGATTCACCAATTTTTATCTCCTATCTTTTGAAACACGGACTTCCATGAGCGAAAACCACCAAGTACTCTTTCGAAAATACAGACCCCAATTCTTTCGCGATGTAATTTACCAAGACCTTGCTGTTGGTTCCTTACAAAACGCATTCAAATCAAAAAAGATTGGTCATGCTTATATTTTCATTGGCCCTCGTGGTGTTGGTAAAACAACCATCGCAAGAATTTTGGCCAAACGTCTGAATTGTGAACGTCCAGATGGGGTAGAGCCTTGTAACGAATGTACTTCTTGTTTAGAAATTACAAAAGGTATTTCGAATGATGTATTTGAAATCGATGCTGCTTCCAATAGCGGGGTGGATAACATTCGTGAATTACGTGAGAATGTAAAATTCAATGCGATGGGTGGGAAGTATCGCGTTTATATATTAGATGAGGTGCATATGCTGAGCGGAGCTGCTTTTAATGCTCTCCTTAAAACGTTAGAAGAACCGCCAGCCCATGTTGTATTTATTTTAGCTACTACTGAATACCATAAAATTCCAGAAACCATCCTTTCTCGTTGCCAAGACTTTCATTTTAGAAAAGTACCTGTCACAGTTTTACAAAACTATATAGAAACTCTTTGTGAAAAAGAAAACCTAAAGTATGATTCTGAGGGTCTGTTCTGGATCGCAAAAAAAGGGGACGGTTCTGTTAGGGATACACTTTCCTTTATGGAACAAGCTGTTATTTTCACCGATGGCAATCTAACAGGCGTAAAACTTAGAAAAATGATTGGGTATCATGGAATTGATACCTTTACTGATTTTTTAAATCAATTATTAGATTCTACCCAAAGTGCTCAAATTTTTGAAACACTGGAAAATCTTTTCCAAGCAGGAATTGATTTAGGTAAGTTTGTTTGGGATTTTATCGAATTTTTGAATTCTTTACTTCTCATCAAAGATAATTTAGCAGATCGAGAATCCATCAATATCCCACAAGAAGACCTACAAAAATTAAAACAGAATTATCGTGAACTTGATCGTGAAGTCTTAGTCCTGCTTGCGGAACGTATTTTTTCCGTACACGAAAAATTGAATTTAATGAAACTACGAAGTTCCTACGAGATGAAAGTTTATTTAGAAATTCAATTTCGAAAATTGATTTTGGACAGAGAAAAACCAAGTGTATCAGGACTATTAGCAAAAATATCTGAACTCACCAAACTTGTCCAAGGTGATATTTCTCATATCCCTGACAATTTAGAGTCTGCAAAAAAAGTGGTCCCTACCACTGGTGCTTCACAAAAACAAGAACCTGTTACGAGTCCACAACCAGGATTAGCAAAAACAGGTTCGGAAAAACCAATAGAAAATCGGGAATTGGAAACAAAACCTCCTACACAGACAAAAACAAATTTGGATGTGGAGATAAAACAGACTTCAGAACCAAAACCGAATCCTCCTAAACCAACAACCACAAGCCCTGCAAGTCCAGAAGATATGGAAAAACTTTTGAAAGAAAAGTTCTCTGGAATGGAAGTTGATCCCAACCAATTTAAGAATTTATAAGTCCAAAGGTACGTATGGGAATTTTTGATCAAATGAAACAAATGCGAGAAGCTTTCTCGCAACTCGGCAATATCAAAGAAAAACAAGAAGAACTTTCGAAACGTCTCGCACAGATTCGAGTCACTGCCTCTGCTGGTGCAGGGATGGTAGAAGTGACAGCATCTGCAGATGGTACACTCACTAACCTCAATATCAATCCCATCATGTTTAATGCAGATGATAAAAAGATGTTAGAAGATTTAATCCTCTCTGCCACAAACGAAGTGCAAAGAAAAGCAAAAGAAGCTATGGCTCATGAAATGAAAAATGTTCTCGGTTTCAATCCTAGCGACTTCGAAGGTGTTTTCAACCAAATCCAAAAGGATGGAGGATTTCCTCCTGTCTGATCCACAATTTCAAAAACTAATCCAATCCTTTTCTAGCCTTCCTGGAATTGGAAAAAAAAGTGCGACAAGAATTGGATTTCATATTCTGCGAATGGATCCTTCTACCTTTCGTGCTTGGTTGTCAAATATTGAAGAAGCAAAAGCGAAACTTCGATTTTGTGATGAATGCGGTGGACTTACAGAAGATCCAGTTTGTTCTATATGTTTGTCTGATAGAAGAGACAACGGAATACTCTGCGTTGTCGAACAACCAGAAGATATTTTCTTTATTGAAAACACAAAAGAATACGTTGGTAAGTACCATGTCCTCAACGGTGCCATTTCTCCTTTAGATGGAATTGGTCCCGATCAACTTAGAATTCGCCAACTAATCCAGAGATTAGAGGATGGAGGAATCAAAGAAGTTTTGATCGCAACTAACCCAACTCTCGAAGGAGACGCAACAGCGTCTTATCTTTCAACTGTGATCAAACCAATGGACATTAAAATCACAAGGATTGCTCATGGGATCACCATTGGTGGCACTTTGGAATATTCTGATCAATACACTTTGGGAAAAGCCATTAAATCAAGGCTCACACTTTAAACTGAATTTAATTATTCTAAAGAAGGGAATCAGTAATTATTTTTTCCAAATCAATTCCGACGGTTATTCATTACAAAAATTTATACAGAATTGGACAAATATCTAAAATCGATGTTCGAATACAATAAATCCTTCTCTGAGTACTCTTCCATATTTAGAATCTAACAATACAAATAAGGCATCGCCAGCCACAAAATAACCTGATCGAAATATAATTTGGAAATCGGCAGTAACGTTATAACGAATATTGAAATTATATTCCATACCCATATAAGTGGATGTTCTATAACCATTTCTTTCACTAAACTCTCGGTTAATTCGAATTTCCGGTGACTTGGTTGCCCATAATTGATAATAACCTAAAGTAAATTGGTAAGGTCCAAAAGCAATTATGTTGGAATAAAAACCATATTCGTTTAATCCAGAAAAACTAGATCCGTTGAATAATGCGTAACCCCCTGTGAAGTCAGTTGCAATGTTGGAAATGGAAAACCCTGGTGCTAAAGTTCTATATCCATTTCCTTTTAAATTTGCTTCATTTCCTTTTTCGTCATAACCTGGTCTTCCAGTCGTACCAAGAGCTATTAAATTAAAATTTAAAGACTCACTCCAACGGTAGGTAAATTGAAAATCATACATACCTCCCTTGATAAAATATCTTTGAGTGTTATTATAGATAGTTATGTCGTTTGTATCAGTTACAGGTCGTAATTTTTTTACAGTACCAGTATTAAAAATTCCATGTACGATAAAGGAAAATTTTTGGAAATTAAACTCGTTGTGCAATCCATACCATGCAAGTCTTGCTGTTTCATTATCCGACTTATCATTATCATCCAAAAAGTAGGCGTAAACTTCATTTCGAATATTTCTAAAGTATTCAAATTTCAAACGATTGTAATAGATATTTGATGTTTGATAATTTTTATCAGCAAAACCGTTTTTATCAACATCCATAAAACTTTGATCGCGTGCTCGTAAAATTCCACCTTCTAATGATAAACGCAGAAATTGGAAATTTTTTAAAATACTAACACCTGTTCCGGTGGAAAACAAAACCCGGCCTTGCGCAGAGCTAAAAAGTTGTTGGCCAACTTTGATAAAAAGTCCTGATTCAGGGATACGAAAATTTAAATATAAAAAGTTTGTCTGCACGTTTACCGCTGCAGTTCTACCTCTTTCACCACCGGAACCAGGTCCAACCAAACCAGGATCAAAACCATCCGGCCCCGTTGCTCGAAGCCCTTTTCCGCCAAAGGGAATATCACCAACTTGCATCCCCCAAATTCCTTCCACATATTTGTTTGCGGAGAAACTCATATTGTATAAAAACCGCGAATCATAATAACTCACGTCTTCTTTTCTACGTGAGATTTGGCTTGGTAGACCTTGTTGCCTTCGTTGCAAATCTGATTGTATTGTTTCTTGTTCTTTTTCTTGCTGCTCCGCATTTTCCTTTTCTAAATTTGTAATTGGAGTTACAGGAGTTTTTCTTTCTAATAAAACATCTCGACCTACATTCGTTGCACGAACCCTAAAAGATCCGTTAAAATTCATAGAAGATCTTTGGGATTCCTCTTCTTGTGCAATCAAAACACCAAAGGGGATTAAAAGAAAAATGAAATAATAGAAAAATAAATTACGTAACGACATTGAGTTTATTCTTTTTTAACCCACTGATTTGATTTGAAATATTTGTTTATCAAACCTTGAATTTTTCCTGTACGTTTTAATTCTTTAATAAAGAAATTTAAGTTATAAAGAAACTCAATGTCTCTTTTTGCTGTTGCCATACTGATATGGTCTTCTTGCACAACTCCCAAAATAGGTAGATAGTTTGCTCTCAATGAAGAATCTTTTTGTAATAGAGCTTGAATATAAAACGAATCAGCAACAAATGCGTTTACATTGTTTTTCTTTAATTCATTTAAAGCTGCTTCGTTTGTAAAATAAGAGAAAATTTGAGCTTTCGGAAAAGCTTCTCGTAAAAACGAATGGTTTGAACTGTTAGCTAATACGGAATAGGAAATTCCAGTAATGTTTGTTAGGTCATTTAAATTACGAAACAATTGGACAGTAACAATTTGCCCTTCCGGTTCAGGTGGTAGCGCGGTTCGATTCACCAAAGCGGCCGGGGTTGAGATTAAATATGGATCGGTGAAATATACATCTTTAAATCGATTTATCGAAGAAGATATTCCAGCCATGGCAATTTGTGTATCACCTTTTTCTAACATTCGTGCATGTTGATCAAAAGTTCTAAGCGGAATGATTTTTAAATCTACATCTAAAAATTTTGCATACTCTTGTGCAAGTTCTACATCTAATCCTGGAAAATTTGGATTTGGACTTTCGATATAAAATGGATCATAAAATTCATTTACAGAGACAGTTAAAGTTTTGGTTTTTCTAATTTTTTCCAAAACTTGACTCGGCTCACCTGAAATAGAAGCGGTGAAAAATGCCCAAAGGGATACAAACCCAATGTATTGGATCCTTAAAAGAGGTGACATCCCCATTACCTTTTCTTCGGAAATGGAAACGGCAAGGAAAAATTAAGGATCAATTAGGACAAATTCGGTTCGACGATTTTTTTTAGAAGAGGACTCATCTGTACCTTGGACCATTGGTTGGGTTGGCCCTTTGCCTTCTGTCAAAAGTCGTTTTGGATCTACACCTTTAGAGACTAAATATTGTTTAACGGAATCGGCCCTTTCTTTTGAAAGAACCATATTGTCCTCAAAGGTGCCTGTTAAATCAGTATGCCCAATAATTTTCATTTTTTTATCGGAATTTTCATGTAGATAGTCAACAATTGCATCCAAGGAAACAGATGATTCAGGTTTCAAAACGGAAGAGGCTCTTTCAAAATAGACAGAATCTAAAGAGATTTTTTTCGTTTCTTCCAGTTTCTTTTGTACGATGTTTTCTTGCTTCGGAACAGATGCAGTAAAAAGATCAAATGACCTTCCATCCACTCGGCGACAAAACAAAAAAGTTTTTTTCACCTGCTGAAAAATAATGTAAGCTTCGTCTTCGCCTGAGTTGATAGGATCACCTAAATTCTCTACATCCGTAAACGAATCCCCATCTATCTTTGCCATATATAAATCAAAACCTCCGTAACCTCCAGGTCGATTGGAGGAAAAGAAAAGAATTGTTCCGTCATCATTAAAGGCAGCGGCGATTGTCGCATAATTATCATTAATAGGCGATGGTAAAAGTTTAGGTGCAGACCATTTCTCTCCTTTATACTGACTAAAGTATATTTTTGCCAAATTTGGTTTTCCAAATGGATATCTGGTAAAAAGTAAAGTATCTCCAAGTAAATGAGGATTTTCTTCTATATCGTCCGTGTTAATCGGAGCAGGTAATGCCACAGGTTTACTCCAATTTTTTCCATTCCAATTTGAAACATACAAATCTCTGGAAATTCCAACCTTTCCATCGGGTAACATTACTTCTACGGAACCATCTCGATTGGATGATAAAAGTAGAGTTTTTCCATCCCTGGAGATAAATGGACTTTGGTCATCAAAAGGGGAATTTAAAACATCCACTTCTTCCGGAAAATCCCATGTTCCATCCTTTTTCCGTTCCGATTTAAAAATCTCCGTATAACCACGATTAGATCTCTTTGAATAAAAATACAAAGTTTTGGCATCTGGAGTCATCGTTGGAGCAAATTCTTGAAATTCAGTATTGATTGGTCCTTGGATCGGAGCCACAACCAAACTTGGTTCGCTAGGTAGCACTTGAGAAGCAATTGGTAGTGAGAAAAATATACAAAGGTATAGAATGGTGATTTGACGAGAAAATTTAAAATGAAATAGAGATTTAAAAATCCAAAGCATTTCATGGAAAATCATTTTGTAAATTAACGAATCACGCACATTACCCAGATGGCTGCTGCTATTAGAAAAAAAATGACGAAGGAGATATCTGTTATTCGCATAACCGCCATTTATCGTGTTTTCTCCGTTGGAGGCATATTCCCCCGAACAAAGCGAGTATCTGCATTGCGTATAAACACCCAGCTTGACAAATACTGATTGACGTAAATTTATTTTTTTATTCTTGAATGTCTGGGATATAAGAGAGAAGGGCATTTGACACCTCGGTCATCTGCCCTAAATTACTAACGAATGTAAGGTTTTAATACATCCGGAATTTGGAAGGTACCATCCGCTGATTGGTAATTTTCGATCACTGCGGCGAGTGTTCGACCGATTGCAAGACCGGAACCATTCAGAGTATGGACGAGCAGGTTTTTTCCTTCCTTTGACTTGTATCGAATTTTTCCCCGTCTGGCTTGATAGTCTTTGAAGTTAGAAACAGAGGAAATTTCCATAAAACGTCCAAGTCCCGGCATCCAAACTTCAATGTCGTAGGTTTTGGAAGAGGCACTGGACATATCCTTACTACAAAGTAACATCACACGGTAGGGAAGTTTTAACTTTTGCAAAATGGATTCAGCATCTTGGAGCATTTTTTCGTGTTCGCTTTGTGAAGTTTCCGGTTCTACAAACTTCACAAGTTCCACTTTTTGAAATTGGTGAACTCGCACTAGACCACGTGTATCACGGCCGTAAGATCCAGCTTCTCTTCGAAAACAAGAAGTATGTGCACATACGGAAATGGGTAATTCTTTTTCTGAAATAATTTCATCCCGGTAATAATTGGTAAGCGGAACTTCTGCGGTTGGAATCAAATTGAGTCCGTCTTTTTCCAATCGGTAAAAATCATCAGCAAATTTGGGAAGTTGGCCTGTGGCAGTCATTGACTCGTCATTGACTAGAACCGGAACCCACATCTCTTCATACCCATTTTCAGAAGTATGAGTATCAAGCATTAGATTCATGAGCGCTCTTTCTAATTTGGCACCAAGTCCTCGGTATGTGTAAAATCTAGCACCAGAAAGTTTTACGCCGCGTTCGAAGTCAAAAATTCCCAAAGCCTCACCGATATCAAAATGAGTTTTGGCTTCAAAGGAAAGTTTAGGAACTTCTCCCCACTGACGCACAAGAACATTATCTGCTTCCGATTTTCCTTCTGGGACAGAAGGATCGAGTAAGTTTGGAAGTCCTAAATTCAATTCATGTAAAGATTCTTCTTCCTTTGTCAGTTCTTCTTCTATCGCTTTGATTCGATCTCCAACAACTTTCATGGAAGCGGAAATTTCTGTGATGTCTTTGCCTTGTGATTTTTGAATTCCAATTTCTTTTGAAACTCGGTTCCTTTCGGCACGAAGGTCTTCCACTTCTAATTTCAGTTTTCGTTGTTTCTCTGAGACTGATTTAATTTTTGCTTCAATGTCTGTAGAAGTAACACCTCGTTTTTGTAAGGTGGTAAGTAACTCTTCAGGGTTTTGAACAATACGGTTGATATCAAGCATGGTGATAAGCCTTTCTTTGTGTGAATTTTAGTGAATTTTGATAAATGCGATCTGCTACTTCAGAATTTGTTTCTGTACGTAAAGAAAACATTTTTTCAAGAACAAATGGTAAATGGGAAGAATCATTTCGTTTGCCTCGATGTGGCATTGGCGATAAAAATGGCGCATCAGTTTCTATAAGAATTGTTTCCAAAGGAATTTTTCGTGCTGCTTCTTGAATATCTGTTGCTGATTTAAAAGTAACAATTCCCGAAAAAGAAACATAGTAACCTAAATCCACAAACCGTTTGGCTGCTTCATAATCATAAGTAAAACAATGAATCACACCAAACGCTTTGGATTTATATTCTTTTAATGCTTCGTAAGTATCTTCAAAAGCATCACGAGAATGAATCACAACTGGTAATTTGTGTTCGGAGGAAAATTCTAAAAACTTTCGTAACACATCATTTTGCGCAAGTCGTGTGCTTGCATCATGATAGAGATCGACACCAATCTCACCTATTGCCGAAAATTTTGGATCTTCCATTCGGGATTTAGCTAAATCTAAAATTTGATCTGCATTAGGAAATTCATGTGTTTCCGTAGGATGACATCCTATGGAATAAAAAATCTCTAAATCCTCTTTCGAATGAGTTTCAGAAATACGAACAGCTTCCATAGAACTTGGTAAATCGATTCCGATTTGAACCATCCGGTCTACTCCAGCCATTCGGGATTTCGCCAGAGTTTCTTCAATCTCTTGGCCTTGTTCCCGAATTATGTCTAAGTGGCAATGAGTGTCAATGCTCGAATATCCCATAAATAGCAAGATTTGTAATTTCCACTGGATGAAAATGAAAATTCAATCGAAAGATATAGTGGGTACGATAAGTTTTGTTTAAATAGTCGAAGGTCTAAAAAGAACGTGGAAGTAAAACAAAGACTACATTTAATTTTTTACCGATTAAGGTATAAAGTCCAGGAATGGAAGCTTAAGTTATCCCAACGTTACGAGGATCTCGACAAAAAAGGTCGTGAACGTCTGACAATTATGGTCATTCCTCACACCGATCGCAAAACAATTAACTTTGTTATCTCTTACAAAGCCATTTCTATCTTCATCGGGATCATGGTGATCCTTCTTGTGATCAGTGCTGTGAACGTTCTTTCACATAGTGGGTCCATCCACCAACTCACAGAACTCAATTTAACTAACAAAGACTTTATCAGACAATCTTCCAAGATGAAAGAAGAGGTTAACTCTCTTCACGAAACCATCCAATATTATTACGAAAGAATTTCTAACCTCTATATCAAACTTGGTGGAGATCCTTCTCGTGTTTCCAAAGGGATGGGTGGGCAAGCGGGACAATTTCTCGCATTACAAGGAACACCTCAGTCCGACATCACGGATGAATCCTTTCGCATCAAAGAAGACATTCACAATCTAAAATTATCTTCTGAACTTTCTGAAGAGATTATCAAACTCATCAAAAAAAGAAAGAGCATCATTCGTAATACTCCATCGATCTGGCCAACAAAAGGGTATGTATTATTTCCTTTTGGAAATTATATTTCGCCTGTGACTGGAAAAGAAGAAATAAACAGAGGATTGGACATTGGATCCTTTCCCGGTGCAGAAGTCATCGCTACCGCACCAGGTATTGTATTTGATACTGGATACTCACCGGCAACAGGATACTACGTAAAATTATCACACCGATTTGGATGGAAAACCATCTACTCCAACTTGGATCGAATTCGCGTTAAGAAAAACGAAAAACTCTCCAAAGGTGACATCTTAGGTTATGTTGGAAAATCTCCTGAAAATCCGATTTACCATCTTCATTATGAAGTACATGTTGGTACCCAAGCGTTGAATCCGTTTTCGTTTCTCAACCAAATTCAAGAATAATGTCCAATCCATCTACAGAAGAAGAATTTTTAGTTAATAGCATCATTGGGGAAGGAGCCGAGTTTGTCGGTGAATTCAAATTTCCAGGCCTTATTCGTATCGATGGAAAATTTCGAGGAGTCCTTGAAACCACCGGAAAGGTACTTATCGGAAAATCAGGAATCGTCGATACAGATATCAAAGCACGAGTGGTTGTTGCCGGTGGAGAAATTCGCGGTAATATCTATGCAACAGAACGAGTTACATTACTTTCTAGTTGTCGATTGGAAGGAGACATTGTCACTCCTCGCCTCATTGTTGAAGAAGGTGTAGTGTTTCACGGAAAATGCACTATTAATCCCACTCGTCATTAGGCGGGTTTATGATCATCCAAAACAACAATCCTAAGTCGGTATCCACACCGACCAAAAAAGGATCCAAAGATAAACTCGCAGGTTCGTTCGCACCAGTGGATGAATCCAAACAAAGTTTTTTAGAAATCCTAGAATCCATAGTTCCGGCAGGAAAAGAAGAAACTAGAGAACTAAATGAACTATGGAAAGATTTGCCAGATTTAGAAAAGGAACTCATCAAAGATCCCAATCATAAAAACCTCGAATCCTACAAAAAACATATCAAACAAATTGCCGAACTCATCCTTAAAAAAAACTACAAGGTAATGCAGGCGCCCCAACGCGGACGAAATGACCAAAAAGATGTACGATATGTCAAGGTTGTGGATGAAAAACTGGATCTTTTGGCAAAAACCATGTTTTCACCCAATAACAGTGCTTTCGTGATTTTGAAACAATTAGATGAAATCAGAGGTCTACTTATTGATCTAAAAGGATAATTCTTTGCAAACACCTGACCGACCTAAGTCAAAAAATCTCCGTGTCCTCTCTAAAACCTTTTCCTATTTAAAACCTTACAGATTCCAAATGGTCCTTTCCTCACTGGCTCTGCTTTTTACAGCAGGAGTGACTTTGGGGCTAGGGCAGGGATTACGCCATTTGGTGGATGCAGGATTTTCGGCCAGATCCAAACAAGAATTAGGTTACTCACTTGCCTTCATTATTGGAGTGGGAATTTTTCTTGCGATCGGAACTTACATTCGTCACTACACGGTTTCTTGGATTGGCGAACGTGTTGCCTCGGATATTCGAAGAGATGTATTCAAACATATCATCTTCATCCATCCAAGTTTTTTTGAACTCAATTCTCCGGGTGAAATCCAATCGCGGATCACAACAGATACCACACTCATCCAAACTGTGATCGGATCTTCTGCATCCATTGCCCTTAGAAATGTTTTGATGTTTGTAGGTGGAATTATTTTTCTTTTTATCACCAATGCAAAACTCACGATGATTGTTCTCTTTAGTGTTCCTTTCATTGTGTTCCCAATTTTGTTCTATGGAAAAAAAGTAAGGAATTTATCCCGTACCACTCAGGACAAAATTGCGAGCATTGGAACTTACGTCAGTGAATCTCTTCTCAATATAAAAATCTTACAATCCTTCCACCACCAAGAAGAAGACATTGAAAAATTTTCTCATACTGTTGAAGCAGCTTTTGATGTGGCCGTGGCTCGCATCAAACAAAGAGCTCTTCTCATAGCAGCAGTCATTTTATTCATTCTTACTGGAATCAGTGTGATGTTATGGATTGGCGGGACAGATGTACTCGAAGGTAAAATTACCGGTGGGGAACTCATCGCGTTTTCTTTTTATGCGATCATGGTTGCCAATAGTGTGGGTGCTGTTTCTGAAGTTCTCGGCGATTTGCAAAGGGCCGCTGGTGCCACCGAACGATTGATGGAACTTCTTTTATTTGAATCAGAAATCAAGGATCCAAAATTCCCAAAACCAATTGCAGATGTATTACATCCAGCAGAAGGGAATGGATCTTTATCCCTCAACGTTGCTTCCAGCCAGAAGGGATTAAAAATCAATTTGGACCATTTGGAATTTTCATATCCCTCTCGTCCGGAACACAAAGCCATCAGAGGAATTCATTTAGAAATTCCTGCCAACAAAACCACAGCTCTTGTTGGTCCCTCTGGTGGTGGAAAGAGTACACTCTTTGAACTCATCCTCAGATTCTATGATCCCACCGCAGGAAAAATTCTTATCGAAGGTGTGGATCTTACAGAATTGGCTTTAAAAGATTTAAGATCTCTCATTGGATTTGTTCCTCAACAACCCATTCTCTTTAGCGGTACTTTGCGAGAGAACATTGCTTATGGAAAACCAAATGCAAGTTTTGAAGAAATCGAGAAGGCTGCGGCCAGTGCTTATGTTACGGAATTTTTAAACCAACTACCGAATGGGTATGATACCAACTTAGGGCATTTAGGAACAAGACTTTCCGGCGGACAAAAACAAAGAATCGCAATTGCAAGAGCCATCCTTCGCAACCCGAGAATTCTTTTATTAGATGAAGCCACCTCGGCCCTTGATTCAGAATCAGAACAAATGATTCAGCAAGCTTTAGATTTTTTAGTGAAAGAAAGAACAACCATTATGATTGCTCACAGACTTTCCACTGTCGTAAAATCGGATCAAATTGTGGTAATTAAAGAAGGGGACATTGAGTCCGTCGGAACCCATGACGAACTCATTCGAAAAAGTGAATTGTATGAGCGACTAGCGAAACTACAGTTTCACACCGAGCTGCTCTAAAATTCTTTCCATGTCATTTAGGTTGGCGTAAGAAAAAACAATTTTCCCTTTTCCATTAGTTTCATTGTGCGTTACTTCCACTTTGGAACTATATTTGTTTCTGAGTTTGGATTCTAATTTTACGATACTTGCATCTCGTTTATCAGGTCCAGTGGAAGTGGACTTAGATTTTTTATCAGGATGTAAAAGATTGGAAACATAGTTTTCTACCTCTCGAACATTCCATCCTTCCGCAATTACTTTCTGACCCACTTCCAATTGTTTTTTAGGATCGGGAATCGAGAGAAGGGGGCGGGCCTGTCCTTCTGAAAGTTTTCCTTCCTTCACTAAGTCTTGTAATAATTTAGGAAGAGAGAGAAGACGAATTAAGTTAGAAATAGTAGCTCGGTTCTTTCCCACACGAGTCGCAAGATCTGTTACCTTTAACCCTCGTTTGTCGATAATGGCTTGGTAAGCCAAAGCCTCATCCATTGGATTGAGGTTTTCTCGTTGGATATTTTCAATGAGGGCAAGTTCCATCATATCGGCTTCGGATAGGTCGCGAACTATCGCAGGAATTTTTGCAAAGCCAGCAAGTTTGCAAGCGCGTAGTCTTCTTTCTCCCGCCACCAAAAGAAATCCTGAACCCGAAGGATTTTTTTGTACAACGATAGGTTGGATCACTCCATGTTCCGTGATGGTATTGGATAACTCTTGGATGGATGCATCAGAGAATTGTTTTCTTGGTTGGTGTGGGTTTGGTAAAATTTCTGTGACTTTAATTTCTCTTAGACCGGTTTGTTCCTCTTTAGAAATCTCAACGTTGTTTTCATTTACAGGAATTAAATTCCCAAGTCCTCTTCCTAAAACTTTACCTTTGCCGAGTGCCATAACCTTATGCCTTCCCTACAATTTCTTCCGCTAAACTTTTATAACTTTTTGCACCCACACCATCTGGATCATAGTAGTTGATCGGTTTTCCAAAAGAGGGTGCTTCTGATAATTTTATATTTCTTGGAATGACAGTTTCATAAACTTTCTCTTTGAAATAGTTTCTTACATCTTCAGCAACTTGGTTTGCTAAGTTGGTGCGTTTATCATACATCGTGAGAAGTACTCCTTCTAGTGCGAGGGATGGATTCCATTGTGACTGCACGAGAGAAATAATTCGCATGAGCTGCGACAATCCTTCCAGCGCAAAGTATTCTGTTTGCAAAGTGATCATCACCGACTGAGAAGCACAAAGAGCATTGATGGTAAGAACACCAAGAGAAGGTGGGCAATCGATTAAAATATAATCATAAGATTCTTTCACAGAAGCCAAAGCATCTTTCAATTTGAATTCCTTTCTTTCCATTCCCAGGAAATCCACTTCCAATCCAGAGAGGTTGATGTTGGAAGGAATGATATCCAAATTGTTTACGAAAGTTTTTTGCACTGCTTCTCTTGCAGAGAGTTCCCCAATCAAAACTTCATAGGTAGTTTTTTGCAAAGACTGAACTTCCAACCCGAGTCCAGAACCGGAATTCCCTTGTGGATCGATATCAAGGAGCAAAACTTTTTTTCCCAAATCAACAAGATTGGATGCCAAGTTTATCGCTGTTGTCGTTTTACCGACTCCACCTTTTTGATTACTGATAGAAACAATTTTACCCATTCTTGCTTTTCGTCTCCTTTACGATTTCTTTCCAGTCACGAGGGAATCCCTTTTTGGGAAGGGAATTCTTTTGTAGTATTTTTATATGTCTCTTTCCCACAAACTCTAATTCGGGAATGGGAATTTCTTTTTTCATAAAGAACCCATTGTTACTTAATACCTCTGTTTCTTTTTCTAGATCCTGGTAGGGTTGTGCAAGGAAGGGACATAAGATTCCTTTTTGTTTTACCATTCGTGTTGTGACTTCCGCAATGTAAGGATAAGGAACCATTGCTCTTGAAGTGACAACATCAAAATTGGAACTGATTTCTTCTGTTCGTGCGTAGATAAAGTCCACTCGCTTTTTGACTTTGGAAAGACTTCCTGTTTCGATTTCTGTTTCAAGAAGTGCGAGCTTTCGTTTTTGAGAATCCACGAGAAAGACATGTGGTGCTTTTTTTAAGAGAGCAAAAAGAAAACCAGGTAGACCCGGCCCTGTTCCTACATCGGCTACATTTGTTTCACGTGAAACATATCCGGTTACTTTCAGTTTCCACACAAAGATCAGAGATTCTATAATATGTCTCTCTAGAATCTTTTCTGAATCATTTCGAGAAAAGAATCCTCCTTTCTCGTTGTCTCGTTTGAGAAACTCATAAAAGTTTTTCACTAATTCCCAATCAAACTCTGGCTCCAACTTAGGAAACAAATCAGGAATGATGGTTTGGATTTCTTCTTGGATCGTTTTTTCTGACATAATCTCGTTATCGTTTTAAATGAATTCGCCGATGTCTCCTGTAGGAGAACTCTTTTCCATGATTCGAATCATTAGTTTTTTAATCATCCTTTCCTTTCCCATTTTAGGTTACACTCCGGGCAAGTGGTCCCACAAAGATGCTTACCTATTTAAAAAAGTAAAAAAAGTTCCGAACAAAGAGATCGTCCGTAACGGCGAGGGTCAGGTTGTTTATGTCGCGGAATATGAATACAACAGTGACGGAAAATTAATCACCGAAACTTATTCTGATAAAGAGGGGAAGGGAGACGGAAAAACTACTTTCCGTTATACAGATGGTTTGCTCTCGAGCGAAGAAGTTTATGATAATGGCGGACACTTAGTTGAAAGAAAGGATTTCCAATTCAAAGGTCGAGCTCTGAAGAAAATGAATGTAAAAGATGGCGAAGGGAGATTACTGATTGTTTATTCGATTGAGAGTGATGGCGAAGGAAATGTATTTGCTGCTGAAGGCAAAAACTTAGAAACCAAGGACAATGAATCTTTCCGATTTCAAATCGATCCTAAACGTCCGAATGTTCAAATTCAATATCTCACTGATGACAAAAAGAAAGGTCTTGGTGAAATCCATTTCAAGTTTGATACAAAAGGAAACTTAGTCGAAAGAGAATTCTTCCAAGGTGACACCCGCCGTGTGCACAAACTGAAATACAAAGCTGATGGAAGTTTGGAGTCCCATTCGTTTCACGTGAAACAAGGGGAAAACTGGATCCTCGAAAAGACCCATGTGCTTGTCTACGATTAGATAGATTTTCAAAAAGATTGTAAGGATCGGTCTAGTAATCAAAGGTTCAAATTCGGTAATTTAAAAACAAAGAATGTTAAGTATTGATCTTAAAAGACTCTCAAAGTAATTGAGCGAAAGGTTTATCTGGATTCAAAGTTTGGTTTCAGATAGTTAAAAGTTCGGGTCATTAGTCTTTCAAAAATCTGCCTTTGAGATTCTATAATGCACCTCAAAAGCTTTTTAAATTGCGAAGATCGATTCGAAGAAATCCAAAAATAAAAAAAGCCAAGAAGGAATATCCATCTTGGCTTTTTGATTTTAAGGAAGGTTCGGCGTTTGTTTTTTAGTTATCGTCTATCCACCAAATGATAGAGCAGAAGATCCACATCGGAAGGATCCACACCTGATATATGAAGAGCATTTTCTAAATTCATAGGTCGATGTTTTTCTAACTTTACTACGGCTTCTGTTTTGAGTCCTTTCACACTAGCGTAATCAAAATCATTCGGAATCTGAAAGTTTAAAAACTTCTTACGGTATTCAATCGTTTCCAACTCTCGTTTTAGATAACCTTCGTATTTGATTTCCATCTCCAAAACTGCTTTTTCATCTTCATTTAAAATGGAGAGTTCAGAGACCATAGGCTCAATGTCTCCAATTTTGATATCAGATCGTTTCAAAAACGAAGCAACTGTGTGACCAAATTTATAATTGGTGATCTTCTTTTCTTCCAGGACCTTCGTAAGTTCGTCGGATGGTTTCATTGCCGTCACAAACATTTGTGTTTTGATTTTATCGATCCGAGCATAACGATCTTTCATTTCTCTAAAGAGTGACTCATCAACAAGTCCCATCTCATATCCATATTGCATCAGTCTTTGGTCAGCATTGTCTTGGCGAAGGAGTAGGCGATATTCGGCTCGGCTTGTGAACATTCGGTAAGGATCTTCCACACCTTTATAAACCAAATCATCCACAAGAACTCCGATGTAAGATTCACTTCGTTTGAAAAGAATCGGCTCTTCTTTTCTTACAGAACGAATCACATTATATGCAGCAACAAGTCCTTGTGCCGCCGCTTCTTCATAACCAGTGGTTCCATTGATTTGACCTGCATGATAAAGACCTTTTACTTTTTTAGTTTCGAGTGTTGGATTTAGTTCTGTCGGATCTACAAAATCATATTCGATAGCATAACCCGGACGCATGAGTTCTACTTCTTCCAAACCTTTGATACTTCGAAGAAACTTCCATTGCACTTCCTCAGGCAAACTTGTGGAAACTCCATTGAGATACATCTCGTTGGTTTCATATCCTTCCGGTTCGATAAAAATTTGGTGACGGTCTCTTTCTGCAAACCGAACCACCTTATCTTCAATTGAAGGACAATACCTTGGGCCAATACTTTTGATCTGACCCGAATACATCGGTGAGAATTCTAAGTTTTGTTTGATGAGTTCATGAGTGGTATCGTTGGTGTAAGTGATGTAACAAGGAATTTGTTTGCGATCAATCTTACTAGTTGAAAAGGAAAAGGGGCGTGGGTTCTCATCACCATCTTGTACATCGAGTCCATCAAAGTTGATAGAATTTTTATGAACACGAGCCGGAGTACCTGTCTTTAATCTTCCGAGTCGCAATTCAAAACGAGCCAGTGTATGTGAAAGTCCTTTGGTTGTAGGTTCCCCAATTCGACCTGATTCTTTTTGGTAAGTTCCAATATGAATCACACTCGAAAGAAAAGTTCCAGTGGTTAAGATCACATGGTTTGTATAAAAAGTAAAACCACGACCGGTGATCACACCAGTCACTTGGTTTCCTTCCACAATTAAATCTTCTACGGTGTCTTGTCTGATAGAAAGAGTTTTTAATTTTTCCAACTGATGTTTGATCATAAGTTGGTATTGTTTTTTCTCAGCTTGTGCACGCGGAGCCCAAACGGACGGACCTTTCGATGTGTTTAACATCTTAAATTGAATTCCCGTTTGATCAATCACCCGACCCATGAGTCCACCGAGTGCATCCACTTCTCGAACCATATGTCCTTTGGCAATTCCACCGATGGCTGGGTTACAACTCATCTGTCCGATGGTATCCAAGTTCATCGTGATGAGTAAAGTTTTGAGTCCTGCTTTCGCAGAAATATAAGCAGCTTCAGTTCCGGCATGTCCGGCTCCGACAACTATACAATCAAATTGGTTGGGATAAAAGGATGGATTCATATTATGTCTTCTTAGTGATTCAGTTCTTATAAAAAAGCGAGGGAGAGAGATTAGAGAATCTACTCCTTAGAACGATATCAAAATCATCGGCCTAAGCTTCGAGAGAAAAAAAGATAAAATTCATTTTCTAATTTTGAAACTCCAGAAGATTGGAGTGATAGGAATCTCAATGGCTCAGAATTCATTCCCTTATACATACTTCGAAGGAAAAATCGTTCCTTCCGAGGACGCAAAAGTCAGTGTCCAAACCCATGCATTACAATATGGGACAGGCGTCTTCGGTGGAATCCGTGGATACTACAACGAAGCTAAAAAAAATCTTTATGTCTTCCGATTGCCAGACCACTGCAAACGACTTGTGAACTCTACAAAGATCATGCAGTTGCAAATCCAAATCACACCGGAAGAGATCCAATCCATCATCTTGGATCTCCTTCGAAAAAATGAAGCCAAACAAAATGTATACTTAAGACCTTTCATTTATACTTCTGCCTTACAACTCTCACCAAGGTTCCATGATGTAAAAGCAGACATCACCATTTATGCATTGAAGTTGGATGATTACCTCGATACACAAAACGGACTAACCACTATGGTTTCCTCTTGGCAAAGATTTTCTGATAACCAAATTCCAACTCTTTCCAAAGTGAGTGGTGGGTATGTGAACTCAGCTCTTGCCAAATCAGAAGCCGTTCAAAATGGAATGGATGAAGCTATCTTTTTAGATGCGAGAGGATTTGTATCAGAAGGTTCTGCAGAAAATCTTTTTATTGTTCGTGATGGAGTGATTCATACACCAACCATTCCATCTTCAATTTTAGAAGGGATTACTCGTCGTAGTATCATTCAAATTGCAAAAGACCTAGGTTACCAAGTAATCGAAAGAGACATTGCACGTTCCGAACTTTATATCGCTGATGAATTATTTTTTTCGGGCACAGGTGTACAAGTGGCTTGGGTGAAAGAAGTGGATCGTCGTGTGATCGGTAATGGGAACATCGGACCCATCACTAAAAAAATCCAATCCATCTTTTTTGAAGCAGTTCGTGGAGAACAACCGAACTATATGAATTGGCTGACTCCGGTATACTAAAGACCAATGGCCGATGCTTTGTTTTCATTCGACCAAGTTTCAGGCCAAGATGTAGCACTGACTTATCTAAAATCTTTTTTAAAAGATAGGTCACGAATTCCTGGATCTATTATTTTTTACGGACCCGATGGAGTGGGGAAGTGGACAGCAGCAGAAAGATTTGCAAGACAACTCCTTTGTTTAGAAGGAACCTCTTGTGGAGTTTGTGATTCCTGTCGCCAATTCATGAAAGGAGTCCATCCCGACTTCATTCAATTTCCCAGAAGAAAAAACATTGCCATCGGAAAAGAAAAAGATCCAGAAGACTTTACCATTCGTTGGTTGTTATCAGCTCGGATTCCATTCAAACCACATACTTCCGAATATCGTGTTGTATTATTTCCTGAAGCAAATCGAATTAATAACGAAGCAGAAACAACTCTTCTAAAAACTTTAGAGGAACCCCCTCCTCACACAAAGTTCATTCTCATCGTAAACGATTTAAAAAACTTAAAACCAACCATAGTGTCTCGTTCGGTTTGTGTTCCCTTCAATTATCTCACACAAGATGAAATCAAAAAGATTCGTAGAAATGAAATGACCGAATCCAAACTTTACTATGGTGGATCCCTCAACCCTTTTGAAATCTCTGATGAGTTTTTGGAAGAGTGGCATGAGAATGTAAGAGAACATTGTCACGATTCGATTTTACTTTTTAAGTTGGAAAACTGGGTGCGTGACCAACTCGGAGAATTTCGATCTAATAAAGAAGGACTTACTGGAATAGATTTTTTAGAGATGATTTGTTTATTACTACTTTATGAGTACAGACAAAAAAACTTTGAAGCCAATGTAGGAAGGATCGAAGCCATCTTAGATTTTAAAATGAAACTACATTATGAAATTCCTGCACTGGAGTATGTTCTTTTATCACAATTATTTTTACGTTTAGCCACATAGTCATAAAAAGCCGATTGTTAACGCAATACTAATGATTTAAATAAAGAACACCTAACACAAATTACAAGGAAATTATCAGTCAAATCAATTAAGGGACATAATTTTTTTATTCGGTTCGACTATTTTTTCTAGTTTGGATCGTTTTCCGATTTTTCATTTGAATTCTACCTACTTGCTAAAAGTATAGTACCCGATTTCACATTTAGGGCGGGGAAACTTGGACAGACGTTGGGAAGAAATTTTAGAAGAAATATCGAAACAGATACCTCCCAAGTACTTTTCCAATTTCATTGCACCACTCAAATTTGAAAAATGGGACAACCAAGTGGTTCACTTGACGGCCCCCTCCACGGGAATCAAACGCCACGTGGAAACAAAGTATACAACTTTCATTGAAGACGCCGTTTATCAAGTAGTAGGTGATCGTTTTCGTGTTTCTATTTTAGCGGAATCAGAAACTTCTACACAAATTTTAAAAGAAGTCATCCAATCCAAATTTGATGAGTCTGACTCAGATCTAAATCCAGAATTCATTTTTAGCAATTATATCACTTCTGATTCCAACCGCATTGCTTATACAGCCGCAAAAAGTGTAGCAGAACAACCGGGAAAATACAATCCATTGTATATCTTTGGACCTGTGGGTGTAGGTAAAACACATCTATTACATGCCATAGGAAATGAGATCAAAAAGAAAGATCCATGGAAAACGGTTCGGTATGTAAATAGTACCTCTTTTTTAAATGAGTTTATTTTTACCGTTCGTCAGAACAATCGTGAGTCACTCGAATCTTTCAAAATTCGATACCAGTCATATAATGTTTTACTCTTCGATGACATCCAATTTTTGAATGGCGGTGCTGAAAAAACCCAAGAAGAGTTTTTTGCTCTCTTTAATTTTCTATATGACAGAAAACGCCAAATTGTCATCGCCTCCGATAGACCGAGTTACGAACTTCCGTTACACGAAAGGTTAAAATCTCGATTTGTGCATGGTCTTCAAGCCGATGTCAAATCCCATGATCTGGCACTTCGCATTGAACTTTTACGAACCAATTTTTCCGAATTCAATATTCCTGCCAGTGACAAACTCCTTCATTGGCTTGCCGAACGATTGGAAGGCGATTCAAGGGCGCTCATTGGAATTGTAAATGATTTGGTTTTGTACAAAAAGGCTTATGAATACTTTTTGCTTACGGAAGAAAAAATTCAGGAGATTGCAGAAGCTCGTTTTCTCACGAATAAAAAGCGAATTGGGTTCAGTCCCGACATGGTCATTGATCTTGTCTGTGAACGAACCAATGTCGCTCGTAAAGATTTACTTGGAAAGAGTCGAAAAGCGGATTTTATCCCACCCAGACATCTTTGTATGCTCCTCCTCCATGATGTACTCCATGTTCCGAAGGCACAAATTGGAAGAATTTTTTCGACCACTCATTCTACCGTCATCCACGGCATTGATAAATTCAAAGAAAGAATGAAAACAGAATCCCAGTGGGAAGACCTATTTCATAGCATCAAACACAAGATAAGTTTCCAATAACCTGTGATTAATCCGACCATTACCTGTCGATAAACCGTCGATAGGACATAGTCAGTCCTTATTGTCTCTTAAATTTTCCATGTCCTGTTCAAAGTGACATAAATATTGACAGTTGCAAAAAGGAAAAAACCTGACATAATTCAATAAAAATTGATGTTTCCAGGCTTTATCGACATACTGACAGAACCAACGGAAACGACATAATATATATAATGATATATAATATAAATAATAAGAAGAGGAAAAATGAAATTCACTGTCAATACTACAGAATTCCTAAAAGCAATCAACTCAGTGGATGGAGTCATCTCTGTTAGAGAAATTAAATCAGCTCTCTCCAATCTTAAAATCCAAACTGGTGAGAATGAAGTGTATCTTTCTGCGACTGATCTTGAGATCGCAATTAAAACTTCGGTTCCTTCCACCATTGGAGAAAAGGGTACGGCATCGCTTCCCGCAAAACAGTTATCGAGTATTTTTAAAAATTTAAACTTTGATACAAGTTTACTCACTACCACTGACCAATCAGAAAACTCAGAGACAACCATCACTGATGCTAGTGGTAAGATGGACACAAAGTTCAAAGTGAATGGGATTGATTCAGAAGATATAAAAACCATTCCAAAAGTGGATGAGGCAAGTGTGGTTGAATTTCCTTGCCAAACGATTCGTGAAATGTTTCGTAAAACTTCTTATGCGATGGCGATTGAAGAAACTCGTTTTGTTTTTAATGGTCTCTTTTTAAAACCAGACAACACAGATTTAATTGTTGTTGGCACGGATGGACGTCGTCTTTCTAAAATTGTTCGTAAGTTTCCAAAACAGTTTCCATTTAAAAATGGTGTGATCATTCCTCATAAAGCAGTTCGAGAAATGCTTAAGATGATGGAAGGAAAAGAAACTGCAAAGATTGGTTTTGTAGAAGAACAAATTTATGTTTCTTCTGGAAACGTAGAACTTCTATTTAAACTCATTGATGGAAATTTTCCTGACTACGAACAAGTGATTCCAAAACAAACTTCAGAATCAGTTCGTGTGGTAAAAGCTGACTTCTTAACTTTTTTGAAACAAGCTTTGATTTCTGCAGAAGAACCTTCGAAACAAATTCGTTTGGCATTTACTAAAGGAAATGTGAATATCAGTTCTTCCAATCCTGGAACCATGATGTTTGATCACAATATGCCAATTGAATACAATGGGGAAGCAATCACCATTGCGTTCAAAGGTGATTATTTGAGTGATGTGGTAAAAGCTGTGGATGACCCAGAAGTGATTCTAGAATTCACAACATCTAGTGCTCCTGTATTATTTAAGGATCCATCGGATAGCGACTTTGTTTCTGTCATTATGCCAATGAAACTTTAATGTTTCTAAAGAAAATTTACATAAAGAATTTTCGCAACCACGAAGAAACTCAGTTAACATTCAAATCACGTCTTATCTTTTTTATTGGAAACAATGGGGAAGGTAAGACAAACCTTCTCGAATCGATTTCACTTCTTTCCTATTTAAAAAGTTTTCGTGAATCAGACCAAAACCAACTCCTTCGTTGGGATACAAAAGATACATTCATTCGTGCTGAGTTTGAATCAGAAAATAATGAGTATTTATTTGAATATGGAATTGAACATTCCTATTCCAAACGAAAGAAACTGAAAGTCAACGGAGAGGAGTTTAAAAAAATCTCTGACTATGTAGGATACTTTCGTTCGATTGTGATGAGTCCACCTGATATCCTTATCATAGAAGATGGGAATGTAGAACGTCGCCGTTTTCTTGATGCCTTTATATCATCCACTAATCGGTATTATTTAAAACAACTCATTGAATATGATCGTTTGATCAAACAAAGAAACGCGGCTTTGAAAAAAGAAAATTCTTCCGATCGGGAAATAGGAATTTGGGATGAACCTATCATCCAACATGATGCGGAAATTCGAGAAATTCGGATGAAGACAATTGAAACCTTAGCCGGTTACTTTCATAAAAATTTACAACAGTTAAGTTCTGGAAAAGATCCCTTCTTTTTAACTTACAAACCCAATATCGCATCCAAAGAGGAACATAGACAAAAACTAACCGATAATCTGCGAAAGGACAGAGCGATCGGTTATACGAGTTGCGGGAATCATCGGGACACACTTCCGATTGGATTTGATGATAAAGATTTGAGTGGGTTTGGATCCCAAGGCCAAAAACGAAGTGCGGTGATTGCTTTGAAAACCGCCTGTTTCCAGATGATCCGTGATACAACGGGAGAAGCTCCTGTCCTACTGATTGATGATATCATTCGGGAACTGGATGTCAAAAGAAGAGAATACTTTGTGAATTTGATTTCAGAATGTGGACAGGCATTTTTTACCACGACTGATTTAGAAGGAATTCATGAATATGTAGGTAACCTAACAGTTGATAAAGAAATTTACCAAGTGGAAGCCGGAAAAGTAAAGGTGTTTTCAGAGAAATGAAAAAAGTCGAACTCTCAGAACTTTTCCAAAGTTTAGAAAAACTGGGTATGGATAGGGAAGCTGTCTTTCGGGACCAAATTCTGAAAACTATACGACTTCGTTGGAACGAGATTGTAGGGGATTATTTTGGGAAACAAAGTTTTCCGAAATCCATTGAAGGAAAAAAACTCACAGTTGTTTGTCGACACTCCATGATTTCCCAAGAATTGGAGTTCCAAAAAACAGAAATTTTAACAAAAGCAAATGCAATTACGAACCCAGTTTTATTGGAAAAAATTCAATTTAAAACTGGAAACGAATTCCAAAATCCCAGGTCTTAAGTCACTTAAATCACCCCGATTTCACTTGCCCTTCGAGGGTCTTTCTAGGATACTTCCTATAGGGTATCTTATAATTTTATGTCCAACCAAACCGATCAAAATGCCTATTCAGCCTCGAAAATCAAGATCCTAGAGGGTCTAGAAGCGGTCCGGAAACGCCCCGGAATGTATATCGGAACCCAAGATGAGTCCGGCCTACATAAGATGGTTTATGAGGTTGTGGACAACTCTGTGGACGAGGCAATGGCTGGCCATTGTACTGAAATTGATGTCCGCATTTTACCAGACCATATCATAGAAGTTCGGGATAATGGACGTGGGATTCCAACTGGAATTCACCCAGATAAAGGTAAGTCCACAATTGAAGTGGTATTAACGATCTTACACGCCGGTGGTAAGTTTGAAAACGATGCCTATAAAGTATCTGGTGGTTTGCACGGGGTAGGGGTTTCTGTGGTGAACGCCCTTTCCACTTATCTAGAAGTAGAAGTCCACCAAGATGGAAAACTACACTACCAAAAATACCAAGCAGGGGTTCCTGTTGAAGATGTAAAAATCATCGGTGATACAACACACCGTGGAACAGTGGTTCGTTTTAAAGCTGATGATACAATTTTTACTACTGTTGATTTTTCTTTTGATACCCTCTCGGCACGATTTAGAGAAATCGCTTTTTTAAACAAAGGTCTTCTCATTCGAATTGAAGACCAAAGAAAAGAAGAAGTTGCAAAACATGAATTTAAGTTTGATGGAGGAATTGTTTCCTTTGTTGAATATATTACGGAAACAAAACATCCTTTGCACAAAGTTCTGCACTTTGTGGGTGAAAAAGAAAATGTTTGGGCAGAGATTGCGCTCCAATACTGTGATACCTATAGCGAAAATATTTTTTGTTTTACCAATGCGATTAATAACAACTTAGGTGGAACTCACTTAGAAGGTTTTAGAACTGCTCTCACAAGAACATTAAATGACCATTTAAAGAAAGACCAAATCCTTTTCAAAAAACAACCCAATGGTTTACAAGGGGATGATATCAAAGAAGGTCTTTGTGCCGTTATCTCCATCAAAATCCCACAACCACAGTTTAACTCACAAACAAAAGAAAAGTTGGTGAATGCAGAAGTCAAAGGACTTATGCAAACCATCACAGGAGAGGGTCTCAATCGATTCTTTGAAGAAAACCCTGCTGTCATCAAAAAGATTTTAGAAAAATGTATTTTAGCTTCGAAAGCAAGAGAAGCTGCAAGACGTGCTCGTGATTTAACAAGACGTAAAACTGTTTTAGAAGGTGGTGGCCTTCCTGGAAAACTAGCCGACTGTTCTGAAAAAGATCCAGAACATTGTGAATTGTATCTTGTCGAGGGAGACTCGGCGGGTGGATCAGCAAAACAAGGTCGAGATCGAAATACCCAAGCCATCCTTCCACTCAAAGGTAAAATTCTAAACGTTGAAAAAGCACGATTGGATAAAATTTTATCGAACGAAGAAATTCGCACATTAATCACAGTTATGGGAACAGGAATTGGTGATGATGAATTCAATGTAGAAAAACTTCGTTATAAAAAAATCATCATTATGACAGATGCGGACGTGGATGGATCTCATATCCGAACACTTCTTTTAACTTTTTTCTTCCGTTATATGAAACCAATCATTGAACAAGGATCTTTGTTTGTGGCACAACCTCCATTGTATCTTTTGAAGTTTGGAAGAGAAGCTGTCTATGTTTACTCTGACAGGGAAAAGGAAGAAATTCTTAAATCAAGGCCCAATGACAAAGTTGTGATCCAAAGGTACAAAGGACTTGGAGAGATGAATCCAGAACAACTTTGGGATACAACTATGGATCCAAAAGAACGTGTTATGTTACAAGTAAAGTTACAAGATTTTGTAGAAGCAGAAGATACATTCAATATCCTAATGGGTGATGAAGTATCTCCACGTCGTCGTTTCATCGAAGCGAATTCTTACAAAGTTGCAAATTTAGATCTTTAATCGGAATTAGGATAAAAAAATGACCGAACAAAACGGCCAAGAAAACGAATCAAACAAAACCCTAGCACTGAATCTTTCCGGTAGACCAGACGTAGCCGGTGCACTGAAAGCCGGTGTGCGGGTCATTCCGGTGGAAATTGAAGACCAAATGAAGGAAGCTTACCTTGATTATGCGATGAGTGTAATTGTTGGTCGAGCCCTTCCTGATGTTAGAGATGGATTAAAACCTGTTCATAGACGTATTCTTCATGCGATGAATGAAAGAGCCTGGAGATCAGATCGTCCTTATGTAAAATCTGCGAAAATTGTTGGGGAAGTGATTGGTAACTACCACCCGCATGGTGACTCAGCAGTTTATGAAACGATGGTTCGTATGGCCCAAACTTTTTCCATGCGAGAAACTTTGATCGATGGGCAAGGAAACTTTGGATCTGTCGACGGTGATAATGCTGCGGCTTATCGTTATACAGAAGCTAAACTTACGAAACTTGCGGAAGAACTTCTTAAAGACATCGAAAAAAATACAGTCAGTTTTTCACCAAACTTTGATGATACGAGACAACAGCCGGATGTTTTACCAGCAAATTTTCCAAATATTTTAGTAAACGGTTCAACAGGGATTGCTGTGGGTATGGCTACGAACATTCCACCGCATAACTTAAAAGAATCGGTAAATGCTGTCATTGCTCTCATTCAAAACCCAGACATCACACTGCCGGAACTAATGAAAATTCTTCCAGGACCTGATTTCCCAACTGGAGGAACCATCATTGGTGGGGAAGGTTTATACCAAGCCTATGCTACTGGGAAAGGTTCCATTCGCATTCGATCCAAAGTTGATATAATCGAAAACAACAAAGGTCGAGAGATTATTGTCATTAATGAAATTCCATACCAAGTAAACAAAAAGAACTTACTCGAAAAAATCGGGGAACTTGTGAATGAGAAGATCATAGAAGGTATCTCTGAAATTTTAGATCTTTCCGATAGAAAGGGAATTCGAGTTGAGATTCATGTTAAAAAAGATGCCAATGCACAGGTCATTCTAAACCAACTTTTCAAACTCACACAACTACAAGTGAGTTATGGAATCACAATGCTTGCGATTTTAAACAATCGCCCAAAAATCTTTTCACTAAAAGAAATTCTAAAATCCTATGCAGATCATAGAAATGAAGTCGTTGTCAAACGTACTGAATTTGATTTAGATAAAGCACAAAAAAGAGCACACATTTTAGAAGGATTACGCATTGCTCTTGATAATATCGATGAAGTGATACGTATCATACGTGCCTCTAAAGATGTAAAAGAAGCACAAAGTTCCCTCATGGCAACGTTTTCACTTTCTGAAATCCAAGCGGATGCGATTCTGGAAATGCGATTGCAACGACTCACTTCATTGGAAGTACAAAAAATCATTGAAGAGTTGGAACAAGTTCGCCTTCTTATTGCTGACCTAGAAGACATTCTTGCCAAACCAGAACGAGTGAAATCCATCATTTGTGACGAACTTGGAAAAGTGTCTCAATCTTTTGGAAATAATCGTTCCACAGAGATTAGTTTGGAATCTCTGGAATCATCAACCTTTAACGCGGAAGATTTGATTGCAGATGAAGAAGTAGTGGTTCAGTTATCAGAAGATATGTTTATCAAACGTCTTCCTATGGATACATTCCGTCGCCAAAAACGAGGCGGAAAAGGAGTCCAAGGAATCTCGACAAAAAGAGAAGACTTTGTTAAAAAACTAAGTAGTGCCATGACTCACGATAACTTAATGCTCTTTTCCAATAAAGGTAGAGCCTTCCTTATGAAAGTTTATGAACTACCTATCGGTTCGAAGGAAGCAAGAGGAAAATCATTAAAAGCCGTGATCAACTTAAATGATGATGAGATCATTACTTCGTTATTCACTTTCAGAAATTTTGACGAATCCTATTTGCTTATGGTAACAAGAGATGGGTTTGTGAAAAAGATCCAATTGGATGAATTCACTAACACCAAAAAATCCGGTATCATTGCCATCGGTCTTCGTGAAGGAGATGAGCTCATTGATGTGATTGCTAACCCAAATAACTATGATGTGTTCATTGGAAGTAAAAATGGACTCGCAATCCGAATGAATTTGAACGAACTTCGGTCACAAGGTCGAACCGCTTCTGGTGTCACAGCGATGAAGTTGGAAGATGATGATGCGATTGCAGGAATTACCAAAGTAGAACCAGGAACCAATTTATTCTGTGTTTCCGAAAACGGATTTGGTAAACGCACTGATTTCGAAGAATTTTCTACCAAAGGTCGTGGTGGGAAAGGAATGACCTATTTAAAAATTGGTGAAAAGAATGGTCGTGCCGTGGGAATCTCTTCGGTAAGAGAAGAGGATGAACTTCTTGTCATTACACAATCAGGTATGACCATCCGAGTCGAAGTAAAAACGATTTCGATGGTGGGTCGCTCTGCCATGGGTGTCAAAGTAGTGAATACCAAAGATGAAGACTTTGTAAAAGACTTTGCAGTCGTTAGAGATTCAGAGTCCGAACCAGAATAAAGAGGAATTATGATTACCATCGGGGGAGTGACAATCAAAGGAGATGTTGTTCTTTCGCCGATGGCTGGTATTTCCGATAGTCCCTACAGGCAAATTACAAGACGATATGGTTCTGCTTTTGCATATACTGAGTTTGTGTCCACAGAACAATTGTTAATGGGGAATACAAAGTCGTTGGATATGTTTCGTTACTTAGAAACAGAAAGGCCGATTTTTTTTCAAATTTTCGGATCAGATTTAGAAACTGTAATCAATGCTTCGGAAATAGCAGCCTCTAAAAAACCGGATGTCATAGACTTGAATATGGGATGTTCTGTTGCCAAAGTCTCCCACCACGGATCAGGAGCTGGGCTATTACGCAATGTTCGTTTGGCGGGTGCAATGATTGAAGGGATTCGCAAAAAAACAAACCTTCCTGTCACTGCAAAGATTCGGCTTGGTTGGGATTCCAATTCCTTAAATTATTTAGAAACAGTCAAAGTATTAGAAGGTTCGGGTGTATCGGCCATTTCCGTTCACGGAAGGACAAAGGCAATGGCTTATACTGGTGTTGCCGATTGGAATGCGATTGGTGAGATCAAATCCAAAGCAAAGGTGCCTATTTTTGGAAATGGCGATGTGGCCAGTTTTTCTGAGGCACTCAATAAGAAAAAAAAATATGGCGTGGATCTTGTTCTTATTGGTCGCAAGGCCATCGGAAATCCTTGGATTTTTTCAGAGAAACCTAAGGAAAAGGTTAGTTGGTTAGAAATTAAGGAAGTTATTTTAGAACATTTAAACTTAATGTTAAATTTTTATCCTTCTGAAGATGATTATGGATTAATACTTTTTCGAAAGCATTTTATAAGATATATAGAGAATACAGGATTCCCTGAGAAAACAAAAAGAGAACTTTTGACAATCACAAACGTAAATCAATTTATAAATAGATTAGAATCTGTAGAAATGGATTCTAAATTTTTGGAAACAAGCGAAATAAAAAACGAGAATATCAACTGTGAAACGTTTGTTAGTCTCGTATAAAGGAAGTTAAAATGGCCGATTCAAAGCAGTCAATATTTTCAGATAGTTATAGTAAGTATGGTGGAGCAAAACAAAAACGAAAAGATGCTCGTGTGAAGTTGGATGTACCTTGCACTGTTGAACTCGTAAAATCTAAAAATACACCAGTAACAGGTCACCTCTCTGATTTAGGAACAGGGGGACTTGCTTTTCAAACAACTGCCATTTTCTACGAAGGTGACCAAGTTAGAATTCAATTTTCCCTAAATCAACAACCATTAGAGATCATTGGTACAGTACATCGTACGGCTGGAAAAACTACTTCGGTAATTTTTCAACCTCTAACTGCATTACAACATAAAGTGGTCCAAGATTTTATTCATAAACATTACTTTGATCCAAAACTTAAAAAGTAAACTTTGACTTAGGCAAAAAAAAGCCTCCCAAATTAGGAGGCTCTTCTTTGAAGTTGAATGCTAAACAGTGTCAGATTACTGAGCTGCAGTTGCCTTAGCTTCAAGTGCTTTTTGTCCGCCCATATAGCGCAAGTATCCAACACACTGACATTCTTCCCAAGTTTCAGGTTCGCCAACATTTGCGCAAATTCCTGTTTCGTTGTTAAGAGAGCAGCAGTCGTAAACTCCCACACCTTTGATAGTACCTTTAGATTCAGAAACAATTACGGAACCTGTAGATTGACCATCAGATACACCGGAAGCTTGTTCTAAGTATTCACCTAAGATTTTTTTCAGACCATCACCAGCAACTTGAAGACGAGCTGCTTCACGGCAAGTGGATTGTTTCATGGCAACTGAGTTTGCTTTGATAGCCTTGTCAGAAGCACGTGCAGAAAATTTCATGTAAAGATAATCGAATTCTTTTTCTTTCCCTTTGCAATACTCAGCAGGGCTTTCACCACGTTTAGCAGCTGCCGCGTCAGGCGCACATGCCCAACCTTCAAAAATCCAACCATTTTTACCTACGGTCGTAGCGTCTCTTCTGCCTCCATCATTGGATCCGCAAGATACAACAAATGCGATTAGAGAGGCACATACGATAAGTGATTTCTTCATAAAGAATCTACTCCTTTTCCGAAGAATTTGATCCTATAAAAAACCCTTGTCAATCTTTTCTCAAAGAAAACGAATGATGCTTGTAGGATAAAGATTTACATTTTCCCTGAATAGACCAATTCTAATTTTATGTCTCGCCGACCTTACCGCATTACCCAAATATTGCTTTTGATTTTTATTACGTTCTTTCCCGAATTTGTGATCGGGAAAGAAATTTCTATACTGCCTGCTTACATTTCTGGCGAAGTGCCACAGGTTCTTGGCACAAGACGTGAGGCTGGATTTGAGTTGTCCCGTCTTTCCAGACACTACTTAAAACGAAATTTTTTTACCGAAGTAACAGATCCTAAACTTGTAGAAAATTATTTGAATGAGTCGGATTGGAACGAAGAAAGTGAACTAAAAGATCAGGATTTTTTCTCTTATTGTACGGAGTGGGATTCTCATTTTGTTGTCCAAGATCAGGTTGATTTTGGAAATCCTATCCTTGTCAAAACGGTTATTTTTAACTGTAAAAACCAAACTAGACAAACCATCCAATCCAAACTCATTTCCAACTTTGTTTTAGCGTATGAAAAACATAATGAAAAAAGTTTTCGATTTCTGCCACCTCGGTTTTATGAAAAGAAAAACAAAATTGCTCCCAATTATGAAATCAATCTATTTATAGACATTCATTCTTCTTATGCTTATTACAAAAAAGATGTTTTAAAGAGTTTGTCTTCTTTGTATGATCAGGACGGATTGTTTTTAGGTGTGACACTCGTAAAAAAAGATAAAATAGTCACCATCCCACCGACAAAGGAACACATTGAAATCAAAAAATTGATGGAAGAAACAGGTTGGCAAGGAAACAACCAAGCTGAGTCCATTGTATCCGCCTTACAGGGCTTAAAGTCGAAAATTTCAACGGGAAAAAAAGAATCAAGAAAACTGTTTTTGCTTCTTTCTTCTGCAGTGAAGGACAAGTCCGGATCGATCATCATGGCATTGAATGATTTACGACATATGGAAATGGAACCAGTAATTCTTGTGCCAAACCATTCGGAACTAAGTACAATTCGAGAATTACAAAGAATTGGCAAAGCAAGTAACAGTCGTGTTGTTGGCATCAC
The DNA here is from genome assembly GCF_004770905.1 of Leptospira bandrabouensis. Taxonomy (NCBI): domain Bacteria; kingdom Pseudomonadati; phylum Spirochaetota; class Leptospiria; order Leptospirales; family Leptospiraceae; genus Leptospira; species Leptospira bandrabouensis. The sequence goes on along the minus strand of NZ_RQHT01000014.1, from coordinate 885,573 downwards.
TGAATACCAAAAAATTGGAACTTCCGATGGATATGAATATCTTTATTTAAATCAATTCAATGTGTATTCGTCGATTGAAGAATTACCCATGCCTTTTAATTGGAATCAAAACCAAATCAAAAAATATGATGCATCACTCGTTCGTGCGGCAGTCGATGTAGTCACACCTTACAATCTTTATCTGGCGTATGAAAAAATTTCCGACAAACGAGTTTTGGAAAAAGAAGAAATTAAAACCGATTTAGAATATATTTTACGAACAGAATCCAATACAGACCAAACAGAAAAGGATAGATTCCAGACGGTTCTTGTTGAATCAAAAGGAGAAGCCATTTGGATTCAGTTGCCTTATGATGTGGTGGTAACAAAAGGAAAAGAGTATTTAATCCAAACAACTTTTGTTTTGGATCCTTTATCCACATGGGGAGTGAAAAATGCTCCTGCGGAAACCAATTTGTTAAAAATAAATACTACCTATCCAAAGACATTGATGGTGAAACCTTCGCAGGCAAAAAAGTTTTTGGATACAAACAAAATTAGAGAATTTAACGGTTACTTGCAAGGGACAGTGAGTGTCATCAAAAAGAAGTAAACAAACTTCAGAATGGATTTCTAGCGGATCCGATATCCAAAAGATTCGCAACCAGTGGATAGAAACTTCAAATTCCAATTTACCGATGTTAATCATTGGAGAAAAGGGTGTGGGGAAAAGTTTTTGGATCCAAAGAAGTTTAGAACAAAGAAATATATCTTCCAGTAATGTAATAAGTTTTGATTTTTCATATCCCTTTGCCTTTGCGGAATCCTTAGAAAAAATAAAATCATCCAGACAGATGGTGACCATTCTGATGGATCGCATCACAAAGGCAAAACCAGAAGAAGTATTGTTATTACAACAATGGTGGAAGTCAGAAAAATACGAAGAAAAATCAAAAGTATATTTGTATTGGGAAATTCATTCAGAAGAACTTGAAATTCTAACTCAAAAAAATGTGTATTCCGATTTTTATGACCAGTTAAAATCTTTTCGGTTTGAACTTCCGAATTTAAAAAAACGGATTTCTGAATTACCCTTATTTGTTTCTCAGTTTTTAGAAGAGGCAAATACGGAACTTGGTAAAAAAATTTCCGGCATGGAAGAAGAGTTTTTTGTTTTTTTTAAAAACAAAACATTCACCACAAATTTTTCTGAATTACGTGATATGATTTTTGCACTGGTTGGTTTTTCATCCGGCAAACAATTACATTGGAAGCAGATCCCATCTCATTTTTTTGAAAACCAACTCACAGAATTTGAAGTGAAACCTGGAATTAGTTTGGAAAGTTATGAAAAGGAAATCATCAAAGCCAATTTGATTTATACAAAAGGAAATCGAGAAAAAGCGGCCAAACTCCTGGGAATCTCTGAAAGGAATTTGTATCGAAAATTACATGAATATCATTTGGAAGATCTTTCTTGAAGTAAGGAAAAAAGATGCATAATTTTTTGTAAAAAGTAGTTCCTTCCTTCTTCGTCACGAAGTCCTGATTTGAATTTGATATTCATTTCAATCACTTGGTCATAAAATAAATCTAAAGTTTTATCAGTAAACAAAGCGGAATCAGAAACCAATTGCCTTCTTACAAAGTTTTTTCTCGCATCGGAATAACTTCCTGTTTTTAAAAGTTCATCCATAATGGGGATAGGAACTTCACCGTTGTGTCTTGTCCGTATGACTTTGATTTTGCGAATTTCATCTAGTTTGTAACTGAGCCTTGTAAGGAAACTAAGAATTTCAGAGTTTTGGTCACCAAACTTAGTGAATTCTTTAAAAAAATCAACCTTACGTTTTTGAATCAATGTTTCTACGAGCAAATTGGTATTCAGTTCATTTTGACTAAATAAAACGGAATTCACATCATCGATGGTAAATTTGGAACGATGTAAGTATTGTTTGAGTTTTTTTACACTTTTGAGATAAGCACCTACGTTTGCGGGAATTCGATGGATGAATTCATCGGCAGCATTTGGTTCAAAATGTACTTGTTCCTGGTCACAGACCTCTTTGAATACTTTTGGGTAATCACTTGGATATAAAAATTTTGTTTTGTAATAGTTTAAGGTTCCTTGAAAAAGTTGAACCAAACCTTGGGGGATATCTTTTCCATCATAATGGACAATGAGAAAAATTTCATCGGATACAGAGGTTATGTTTTTACGAAATCCAGAAGCAAAATCTTTCCATTCTTGTGTCGACTTTGTATCCAGTATGGGTTTAAAAAGTGCGGCAGCTTGTTTGACAATGATGAGTTTTCTTGGGTAAAACATATCAGGAGTGAAGAGCTCCGCAAAAAGTTTTGCCTGTTCTCCTGATTCAGATACGATGAGAATGATTTCGTAAGGGCCCGAAGATTTCGAAAGGGCCTCTTTGTAATGATCGATGATGAGTTCAAATTCATAGGAATCTTCGCCTGTGTAGGCAAAAAATTGGGGCAGGTTACTTGTTTGGGTTTTGAAGAGTTGGAAAAGAGAGCTAAATTCTCTAGCTTGCGATTTTTTTGTTTCCATTTTTGTGAATCCGGTCTAATCTTTCGATAGGATCGAGGCGATATTCATAGTATGGAAATCTCAAGTAATGTGGCAAGAGTTTCAGGACTAGGCGAACCATATATGTATGTGTCTCCCACATACAACACCCAAGCTGTGGAGCAGGTAGAAGCAATTCAATCTCGCTCTTACCAGCCAAAGTATGTTTCGGGGGAAACAGAAAAAAAAGCAGCGGAAGTCCAAACAAGTCCAGAGGCAAAAGCAGCTTACAAACCTGGAAATTTGGTCAATCTTTACGCGTAAAAGACTTTTCCCAAAAAGGCAACCACACCGAAGAACGAGCTAAAAAACTTCGGAGGGGAAATCCCATCACATTCGTATACGATCCAAACCTTGCGGCTACGGGTCCATTTTCATCTTGAATTCCATAAGAGCCTGCTTTATCAAAAGGTTGGCATCGCAAAATATAATCACGTATTTCCACTTCGCTCCAATTTTTAAATTCGATGATTGTTTCCTCGTAGAAAAAATCAACCGTAGATCCGGTCTGCAAACCACCCCCCGAAAATACAGAATGTTTTTTTCCCGAGAGTGTTTTGAGGATTCGAACGGAATCTTCCAGGTCGACTGGTTTGTGTAAAATTTCATTTTGAAATACAACAATGGTATCAGCAGCCAAATAAAGATGGTTTGGGTTCCCATCGTTACCTAATTTCGAGTGAACCATTCGTTCTAAATATTCGAGACTTGGTTCCTTATATTTTTGAGACTCATCAATGTTTGCTGGTTCCACCAGGAATAAAAATCCAAGATCGGTGAGTATTTGGATTCGTCTTGGTGATGTCGATTTGAGTATAAACAAATTCTTGCTATTCCTTACGGGATATTGTTTCATTTCATAATGATGAGTCCTCGACTTTTGGCTATTTTTTTATGGGCGATTGTTTTTATTTTTGGATGCAAACGAGGTTTTTCGGAAGACATCCAAGATTGTAATCCCGTTGCGGATTATTATGAAAAAGGAACACACTACATAAGAAGAGATTTGGTTCGGGATGATAATACTTTAGATTATAAAAAACTTTTGGAAGACACAAAACCTCAAGCTAGCGATTGTTATCCTTCCAATCATGAGGTAAAATGAGTTTATTTGATGTAAAAGGAAAATCGATTTTGATCACCGGTGCCAGCCGAGGCATCGGAAAGACATTAGCTCTCGGTTTTCGAGACGCAGGTGCCATTGTCTATGGAGCAGGTTCTAGACCAGAATCCATTGAGTGGATGGCAAAAGAAGGAATCAACGGAGTGGTCCTTGATGTACGCAGTGAAGGTGCAGCATTTGAAATCATCGGTCAAATCAAAGCAAAACATGGAAGACTCGATACACTCATTAACAACGCCGGTATTGCAACGAATACTCCCGCTTCTGGATTTAAAGAAGAAGAATTACAAAATATAGTTCAAACAAACTATGTAGGTGTGTTTCGCAATTGCCAAGCCTATTACAAACATCATAAAAAAGAAGGTGGAAACATCATTAATGTGGCTTCGGTTCTTGGAATGGTGGGAAGTAAATTGGCTTCTGTATATTCTGGGACAAAGGGAGCAGTCATTACTTTATCTAAAGCCCTTGCGATTGAATGGTGTAATAATGGTTATCGTGTGAATGTCATTTGTCCGGGGCTTATTGATACCGAAATGACAGATATGATCAAAGACAAAGAATTCATCATGAAACAAGTGCTTGCTGGTATTCCTATGGGGCGTCTTGGAAAACCTGAAGAACTCCTGGGAGCGGCCATTTATTTAGCCTCTGACTCTTCTTCGTATATGACGGGTCAGTGTCTTGTTCTTGATGGGGGACTCACAGCACAATAATTGATGCTGTGTGAAACCAAATGATCCTATACCTCCATCCAGAAAATCCGGAAATCCGAAAACTCAAACAAATTTCGGAGAGACTGAAGGATGGAGCTGTTTATATATTTCCAACTGACACTGTTTATGCGATCATAGCAGACGCACACTCAAAACTGGGTGTTGAGAAAATATACGATATTCGTAAACTTCCCAAAGACAAACCGCTTTCTCTGATGTGTAAAGACATTTCCATGGCATCAAATTTCATTGAGTATTTGCCTAATTCTGCTTATCGTTTGATGAAACGAGTGACACCTGGTCCCTTTACCTTTGTTTTAAAAGCAAATAAAAACTTACCAAAACCTTCGGTAGTTCATCATAAGGACAAACAAATTGGTATCCGCATTCCAGATCATATTTACTTAAGTGAACTCTTAAAAATCCATGATTCCCCTCTCACATCGACTTCGGCTTTTTGTGATGATGAGTTCATTATTGATATAGACGATTTAGAATCCATTTACGGAAACCAAGTGGAAGGAATTGTCGATGGTGGGATTGTCAAAACAGAACTATCGACTATTGTGCAAATCAATGATGATTCGATAGAATTAATACGCGAAGGTAAGGGTTATGATCTTATTTCGGAAGAAGTTTCAAGTTAAATCAAAAATTAAGACCAGGAATTTTTTTAAGGTGTGCTTCATAAGCAAACATTCTTTTTTCTGAATGTTTAGGAAGTTTAATTGGAATTTCCTTTTTTGCATATTTCAGAATGGGAATGATTTTATATCCATGTGGGTAAACCCAAACAGATTCCGTACTTACATTTTTAATCTGTTTTTCTTTCTGTGAGTTTATCTCTAATGAAAAAGATAAAATAATCCCACCATCAGTGTTTTCTCTATTTTGCGCCGACAAAAAATTGCCAAGGGAATAGGCCACAAGTCTGTCCTCTCCATTTTTTTCTTCCTGGAAGTGATCGATTCTTTGCACTACATGAGGATGCCCTCCAATGATGATATCGGCCCCAGCATCGAAACCTATCTGAACCCATTTGGTCTGTGACTTGTCTGGTTTCTCTTCATACTCAGTTCCATAATGATACCAAAGGATTACAAAGTGGATTCCATTTTCTTTGGCAAAACTAACATCATCTTGAATTTGTTTTTCACTCAAAAGTCTAACGATTCGATCATTTTTGACAGGAATTCCATTTGTGGAATATGTATAATTATAAATCGCAATTTTGATCCCATTCACTTCGATAAAAAAATCTTTTCGATTTAGATAATCCGAATTTGATTTGAAAGTTCCAATAGGAACCATTCCCATTTGATTTACCGAATCGATCGTATAATCAATTCCGAAAGCTCCCTTATCCGCAGAATGATTGTTTGCTGTTGATAGAATATCAAAACCTGCATTTTTGATTCCTATTAAATAGCCGATAGGAGATCCAAATCGAGGGTATCCAGTAAATTCACTTGGGTCATTTGCGATGGTTGTTTCTAAATTTCCTAAGGTTAAATCAGCATCCTGTAATGAATTTGAAACAAATTCGAAACTGCTGCTAGAATCATATTCTTTAGTCTTTGAAAGATAATAAGAGGAGATTTGTGAGTTATGGCACATGAGATCCCCAACCACTTTAATTCTCACTTGCCTAGTAAAGTAAACATCGGGAAGAGTGTAACAAGATAGGAAGGGAACAGTGATACACCAAAAATATATAAAACGAAATATAATAGTCATAGTCGGTATGTTTTTGGCACTCTTTAATTGTGGTTGGGAAAAGGATTACAAACGTGCTGCCTTTCTTTCGATGCAGCCGGATACAGATTTAATCTTAGCGCCATTTCCCTTCAATATTTTTGATAGAGAGGCAAGGGACGCAATCACTCTTTCCCATTATTCCAAAGAAGAAATAAAAAATATTTTAGAAGACCATGATCTATCTTGGGATGAGTTAAAGAACCAATGGCAATTGGATTCCGAAGACGAACATTTTTCGAAAGAAGTAAACTACACATCACATTATACTCAATATTCCTATGATACAGAAATTCCCATTTGGATTTATGGACCGAAGTGGATCAGAAATGGCCATTACTCAGATGAAATCAGCCAACAACATATTCCCTCTATCTATGGAAAAATTTTAGATTTTCCATTTAAGAATACAATCGATGTATCCTATTTGGAAAAAATATTCCAAAACGAGAAGGTAAAACCCGAAATCATTGTTACCATTGTTGTTGATCAAGGTGGAAGACAACTTTATAAAGCACATAAAGGTGCTTATCCGTTTCTTGAAGATTTAAAAAACAACTCTGCTTACTTTAAAAAGGCAAAAGTGGCACATTTGGAATCACATACAGCTGTAGGTCATATGGCGATTGGAACCGGAGCCTTTCCTAAAGACTCAAGGATTTTCTCGAATGAGATTTATACATATGCAGATGGAAAGGTTCTCCATAGACCCGTTTACCAAGGAAAAAACAAAGACTGGGATTTGAGCGAAATGCAAGTGCCGAGTTTTGCTGATGAATGGGATCTTTCAAAGAATAATGAACCTGTCATCGTAAGCCAATGTTATGCGGCAAGGGCAGCAGTGGGTATGGCAGGACATGGAAAACTATTTTCCCCCATTTCGAAAGATTCGGTAACAGAACTTCCCGATAACGACTTTGTTTATTGGCAAGATGTGAAAAATTTATCATGGACGACGTATAACGATGCCTTTCTTGTTCCTAAATCAGTACAAAAGTATAACTTGTACCAATTCTATTTGAATCATAAAAAAGAGATTTCTACTCATTTTGATGCGAAAGATCCAATTGACTTAATTGCAAAAATCCACCACTTCCAAGGATCAGAATTTCAAACTAAAATGGATGGAGCTCTCTTTCGAGATACCATTACAGAAACCATTCTCAATACAAAAAAAGACAAAGATGGTATCACTGATCTTGCCTATGTAACTTTAAAGGCTACGGATGCCGTAGGACATTTGTATGGATGGGAATCCAAAGAAGCAGAACAAGTGTTAAAAGCTACGGATAAAGAAATTCAAACTATATTCGAATATTTAAAAACTAATTATGGTGATAACTTTATAATGGTGGTAACGGCAGATCATGGTGCTGCACCCATGCCGGAAATTTCCAATGGTCTTTTCTTAAGTCATGAACAATTTTTCTCCAGTGTAAATGAACTTCTCCCAGAGTCAGAAAGAACTAAACGTTCCCTTGTGAAATGGGTGGCACATTCACAATTAGCATTGGATAGAGATTTGATGAAGACATATCAGATCAGCGAAGAGGCTATCATTCAAAAGTTTATGTCCATTCAGGTAAATGATCGAAAGTTTTTTAGAAAGGTTTGGAAAAGAGAAGAAATCCCGAATCTATCTTTATAAAATAGATTCGAGGATTGTCGTTATTTCTTTTTCAGTGGGGTTTCGCCTTTTTTGAAATCTTTTAATTTCAAAAACACTTTGATCTCTTCAAAATCAATGCGATCAAGGCTCACTGTCACTGGATCACCGATAAAAAATATTTTGGAATATTTTTTGGAATAAAAAGAAAAATCATTTTTAATGACTACTTCAAATTCGTCGGTGAATTCCGATTTGTCTAAAACACCTTCCAAATTAGAAATATCCAATTCTACAAAAATTTGAGAAGGTCTGATCCCAACGATAAAACCTTTAAACTCTTTTATTCCTGTAGATTCCAAATATCGAAAGGATTTGATTTTAACAATGTCTCGTTCCGCATCGGCAGCCCTTCTTTCTTCTTCCGAACAATGAAGTCCCATCACGGCAATTTCATTTTCAGAATAAGTTCTTTCGGTTTCAAGAAGTGTGGCTTGTAAAACACGATGTACAATCAAATCAGGATAACGCCTGATTGGTGAAGTGAAATGGCAATAGTCCTTGAAGCCAAGTCCCCAATGCCCAAGCGGGTCTGCACCATAATACGCCTGCATAAAACTTCGTAACAGTAGATAATTGAAAATTTTTCCAACAGAACCATCTTCAATTTCTTTCACCGCTTTCATGATTTCTGCGTAACTTGTATCTTTGATTTGGATGTTATATCCATTCAATTGAAGAAAATGGTTTAGGGTTTCTAGTTTTTCTTCATCCATAGCTTCGTGGATACGATGTAAGGAAGGAGCTTTTCTTTTTCTTAAAAATTCATCTACTTTCAAGTTAGCAGACAACATCAACTCTTCAATTAATATATGGCTTGTTAGGCGTTCGCGATTTTCAATCCCAATAGGTTCTTTTCTTTCGTTCCATGTGATAGTGGTTTCCCGTAAGTTTAAATCAATTCTACCGGCTTCCATTCTGCGTTTGCGAAGAGCTTCTGTGAATTGGGAAACTTGGTACATCCAATTTTTTGGATCTTTAGCTTTGATTTCTTCTTCTGCCATTTCATAAGTGTACCTTGTATTTACTTTGATGACAGATTTATAAAACTTTGCGTTGTAAATTTCCCCAGTTTTACTTGCTTCCATTTCAACGGTAAAAGCAAGTCGATTGGTGTTGGCTACCAAACTGCAAAGGTCTTCCGATAAAATCGGTGGCAACATAGGAACCACACGGTTTGCTAAATAAACAGAAGTGGCTCTTTCATAAGCTTCCTTATCGAGAGGTGAATCTTTTTCTACATAATAGGAAACGTCAGCAATATGAATCCAAACACGAAGCCTGTTTCCTTCGTCGACAAAACTGATAGCATCATCAAAATCTTTTGCTGTAATACCATCAATAGTGACAGCAAATAAGTCTCGTAAGTCGGTTCGGCTATTCCAATCAGAAACTGTTTTTTCTGATACTTCTTCAGGAAATTCTAAAGGAATGAAGTCTGGGTGCACCGGATCATAATTGTATTTCATTAAAATCCGTTGTAAGTCGCCGTCTTCTTTTGTGTCCGATTCAAAACGAATAAAACTGACATCGTAAAGATTTTCCTGAGGAATGGCACCTTCTTTAAATTTTACGATTAAAATATCGTTCACTTGAATTGAATCAAAAGTATCTTTCAAAATGGACTTAACATGAAGGACTCCTTCTTTGCCTTCCCCAAGCATATCGAGAAAATTTCCAAAAACAAATTTGTTTGTTTTTTCTCTGACTCGCATTCGGTAAAGAACACGGCCACGTTTGATGATATTTGTGACTTCTGCTTCTAACCTGTCTTTTTTACCAACTCCCAAGGGAATGACTTCTACCTTGTCCCCAGTAATGGCGGAATTGGTCATTGGTCCTGGAATGAAAATTTCATTTTTGGAAGGAAGGGAAATAAAACCATCACCCCTTCGAGAAATGGAAATTCTTCCAGTTAGGCGAAAAGGGCTTGCCACTGTTAGGTATTTTTTATTTGGAATTAGTAATCCTTCTGCTTCTAACAAATTGAGAAGTTGATCGATTAAAAATTCGATTTCTTTTCTAGGAACTTTCTCTTTGCGTTTGAAGGATTTTACTTTCTTCGTTTTCGGATCGGGTCTTTTGAATTCACTTGATTCGGTAAATTTTTTTTTGATCTCTTGTCTTGTGATGTCCTTTCCAGACTTTTGATCTAGAAATTCTATGATTTTTCTTTGTATTTTATAGGTATCCATAAATTCATTTCTGATCGACGTAGGTCCCGCGAATGTAATTTGGCAGGAGAGATAAATAGTCGTTTTTATTTGGTTCTGTTTTGAAATACTCTTTCAAACTATACTGTAGTATAGACGAAAGATTTAAGTTTGTCGCCTCAATTTTTGTTGCAGTAGGGGGATAAAACTTTGGTAAATTACCAGTATAGTACCAATTGTTAGGTGTCCATTCTGAGTTTTTGATTTTTGATTCAATACTTTCAGGGGTGATGTCATAAGATTCAGAAAAACCGTTATGGGATTTATACTTTGAATAGTATTTTCCCTGTTTTCCATCCAGGCAAATTAGGGAAGTTTCTTTAGTAACTTCCTCTCCCATGATCCCAGTTAAATATACTTCTAGACTATCGACACCGAAAACAGGAATTTTCCATAACTGTGAAAGATCTCTTGCTGTAGTTACTGTTATGCGAATCCCCGTAAAAGATCCTGGCCCATTGGCAACGATAATGAGATCTGGTTTTTTGATTTTGGCCTTTTCCAAACCCAAACGAATGTATTCAACCAGTTTATAAGAGGATTCTTTTGGTGTGGTTTCTGTTTGTTCGGAAAGTATTTCCAGGTCTGTGTTTTCCGATTCTTTGGCAACAAGGACTTGGATCCAGTCTTGGGTTGTGTCAAAGTAGAGCACGTTCATTGGATTTCCTTTTCCGACCATTCCAAAGTATAGGAACGAACTTTTATAGAATCCGAATCAATCGACAAATAGATGCGATTTTCTTTTGGTAAATAAGGTTCCGCTATTTGCCACCATTCGATGGCAGAGACACCTTCTTTTCCCCATATTTCTTCAAATCCAAGTTCTTCTAACTCTTCCAAAACTTTGATTCTGTATAAGTCAAAATGATACAAGCGAAAGTTAGGCGAATCATAAATATTATATAAGGCAAAGGTAGGTGAATTAATAGAACTAATTGTGTCAAACCGACTATACCATTCACGAATAAACGTGGTTTTGCCCGCTCCCATTGCTCCGGAAATCAATATAACAGGGTATTTGTTTTTCTTTAAAAATTGATCCACCAATTGGTCCAAACTTAGAAATACTGGATTTAGTTCCGTTTCTCTAAGAGAAAGAAAACTGGCCTTCATTGATTAAAAAATTTCTCCACATCAAACGAATCAAATTGGTAGGCAGTTCTACAAAACTCACAAGTAATTTCAATTTTTCCAAATTCATCAATGATAGAATCTGCTTCTTGTTTACCAAGGGAAGCAATGATATCTGCCACTTTATGTCTGGAACAATCACATAAAAATTCAGGTGCTTCTTTGCTTAAAACTTCCAACTCGGAACCAATTTCTGTTTGGAGGGAATTCAACATTTCATCGATGTTGAGTGACCAAAAAGCTTCTGTTTTTACTAAGGGTTGGATTTTAGTTATTAGAAATTTAAAACTTTCTTCGGGAGCATCAGGTAATGCTTCAAAGAACAAACCTTTTGCGGAAAAATCGTTTCCAGGGAAATCAAAAGGAAAAACTTCCATTCCCACAATCGCTTTAATTTGTTCTGATTCCGTAAGGTACTTGATAAAATTCACTTCAAAAGTGTCTTCTACTAAGTTTGTATAAGACTGGTAAGTATCCGAATCAAAATCCCAACGAATTACTTTCATAATCCCTTGGCCTAAAATAAATTCGTTTCGGATGTCTCCTTCTTCATGGCTTGCAGAATACGCAACAGATTTCATTTTACCGTAACGATCACTATAAGCTAAGGCTTGTTTGTTGAAATCATCTTTCCATTGAATGCTCACCTTTTGTTGGTTTTTAGTCATCTCTGCGAGAAACAACGCACCCATCATGGTTTTAGAAAGAAATACGGACATTTCTTTGTTTAGAGAATGTAGAAACATCGCTTCTTTAGCGGTTTCTGTGAGATCGACTATTGTAAATCGATAGTGGTGGGTGTTGGATATACCTAAAATAACTTGGTCAGACATTATTTGATTGAAAGTGCTGTTTTCTGATTCAGTCTGTGTCACAAGATAGATTCTGCAATCGCAAAAAGGAAAAATATGATCTTTGGCGCCTGTTATTACCCCGAACAATGGAACCCTGCGGACTGGGACGAAGACTTAAAAATCATGAAAGAAATGGGTCTTTCGTCAGTAAGGCTTGCAGAATTTGCCTGGGGAATTATGGAGCCGAAAGAAGGAAAGTTCGACTTTTCTCTGTTCGATGCTGTTTTAAAAAAAGTTCAAGACCACGGAATGACTGCCATTCTTGGGACTCCGACAGCTACCTTTCCTCCTTGGTTGTATAAAAAATTCCCAGAAATTGTCCAAGTTTCCAAAGAGGGTATTGTAAGAGGGATCGGAACTAGACGCCAAGCTTGTTTTTCTTCCCCTGCCTATAAAAAAGCAACAGAGCGAATTGTGACGGCAATGGCCAAACATTTTGGTAATCATCCCGCTGTTGTAGGATGGCAAATTGACAATGAACCTGGGCACGAAGGTTCGGATGTCGATTATTCACCTTTAGCATTAAAAAACTTTAGAACTTGGTTAAAAACAAAATACAAAACCTTAGATTCGCTTAACAAACGTTGGGGGAATATTTTCTGGGGAGTGATTTACTCTGATTGGAGCGAAATTCCATTGCCAGCGGCTCATGTGGCTAGTAATTTCAATCCGGCGATGATCCAGGATTATTATAGATTTCAATCGGACGAACTAGTTTCTTACATTCATTTCCAAGCAGAAATTTTAAGAAAGTACAGCAAAGGAAAACCACTGACTACAAATCTTTATCCTTCGCCTTTTTTACCAATCACGGATATGACAAAGTTATTTTCCAAATTGGACTATGTGTCTTGGGATAACTATCCAGTTTGGGGAAACCAACAAGAACCATACCCACATCCATTGGTAACTGCCACACAACAGTATTCGAGAGGTTTAAAAAACAAACCATACACTGTGATGGAACAATTCTCTGGTGTGCAAGGCCATGATACTTTGGGTTATCTTCCACCGCCGGGACAAATTGGTCTTTGGCTCACACAAGCCATTGTGAATGGAGCCAATCAAATATATTTCTTTCGTTACCGGACAGCACGTTTCGGTCAGGAACAACTTTGTTATGGAATTTTGGATCATGGGAAAAGAAAAACATCCAAATATTTTGAGTTAAAAAAGACAATTGAAGAAATCAGTGAATTTGCTTCCGACATTGCCGATTCGCCTTACAAAGCTGAGGTGGCAATTTTACATGATATTGAAAATTCACGTAATTATAAACACCAACCATTGAGTGATGGTTTGAAATTTTCACCGGTTTCCTTTGCCCAAGTCGGATATGATATTGAACTTGCGACTTGGTTTGCAGGTACTAATGTTTTGAATGTAAACGCTCATTCTCTTCCAATTAGTACAGAAAACGACTGGTCCAATTACAAAGTTTTAACTTTACCACTGTATACAATGTTTGATCCTTCGGTTGTAGAAAAATTAAAAGCCTATGTTTCCGGTGGAGGAACCTTGGTTCTTGGATATCGTGCAGGAATCAAAGACAAGGACCATTGGATGGTAGAAGAACCGGTTCCAGGAGTGTTTGGAGAAATGGCGGGAGTGAAAGTGTTCCAGTTTGAAGCACCAGCGACTGACAAAGTCGGAATTCGGATGGGAATTTTACCACTCAAAGGTTCCAAGTTCTGTGAAATTTTGGAGCCAACAACAGCCAAAGTCATCGCAAGATACAATGATTCGAAGAAGTTTTATTCCGGTAAAGCTGCGATCACTGTGAATACTTTTGGAAAAGGCAAAGTCTATTATGTAGGATCATCCTTAACACCAGAGAGTTTTATTCTATTGTATAGAAAGATATTAAAGGGCGCTGGGGTTTCCTTTGGCTTTTTAGGTGCGACCATTGAGCGTCATTTCCGTGAAGGAAAAAAATACAATTACGAAATCACAATGAACCACTCTAACCATTATAAGTTGGCGGGACTTTCGATTTTAAAACCGTTTGGTTATAGAATCAAAAAAATTCCCAAATAGACTTTCGATTTTTTAAAATTTTAGAAATGAAAATACAAGATTATAAATCAATTAACCGGATTCTAAACGAAACGTCTGCAAAAAATAAACCAGGCGAAATCTATGTGGATAATTTACATACTCCGTACATCCAATTTCCGGAAAAATTTCTAATTTCGGGAACTTCAGTCACCCAACCAGAGTTTGGTGATATTAAAGAATTTGTTCAAACTATTTTAAAATATATTCCCGAAGCAATCGAAGGAACTTGTTTGTTGCCGGAACCACGCCCGAAAAGAGAATCGGGAAAGCTGTTTTTTGTGCGGCCCATGTTATTTGGATCTTCTCGTTTTCTATATGTGTTTTCTGTGGATATGTTGTATTTGGGTGGAGCCAAGTCGGAAGAAATCAAAAAAGTTGGTTCACAAAATATGACTCCCTCCATCATCACAGATCGTTTGTATTTTCAGACAAAAATCATTCATCTGCATTCCACAAAAGAAGATGGGGAGAGTATCACTGACTTTGAAGCAAAGCGATTTCAAGGTGGAGTTTTTCGTGTGGAATCAGAAAGGGATGATTCCAAACCAATTCGAAAGTTTTCTGAAATTTTTGATGAAATTGATTTTTCAGATACAGAATCAAAAATTCGCGAAGAATTGGGTATAACAGCGGATGTTTGGAAGTTAGGAAGAATTTATAGTCCAATTGGAATCGACTATTTGTCTTTATCACTTCGCTTTTTAATTCCTAGTTTGCCAAAAACCATCCAACAATTTCGAAATTTTTATCCAATTTTAACTCATAGTGATTCTGGAATTCCAGAAGAAACCTTAAAAAAATACCATGAATACCTATCTTCTTTTGAAGTGGAGAGGACACAGTCAAAGTCCGGTAATATTTTATGGAAAGTCATTCAAAAATCATCCGATAATTAAAAGCAGGTAGTATGGGCATATCTTCACCAACCATTAATTTCCCCGTAGATGAAACCATCAAACGGATTGAATACGTAAAAGCAAATGCGATGGGAATCATCCATGAAGCAAAAAAAATCCAAAGGGAAGTATCTGTGATTCGATCAGAAACTGATGCGGATGAAAAAGAAAGAATTGATGCCGCCGACGGAAAGTTAGGTGATATTCTCATTCGATTTTTACAAAAATCCTTTCCAAAAGATGGAATCATTTGTGAAGACAAACCTACTATTGATGGTGGTGATTTTAAATGGGTTTTAGATCCAGTGGATGGATCGATGAATTTTGTTCGTGGCCTTCCTTTATATGCGATTTCCTTTGGATTGGAACATAGAGAAACACCCGTCGGTGGAATTGTGATCGTTCCGCCACAGGAATCAGTTTATTCGGCAGTGATGGGCGAAGGTGCCTATAAAAATGGAGAACCTATCGTTACATCTCGAATTTCAGAACTGAACCGAGCCATTTTTTCTCCGAACCTTCCTACAAAACGGGCACACATGATCCAAGAGATTATGGCTGATCTTTCTGGATTTTTAACCTATGCCAGGTCTTTCCGTAGAACGGGTTCTTTTGTCCTGGATGCTTGTTTTATCGCAGAAGGTGTGATGGATGGCATTTGGGAAAAAACGGTCAAACATTGGGACGTTTCTGCCATTTCTGTGATTTTATCGGAAGCAGGTGGGAAATTAACTGACTTAAATGGAGTGCATTACTATACCGGACTTCCGGAGTTAGTAGCTTCTAATGGAGTTTTACATTCCGAAATTTTAAATTTATTAAAGACAGTTCGTTCTACAGTCAGTCGAAATTAATAGAGGCGAACGATTAGAATCGTTCTACTTTTTTAGTTTACGATTTGCTTTTGCGAACCATACTAGATACAAAATACAATTACACTTGAATCCATCAGGAGACCGATCATGGAACATAAACTCCCAGAACTTCCTTATGCAAAGGATGCACTTCTTCCGCACATTTCACCTGAAACTTTAGAGTTTCACTATGGAAAACACCATCAAACTTACGTTACAAACCTTAACAACCTTATCAAAGGAACAGAGTTTGAAAATGCAACACTTGAAGAGATTGTAAAAAAATCATCTGGTGGAATTTTTAATAATGCAGCGCAAATTTGGAACCACACTTTCTACTGGCATTCCCTTTCCCCTAAGGGTGGCGGAGCTCCTACAGGTGCTGTTGCTGATTTAATCACAAAATCCTTTGGATCTTTTGATGCGTTTAAAGAAAAGTTTTCACAATCTGCGATCACAAACTTTGGGTCTGGTTGGACTTGGCTTGTTAAAAAAGGTGACGGTTTAGAAATCGTAAACACTAGCAATGCGGGAAGCCCTTTGAAAGATGGACTCCAATCTTTGTTGACCATCGATGTTTGGGAACATGCTTACTATATTGATTTCCGCAATGCTCGTCCAAAATACGTAGAAGCATTCTGGAATTTAGTAAACTGGGACTTCGCAAACCAAAACTTAAAATAAGAACGGATTCAAATTCACACGTCGAAAGGCAGGTTCCGGAATCCGGACCTGCCTTTTTTATTTCATTAAAAGATTCAAAATGAATCTTGGTACCTAATACAGAGTTTTTATGAGCCAAACACTTCCTAAAATTAAGATCCCTAAAAAACCAAATTATACTTCTTTATCGTTACCGGAAGGAATCGAGTTTTGGGAACTCTTTCGGGTCATAGAAGCGAAATATGAGAATTGTTTTCTACTCGAATCGGCTGGAGATAACCAATACGATTCACGTTACTCTGTGATAGGATTCGAGCCATCTCATCTTATTTTGGGAGAACCTGGGGTTTTAGAAATTGATGGAAAAAAGTATTCTGTTGAGAATCCCTATTTTGCTCTGCGGGAACTCACCGATTACAATTCGCTAAGCATTAGTTATGCGGGTGGATTTGTTGGTTACCTTGGTTATCAAAGTATGCAATTCTTTGAGCCAAAATTGAAACTCGAACCACATCCTGATTTTCCTGCGATGATTTTTGGTTTGTATTTGGATGGACTGATTTATGACAAATTTACTGGTGAACTTATCTATTTTGATAATGGAACTAATCGTACCAAAGAAGTGAACCAAATCTTAGAGGATGCGGGCAAAGAAAAATCCCAAAAACCAAAAGTAAAGGTTTCTCTATTAAAAGCAGGTTTGTCTAAAGAAGTTCATAAACAAATGGTGGAGGAGGCTTTAGAAGAAGTAAAAGCAGGTAACACTTTTCAATGCCAAATTGGATTTGAAGAAATTTACACAGTAGATGGAAACCCATTAGCGATCTATGAAACGCTAAGGGAAATCAATCCTTCGCCTCATATGTATTATGTAAAATTTGGAAGCCGCGCCATTTTAGGTGCCAGCCCAGAATTACTTTTTCGATTACGACAAGGAGAAATGGAGTCTTTTCCTTTGGCAGGGACCACCAAACGTGGTGTTGATGCTAAAGAAGATACTCTTCTTGCACGTAAACTTTTAACCGACCCAAAAGAAATTGCAGAACACAATATGTTAATTGATCTCCATCGAAATGATGTGGGGCGAGTGGCAAAATTTGGCACAGTGAAAGTGCGTAGACGTTTTGATGTAAAACGGTTTTCCCATGTGCAACATATCTCTAGTGAAGTAGTGGGAATTTTATCTTCCAAAGAAGATATGTTTTCGGGACTTGCCTCTTCGTTTCCTGCAGGAACACTTTCTGGTGCACCAAAAATTGAATCGATGAAAATCATTGAACGCATTGAAAAATCGCCACGTGGTCCTTATGGCGGAGCTGTGGGAAGTTTTGGTTTGAATGGCGATTGTACCTTTGCCATTCCGATTCGAAGTTTTTTTGTGAATGGAAACAAAGGATTTGTTCGTGCATCGGGAGGAATTGTTTTTGATTCCAAACCAGAAGATGAATACCAAGAAATCATCAACAAAATGGCATCGGTTCGCAAAGCTTTAGATTTGCATAAAGCTCCTTAGTGCGCTAATGAACTACGAAAATGACAAAACGAAGTTGCCGGTAAAATAAGAAAACGGAGAAACCAAAATGAAAGTGCTCATTCTAGATAATTATGATTCTTTTACATTCAATCTTTACCAAATTGTAGGCGAAATCCTCGAAGAAAGAGAGGAACTTTTTCAATTGGATGTCATCCGAAACGATGAAAAACCTTTTGAATGGATCAAGTCAGCTAACTACGATAAGATTATTATTTCTCCTGGTCCCGGCCATCCAGCAGACCCTGCTTATTTTGGTGTGAGCGCGGATATTCTTAAAGAGTTAGGAAAAACAACACCGGTACTTGGCATTTGTCTTGGAATGCAAGGAATGGCGACTGTGTTTGGTGGTGAGGTAGTTCGTGCTAATGTAGCCATGCATGGAAAACTCTCACCCATTGAACACGATGGAAAGGGTGTGTTTTCTGGTTTAACACAAGGAATAGAAATTATGCGTTATCATTCCTTGGTGGCAAAAGAATCAACGCTCCCTAAGGATTTAGAAATTACAGCTCGAGTTTCTGCGGGGGAAGGGAAGGGGGAAATTATGGGCCTTCGTCATAAAACTTTTAAAATCGAAGGAGTCCAATTTCATCCCGAATCATTTGGTTCAGAAGAAGGTAAGGACTTACTAAGGAACTTTATCAATTCTTAGTTAAGTCCAATATCGGTTTTTTAACAATCGATGGTTTGTATTTTCTTTGACGAAGCTATTATTTTAAATCTAACAACATAGCTTCTTCCCAGGAGGCATAAAAATCAAAATCGTTACTTGCTTTTTGGGAATCATCGCCACCAAACAAAGAAAAACGTTTTCGTTTGATTTCATTATAAGTAGTTATGGTGTTGATTTGCCCACGTTCTGTTTTTCTGAATGTAGCGTGAATTTGTGATCCACCTCTACCTTGGGTTCCTTGGATGAGTAGGGTAAAAAACTCGTTAAAGTATTCATCCATATTTCCAGGGATAAAAAAATTCACAAATCCTTGGGGAATCACATAGAAAAAATTTCCATTAATTTCTTTCTTCCCAATGCGAACAAAATGTCCGTCGAGTGTATCAGTTTGTTTATCAAAGGTAGTTTTGAGTTTATATTCTAAGTTTTGGATTTTTACAGTAATTCCAAAGGATTTGATTTCAATATCACCTAAAAAACGAATTTCTTTTGGTGAAAGAAAATAATCCGAAGGTGGATTCACTGGAAAATGAAATTGGATAGTTTTACCTTGATTGGTAATTTTTAATTTATGCGTGGGATTAAATTTATCCCAAATTTCCAGATTCAATTTGGTTTTTTCTAACCGCGAGCCAGTTCTTTGGTAAAAACCAGGAAACTTTGCCTTTGTATCTTCATTGATAGTAAATTCTAAAGTATGCCATTCCGCATTTTCGGTTACATGGCACTGCATTGCGCTACATAGGAACTGCAAGTTTTGTGAAGTTGACTTTAATGACTGATAGGCGTTGTGGTCATTGATCGCAAAAACAAAATCATGTAACCATTTAAAAAAATCTCTAGGTTGATAGCCATTGAGTTTGTGAATGATTTTTCTTTCGACTGTGTAAATTTCTCTTTCCTCCCAAAGTTTTGGAGTGAAAGTAACTTTTGCCAGATAATCATATTTTGGTGGAATTGGTTCGTTCCAATTTAGATTCCAATTTTGTTGGTTGTCTATGCTCCCATACAGGGAAAGAAACGGGTAACCATCCGCTGTTTTTTGTAATAATGCTTCGTTTTCTTCACTAAGACTACCTGCTAGAGCAGAAAAATAAACTTCGTTTTTCGAGGTAGATTTAATAGAGCGTTGTAAGTGATCATAACCTTTCCAAAACTCATAGTAGTTTTGATTTTTTTGAAAACAATTCGAAACAGTAAAAACTACTATAATGAAGAATAAAGATTTTTGTAAGTTATATTTCTTTTTTAAGAATTCCATATATTTCTTGGATGAGGTTTTCATCCATTTCTTCCTGATAGGATGATGAAATCAATTTGCCTGATTTATTAAAAATCCGTAAGTAGGATTCACCTTTGGTTAGACCAACTGTAAGATGTCCTTTACGATCTAAAAGAATACTTTCATATTGTTTTGTTTTGGATTCTTCTAAATAATTTTCCACTAGTTTGTTTGTTTCCTGAAAATCCAAATAAAGTAAAAAATGAACTTTGGAACTATCTTTCCAAAGCAAATTCTGCATTTTCCAATATAGTTTTCGGCCTTGTTTTCGACAAAGTTCTAAGTCCCGAAGGAAACATCCCATCAAAACAACAGGTTTTCCTTTCACAGAACTATCAGAATACGATTGCCCATATTGGTCCTTCATCTGAAATTGTGGCATGGGCTGTGCTTCCCATTTTTCTTGAGATATGAATACCACTGCTAAAAGAAATATTACAAATCGCGACACAGATTTTAGCCTATTCATAAATCCATTAACGGCAAGTGCAAAAATTTTCTGCGTTTTGATTCTATTTTTTTTTGTTTTGGGGTGTTCTAGTTTTTCCCGCAAAATCAAATTGATTGATTCTTCTGCTTCCATAGCGTTTTTCGAAGTGGAGGAAGAGGAATGGAAAAAAATATTTCCAACCGAGATATCTTTGCTTAAAATTAACTCTAATAATTTTAATGAACTAACTACCGTTTTAAAATCAATTCAATACAAACGAGGTGTTCTTGCGTATGAGGATTGGGATGTATTGGTTCCGGAAGCCTACCTTCCTGAAATTCAAAAGTTTGCTGAAAAAATAGGAAAGAACGAAGAACCAAAGGTCTATCTTTGCATTTTTAAATTAGATGATATTCTCTCACCCAATGTTAAAATTTTAAAAACCAGTTTTTATTTTCTCAGCACGGAAAATGGTTTGGTATTGTTGTTTCATGAAATGAATACGAATATCACTTTCCAAACACAATATTCTTTTGAGGACTGGGTGATTTTTCATCCATCGCCGATACAACCAATCTATAGGCCTGAACTTTGGTTACGTGACCGGCAGCAAACTAGTTTGTATAAAGATAAAAGTCGAAGTAAAAATGCGATTTATGGAAATATTATTGTTTTTAATGTTCCAGAATTGATGCCAAACCCTCCTCTTTTTCGGTACCCCAAGGAAGATGAAATTAATCCGCCGTTAGAACAGTGGAAGTCAGTTCCTGAAAAATTAAAGGCATTAGAAGAAATGCGAAAAAACAAACTCATCACTGATGGAGAATATGACCGTAAAAAAACGGAACTTTTAAAAGAATTTTAAATTCCGTCTCCATGGATGAATTCTTGGATAAAACGATCGTTCTCTGGAGCCTCGTCAGATGCTTTTTCTAACAGTTGTTGTTTCTCATATAATTTGTTAATGAGTTGCTGTTGGGTTTCCACCTTTTCCAATAATACAGAAAAAACTTTAGCAATGGGATCCGGCATTTGATTGTGTTCTAACATTTGTTCTACGCTATCAGAGGCAACGTCACCTGCTTTGACAACTTTCCCCGGAATACCGACCACAGTACATCCTGCGGGAACATTTCTCATCACAACTGACCCGGCACCAACACGGACATGATCTTCTACAATAATGTTTCCAAGCACTTTGGCTCCCGCACCGATCACAACGTTTTTTCCAATGGTTGGGTGACGTTTGCCTGATTCCTTTCCTGTTCCTCCAAGAGTCACTCCTTGGAAAATTAGAGAACCGCTGCCAACAATGGCTGTCTCTCCAATGACAACTCCAGAACCGTGGTCGATAAATACACCTGGAGCAATTTTTGCACCAGGATGGATGTCGATTCCGGTCAAAAACCTACTAATGTAGTTCACAAGTCTGGGAATGATTGGTAAACGAAGTTTATAAAGTAAATGAGCAAATTTATGAAGCCAAAGGGCATGGAGACCAGGGTAACAAAGGACAATTTCCAAATAGGATTTTGCAGCCGGGTCAAATTTTTTGATAATTTTTATATTTTCAAACATTGATTAGTTGGTTTTAAAATTACTATTTAGACGAGTCAACTTTTCCGAGAGTTGGGAAAGATTTAATGGAACTAAAGTTTGGAGTGCGTACAGAAAATCCACTTGTTCAGTGGATTCAAAAGACCCAAATTTAGGAAGAATATTTTCCCCTCGTGGAATCTACAAAAAAGAATCAACTTTGCCAATTCATCCGGAAATGACACAGTTTTTCCAAAGGATCAGAAACTAAGTTTTCATCTGAATCTAGTTCAGAGTCTAAAGATTGAGTCAAATTTCTGATTCAGATCGGGTTTATCATTGATTCTATAACTCAGTTATTTATCCTTTCGAGTAGAAATAAATTTCTAGGTTGTTCCGAATTTGGAATCAAAAAAAACATTACACATCCTTTTATTCATTCTTACATTTTTTACATTAACTTATTCTGATATTTTTTTAAATCCACAAGTGCCTCAAACATTAGAGAATTATAAACTGATGTTTTTTGAGAATTGGCCCTATTCAGTGTCACTTCTATTCATTTTATTTGCTCATGAAATGGGGCATTATTTACCTGCTCGATTTTATGGAGTCAAAACGACTTGGCCATATTTTATTCCATTACCTGTGGGTCCTATCGGAACTATGGGTGCTGTCATTCAAATTAAACAACAGATTCCCGATAAAAAAGTTTTATTCGATATTGGAATTGGAGGACCAACTGCTAGTTTAATACTCTCGATGATTGCTTGGTTAGTCGGTATAAGCCTTTCGAAAGTGATAGAAATACCACCTAATTTTGACAGGTCAGGTTTTTTATTTTTTGGAGATAGTTTATTCACTTATATTACGAGTCAGTGGATTTTAGGACCTATCGATTTTTCTACAATGGATATACAGGCGCATCCTTTGGCAAAAGCAGGATGGGTCGGTCTTTTGATTACTGCAGTAAATTTGTTACCATTTGGACAATTGGACGGCGGTCATGTCATTTATTCTATGTTTGGTGAAGGTTACCGCAAATGGATTCATATCCTATTCACAGCTTTTCTAGTATTTGCTTTAATTCATTTTACCTGGTTACTTTGGGGTTTTATCATTTATTATGTGGTTAAAGTGGAACATCCTTTCATTCATGATTCCGTTGCTGGGATTGGAAAATTTCGATTTTATTTTGGGGTTATCATGTTAGTATCATTCCTAGTTATTTTTGTACCAAAACCAATCATATTAGGATCCGAATTGGAAGAATCTTCTTTACTGATGGATATTTTTCGTCTGATAACACATAACATCGGGTTCAATTAATGATTCGTATTTTAATATTTTTACTGATATTTATTTCCACTGGAATTTTTGCCCAAGAGAGCAAAGAATATAAACTTTCTGATAAAGCATACGGGCTTGCATGGGACGGTGTCAATTTTTGGTACATTGATACCAATCGTCGTGCTATTATTAAAATCAATGAAATCGGGGAACAAGAGATTTTTAATTTAGGTCTAGCAAACCTTCGTGGAATTAGTTTTGATACACGAGAAGGAAAACTCCTAGTCGTAGCCCCAAAACAGATTTTGAAATTGGATCCTAACTCAGGGGGGATAACAGACAAAATCCAAATCCCAATCGCAAACGTTGCAGGTATTGCAAGTGTTGGAAATTATTATTATATTTTAGATTTGGATTCAGGAAAGGTTCAAATTTATGACCAGTCTTCCTCTCTTATGATTGGTGGATTTTTTACAGATCGCACAAGACCACGTGATATCTGTTATGGTAGAGATTCTTTATGGATATCCGATTCAGCTGATAATAGTATCTATCGATATGATACCAAAACAGGGAAAATTACGGGTTCTATTAAAACAAACTTACGATCGATACGTGGAGTTTTGTTAAGTGGCTCAAAACTATGGGTGGTTGACCGAGAAAATAAAGAAATAAAAAATATTCCCTTCATTGAAACTGAAAGGTTCATTGCCTCTGGTGAAGAAGAATACAATTTAGAAGTATCATTAAAATTCAAACTAGACTCTGTTTCTCTTTCCAAAGCTCAAATTGCCATCCTCCACCCACCTTCAAATGAACAACAAAGAATACGTGCTGTTAAATTTACTGATGGAACTTACCAACCTTCTTTTATTCAAAGAAATCGAGTTCACCTGAAAAAACTATCCATCGAAGATTTACCAGGAGAACAAATTGTTAAGTATAAGTTTTCTTCAAAAAACCAATTTATCAAATACTACGTTACCGACGAATATTTAGATAAAGAAGCTACTTATCCAAATGATGTTACTGCTTTTTATGAAAAAACTAATGAAGAGTTAAAACTGTTACCAAGAGACTATTTGGATGCGATTTACCAAGCTCGTCAAACTAGTATTAGTTTAAATGATTTTAAAGACAAAATGAAAGAAATGGGAGTTCCAATACAACCATTTCGCATGATCCGTTTTGAAAAAGGAAAACCTAAGTCCATTCAAGATTCTGTCTCTATTTTCCTTTTAAGTTATGGTTGGATCCCCATTGCCGATTTGGGGTTGGGAAGTAATACAGACAAACGTTACTTTGAAAAAAAAGAAACAGATCTAATTTTATTTCAAAGTTTGAATTCCAAAACATCCATTTCTCCTGTATACTTTCGGAAAGATGCCAACTCTGAATGGGAAAATTTACCTGCAGAAATTACTTATAAAATTAAGTAGACTTTCCGTTATCTTTTTAGTCGTTTGTTCACCACTGAGACAAAAAGTTGATTCGCTGTTTGTAGATAAAACTATAGAAAGGGAAACAAAATTTCGAGATTTAGTCGAATCTACCTGGATTCAATATCCGAAATTAGGATTATCTTGTGATAAGGAAATTTCTTATCACAAATTTTATTGTAAAATCCAAACGATAATAAGTCTTAAAAAACTTTCTGAATATCTGGGAATTCCTATTTTTGAATCTGGGCCTCATACAAAATATTATTTAGAATTGAATTCACCAAATGACTTTGGGCATTACCATCCTGAATTTCCAGTAAAATTACGAGAGTATCTACTTCCTGCAAAAAGTAACAAAGCTTTGTATACGGTAACTTTGCCTATTTATGAACATTCCATTCGAAATATAGCTCGTGAGTTTTTTATTGTTTATCAGAAGTTAGATTCAAATCCAAAGTTTTTTAGAAAAGAAGCGGATCGTTATTTGATGTTAGTGGAAGAGAAGAGGTTAGATCCTTACTATTTAGATCGATTCATTTTATTTTTATATCCCGCTTTTACCGACAATGAAGACCCTGAAGAATCATCGCGATTTGTTTATAGAAAGGGCGATGAAACTATAGATGCTCAGGTAGTGAAAGAACTTGTTGGTTTTTGGATTCGTAGAAAGGCAGATGGAACGGATACAGAGTTTGTTTTGGGTTTAATTGATTTATTAAAGTTGTACGATCCAGAGTTTTATCAAAACCGAACCGTAACAACTTCCAATTAACTTTTTATCCCAAAATATCTTTTACAGCATCAATCACATCTTTTTCATCAGATTTTGTCATTCCAGCAAACAAAGGTAAAGATACTGATTTATCATACATGGAACATGCATTGGGGTATTCTTTGCGATTGTATTGAAAGGTTTTTTTATAATAAGGGTGTTCGAAGATAGGAATGAAATGAAGGCTTGTTCCAATATTTCTCTCTTTTAATTCTTCTACTAATGTATCTCGTCCCACTTTCGCAATTTTTGGATCTACTTCAATTCGATAGAGATGCCAACTGTGAATTCCATTTGGATCTTCTTTAGGAAGTTTAATGCCTTTAAGGGAAGAAAACTCTTGGTTGTAATGTTTTGCAATTTCTATTCTACGTTCCCAAAATCCGTGAGATTCTTTTAACTGCACAACACCCAAGGCAGCGGCTATATCGGTCATA
The DNA here is from genome assembly GCF_004770905.1 of Leptospira bandrabouensis. Lineage (NCBI taxonomy): Bacteria > Pseudomonadati > Spirochaetota > Leptospiria > Leptospirales > Leptospiraceae > Leptospira > Leptospira bandrabouensis. The sequence continues at coordinate 859,682 of NZ_RQHT01000014.1, read as the reverse complement.
TTGTATTTATATCCTGCATCAACTACTTCGTAGTACCAGCCAGGTCTGTTAAACGCATCTCGATTAATACCATGAAGTCGCATTTTACGAATTCGTTCCGCGGCCTCTTTGTGAGAAGTGGTTACCATCCCTCCTTCTCCTGTTGTGATTCCTTTTGTAGCATAAAAGCTAAACACAGTAAAATCGCCCCAGGTACCGATCATTTTATTTTTATGAACCGCGGGAAATGCATGAGCCGCATCTTCTATTACATATAAATTATATTCTTTCGCGATTTTGAGAAGACCTTCCATATCACATGTATGCCCTGCTAAGTGGACAGGCAGGATTGCTTTGATTCGTTTTCCGGTTTTTTTACTTTTAAGTTCTTTTCCGTTCCATTTGCATTTGGACTCAATAGTCTCCCGTAAGGATTCTGGTGTCATTAGATTGTGAATGGGATCAACATCAGTGAGAATTGGCTCGGCACCGAAATAACAGATTACTTCTGTCGTAGCAGTAAAGGTGATGGAACTTGTGATGGCGGCATCTTCAGAAGTTAGTCCAATCGCTTCTAAAGCTAAATGTAAGCCGGCAGTGGCGGAATTAACAGCTATGGATTCTTTGCTACCGACAAAGTCACCAAACTCCATCTCAAACTGTTTGACTTTGGGTCCTGAGGTGACCCAACCAGACCGTAAAACTTGGGCAACTTCTTCAATGGCTTCTTCAGAAATTGATGGAAGTGCAAACGGTAGAAAGGTTTTGCGAGATGTGAGCATATTCATTTATACGACATAATTCGGAAAAAATTTCCAGTCTTTTCCGCCCCCAAACATCCTATCGACGGGATTTTTCAAACCTAAATAGGGATTTTCACCTGGACTCTAAAAATCTACTTGTAGATACCCGCTGATTCACCCATTCTTTCCTGGAACATGGAAGTTCCTTTTTCTGAGATTTTAAATCGTATTGCTGTCATTGACCGTGACATAGCAGAGCTCAATCGCCTGAAAAGTCGGCTGCCAGCTGACAGGCCCTACTCTCCTACTATCCAACTTACTTTTGATAAACAAATCAATACGCTGTTAAACGAGCGTGTTTCCTTGATGGAACTCCCAGTCCTCCATCCACCACTTTGGCTTTTGTCCAAAGAAGGGTTGGAACCAGCAGCAGAACCTTCGGTTCTCAAGGAAAGAAAGTCCTTACTTGCTGGAGATCTTTCTGTCCCCCATCCCAATGAGCAAGATGTCATTAACTTCATACGCGAAATTCCCAAAACGGAAGTGCATCTCCATTTGGAAGCTTGCGTAAACAAAGAAACATTAAAATTTCTATATAAAAAGAATGGAATCGAAGTAACCGATAAAGAGTTCGAAGACAAATATAATTTCAAAGATTTAAACGGTTTCATCCAAGTATTTTTCTTCGTTCAAGGTGCGGTTAAAGAAGCATCGGATCTCGGATATTTTATTGATAGTTTAGCCGATTACCTTCGATCCAATAACATTGTTTATTGTGAGGCATTCTTCGCACCTTCTAAGTTCATTCAAAATGGATTAGATTTTGATGAAATGGTAGAAGTGATGGTAAATCGAATTCGTCAAATTGAAGTTAAGGACGGAATCACCATTCGTCTGTTAGTTGATGTTTCGCGTTCCTTTGGACCTGAAAATGCGATGAACAATCTCAAACGAGTATTAGGATTAAAACATAAAGAAGTCATAGGAATTGGACTTGGTGGAGCGGAACTTATGGGACCTGCCAAGGATTATTCGGAAGTATTCAAAATTGCTAGAGAATCCGGTTTACGATGTGTTGCTCACTCGGGTGAAGATGATGGTCCATGGGCGATTTGGGATGCAGTAAATCTATGTAAGGCGGAAAGAATTGGTCACGGAACATCTGCGATCCAAGACCCAGAACTTGTCCGTTACATGAAGGAAAACAAAATCCCAATCGAGATTTGTGTAACTTCAAATGTGTTTACAGGAAAATATGTTCGCAAAGAACAAAACCATCCAGTTCGATATTATTACGACCAGGGACTTATGTTGTGTATCAATACGGATGATCCAGATATCTTTAATGTGAATCTTACGTATGAATTTTTTAAACTCTATCGTTTCTTAGATTTTTCCATTGATGAAATCATTGATTTGGTGAGACAAGGTGTGCTTTGTACCTTCCATCCAGAAAAAGATTCTTTATGGAAGTCAATGGAAGAAAAAATTGATCAAATTAAATTGAAATACAATTTGATCTCTGAAAAACAAGTAACAGCTGTCTGATTGTAGTAAGTTAAATTAATTAACTTACTGCTTCTTTCAGTGCCGCTATATCTATTTTTCTCATTTTTAACATGGCTTGTGTGGCACGTTCTACTTTTATAGGATCTTTGTGCGAAATAAGTTTTAAAAGAATATTGGGAGTCACTTGCCAGTGCATTCCAAATTGATCCTGAAGCCAACCACACATACTTTCTTTACCGCCATTGGCTAAAAGTGCATTCCAATAATAATCTACTTCTTTTTGGGTTTCTACACTGATCATAAAGGAAACTCCCCAAGAAAATTTAAATTCCGGTCCACCATTGTAAGCTTTAAACTTTTGACCGTTTAAAATGAACTCCCCTTGCATGGGATTTGCGGTTACGATTTTGGATTTTTTAAAAACCGATGCGTAAAACTTTGCTACCTCTTCAATGTTCGCGTTAAACATAAGAAAAGGGGAAATGGTGTGAGTCGGATTGGGTCGATAATCTAATTTTTTGAGATTGGATTTGGTTTTAGTTCCAGTGGTTTTTTTCTTCTTTGGTGCTGCCATAGTATTTCCCTTTTGTGGTTTCGAAAGATTCCGTTTGTTCTTAAAAATTTGAACTCGTTTCAGTTTAAACAGAGTTATATGAGTGGATAATGACAATCTTTCAACAAGAAAATATAGATCGAAAAGGAATATCTAGATTCGATTTTCTGGGGAATACAAACCTCGAGTTGAAATTTGAATTTGTTTAAAAACTTAAAATTAGAATTTTGGTTCTCCCATCAAAAACCAGGCATTAGAAATTTTGTGGTTCATAATTTCATAAATCGCTAATACTTCAATCGTACCTTTTCCTTCAGGAAAATTCCTGGTAACCAATTCATGGTCTACAATTTTACCGTTGAATTTAGTTCTAGAAATTAGTTTTGCAAAAAGATTTGGTTCTTGAAAACGAATTAAATGCCTTTCTTTGATCTCTTCAGTTCCTTCGGCTACCAGTGTATCCGGATGCAAAAAGATTTTGGCATTTTTATCCCAACATTCTAAAAACAAATCTATATCTTTGTTATTGTATGCGTTTAGCTGTTTATCAATTAGTTTTAAATTTGAATCTTCATTCATGATTGATTTCCATGACAATTATTATTTAAAAACCTGGCAAAGTATTATTTAAAAAATTTATTTAGTGCTTAAAAAATGAGTTAACAACTATTATATAAGGTAAAGCTATTGTTTCTCTGAAAATGGAATATAGGTCACGTATTTCAATGTATCTGGCGTAAGATGTTTTGATATTATTGAATCCTGCTCTTTTTACTAGGTAACTTGCTCTAGGAAGATGATAATACTGCGAAATGATAAGAATTGGTTCCGATTCATGCGATTTCAAGATTTCCTTTAAATTATCTGCAGATTTTTCCGTAGTGTAACCTAGATTGTCTTCTATGATTTGATTTGCATTTAAGCCATTTGCTATTAAATATTCTTTCATTATTTTTGCTTCGTCAAATCCTTCTTTTCCAATCCCTCCAGAGACTATTATTTTCTGAATTGAATTTTCCTTATAAAGGAAAACGGCACGATCTAATCTTGCTTGTAATCGATCCGAAGGTTTTCCATTTAGTTCTACTTTATTACCCAGTACAAGAGCAAAAGTTGATTTTAAGTCTTTTTCTTCTGTTAATCCATGATAAAGGATATAACCAAATGAAACTAACAAATAGAAAGAATATATCTTCGTTAATGAGATAAGTTTTACTTCGAATTTTTTTAGAGACATGAATTTGTTATTGTTATAGAATTTTTAATTCAATTTGGTTTGGAAAAAAGTACACCTAGAAATTCGGAATTATTCCATTCTTCTATAATAAAACCATTTTTAAATTTGGAAACAATCATTTCGTCCCACTGAATGGTTTTACTTGTTTTTAAGTTTTTGTTCTTGGAAGGTTTTATTTTTCCACGTAAGGTTCTTTTCCATACTATCAAATCCTCTGTTTGTACTAAGAATTGAATTTTTACTATTTTTAAATCGGATAAAAAATCATGTAAATTCTTGGCCCACTTGATGATGATTTTATGTCCTTTATAATCTTTTTTTGATGTATGAACAATGTATTCACTCGAAAAAACTTCTTGGATTGATTTAGTATTGTGATTTGTAATTAGTTCGTTCAAAATGTACGAAATTTTTTCCTGGTTTGTTTTATTTGTTTCCAATCCTCAATTTTCTCCTTAGCGTATTCTCGGTAATTTGACGATAGAGTGTGAACTTAGAAAAGAAGAAATTGGGTTTCTGGAACAAGGAATAGATTGACAATAAATGATTTGATATTAAACTATCTAAATAGAGGGACGGATAAATTTAATTCAGGTAACTATCATGAATCATGCAGAAAACATAGAAAATTGGGGTATTTTCCAAAGCTCAGAAACTTTTACTTCGCTTTTTTTGGGACATGGAAGTCCGATGAATGCGATTGAGGAAAATGAATTTGTAGAAGGTTTACGAAATCTTTCCTCTGATCTTCCCAAACCAAAAGCGATTCTTTGTATTTCTGCCCACTGGGTAACCGATGGTACTTTTGTAACCGCCATGGAAAATCCCCCCACCATACATGATTTTGGTGGATTCCCAAAAGCTTTATTTGATGTTCAATACCCGGCGCCAGGTAACCCAGAACTTGCAAAACTAGTGCAATCAATGGTGAAATCTCAGAATGTAAAATTAGATTACGAATGGGGTTTGGACCACGGAGCTTGGAGTGTGATCAAACATATTTATCCTGATGCCGATGTACCCATTGTTCAGTTGAGTATGGATTATAAAACTTCTCCTGAACAACACTTTCAGTTAGCAAAAGAATTAATTCCGCTTCGAAACCATGGTGTATTAATTATAGCTAGTGGAAATATAGTACATAACTTGCGTATGGTGGCTTGGGACCGATTAAACGAAGTGTATGGATTTGACTGGGCGCTGAATGTAAACCAAAAGGTCAAAAATTGGATTATGGCAGGAGACAATGACTCATTAATTCAATTTCGAAATCATGGAAAGGAATTTGAATGGGCCATCCCCACTGCGGAACATTATTTGCCGTTAATTTATACGTTAGGGACAAAACTTGATTCAGATAAGGTGTCCTTCTTTAATGATAAACCAGTCGCAGGTGCGTTGACAATGACTTCTGTCAGGTTTGATTCGTAATCAAAAGTAATAATAGAAAGAGATAATCATATGGAAAAACCGTTAGAATTTTTAATTCGAAAACCAAAGGTATCGATTGAAAAACCACCTCTTCTCTTATTGTTACATGGCGTTGGAAGTAATGAAGAAGATTTGTTTTCCTTAGCAAGTAATTTACCTGATTCTTTTCTGATCGTTTCACTTAGGGGTCCTTTGGTATTAGGTCCTAAAAGTTTTGGATGGTATGAAGTATTATTTACAACTGGCCAACCTAAAATCAATTTAGACCAAGAAAAAGAGAGTAGAAAGCTATTATTAGATTTTTTGGATTACCTTAAATTCAATCACCAATATGATGAATCCAATGTTTGGACTTGTGGCTTTAGTCAAGGTGCCATCATGTCTTATTCTATTGGATTACTTTATCCAGAGAAATTCAAAGGGATCATTGCTTTAAGTGGAAGGTTGCTGGAAGAGAATAAGGAAATGATAAAGGTCACAGATGATCTTTTCAAAAAGAAGATATTTATTTCTCATGGGACCAAGGATCGAGTGTTATCAGTTGAATATGCACGTTCGGTGAAACAATATTTGGAATCCATTGGCATTCGGCCTTATTATCAGGAATATGAAGAAGGCCATAGTATCAACAGAGAGATGTTAAAAGATTTGATCCAATGGTTGGTTACCGAATTAGAAAAGAATTATTAAAAACTATATTATTTATTCAATCTTTAACAAATGTTCAAATTGATTCAGAAAGTTTGAGCGGCCAATTGTAGATATACTAATCCGATACTTTTTTTCATAAATTTTTATTTGTGTTTTTCGTTAATCATCCGGTTTTTTTGAAAAGTTTTTAAATACAAAAGATAAAAATCCAAAAAAAAAGGACTAGGTTTGTAAGAACCTAATCCTTTTTGAAATCTAAGATTTGATTTTTCTTAAAACTAATTAATCAGTAATCCCCAATCGTTTGAAAATGAGAGGAATCCTTTCCAAATAAGGTTTGATTTGGAAAATTTCATCCAAGTCGCTATCTTTTAGGATGGCAGAACATCTTGGATCTTGTTTTAAAAGGTCACGAAGATTTTTGGATTGGTCTGCCCATACTGCCATTGCATTTTCCTGTACGATTAAGTAGGCATCTTCACGAGTGATTCCACCTTTTTCAATCAACCACAACAGAACTTTTTGTGAAAAAATTAATCCACGTGTCACATTTAATGTGCGTTCTGTGGCATCAGGATACACATGAAGTCCTTTTAGGACAAAATTCATTTTCTCTAAAATGTAATCGAGTGCGATGGTAGAATCGGGAAGTACAATTCGTTCGGCAGAAGAATGAGAAATATCTCTTTCATGCCAAAGTCCAACGTTTTGTAATCCCACGTTTACGTTGGACCGAATGACTCTGGAGATTCCAGAAATTCTTTCGCAAACAACAGGATTACGTTTGTGAGGCATAGCCGAAGATCCTTTTTGGCCTTTGGCAAAAGGTTCTTCTACTTCGCGCCCTTCCGTTTTTTGTAAGAGTCGAATTTCAGTTGCCATTCGGTCTAAACTGGCAGCAACCACTCCAAGCACTGACATATAAAATGCATGGCGGTCACGAGAAATAACTTGTGTAGCAATGGGATCAACAGTTAATCCAAGTTTGGTTAACACATATTCTTCAATTTCTAAATCAATATTGGAATAGGTTCCCACAGCTCCAGATAGTTTACCTACCGCAACTTGAGCCCTAGCATCTTTCATCCGTTCTAAGTTTCGAGTCATCTCCGCATAGAAGAGAGCAAACTTAAGACCAAGTGTCATTGGTTCCGCATGGATTCCATGAGAACGTCCGATACAAGGAAGGTCTTTGTACTCTTTTGCTTTTTGTTTTGTGGTTTCTAAAAGAGTTTCGGTTCTTTGGATGAGAAGGTCCATTGCTTGGACCATTTGTACACAAAGTGCAGTGTCACCAACGTCACTGGATGTCAGTCCAAAGTGAACATGTCGGCCTGCTGGTCCTATATAAGAGTTTAGGTTTGTCAAATAGGCGATCACATCATGGTGAACTTTGGATTCTATTTCTAGAATTTCGTCCACATTGAATTTTGCCTTTTGTTTGATGGTTTCTAGGTCCTCTTTGGGAACTTCTCCACGGTTGGCGCGGGCTTCGCAGGCATAAATTTCAATATCTGTCCAAATCTTAAATTTGTTCTCTAATTCCCAGATGGCAGAAATCTCTGGATGGCTGTATCGATCGATCATAAGGGCAGTCTTTCATTAGAAACTTCTCTTTCAACTGGGAATTTTACGATTGCCGAACGATGTTCGAAATTCAAGTTTAGAATCTAGTAATAAATCCTAGGGGGGCATATGTCCAAAGAATTCGAAGGAAAAGTAGCACTGGTAACGGGAGCTGCCTCTCCCATTGGTTTGGGAAGAGCAATCGCAAACCGAATCGCATCGCATGGTGCAAGTTTGGTGCTTGTTGATTTGAATCAGGAAAAAATTGAAGAAGCTGCAAGAGAAGTAGAAGCAAAATTTGGTGTGAAAGCAATTGGAGTTGCTTGTAACGTAACAAAACCAGAAGACTGCGACACTGCGATCAGCAAAACTAAAGAGGCTTTTGGAAAACTAGATTTTCTAGTAAACAACGCTGGAGTTTTAAAAGACAATCTTCTCATTCGTATGTCTGAACAAGAATATGACTTTGTTATGGATGTAAACTGTAAGGGAGTTTTCCTTATGACTAAGTCCGCAAGTAAACTCATTCTAAAATCTGACTCTGGTAGAATCGTAAACATCTCTTCTGTTTCTGGATTAACCGGCCAACCAGGCCAAGCAAACTACTCTACTTCCAAAGCGGGAGTGATTGCATTAACAAAAGTTTCTGCTCGTGAATTTTCAGGAAGAAACGTACTCGTAAATGCAGTTTGTCCAGGTTATGTACAAACAGAAATGACGGGAACACTTTCCAAAGAAGTGCAAGACAAGTTAACTGATCCTTCTGTAATCCCACTCAAACGTCCGGGAAAACAAGAAGAGATCGCATCTGCTGTTAAGTTTTTCTTAAGTAACGATGCATCTTACATTACTGGAACTTACCTCCGTGTAGACGGTGGTGCGGCTATCGGGATGTAGATTTTTTATCCTTTGCCTTGGGTGCGATTGAAATTGGTTTCACCGCCTTTTGCACCTTAGGTGAAGATGGTTTTGTTTTAGTTTCTTTTATATTCTTTTTATCTTTTCCCAAATCTACGTTTTGATTTTCGTTAGGAAGTTTTTTCTTTTCTTCCGTAACAGGTGGAGCCTGTATTTCGTAATCATATCGAACTGTCGAACTCCAATTTCCAGCAAAATCTCGCACACTCGCAAGCACAGTATGTTTCCCTGGTTCATATAAAATCTCTGGTTCAAAGATTTCCAAACGACCGTCTTTAGGAAAAAATTCCGCTTTGCCTGGAATTCCATCCACTGTGATGTCAAACCCGTCAGGCATAATTCCTGATCCAACATCCACAGCTTTTAAATACAAAGCAAAATCTTCTCTAGGATAAACGGTTTTACTCATCAACTCGTGTAAGTAGATTGTAGGAGGAGTTTGGTCTGAAAGAACCACAAACATTCCTGTCTTGCGTAATCTTACTTTGAAAAACTGGCCCCAAGAACTAAAAGAAGATCCATTTATTTTTTTAACGTTTCCATCTGGTAAAACTTCATATAGGTCAGCTGAGTTAATATCTTTCGATTTTGGTACCTTTACATAAAGGTCATAACCTAAATTAAAATCCTTAAAATCAGGACCAATTTTATATACACTGGAAAGTTGGTTGAGCCCTTGTGTTTTGATTTGTATTTGTTCTTGGGCTTCAATTTCAAAAAATGCTTTGGAATACACAGCATTTACTGGAAAAAATAATTCCACTTTTGTATCTTTCGATTTGAAAGTCGTATAACGATCATAGTACACATTGTATTTCCATTCTTTAGTGACAATATGACTATAATCCCCTTGGTCTTTTAGAATATAAAAGGAAGCAAAAGACATCTGGCCACCCATACCAGTAGCTCGAATGGTAATCTCTTTTGGTTCACCCATTCTCATTTGTTCGCTATCGAGTAGGCCTTGTTCTCTTCCATTACTCCGCATTCCAAGAAGGTCATTCCCATCTCTTGTATGTAAATAATAGGAAAATGGGTTTCCATTAGGTTTACTTACAGAACTGTCATATAATAATACGTTTTTTCTTGTGTGTTCTTTTAGAATTTTCGATAGTTGGAAACCTTGTAAAACATTTTCACCAATTAACATATCTAAGGTGAAAATACCAAGACGATTACTATTTGATTTTTGGTGGATTGCAATTTGTATTCCCACTTTTCCCTGTATAAAGAGAGTAGGTGACTCGGATAACTCAAATCGGTTTCCACCTGTTTCATAAAAAGGAATTTCAACGGTTTCATTTCGGCCGTTAATAAAAGTTCGTGGTGTTTGTGGCGTAATCCGAAGTGCATTGAATACAATAGGTTCTGCCACGTTGTATCCTAATCCATAATGTACGGGATTATAATATACGTTGTCTTTAAAAAGTTCAAAGTGAAGGTGAGGTGGCCCCACTCCTGTGTCACCAGAAAATGCTATTGTTTCGCCAGCTTCTACCTCAACTGGTTCAGGAAGTGCTATATCAAAATCGGTTCTATCTTTGTATCTTTTTGCTTGTTTTGATTTTAAGATTTGTTTGATAACTTTTTGTGAAAATTTATGTAAATGACCGTACCGTGAAGTCATTCCATCATCGTGTTGGAGGAATAACGCATAACCTATGCTAGTCCATCTTCTTTGTACTCGTGTGATTTTTCCTTTTGCGACAGCTACGATAGGAATACCAATCCTGCCACCTGTAGAAAAATCTTGGCCCATATGAAAATGACCTGTTCGAAATTCACCGAAGGTGCCGGTGATAGAATCATATCCTTTGACGGGCCAGACGTAGGGATTTTTTAAAACAAAACCTGGGGGAAAATCAGAGACAGATATTGCAGAAAGGGGAAAGAAAGAAAGTATAAGTACTAATACGAGAGAACGCAACATCAGATTTCACTATATTTTTCGGCTATTATGGTGAAAAGACTTATAAGAATCGAGGGGCCATTCTCATTTTCCCCTCGTTCTGTAAAAATTTATTTAAAAACGGGTCTACGTTTTTCCTTAAGGGCTGTCATTGCTTCGAGTAAATTATCAACAACACCTGGTTGTTCAAAGGATTTGATCGTGTCCTTTTTATACTGATCTAGGTGAGCTATCAGTGCACCATTCAAAGTATTTTTTGTAGCCCGGTAGGCAGCGGAAGGAACTTTCGACAGGGCCTCCAGTTTCTTTAATGCAAGTTTTCGAACCTCTTCGGGAGTTGGAGCCACTTCATCGATAAGACCAATTTTTTTGGCTTCGGCACCTTTGTAAGTGGTTCCTTCTAAACATACTTCTGCCCAATACCTTGGATCCACACACATTCGAATCCGATCGATAAAACTTCCAGGAAGCGGAAGACCCACATTGACTTCTGTAAAACCAATCCTTCCTTTTCCATCCAACATATATTTAAAATCAGATGCAACCGTGATGACCGCACCACCACCCATGGCATGACCGGTGACTTCGGTAATGAGAGGTTTATCAAATTTAACTAACTCACCGAATAAAATAACAATGCCACCGACTTCATCGATGAGTTTGTCTCTACTGGTAGAAAGTAAGTTTTCTGCATCGAGTCCATTGCAAAAAAACTTAGGATTGTCTGTGGTTAAAATCACACCACGTTTGGAATTGTCGGCCTTGATTTCATTTAAAATTTCACCGAGGTCTCTCATGTTTTGACCGGTGAGTGAATTTTGTTCGTTCATTTGAAAGCGAATGATTTCGCCTTTGCCGTTGGGAATATCGATGACTTCTCGTTTGTAGTTCATTGGTTACTTCTTTTGTTTAATTTTTATCAATTATGGTTGGGGTGGAGATTGCGTTGAATCAGAGTTAGACGAAGTATCTGTCGATTCTGAAGAAGGATTTGAAATTTCTGGTTCGCTGGGTGGATTGATTGGAAGTTCAATTTTAACCTGGCTTAAAAGTGTAGGAGCTGGTGGAGGTTCTTTACCTGTTTCCTTAATAAACTTTTCCTTTTTTTCTTTTTTACGTTGTTCTTCTTTTTTCTGTTCTTCCATTTTTACATATTCTTCGAACTCGTTTGGCGCCATGAATACTAACATTTTTTCATCATCTGCTGCATGTTCAATAAAAGCACCCATGTGTCGACCAGCGATGAATACAACTTTTTCGTGATTTGAAAACAGTTTCATCACACGTTCGAAAACTTCTACTTCATCTTTTCCCAATTCGGGAACAACGCGAACATCAAAACAAATACGTTCAGACTGGATGGACTTTAAAAAATTAGGTGTGAATATTTTTTTGAATTCTGGAAATACATATCGTTTGAGATTAGCACGACACTGAAACAATACACGTCCATGTCCTCTATCCACAACAACAAATGACATATTGTCTCTTGTTTTGGATGATTCGCTAAACTTATATTCTTCAATATGTGAGTGGATACGATCTAAAAGAGGTTGTTTGATTAATGGTTTAACCATATAATCTGTAAAACCAAGAGCTTTATGATTTGCTATGAAGTTGGAATCTTCTTTGGGAATCATAGCCAAAATAGGAATGTTATGAGTGATCACATCACGGCGAAGTTCCAAAACAAATTCTAATTCTTTTTTATCCTTAAAGGACAAACCCATTAATATGATATCTGGATTAGAGGATTTCACATATTCTTGGACTGTTTGAGAAAACTTAGTGATAACAACTCGTTGGCGTAAACCAAGGAAGATATTTTCCAAATCCTGAGAGGAATTGGGATCGTTTTCAATCGCCATGATGAAATGCATAATGAATTTTAAATTAAACCTTCTTCGGAAGCAACCCGAAACAAATTCCCAACTTTCTTTTGTTTTTCTGACAAAATTTTATCTGTCAATACTTCTTTCACAACATCTTCATGGATTGAATGCAGAACTTCAAAATCCCTTTTATAATCCGATACGGTCATTTTTCCAAATAGAATGTTTGCTTGGAATTGGTAAATTTGGTGTTCCATAAGAAATCGTAAAGTATCAAAATCCTCAACAGCTTCAGCAGTAATCACAGCCTCCCTGTTATCAGCTAGACGTTTACAATAATCAATAAATGCCAAGTTATCCAAAAATTTAATTTGGTCTTCTTCCATTTTGAATTTAAAACTAATAGGATCTAGTTTAAATTCTTTGATCATAATTCCTAGATCTAAAACGATTTGGTGGGACTGACTTTTTACCCCAAAGTCGTCTGCCGCAAAACTCATTCCATGTGAATAGAATGCATGACATACATCTTTTAATGGAAAGTGCGAATCATCATAAGGTTTTTCTACGAGTTCGAATCGTATGTTTTCAGGAAGTAGGTCTTTATTCTGGATGAGTTTTTTCAGTCGATCGACTCGGTCCATTTGCGAAAAAGTATCAATTAACGATTGAGGCGAAATATTGAATTTTAATAACCCTGGTGCCCCTTCACAAGCTATGATCAACTTTTCTAAAATCAAAAGTTCAATACGATTTATATCTTGGTCAGAAGGAATGTCATTGATCAAATCTTTATAACCGATATAGGCTCCACCACCTAGAAAAACTTCGCCGCCTTTCACAGAATAGGTTTTGTCTTTAGGGTTGAAGATGACAGTCGGTTGGATCATGGCTTCATGAACTGAACCAGAAATATAAGTATTGGCTTTATTGTAATATGTCCAACTCCAACGAACTAGGTTATCGTTTAGATTTTTTTCTGATGATTTATAAAGTTCGTTATAAATTTCCTCATCATCCGAGATGAAATTAGATTGAGTTCTAGAAACTCCAAAGTGAAAGGATGCAGTTTTATTCTGTAAACATTGTTGTTGGAATTTACCAACTGCATTTTCAATATTTGGGAATCGTTCGATATCCCATTCAAAAAGGGGAGAGATCCCCATAATCAAAATGTTTTGTTTTTCAATATGGTGAAATCCAAAAGTAATATCTTCCAAATCCATACAGTTATAAAACTCAGTTCGAAGTAGATCCAAAAAATCAGTAAGTTCGATACCAGTAATGTTTTCAAAACGAATGAGGAAAAGAGGTTTCCCTTGGTTTTCTTGGATGAAATGTTTTTTGAATACATCCAAATCTTTCATACCAAAATAATAGGGACCTGTTAAAAGTTGATTTTTCAAATGTAGCCTGCGTATATGATTTGATTCTCAAACGACTTCTTGTAAATTTATGAGAATTCAAAAGAAAAGGCAACAAGGATAGTAACTTATGTTTAGTTTTATTTGGTTTTTACTGATTGGTCTTGCAGCAGGTTGGCTTGCTGGTCGTATTTTGCGTGGAAAAGGATTTGGGCTGATTGCCAATTTAGTGATCGGTGTTGTCGGTTCCTTTTTAGGAGGAATTGTATTTGGCCTATTAGGTTTTCGATCTTATGGTCTGATTGCGGAATTGATTGTGGCAGTCGTAGGTGCCATTTTACTTATCTTCATTGCAGGTATGATCAAAAAAAGATAAACCAAAAAACCGGTAACTTCGTAAGACAAAATATTTGTCTTACGATTTCAAACTTCACTTGAGACAGGGCGACATAATTTACCGTCCTGTCTTTTCAGGGAAAAATTTAATCTAGTTCGACACCTTCACCTAACTCAAAGTTGGAACTTACACCCTGCACGTCGTCATTGGCTTCTAGGTTATCAATTAACTTCATCACCTTTTCTGCGGTTTCTTTGTCGTTTACTTCGACAGTTGTCATCGCAATGTATTTAATTTCTGATTCTTCCATATTTAGGCCCTTTGTAGAAAGGGCAGATTGGACAGCTTCATATTCTGCAGGAGCTGTAATTACAACATACATTCCGTCATTCACTTGGATGTCTTCGGCACCAGCACCGAGTGCCAAATCAAACAACGCTTCTTCAGAAATTTGGTCTGCTTTTAGGGTGATTTGTCCTTTTCTTTCAAAAAAACGAGAAACGGCACCTGCATTGGCGAGGGAACCACCGAGTTTGGTTAGAATGCTTTTAATTTCAGGAGTTGTACGGGATTTTTTATCAGTAAGAACATCCACCATAATGGCAACACCACCAGGTGCGTAACATTCGTACAGACACTCTTCGTAGACCATACCTTCGAGTCCACCCGTACCTTTTTTGATGGCACGTTCAATGTTGTCTTTAGGCATATTGGCGGCTTTTGCTTTCGTGACAGCTAAGCGTAATCTTGGGTTTCCTTCTTGGTCTCCACCACCTTCTTTCGCTGCTACGGAAATTTCTTTGGCAATCCTTGTAAAGATGGCGCCTCTTTTGGCATCAATGGCTCCCTTTTTTCTTCGAATCGTCGCCCATTTCGAGTGTCCTGACATTGTTTTCTCCCAAGGCTAGGATTTTTGATTCAAAAGATTTTTCAACAGATTTAAGTCGCCCTAGTTTCTTGACTCAGAGAGAAAATTCCAAAGTACTGTAAAAAAACATCTATAAGGCATACCATGATCGACTTTTCTATCACCGATGAACAAAAAGCCCTACGCGACTTAGCGAAAGATTTCGCCAAAAATGAAATGATTCCCAAGGCGGAACACCATGACCACACAGGTGAATATCCGAAAGAAATTTTAAAGAAAGCTTTTGATGTAGGTCTTATGAATATGCATATCCCCGTGGAATACGGTGGGTCTGGCCTCGGTGTTTTGGATGAACTGATTGCTTCGGAAGAGTTATTTTACGGATGTTCTGGAATGGCCACAGCCATCCTAGCAAACAACTTGGCACTTGCGCCTGTATTGTTAGGTGCGGATGATTATGTGATGAAAAAATTCATCCAACCAATGACTGAAAATTTTACATTGGCTGCTTATGCAGTAACGGAGCCAGGAGCTGGTTCCGATGTGGCTGGAATTCGAACTACGGCAAAAAGAGTGGGTGACGAATACATCATCAACGGATCCAAAATGTGGATCACAAACGCAGGTCATGCAGATTGGTTTTTTGTTTTAGCAAAAACAGATCCAAATGCGGGTCACAAAGGTATGACAGGTTTCATCGTCGATGCCAAATCTCCAGGAATCATCGTTGGTAAAAAAGAAAAAAATATGGGACAACGTTGTTCCGACACTCGTGGTGTTACTTTTGAAGATGTAAAAGTTCCAAAAGAAAACATGATTGGAAAAGAAGGAGAAGGGTTCAAAATTGCGATGGGCGCTTTTGACCAAACTCGTCCTGCCGTGGCAATTGGAGCTGTCGGTGTGGCACGTGCGGCACTCGATCATTCTATCCGTTACGCAAACACTCGTAATGCGTTTGGGAAACCAATTTCTGTAAACCAAGGTGTTAGTTTTATGATCGCTGAAATGGCTCGTGACATCGAAGCAGGAAGACTCCTTTGTTGGCAATCAGCTTGGCTTATCGATAACAAATTCAGAAATACTTACCAAGCATCGATTGCAAAAGTTTTTTGTGCAGATATGGCTATGCGCGTTACAACGGATGCAGTACAAATCTTTGGTGGTTACGGATTCAACGAAGAATACCCAGTCGAAAAATTGATGCGTGATGCAAAGATCTTCCAAATCTATGAAGGAACTTCGCAGATCCAAAGAGTCATCATTTCTAAATTTTTAAATGATGGTGTTGGAATCGAAACTCCTAACGCGTAAAGATTGGTTTAAGGACAGGTGGACCTGATTTTATCACCACTTGTCCTCTCCCAGTATGTTCCTTCTCATCGACAACTACGATTCATTCACTTATATTCTGTACCAATACCTGAACCAAATCATACCAACAACTGTCATTCGGCATGATGAAGACCTACCTTTGGATCTACAAAACAAATACAAAGCTGTTGTATTGTCACCGGGTCCAGGTCTTCCCAAAACTTCAGGAAAACTCATGTCTCATTTAAATTCCATTTATAAAGAAATGCCGGTTCTCGGAATTTGTCTCGGCCACCAAGCGATTGGAGAAATGTTCGGAGCCAAATTGGAACAAACTCCTGAAGTGTTCCATGGTCGGCCCTCGGAAATCCTACATAATGGAGAAGGTGTCTTTAAAAACCTTCCCAATGGATTTTTAGCTAACAGGTACCACTCTTGGGCTGTCTCGAAAGTTTCTTTACCAAACGAATTGGAAGTGACAGCGGAAACCAAAGATGGAGTCATAATGGGAATTCGTCACAGAAAATGGAAAAAGGTCTTTGGGGTTCAGTTTCATCCGGAATCCATCCTCACGGAAAATGGGCAAACCTTACTCCGCAACTTCTATGAGGAAGTTATCCAATGAAATATTTTTTAAGACTATTGTCCTATTCTGTGCACTACCGGGAACGATTTGTTTTGGGACTCGTGTTTGCACTTTTGACGGCCGTTTTAAATGGAATTTCTCTTACAGCACTCATTCCCCTATTCGATTCGTTAGGTGGTGATAAAAACAATCGTTTCCACCTAGATTTAACTCTTCCTGAAAAAACGATCCTTGTCCAAGAAGTTCTTTTGGGTGTTGATAGTTTGGATGGCTTGGAACGTATCAAACGTCTGATAATCTCTGCAAAACTTCAAATCAACGAATTCACAAAGGATATGGAACCCAAGGAAGTGGTTTGGGCAGTTTGTATCGCTGTATTCCCACTTTATCTTTTAAAACTGGGAACCTATCTTCTTTCTGTTTATTGTATCGCCACGGCTGGATATAAGGCCGTTCGAGACATTCGCCAGGAATTATTCCAGAAAGTCCAGAGGTTGCCTCTTACCTATTTTTATAAAGAAAAAACCGGACTGATTATGAGTCGGGTTATCAATGATGCAGAGATTGTAGCAGCCGTTATTTCGAGTAACCTTCGTGATGCGGTCATTAACTTCTTTTACGTTTTAACTCATTTAATGATTCTGATTTATTTAAATTCAGAACTATTACTCCTGGCATGTCTTACTATTCCCGTAGTGATAATGCCTGTAACTTTGTTTACACGAAAAATTTCTTCCTCTACAGCAAGGTTCCAAGAAAAACTTGCTGATCTCAATAGCCATATCCAAGAATTCATTTCAGGAATTAAGGTCATCCGCACGTTTCGCCAAGAGAAACAAGACCTTAAAAAATTTGATAATATCAATTACAAGGTGTATCGAAGGACTTTCAAAGGCCAATTCTACTTACAAATGGCCCCAAGTCTTGTCGAACTTACTTCATCCATCGTGGTGCTAGGTTACTTTGCTATGGGTGCCAAATTTATTTATTCAGGTAAGTTTACCCAAGGTGAGTTTATGGCCTTCCTTCTTACCTTGTTATTTTTACTTCGTCCGCTTACCCAACTTTCACAAATGGTTGGAAAAATCACCCAAGCCAATGCTGCAGGGAAACGGATTTTTGAAATTATCGATCGTGATTCGGAAGTGGTTGAACATGGGGATGAGACAGTCCTCGAAAAAATAGAGAAGGGGATTCAGTTTGACGACATTCATTTTTCTTATCCAGGAACAAACCAAGAAGTTTTAAAAGGAATCAACTTAGATATCAAACTGGGTGAAACTTATGCCTTTGTTGGAACCAGTGGTTCTGGCAAATCAACTATGATGGATTTGATTCCTCGTTTTTTTGATCCAACAGCTGGCAAAATTTTAATTGATGGAATGGACATTCGAAACTATTCCCTAAAATCTCTTCGTAAAAAAATTGGAATTGTCACTCAGGAAATTTTTCTCTTTCACGGAACGATTGCAGATAACATTGCTTATGGGACTGGTGCTGCGACCAGAAAAGAAGTGATTCGTGCGGCACGTCTTGCCAATGCCCATGATTTTATTACCAATATGGAAAACGGCTATGATACCGTCATTGGAGTACGTGGACTTGACCTGAGTGGTGGCCAAAGACAACGCCTTGTCATTGCCAGAGCTTTGTTACGAAACGCAGAAATTTTGATTTTAGATGAAGCTACCAGTGCCCTTGACGCCGAATCCGAAAGGTTGGTTAGCCGAGCTTTGGAGCGGCTCTTTAAAAATAGAACTACTTTTATCATTGCACATCGCCTTTCCACAGTAAGACGGGTGAAAAATATTGTAGTGATTGAAGAGGGCGAAATCAGGGAAAAAGGTGATCATGATTCTTTACTTGCCCAAAACGGAATTTATAAAAAATTATATGACAGCCAATTTGCAGAAGCGGAGATTCAGATATGAAAAAAGTTTTAATAGTAGATGATAATGACCGTTATGCGAACAATCTAAAATCATATTTTGATTCTAAAAATATATCCTCGGATCGTGCTGTGGATGCAAAGGAAGGATTAGCCCTTTTTACAAAAAATCCAAACTATGATATGATTGTTTCGGATGTGACTATGGAAACCCAAACATCAGGTCTCTGGATGATGCGCCAAATATACAAATCCGGTTATAAGGGAGTTCTTGTGATTGCTTCGACTGGATTTGATGTAATGGGTGTGATGCCGTTTTCTTCTCTATTTTTACCTTGGTTTTGTGGTCTTCATTGGATGATTCCGAAAGTTCCTCTCAAACAAGGGACGGTAGAATGGGTTCCCACCGCCCTTTCCAAAGGAAAATCTAATCCTTTCTAGGAACTTTGATTTCTTCAATTGGGTTGAAGAGATTGTTGTGTTTTCCTTTTTTCAAATTGGAATACTTTCCAGAATTTCCATCACTGCCAAGTTGTTTCACTTCAATGATATCTAGTTTCGGATAAAATACCCAACCTGTGACAAAGGCATCGCGTGCTCCCGGAAGTGTAGATTCCATTTTCACCTGGATGTATTTGTCAGTGAGAATGTCTTCCCCGATCCGCACGGCAAATTCCTTTTTAGTTTCAGAAAGAATTAAACCAATCTCTTTGTTTTTGATATAAGAAACAGGTCTCGAACGTTCGTTTGGTTCTGCCCGGAGGTAATCATCTTCAATGAGGATGATCGCATACTTACCAAATGCCTTACGACGAAGTAAGGATTCACCAATTCGTTTATTTATTTTTTCATCAGTCTGCGACTCATTCAATCGAATGAGAGCAAAGGTTGCAGATAAAGATGGATTTTTGCTAATTTCATCAATGGCAAGTAATGCCATGTTTGGTTCTTCCGAAACAAATTTTTCCAAAATTCTAAGACTTTCTCTACTTCCATGAATCGCAAGAGCTTCAAGACATGCTTCTTTAATATCTTGGTCATTCGATTTTAAAAACTTACTAAATACTTCGACATCAGCATCTAGTTTGTGATAGGCGAGACCGCGTAAGGCACCCGAAACAATCACCACATATTCTGAGGCGAGTCCTGTTGTAAGGATCATCTCACGTCCTGCTGGATCTTTTGTTTTTCCCAGACCTTCGTAACTCACAGCGATCACTTCTGGATCTTCTGCTTTGGTTCCGGCTATAAAATAAGAAAGGGAACGTTTATCTCCAATATCAGACAAAGCTTTATAGGCAGCAGGTCTTACTTGGTATCCGTCTTTATCGATGGCATTTTCTAAACTAACTCGGCCTGCCTTTAATCTACCAAGCGCCAGTGCAGCAGCAGCGCGCACACGAGGGATAGGATGAGTGGTTAAAATCTTTTCTAAGTTTTTTGGCTTTCGGTAGTATTCCCATTGGAAAACCTGAACCAACCCTTTACGAATTTGGTCTGTATACTCTCTGTCCTTTTTTTCTTCTTCGGAGAGAACTTCTTCTTCCTTTTTTACTGACTCATTGATTTGATCGGTAACTTTAGCTTTTCCTGTTACTTTTGCTTTGCGATTGAGTCGTTTGATAGAAATTTTAGATGGATTCTCTACTTTGTTAGGAATTATTTTTTCAATTTTTTTGGGAGTTTCCACTTCATTCGTTATAATGACTGGATCTTCCACTACTGGTTTTATATCTTTCTCAGCGATATCTTTGCCTTGGTTGTAGTTCCCTGAATCAGAACGTAAATGTCGAATCGCGTTTTGGATACCAATTGCTTTAGGACTGTTTTGTTTTAATGAATCTAGAATATTACCTAATTCATAACTGACACGACCAATGGCTGGGCCATCAAAATCATTGGGAACGCTATCAATGAGATCTTGGTTGGTTTGGATGAGTCCTGGCAGCTTGGCAATAACGACAGGCAAATCTTCTTCCAAATAGGCAGCCGCTTGCATTTCCTTATCTACTGGTTCGCCGACTGTTTTTTTGCTATCAGCACGAAGAGCAACATTTTCTCCAAACTCAAGTAAAGCAATGGCCTTATGTGCTTCTTGGATAAACTCATCATACTTACGGTTTTTAGTCACAGGGATTGTGACAGATTTTGATTTATGCGGGTCTAAATCCGAACCTTGGTATTCTTTATACTTTGGTGAAACGTCTGTTAATTGGTATGGTTTTGAGGTGGAACAACTGATCAACAGAACAAGGACCACCCATAAACTGCTCTTCCAAATTATGTCTTGACCCTTTTGAAACATCTGATAGCCTACTTCCATACTTTGAATATCGGATACGTACTATAAGTAAAATTAGCGGCAATCTAGCTGGTCTCAAGCCAAACCAGTTAAAAAAGTTAAAATCTCTCTCCGAAAGACGACTTCGGGAGGATTCTATCATTTCGATGGAGCTCGCAAGGCTCGTGGGCGAGATTTCCGTGGAAATTGGTAGGCAGGTAGGCCTTCTCATTGAGAGGACAGGTTATGTCACTCATTTGATTGTTGGGAACGACCATTCGATTGAAATTCCCCATTTGGATCGGTATCGTGTGGCTCATTCGAGGCTTCGTGGCCTTCGACTCTTTCACACACACCTCAAAGAACACCCGTTAAACCAAGAAGATTTGATGGACCTTGTCCTCAACCGATTTGATTCCATCACGGCTGCTTGCGTGGGTGCCGATGGAATTCCTAAATTCTTTTTTTCTGCCTTTATCAATCCAGATCCCGACGCAAAGGAACCTTGGATTCTTTCTCCCAAACAATACCCAGGCCAATTGAAGTATGGATACACGGAGCAAGTGGAAGCACTCGAGTCCGAATTCACAAAAAAAACATCCAACCTCAAAGAATCACAAAAAGAAAACCGAGCCTTCCTTGTGGGTGTGTATGATGTCAGGAAGATGAAACGTTCCCCAGAACATTCCATGGCAGAACTCAAAGAACTTTGTCGCACAGCAGGAATTCATGTTGTGGATACTTATGTTCAAAAAAGAGATCCCGATCCCAGGACTGTTGTAGGAAAAGGTAAGTTACAAGAAATCATTCTAACTTCAGTTCACAAAGACATTGAACATTTAATTTTTGATTTGGAACTCACACCTTCGCAGGCCAAAAAAATCTCGGATGCCAGTGATTTAAAAATCATCGATCGCACCCAACTCATTTTGGATATCTTTTCCAAAAATGCAAAATCACGAGATGGAAAACTCCAGGTGGAACTGGCCCAACTCAAATACTTAAAAAACCGACTTTCCGAATTGGATGACAATATGAGTCGCCTAACAGGTGGTATTGGAGGAAGAGGGCCTGGGGAAACTAAGTTGGAAATTGGTAACAGACGTGTGGAAGAAAAAATCACTCGTTTGGAAAATGAACTAAAAGACCTCAAACGTCGTAGGGAATTAAACCGCAAGGCTCGTTCCCGAAATGAAATTCCCATTGTGGGAATTGTTGGTTATACGAATGCAGGAAAATCAACCCTTCTCAATGCCCTCACGAATTCTACTGTCATTGCCGAAGACAAATTATTTGCAACTTTAGATCCTACAACTCGTAGGATTCGTTTTCCCGAAGAAAGAGAAATCATCATTTCTGATACTGTAGGTTTTATCCACGACCTTCCGCCAGACCTTTCCCAGGCCTTTAAGGCCACATTGGAAGAATTAGGGGATGCGGATTTATTACTCCATGTAGTCGACTCCACAAACGCAAATTATGCGGAACAAATGGAGGCGGTAGATACGATCCTCAACTCACTGCAATTGAACGAAATTCCCCGAATGGTGGTTTTTAACAAAGCGGATGGGTTGGATGAGGAAACTCGTCTTTCCTTTGAAAAGAATGAGGCACTCCTTGTTTCTGCTGTGACCCGCGAAGGTTTGTCTCATCTTTTGGATTTAATTGAAGACGAACTTTGGAAAAAAAAAGATCAGAACCCTAACTTGATATCTATTACCAATTCGTAATGGCTTCTTGTTTGGTGTTAAAAATCTGAACCTGACGTGGCAAATCCATTAATCGAATCACGTTTTCCAGAAAATGATTGAGTCCCCCAATCATAATTTTACCATGATTGCTCTCCACAGTTTTGATGATACCAATGAGTGTTGCCACTCCAATGCTATTGATATAATCCAACTTGGTTAGTTCCAAAATGATATTGTAAACAGAGTCGCGAAAGATCATGGAAATATTCCGATTGATTTCGTAGGCGTTGGTATTGGTGATCTGGCCCACAAAGGAAACAACCAGCACTCGCTCTCCTTTGATTTCGATGAATTCTGTTTTGAGATCCAGGGAGGGAAACTGTAAATCCGCCATGCGAGTTACAGGTTTTCCAAAAGCCGGATGGCAACAGTTTTCTGTTTAATGATGTTCGACATAGTATCAATTTCCTGCAGAGATTTCTGAAATTCCCCTTCTGTCGCCGAGTGTGTGACAACAATCACAGACACTGGTTCCGAAGTGGACTCCTTCTGTTGGACGGATGCAATGGAAATATTATGACGACCAAGTACTTGAGAAATTTCAGCAAGAACTCCCGGTTTGTCCACAGTGGAAAAACGTAGGTAATAACGAACCATATTGTCTGGCTCTGGAAAGGCTTTGGCTTCTGGGAAAAGATTATTTTCTTTAGCGATGTCCTTACTTCCCAATCTCGAAGCATAATAGATGATGTCAGAGAGCACCGCACTAGCTGTTGGCATTCCACCAGCACCTTTTCCCGTGATCATTCCCGAATCCGCTTCTTTGGTTTTATAAAAAACAGCATTGGATTCGTTCATTACATTTGCCAATGGATGGTCCAGAGGAACAAGCGTAGGATGCACTTTGGTTAGTACTCCCGCCGAACTTCGTTTAGAGATTCCTAAAAGTTTGATTCGATATCCAAGAGAAAGTGCTGACTGTATGTCCAATGATTGCAAATCGGAAATTCCTTTTACGGAAAGGGAAGCGAACGAAACGTACTCACGGAAGGCAAGACTTGCAAGCAAACTAATTTTATGACCAGCATCGATCCCTTCTACGTCGAAGGTTGGGTCTGCTTCGGCAAATCCCAGTTCTTGTGCTTTTTTCAGTGCCGTCACATAATCCCAAGCCTCTTGTTCCATTTTGGTTAAAATAAAATTTGTGGTTCCGTTCAGAATTCCGCAAATAACTTCAAATTCACAGGAAGAGAGTCCATCTCGTAAAGTGCGGATGATGGGAATGGAACCCGCCACTGCTGCCTCATAACCAAGCTCAGCACCGGTTTTTGCAGCGATCGGATACAATTCCCGCCCTTTTTCGGATAACAAGGCCTTATTGGCTGTGATAACAGTTTTCCCATGTTCCAAAGCGGATCGAACCGCTTGGTAAGCCGTATCAGTTCCGCCTATCAATTCAACAATCATATCGATATCCGAACGATTTGTAACAGATAATACATTGTCTGTTACTGGAACGTTCGTTTTACCTTGGAGTTTTCCCGGACTGCGAGTGGCAATGGTCGTTAGTTGTAAGTTGATTCCATAATGACGTTGGATTTTTTCTCGGTTTTTATCCAAGAGTTGGAGTAAGCTTGTGCCGACAACTCCGGCACCCAATAGACCAATACGAACTTCTTTCATTTAGGATCACGATTTCGGAGTAGAAAAGGAAACACACTTAAAAAAATTTTAAAAAAAAACAAATTTGAGAAGAAGTTCTTCAGCTTTTTCTGATTTCATGTGATAACTATAATTAGAATTGTCTCGGCAATAAGGATTATCATTATGGCAACGAAAAAATCATCATCTGCCGCTAAGAAGAAGGCTGTTAAACAAGCGGCTAAGAAAACAAATACGGTTAAGAAACAATCTACAAGAAACGAGAGTGCATCTCTATTCGGAAACGATGAGTCCGCGCAAGTTTCTCTTCAATCCCCAGTTTCTCATTCTGAGGGATCTTCTCAAACGAAAGAATCAGGAAACGGAGTATATCTATTTTTGGTTTTGGCCGGAGTACTTGCCATCGGGTACTTAGGATATGTGAAATACTTTAAAACAAAGGCACCGGCACCAGTGGCTACAGCTTCTGTTCCAGCAGATGCACAAACCAAACCAGTAGCAGCAGAACCTGAGAAAAAAGTAGAAGAGGCTCCTGCACCTGCAGAAGAATCTACTGCTGTGTTCCTAGTGGACAAAGTAGCTTCTAAAAAATGGTCAGAAGCAGCTGCTTATTGTAAATCAGTAGGTGGAGTCGTTCCTTCCAAAGACGATCTCGTAAAATTTGCGGCAACTGCTCCAAAAGAGATCAAATCTAGCGAAGAGAAATATTGGACGAAAACAGAAGTGGATAAAAAATCTGGTTTGGCTTACCGTTTTTCTAACGGAAAGGCACCCAAAGTGGACAAAGCTACTTCTTTAAAAGTTCTTTGTAAAAACTAATCTCTAACGAGAGTTCGATTGGATCGGGGCTAGAATTTCTCTTCTGATTTTGTCAGCAAGGTCAGAAGAAGCAAACATCTTCCCCGATGCATCTGTTAAATAAAAACTATCTTTGGCCCGGCCTGTTTCAAAGTCCGTTTCAATAGTAGCACTACGAATGTTGATTTGGTTTTGCATTAAAATGCGAGATACATAATACAACAAACCTCGACCGGCACTACTTTCCAAATACAAACAAGTTTCGTTCCTTTCTGGTAAATCGCTAAAAATAAACTCTGGGGTTTCGCGAAAGAATGTGGCTACTGCTGGTTCTTGGATTTGTAATTTTTCCAAAATTTCTTCAAACTTGGTATTTTTAGAAAATAAGGAATCCATCATCATTCCCAGTTTGAATGCGGCTTGGGTGGTGTCTCCGCCATCTGCTTGTAAAATGAACGAATCGATTGTAAACTCGTGACCTTGTTCTATGACTGTGCTCAGTTCCCCTGAAAGTATGTCCATTTTGAGTGCATAAATGATGGTAGCGATTCGGTGGAAGGTACCGATTTGGGTAGAATCGGTTTTGAGGGAAATAAGGATATTTTCCTTCTCTCGTTTGTATTGAAACTCGATCAATGTGGTATTTCCCTTTCCCACAGATTGTATACATGCACAGGAAATTTCAATCAAAAGGTTTCGGCAAAATACGCCGATGATGATAAAAGACAGTATGAAAAAACTACTAATGATTCTATTCGTTTGGGGAATTGTAATTTCACCCCTTGTTTCGCAAGAGGAAACTTCGGAAGAATCACCCTTTGCCACTACTAAAAAGAAAGTTCAACTTTGGAAAGGTGAAGTTGTTGGCGTTTATAAAAATAGATTATGGATTAAAGTTCGGATTTATCGTAATCAACGGATTTCCAAACTTTCACTCGCAGAAATAAAATCATTATTTGCTGAAACAAAAGAATTTCCTGTGTATCAAAAACTGACAGACCTAAAACAAGGGGTTCTTGTGGTTCGAGACACTGTTTGGGAAGAAAAACATATCAACAAAAAAAATCAATTCATTGAAGTGGTGTTAGTGGGTGATTACAAACCGGATCTAAGCTCAAAAATGAAAGAGATCACAACAGATGCCTATATCTCCAGTTATATCGAAGAAGATTTTTTTACGGAGCCAGATGCTTTCTTTAAAGGAAGATTTACTCCTCCTAGGAAAACTGTTTTTCATCCCAAAGATAGAAAGGAGATGGTTTTAGTTTCAAGAGGTTTATTTTTATACGGGCAAGGGACAGATCCTTCCTCAGATAGTTTTAATCCTTATTTTTTAGAACCAAAACCCTCCAACCTAAAAGAAATCCCATCCTTTTATATTGATAAGTATGAAGTCACCAACGCAGAATACGCTTACTTTTTAAAACAAACAAATTCTCCAAGTCCACCTCATTGGATTGGGGGAAAATATCCCGAAGGGGAAGGAGATTATCCGGTAATTCATCTTACGTATAGAGAAGTCGAACGATATGCCAGTTGGGTTGGAAAACGGATTCCCACTGAATGGGAATGGGAAAAAGCGGCTCGTGGTCCAGGGGTGATTGAATTTACCAACAGAGATGAAACCGTAGGTTACCAAATCATTGCCACCAAATATCCGTTTGGAGATGAATACGATTCTTTGTACTGCAATACTAGAGAATCAAAAATAGGGAAAGCTCAGTCTGTATTAGAATTATCTACAGAAGGAGCAAGTCCCTATGGAGCAATCGGAATGTGTGGCAATGCACCGGAATGGACATCCAGTGACTACCAGTTGTATCCAGGACATCATATCAAAAACTTTTCTTTTGGGAAAATTTACAAAGTGGTTCGTGGCGGTTCCTATGCAGACTCAGCAAAAAATGCAACGGCCAGTGCTAGGTCCTACGGTGGGATTCCTAACCTATCCGAAGATAGGCGAGCAGGATTTCGATTGGTAATGGATTACCGAGATTAAATTACTTACAGATGGCTTCGGTTTTTTTACCGAGTTTTTTGCAGATTTTACCGAGTAACTCTTGTTCCTCTGGAGACAATACTGCAAATTCAGAAGTAATTCGTTTCACATGGTCAGGAAAAATTTGTTCGATGAGTTTTTTTCCTTCAGCTGTTAGGTGGACAGAAATAAACCTTCGGTCTTCCACACCGCGAACACGTTCTACAAGATTTCTTTTTTCCAGGTTATCAATCACAAGGGTGATGTTTCCCGTACTTTTGAGGATTTTGTCACCCAAGTCTTTTTGACAGAGTGGACCCAAGTGGTACAAAGTCTCTAAAACCCCGAATTGGCTTTCTGAGATGCTCCACTTAGTAAACTCAGAAATGAGTCGGGAAGACAGAGATTCGGCAGCGCGTTTTAATTTAATAAACGCATCGAGTGCCTGTACTTCTTTTTTAGATCCTTTGAATTTTGTTCCCATTAATTTAATATCAAACTATCAAATCTTAAACCAATTGTCAACTGGTTTCTTGGCTCTTTTGGAAAAGTTCTTTCATCAGCCGAAGAGTCCCTGTCAGCCCCAAAACCACAGAAGAAGCTGCTACACCGCCCATCAAGGCACCAGCCACACCAGGAGAGCAGGCATCAGCTCCCGTTAGGTAAAGATTTTTGATCGTTGTCCTCACACCTAACCATTCTTGTTTAAAGCGTTCCGGTGTACAGGAAAGTCCGTAAATGGAGCCTTCTTTGTGTCCCGTAAAAAATTCGGTTGTGATGGGTGTGGAGAGTTCTGTGAATTCGATTAAATCGCGGAATCCAGGAAATCGTTTTTCTAAAAATTCTAACATCCCTTCGGTGATGGTTTCTTTGAGTTGGCTGTATTCTTCTCCCCGTTTTTTCCATGGTTCGTCCTTCCATTTGGCAAATAGGGAGTAGTCGGCAAAACTAATTGCTTCTGCGGTGTGGCCTTCTGCTTCCGGATTTTTTAAAGAAGGAAAGGAAAGATACATCATTGGAGGTTTTCCCTCCGCCAAATCATTTCGTTTCGCATAACTAGCGTCATGGTTTGTGTCAGGGAAGATCCAATGGTTTTCGCCGTGGAATCCGAGTTTTGTAGGAGATTCTTTAAACCCAATATACAATGTGATGGATGTCGTTCCTTGGGTGCTAAGAGTTTCCAAAGGTTTTTGGAAGGAAGAGGAATATTCTTTTGGTAATAGTTTGTTGTAGGTGGTATATGCACCTGCATCCGAAACAATCACATCTGCAAAATATTCCTGTTCAGAAAAAGTTTTTCCTTTTTGGACTTCAACTTTCACACCGACTGCTTTATCTCCTTCGAGAAGGATTTCTTTGACTGTATGAAGGATTTTTAAGCTCCCACCGTTTTCTTCCACAATGGGTTCAATGGATTCGACAATTTTGGATGAACCACCAATGGGAAAATAACCACCGTTAAAGTAATGCGCCACAATCATGGAATGGATGGCAAAGGAGGATGTAGCTGGAGGAAGACCATAATCACCCCACTGCGAACAAAGAAGTGCCCTTAAGTTTTCATCCTGAATATGGGTATCCATATATTCTTTGGTGGTGATATAAGGAGTGGGGATATGGTTTAAGTTTAAAAACTTGGCAGCCTTTTCGAATACGGATGGTAAGGCTTTGAGAGTAAAATGCCTTCCAAACCATTGGGTAAAGGTTTCGACATCCCGAAAGTATCTGTCAATGGCTTCGGATTCTAAAGGAAACTTAAGTTTTAAGTCTGATACAAATTTTTCTTTTTTTCCATACACAGGAAAACTAAAACCGGGATAATCGAAAACTTCGAATGGCTCTTGCATTTTGTTCCATTTCACACCTTTTCTGGTGATGGAATCAAAAAGAGTTCGTAACATTGAACCTTCGGCTAAGTCCCCAATATAATGAATTCCCACATCCCACTCAAACTTTCCAAGTCGTTTGAAGGTATGAGTGAAACCGCCTAACTTAAAATGACGTTCCAGAACTAGTACTTTCTTTTTGGCAACTTGAGAAAGGATAGAGGCGGCTGTGAGGCCACCAATACCAGAACCAATAATGATTACGTCATATTTATTTTCCATTAGTGGTACTTAGTCTCTACAGTATATTCTACATTCACAGTTTCATTTGGTTTTAAAGGAACGTCTGTATAAGCTCTTGTTGAGGATTCTTTTGTAAATTTATGGGAAGATTTTGTGATCGTCCAATCACCCCATAGGCTTGCATAAAACCGAACTTCGATTTCTTCTTTTTTTCTATTTCGGATTTCTGCGGAGTAGGTTGATTTATCTCCACGAGAAAGTTTGAACACTTCGCTTGAGAGTCGTTTCCCATTTGCCACTACATCAAAGGCTTGGCCTGTTCGAATTTTCACTTCTTCGTTTTCAGGAGTGTGATCGATTGTATCTTCACCTAGAAGTTGTTGGCGTCCTTTGGAATCTGCTTTGAAAACACGAATGGTCCCTTGTGGGAGAGGGCGACCTAAATTGTTTTTCTTCGCATTTTTGAAGATGTATTTGATGGTTGCGTTATTGAAATTTTTTTCATTTCCCTCATACATGGGTAGGTTTTCAAAAACAAAATACTTTTTGATTTCGATTCCTTCTGATTGAAACAATTGGACCTGTTTAGTTTGGTTGTAACCAATGTTTGTTGGTTGGTCTAAAGTATATAAATAATATTCAGACAAATTCTCTTGGTTGAATTCCGGTGCTGCAACAGACTCATCATACTCTTTCATCATTGTTTTTTTGACGGAGCGAGGTTGCATTGCATAGGTATTCGTTTGGTTGGAGATTAAATTCACCTTTCCTGCTACGAGTTGTAAAGTTGCGTTCTTAAATTCAGCGCCTGAGTTGTTATTTAAAGTCACCCAAGAGTTCAGACCGCAGAGATTTTCCTCTTTATCCAAAACAAGGATATAATCGGCCGACCAACCAAGTCCATTCGTTTGGTAAGAAACTTCTAAGGTTTGTTCCTTTTCTAAATCGTTTTTCAATTTCCAAACGAGTGTAGGTTTTGCAAAAAGATTTTCAGGAATGGTAGGAACAGTCACTCTTCCGTTGTATCCAAGAGAAATTTCATCTCCAATTTTATACACTGGGTTTCCATTGTTTGAAATCAGGGTCGCTTTGACGGATGTGGTTTTCTCTTTGGTTTCATTGTAAAGGGTGACTTCTTTTCCAATGTATTTGTCCATCAACCGTTCTGGTGAAATTAAATCGTATTCGTAGTTCTGTTCAAAGACTGTGAGTTTTTTAGGATCTTCTCCCTTCACTCTTACTGTTTGTGGGATGATTTGAGAAGGAACATCTTCGAAACGTAAAGTTCGAATTCCTTTTGATAAATTCAATTGACGAGTTTCCCTTACAAGACCTATGCCTCCATTGTAAATGGTAACACTGACTGATTTGCGGTCCGACTGTGTGGACATGTCAAAAGCAGAATCAGAGGTAATTCCCGCTGTAAAGATCAGGAGTGTGAGAGTGGTTAAGGACAATATTTTGGATTTCATGAATTCTCCCATGAGCATTCTACAGTCTTCGAATGTAAAAAACGAATGCAACCAAAATCGTTGGGGGAAAACTGCACTTTAAGAGGATTCATATGGCAAATGTAGTGAAAATCGGGGTCATTGGTGGAACGGGCCTATATTCAATTGATGGAATGGAAATTATCAAAGAAATCCATCCAGAAACTCCCTGGGGCAAACCATCGGACACGATCACCATTGGTCGTTTTAAAGGTAAAGAAATTGCGTTTTTGCCAAGACATGGAAAAGGACATTTTTTAAATCCAAGTGAAGTTCCGGCCCGAGCCAATATTGCCGCATTAAAACAGTTAGGCGTAGAAGAAATCATTGCATTCAGTTCTGTCGGAAGTTTACGCCAAGAAATTGCTCCAAGAGATTTTGTGATTCCTTCACAAATCATTGACCGCACAAAAGCGCGCGCAGCAACTTTTTTTGAAAATGGTATGGTGGCACATGCTCCCTTTGCAGATCCATTTTCACCAGGCCTCGGTAAAAAAGTAGAAGAAGCAGCAAAACTCATCAACCTTCCCATTCATTCCAACAAAACACTCATTTGTATGGAAGGTCCATTGTTTTCAACAAGAGCCGAATCTCATATGTATAGATCTTGGGGAGCAGATATCATCAACATGACTGTCCTTCCAGAAGCAAAACTAGCAAGAGAAGCAGAGATTCTTTACCAAATGGTTTGTATGTCAACGGATTACGATTGTTGGAAGGAAGATGAAGCCCATGTCACATTGGAAATGGTTCTTGCGAACTTAAGTGCCAATGCAGATACAGCTAAGAAGTTACTATCGGCTCTCATTGATTTTCTAGGAAAATCGGATGATACAAGTCTTGTAGGAAGTACAAAGTTTTCGTTGGTGACTGCTCCGGAAAAAAGAAATCAGGAACAAATTAACAAATTAAAATATCTTTTCCCAACCTACTTTTAGTCGGTTTTCACAGCTTGTTCCAAAGTCGGAAAAATTTGGAGCAAGCTCCTAAGTTTTGTTAGTTCTAACACATATCTTACTTTTTCTGAAGGGGATATGATTCTTATAAAGCCTTTTTGTTTCATAAGTTTGGAATGAATTCCTAAACAAACACCGAGTCCAGAACTATCAATATAACTGACTTGTTCAAAGTTTAAAAAAATAAAATTGATTCCTTTGGAGATTAGAATTTCCAAATTTTCTTTCATGATTTGTGAATTGTATAGATTAATTTCTCCAGACAATTCAAAATAAACTGAGGATTCAGGGAGGGGGACAAATCTCTGATGGAGAACTTCCATTTTGAAGTCTCCACTTTCAACTGTGTAATCACTCCAGTTTTCAATCATAATGAAATTTCCTTAACCCCGTCTGAAATTTGAAACTTATAAAAGTCTAACGCAATATTAAACTTTTGTTGATAACTTTTTTTCAAAACGTCTTCTATTTTATAAAAATGATCTTTGGTATCTAGTACGAGTACGCATCCACCGAAACCACCACCAATCATTCTTGCTCCAGTGACGCCCATACTCTGCAAAGAATCAACAATGAAATCAGTTTCTGGACAAGAGACTTCAAATTCTTTAGATAAAGACCAATGTGTTTGAAACAGTGAAGATCCAACTTCTTTAAAATTACCAGATTCTAAACCATCAATGACCACTTTTGTTCTTTCCCTTTCTGAAGTAACATGTTTTGTTCTTTTAAATTCTTCTTTTGTTAGGTGACAGTTTTCTAATTCCGATTCAGAAAGATTTACGTCGTACAATTGTGTAAAATTTGGATACTTTGCTTTAATTTTTACCAAAGCCGATTCACATTCTGATCGTCTTTGGTTGTAAGCACTGTCCTTCAGACTATGTTTTACGTTCGAATTGATAAGGTAGAATTCATAATCACCCAAATCAAAATGGTGGTAAGTGTATTTTAGAGTTTCGGTATTTAACGAGATACAATCATCTTGTTTTCCCACAGCGATTATGAATTGATCCATGATCCCACATTTGGTTCCGACAAAATGATTCTCAGCTCGTTGTCCAATAAGAGCAATCTCTTCTCGTGAAAGGTGTAACCCAAAAGTTTCATTGATCGAATAACCTGTGACCACTTCAAAAGCGGCTGAAGAAGAAAGCCCTGAACCTTGCGGAATATTTCCATCCACTAATAGATCAAACCCTGGGATGGTATGGCCCAACTTTTCTATTTCAGATATGACACCAGAGATATAATCGGCCCAGGGTGATTTTGGATTTGGTCCGAGTGGTTTTTTTAATTCTACCGTTTCATTATAGGTAACAGAGTATAAATGATATGAAGATGTGTCATTGGGACGAAGATAAACTTGGACGGCAAAATCTATGGCTGCGGGAAGTACGATTCCACCTAAATAATCAACATGTTCCCCAATTATATTGATTCTAGCAGGTGCTTGGAACAAACGAGGGGGACGGTTTGTTTTTCCAAATATTGATTCAAATCGATTCAAATTTTCTTTACTTCTAAAAGAATCCACTTCATCTTCCTTTCGATGCCATACTTTATTCAAGGATCGTTGTTATGTCGAACTTAAAAATTTCGGACCGTTTTGTTAAATCTTTTATCGCTGAAACAGTTATCCAGAAAGAATTGGAAAAGGCTGAGAAAGCGAGACAAACTCTTCTCGAAAAAACGGGACTTGGAAATGAATTTTTAGGATGGGTGGATCTTCCAAGAGAAACGACTTCGGATGACCTTCAAATGATTCGAAAAGCAGCAGAAACCATTCAATCTCATTCGCAATATTTGGTTGTTGTCGGAATTGGTGGAAGTTATCTCGGGGCTCGTGCTGTCATTGAGGCCTTAACTCCTGAATTTAGTGCAAATGAACTACATAAAAAATCCGTAAAAATTATATATGCGGGTCACCACTTGGATGCGGACTATCACTCACGATTATTGGCCTTTTTAGAAAACAAAGAATTTTCAGTGAATGTTATTTCTAAATCTGGAACAACTACAGAACCAGCGATCGCCTTTCGTTTGTTACTCTCTCTATTAGAACGTAAATATGGAAGAGAAAATGTTAAAAACCGTGTTTTTGCAACAACTGACAAACATAAAGGAGCTCTAAAACAACTCGCGGATGAATATGGATTTCCTACCTTCGTCATTCCAGACGATGTGGGTGGACGTTACTCTGTGTTTACTCCTGTTGGGTTGCTGCCTATTGCGGCTGCCGGCTTCAGTATCAATAAACTGATCGATGGTGCCAAACAAATGGAAGCAGAGCTAAAGGCTAAATCAGCCTTTGAAGGAAACATTGCGGCATTGTATGCAGCGATTCGAAATTCCTTATATGCCAATGGTAAAAAAATTGAAATCTTTGTGAGTTATACACCAGCTTTGTCATTTGTATCTGAGTGGTGGAAACAACTGTTTGGTGAAAGTGAAGGGAAGAGTGGAAAGGGAATTTTTCCAGCATCAGTTCAGTTTACAACAGACCTTCATTCGATGGGACAGTACATCCAAGATGGTGAGCGCCAATTGATGGAAACCACTATTAAAGTGGAATCTCCAAAACAAGATGTTTATCTTACTGAAAAGGAAGACGATCGAGATGGCCTCAATTATTTGGCTGGCAAAAAACTTTCTGAAGTGAATCAGAGTGCGATGCTTGGTACTCTCGTTGCGCATAAAGATGGGGGTGTACCTTGTTTAGAAATAATTTTACCTGGGTTAACCGAAGAAGTCATTGGAGAACTATTGTATTTCTTTGAATTTGCATGTGGGATCTCCGGTTATATGTTAGGTGTAAATCCATTTGATCAACCAGGTGTAGAAGACTATAAAAACAATATGTTTGCTTTGCTTGGCAAAAAGGGATATGAAAAACGTAAACAGGAAATCTTAAGTCATATATGAAGATTTAAGGAAAACTTGAATTTTCGAAATTTCTTCTCCAAAAATATCAGTTTTGAAATAGGTTTCCCAAAGTTCTTTTGTACCCAAATCGAGAACTCGACCGGAGAAAACTTCTCCGGTAATTTCTTTACGCTCCGCACATTCTTTAAAAATATCAGAAAGGTCGTAGTATTTATTTTTCTCTAAATGAGAAAGACATTGAGGATTAAGTAATGCAAGTCCTATATAATAATAATTTCCATTACCAAAGGTTAATTCCCCTTTTTCACCAATATCAATTTTTGTATAACTTTGATTAGGAGGTGCAGGCAATAAATATAAATGAATTTTTGTATGATTGGATAATTTAGTTTTTGGTTTAAAACTTGGATCTGGAAAAAAAAGGGTATCTGGGTTTATTAAAAAAATTGGTTCTTTCAAAAGTTCGTCTGTTAATCCAGTACGAATGCCTCCAGCAGTTCCTAAGATTTCATTTTTTTCTTCTAATAATTCAATGGGAAATTTGATAAATTTTTCGATATGGTTTTTTATCTGTTCCCCTAAGTAATGAGTGTTGATCCAAACTTTAGAAACTTTCCATTGATCGAGTAGATAAAGACTATAATCAAGGAGAGTGATATTCTGAATCTTTAACAGAGGTTTGGGGCAATTTTCCGTAAGAGTTCCCATTCTTTTGCCAAATCCCGCCGCTAAAACAAAGGCATTCATAAATTTTTAAATTCCATATGACGACTTAATTCATCCCGTAAACTTCGAACAAAAATGTACAATGAATCTGCAAACATTCCTAATTGGATGATCTCCTCCAATTGGTTTAAACATGAAATGATAGAAGGTTTGAACTTTTCTTTACCGTGGTCAGAAACCATTCGAAAGTATGTTCCTAAAGCCTTGAAAGACCGCTGCAGAGCTTGGAGATAAAATGTATCATTAAATTTTTTTGATTGGTCTATGTTTCGATCACGAAATGATTTTAACATTAACGAACGAAAGTCCCTTGGTAATGGATAATACGCATCATATAAAATAGAGGCAAGATCATATTGCGGAACTCCCATCCTTGCATCTTGAAAATCAATCAAAGAATAATCATAATTAGGTGATACCAGTAAATTACGACAATGAAAATCACGATGAGTAAAAACATTCACAGGATATTTGTTCAAATAAGCAACGGTTTCTTCGATAAATGCCCTAGCTTCATTGGAAATATTTGTTTTAATTTGGTATAATCTTCGAAAATCTTCAAATTTTTCCAAAGTCAGGTTGGTTTCGAAGCTTAGTTTTTCTGTATCAAACTTTCTATTTTTTACTAAGGGAGGTGGATCAAGTGACTGTAATTTTAAAATTAAATCAATAAGGATAGGAAATTTCTGTTTATAGTTATTTAGATTGTAAGAGCTAAAATCATCCAATCCTTCAAAACTCATAAACGTGAGTCCAAATTCTCTATTTACATTCAAAACTCTGGGAACATGAATTTGATTGGCATTCAGAAACTCAGAGATTATGATAAAATCTTCGTTTACGATTGAGTCAGCACAAACAACTTCTTCGCTTCCATTGTTTAACGTTATGCGAAAATACCGTCGAGTTGAGGCTTCCTCTTGTAACGAAACAATTTTACAATTTTTACCATACCTTGAAAATATAACTTCGAGCTGTTCTTTGTTTAATTCAGGATTCACTTAGCAACTATGATTCAGATACCTTAGGAAAAATAAAATGAAATTTAGATCCGTTTCCTGGAGCTGAATCAATTTCTAACCGAATATCGAAATTATCCACAATTTGTTTGACTACAAACATTCCCAGGCCCGTTCCTTTTCCAAGTTCTTTCGTTGTGAAATAAGGCTCATAAATTTTATTCAATGTCTCTTGTGACATACCTTCACCATCATCTGTAACAATCAAATGTGAATTTTTTTCATCTTGGTAAGATATGATTTCTATAGTACCGATATTGTTTGTAGCATCAGCAGCATTGAGAAGTATATTTGAAAGTAATAAGGCAAATTGATCCGAATTCATTTGTATGGGAATTTTTTCAACAGACTCTTCCCATTTGATATGGCAGTATTTAAGTTTTGCCGTTTCTTTAAATACTTGAAGAACCGATGAAATTTCTTTGTTCAAATTTAAAACTTTAGATTGTTCATCGTTTGATTTTAATGATTTGCCAAGTTGTAAAAGATTCGAAGTTAAGGCTCGTAATTTTTCAGTTTGATTCAATGTAACCTTTAGAGCACGGTCCTTTAACATTGTATCTGCGTTTTCTCGAGAAGCCATTTCTACAAAACCTTGGATTGCAGTGAGGGAGTTATTAATTTCGTGCCCTATACTTGCAGCGACTACTGATAAAAATGCCCTTCGTTCAGATTGAATGAGCTGTTCTACCATTGCTTTTTTCTGAGTAACATCTCTGATGACACCGGTATAATAAGTATCACCATCCAAACTATAGGAACAAATAGCAATATCGGCCAAAAAAGTAGAGGTATCTGAACGTAATAATGTTACATCTGATAGTTGAAGAGTAGATTTATTTTCTTCTTCACTCAATACTTTGGAAACTTGGCTCATGTATTTCTGCATTTTATTTTCAGTGAATAAAATTTTAACAGATTGACCAATTAAATCTAAGGGTGTTTTAAATCTAAACATTTCGAAACTTGCTTTGTTTGCAGAAACAACCGTTAGTTTAGAATCAATAGTAATCACAGCATCGGAGGTTGCATTTAATATCGCCGCATTCTGTCTGTTTAAATCTAAGTTTTGAGTGCGAAGTGCTTTTTCTAGCTTTTCCGATAACATCAATTTTTCTAAATCGGAATCTTTTTGATTTTTAAGTTCTAATGCTCGTTTAACAACAGATAAAATTTGTGTTCTGTCAACAGGTTTCGATATGTACTCGAATGCATGATAACGAATGGCTGATTCTGCGGAAGAAAGATTAGGATTTCCTGTTATAAGGATAACGGGTAAGTTAATTTGTTTTTCAGCAATATATTTTGTAAAATCAATCCCAGACATTCCTGACATTAAAATATCTGATATGGCAACTGAAAATGTTTCTCCTGACGAAATTCTATGAATAGCTTCAGAAGCAGATTCTGCCAGTTCAATTTGATATCCTTCGCGAGATAAAACCCGTTTTAGTGCGATTCTGATATCTTCTTCGTCATCTACAATTAAAATCTTATCCATTTTCGTCCGTGTGAGCAGGGAGGTAAATTTCTACCTTGGTTCCTGTTCCTTCTTTAGTTTTAATATAGATTTCCCCACCATGTTCCGCGATGATTTTTTTTGATATAGAAAGACCTAAACCAGTTCCTTGTTTATTTCGTCTCGTAGTGAATAAGGGCAAAAAAACCTTCTCTAAAGTATCATCATCAATTCCGGGGCCATTATCTTCGACTGAAAAAACAACCCACTCTTTTTTTTGAGTTTTGACTAAATCAATACCTAATTCGATTTTCGGAAATTGTCTCGCTGTTTCCATTTCTGAAAGAGCATTGATTGAATTTACCACACAATTGATTAAAACTTGTTCTATTTCTTGCCAGCGCACAAAGATTCCTGGTAAATTTGGTCCCGCGTGCCTTGTAAAACTTATATTTTTTTTCCGGCAACTAACTTCGACTAGTTCGCTTGTTCGAACTAAAATATAATATGGAGAAACGATATCACGATTGGGACTTTCCATCCTTCCTAAATCAAGTAATGCCTTAACTAAATCACGAATTCGTAAATTGGCCGATTCAATTTTTTTTAAAATATTCCTACGTTCATTTTGATCTGCTTCGTCGACAGTAATTAAGTCGTCCAAGTACAAAAGTGCACTTTGTAGTGGATTATTAATTTCGTGTGCAAGACCGGCTGCAATTTCACCAATACTGGCAAATTTCATCGATTCTATAAGTTGTCGATCCTTTCGTTTTGCTTCTGTGATATCTGAAAAAACTAACAAAATTTTTTTGTCGTTTGGATCATATCGTCTAACGGGTATAAAGCGAATTTCAAAAGTTTTTTCTTCACCAAGTAGAGTATAATCAAATTCCGTAGTTTGTGAGTTTTGATTTTCAATAACAGAGTTTAGAACTTCCATTAGTTTTGATTTCATTTTTTCATCAAAAAAATGGAAAATATCTTCACCGACTTCAAAGGCAAAGACTTGAAAAAGTAAAAACTTAAAAATAGGAGCAATTTCTAAAATTTTTGCGTCTTTGTTTATGATCACAAAACCATTATTCATAGTAGCAAAAAATGTTCTTAATTTATCTTCACCGTATTTTATGATTCTTTCTGCATTTTGTAATTCAGAAAGGTCAAGTAAAAGAATCGTAATTCCATTTTGGTTTCCATCTTCCGTTGTGATAAAACTTTGAATTTGAAAGGTGGTCGAATTTTCAGTAGGGTGATCAACTTCAAAGAGAAGTTTCGTATTTCCCTGCAAAATTTCATTCTTTAGGTTTTCAGGTAAAATGAGAACATCCGATATTGAATATGTGTTAATTTTGTCTGGTGATAATCTAAATAATTCAATCAATCGATTGTTTGCATATTTTAGATTACCAGCTAAATCAGTTTGAAAGAACGGAATTTCTAAATGATCAGCGATTGAAGGATAATCATCAGTTTGCAATTGATTCCAGATGATAGTAATTGCATAAATTTCGGTATTTAAATCAAAGAATTCAGTTAAGGAAGAATAGTTAATAGAAACGGGAACTTTCTCTGCATTTTGTTTTTTTAGAAACCACTTATAATCACTTTTGGATTGTGGATGTGTATGAATTTCTGAAACTAGGAGATTAAAATCAAAGAATATGTTTTCTGCATCCAAGGATTTTGGATTTTTTAATTCCAGATGTTCTACTGTAATGGGATTGATGTAAAGAATTTGTTTTGATTTAAGATCGACGAAAACCAATCCTTTTTGGGAATGGGAGAGTAGCTGCGATAGTCTTTCAATTTTTGAATCCAACATTATGATTAAATACTTTTACCGAAGCCTTTTTCGAAACTATCAGTCCCAGAGACGTAAATCAATGAAAAATATGGGTGGGACACCCTGTTTTGTTCCAATGGGTGGACACCGAATTTTTTATTGGAAATTTGGAAATGGCAATCAAAAACCAATAGTTTTTTTGCATGGTTTACTCGACGAAAGTTTTGGATTTCGGCGTGTCGTAAAAGAACTGTTAAATGACGGATACCCACTTTATGTTTTTGATTTGCCTGGTTACGGAAAAAGTAAATTACCATTAGTGAAGTATCTTTACCAAATCGATGTTTGGGCAGACCTACTTCTTGAGTGTTTTGAGAAATTAGAATTAAAAGATATTTGTTTAGTTGGTCATTCTATGGGAGGTCTTACATCCCAACATTTAGTTTTACAAGATACTCATAACAGAGTGCAGAAACTAATTCTTTTGGCACCTGGTGGTATTCCTCATCCAGAACGTGAGAAAATGCGTAAGGTGCTTTTTCCTAAAACTGAAAAACAGGTGGTATTACTACTTCGATATCTTTACGGAGAAGAATTTCCTGAACCTGGGTTTTTGTTTCGCCACACTCTTGTTACTAATTGGAATGAGAAACCAAACGAATATTTACAAGAGAACACCTTACGTCGGGAAGAAGAGATTTTTTTTGATTCTAAAATGAAGGGAATCAAAATTCCAACTATGATTTTAGCTGGCGCTGAAGATGAAATTACACCACCATTTATGATGAAAAAAATTAATTCTTATATCAAAAAAAGTAAATTGGTTTGGATTCCAAAAGTAAGACATGCGATTCACCTAGAAAAACCCGATGTGGTTGCAAGCAATATTAGGATATTCTATAATACTTAACTATTCACCGTCATCGCCAATGGCGTCTACTGGGCACATTGCCATTGCTGCTTTTGCCTGTTTTTCTTCATTTGGCGTTGATGGTTGTTTTTTTACAAAAATGTGACTTTCGTCTGCACTGTATTGTAAAAGGTCAGGGGCTTCTTTTATGCAGTCGTTACAGGGAACACAGGTTTGGTCGACATAGTATTTTCCTGGTACATTCTCGGGTTGTTTGATACTTTTATCTGCCATAGAGTATTTTTACTTTTTAACAGACCCCCCCTTATAAAATAAAGCATATATGACAAAAAAGAACATCCTCATCGTAGAGGATGAACCTTTCCTCGGACTTAATATCAAACAGAAAATCGAATCTTTCGGTTTTCATGTGATTGCAGTGGTTCCTTCCGGGGATGAGGCTTTCCAAATCGTTTCGGAAAAGGTTCCAGATCTGATCCTAATGGATATTAATTTGGAAGGGTCATTGGATGGGATTGATACGGCCGAATCTTTAAGGGAACAATTTTCAGTGCCAGTGTTGTTTTTGACGGGATTTTTAGATGATACGGCAAAACACAGAATCAATCAGAATCCGTCTTACGCCTATTTGATGAAACCTTTCACTACGGACCAATTAAAAGAAGCGGTCTCCGGTTTTACTTCTTAATTTTAAAAACCTATTTTTTCCATTCCCAGCGAATCAAAAATTCCCGATTGCCATCGGCTCCCTGGATTGGGGATTCTGCGAGACCTAAAAATTTGAGTCTGGAATCTAAATTTTTCACCTTGTGCCAAACCGAACGTATCGTATAACAAATATGATGCGAATCTTTCAATACTCCTTTTTCCAATTTGGAAGGATGAACTTCAAACTGAGGTTTGAATAAAGAAATACCTTGCCAATCAATATGGGAACTCGATTGAAAAAGGGAAATTAAGGATCCAAATACAGGAACAAGAGAAATAAAACTTAAATCCATGGTGACCCAAGTTTCTTCTGTTAAAGGTCCTATTTGAGAAATAGTTAAGTCTTTTAGATGAGTGCGATCGAAAACGGTGACCTTGGGATCATTGGCAATTTTTTGTGCTAATTGGCCGTAACCTACATCCACGGCAATCACCCGGGAAGCACCTTTTTCCAAAAGCACCTGGCAAAAACCGCCTGTAGAAGAACCCAGGTCGATACAGGTTTTGTTTTGGACATTGGCAGAGGGAAAAGAATCAAAGGCTCCCAGCAGTTTGTATGCCCCGCGAGAAACATAGGTTTTTATTTTTTCTTTGGTTCTTACGATATCTTTGGAGGTAATTAGGGTTCCTACTTTGGAAATGACAACATCATTGATTAGGACAGATCCAGAAAGGATTAACGATTGTGCTCGTTTTTGATCGATCGCATAACCTTCGCGAACGAGGTATTCATCCAGTCTAATTTTTTCTTTCGGCAATGTATTTCGGTAATCCTAAAAAGAATTCATTATTTAGGGACGATACGTTTGCCACAAGGGAAATCGCCTTGGATACGGATTCATCTCTTAATTTTTTAGCAGTGTCCATTCCATAAAGACTAGGGTAAGTTAATTTTCCAGCTTTGGCATCCTTTCCTGGCGTTTTTCCAAGATCGGCAAGGTTCCCTTCTACATCTAAAATATCATCGGTGATTTGAAATAATAACCCGATTTCCTTCGCATAACTTGAAATTACCGATTCTCTTTCTAACCAATCTGGTCGTAATCTGTTTCCTAAAAGGAAGGAGGCTTCAATCAGGGCACCAGTCTTTTTTTCATGGATGGAGGCGAGTTTGGATTCTTTATCTATAGGGCTTGGATTTTTTTCTTCTTCAATATCTTCCATTTGCCCAAGGATCATTCCCTTCATTCCTGCCCCATTATGGAGGATTTGGATGGAGTCTCGGATCGTTGTGGAGTCTGTGTTTTCAAATAAAGATAACAAATAGAAACTCAAAGAGTTCAGTGTGTCACCAGCTAGGATGGCAGTGGCCTCATCAAACTGAATGTGGCAGGTAGGCATCCCACGACGGGTGTCATCATTGTCCATTGCTGGGAGATCATCATGGATGAGGGAATAGGTATGAATGCATTCAACGGCAAAAGCCGCTAGATAAACAGAAAGATGATTATTGGTATTTAGTTTTTTAGGTAGTTGGTCTGGATGAAAAAAGGAATTTAGAACAAAGATTGGTCGAATTCGTTTTCCACCGGCCTGCAAACTATATAGGCAAGCATCTGTTATGCGAGTGCGAGGTTGAAACAATTCTTTTGTATAGGACTCAGAAAAAGAATCAAAGAGTTGTTTGGAATTTGTTAAGATATTAGAAAACTGAGTGGGCACGGGAAAAAGCACCGGCTCCCTAAAGAACCGGTTGTTTGTTTGGTTCGAACTTAGTTAAGTTCATACCCTTTGAAGAAAAACGCAATTTCTTGAAGTGCGTTTGCTACAGAGTCAGAACCGTGAACCGC
This sequence comes from Leptospira bandrabouensis, assembly GCF_004770905.1. Lineage (NCBI taxonomy): Bacteria > Pseudomonadati > Spirochaetota > Leptospiria > Leptospirales > Leptospiraceae > Leptospira > Leptospira bandrabouensis. The sequence continues at coordinate 816,830 of NZ_RQHT01000014.1, read as the reverse complement.
ATTTGCTTCTTTGCTTTCTGCAAAAAGTGCCCGAATGGTCCCTGCTTTTGCTTCTTTTGGATCAGTGGCACCGATCACATCTCTCCAATGTGCTACAGCGTTGTCTCTTTCAAGAGCACAAGCAACGATTGGGCCAGAAGCCATGTAAGTGCAAAGGTCATTGTAAAAAGGACGAGCTGCGTGAACTGCGTAAAATTGTTTTGCGTCTTCGAGGCTGAGTTTTAGGAATTTCATTCCTAGGATTTTAAATCCTTCTTTTTCGATTCTTTGAAGGATGTCACCGATGTGTTTGTTTTTCACAGCATCGGGTTTAAGCATGATAAAAGTTCTTTCCATATCTCCAAAAGCATGGAGAAACCGAAAAAAGCAATCGAATCTTTAGGTGCTTAAAAAACGAACCAAAAGAAATGAAGTGGGAAGAAGATCCATTTTCTCAAATCCCATTTCTTCCCAAACATTTAGATCGATGAGAATCAATGAATACCCTGTGATTTTATTTAAGGCGATTGGATAGGGATTTAGATCTGTTTCGGGTTGTACTAGGTCTTCCACCTTGATTTTGTTCGACTTCATCCCTTTGAGGGATGTTAGTTTCTGGGCAAAACCCAGGATGGGATCTTTTTCCCCTTTGTAAAGGATGGCCACTTTTTCTATGGATTCTAAACCATTGTCGATGAGGACACCCACAGTGGCAGGACAATAGTTGAGAATGCCCTTAATTTTTCCTCCCGTATAACTACGAGAAAATAGGGGTTTGGCAGCACCGATTAGTAAAATATCTGTGTGTTTGATTTTGGCAAAATTAACAATTTCATAAGTTACATTGTCTGTGATCCGGTATTCTGTTTGCACTTGAATTCCCATACTAGAGCCTGTTTGGCGAATGGATTCAAAACTGGCATCCCGGTAACGACGAATTTCTTCATTGGAGAGTGAGTCGTTTGGTGAAATATGAAGGGCTGTAATTTCCAAATTTTTCTTTTGGTTTCCAGAAAGAGAATAAGCAAATCGAACCAAACTTTTCCCCATTTTCTCTTGGGCAAAAGCAACTAACACTCGTAATTTGTGGTCTACTGGTTTTTCTGTGGGGATACGTTTTTCAGAATTAGAGAAAAACTTTTGGATTCCATCGAGAAGTGGTCCTGTAGAAAGAGTGGTGACAAGTGCCATTAAAACAAACACAGCAAAGATCTCAGGACTTAAAATTCCTAAATCGTATCCAATATTAAGAACCACAAGTTCCATGAGGCCACGAGTGTTCATAAGAGCACCTATGGAAAGAGCATCTTCCCAATTGGAACCAGAAACTTTTGCTGCAAAAGCACTTCCTATAAATTTTCCCACAACAGCTACAAGGATGACTAGACCAAACACCAACCAAAGATGAGAACCATTGAGTAGCCCAATCTCTGTTCTAAGTCCTGTAATCACAAAGAAAATGGGGAGAAACAAAATAACAGCTATGTCTTCTATCTTTTCCGCTACGAGTTTTTTGAGGTTTCCCTCCGTTGGCATAATGACGCCTGCAAGAAAGGCTCCGAACAGAGCATGGATTCCGATAACCTCTGTTGTGAGTGAGGATAGGAATAATATCATTAAGATAAGAGCAACAGCAGTTCTTGTTAAGTTTTCCCTGGAGATATAAATGGATCCTAATCGTTTGAGAAAGGGAGCCACTAAATATATCATTGTTAGGATGTATGCAAAAGATAGTCCTATGGTGAAAAGTGCCGTATTGAGATTTCCTGCTTTAGAGATAGTGACAATGATCGCAAGTAAGATCCAAGCGGTCATATCATCTGCAGCAGCGCAAGTGAGGACCATGGCACCAAGCGGAGTTCTTGTGAGATTTCTTTCTTGTAGGATCCGTGCGAGTACTGGAAAGGCAGTGATACTCATTGCAATTCCCATAAAAAGTGAAAAGGATAAAAATCCTACATTCTCAGGTGCATAGTCTGTATAAAAAAAATAAGCTAAAATCATCCCTAAAAAGAAAGGGAAAATGATACTGGCGTGGCTAATGATAATGGCTGAATGTGCTTTGTTTTTAAGAACGGAGATATCAAGTTCCATTCCTATAATGAACATAAAAAGAACCAAACCAATTTGGCTTAGGGTTCCAAGAGTCGGAAGACTTGCCGGTGGAAACAAAAATCCCATCGTTTCTGGAAAGTAGTAACCAAGTAACGATGGTCCGAGTAAAATCCCAGCAACAATCTCTCCCATTACGGATGGTTGTTTGAGTTTCCTTGAGAATACATAACCAACAAATCTCGCTGACCCACAAACAACGATAATTTGGAGAAAAAGGAGTGCCAATGGATGGTGGAAACGGTTGAAAAAATTTTCAGTGTCTAGATGTTCATTGGTGATTGTCACAATATTTTTTGTGACTTCAAGAAGGGAACCTGCTTGTAAAAGAAAGTAACCTAGTGAACCGAATAAGAGAATGGTGAATCCATAAAAAAGGGAAGAACGCGTTTTCATAGAATCCTCATTTTACCTTAGACGGAAAATTTTTTAGTAAGAGCTTCGCCCACAATGTCTGGAACTTGGTTGGATACAGCTCTTCCATGTCTTGCTACTTCTTTGACGATTGTCGAAGACACAAAAGAATATTCATTGTCCGCCATCAAAAAATAAGTTTCGATTTCTGGTGCTAATTTTTTATTCATCAGCGAAATCGCATATTCGTAGTCAAAATCTGTGACGGCACGAAGCCCGCGTAAAATCACACGGGAATTTTTTTCTTTGCAATAATCGACGGTAAGGCCTTCGAAACTATCAATTTTGATTTTGTCCCAACCTTTAAAAACTTTCCCAATCATCTCCACTCGTTCTTCAGGGGAAAATAGGGAAGTTTTTTTGGAATTGATTGCCACTGCAATAATGATCTCTTCGAATAACGGATGAGCTCGCCGTATGATGTCGAGATGACCGTTTGTGAACGGATCAAAAGAACCTGGATATACGGCGATATTTTTCATCTTATTTGTTTACCCTTGCCCATTCTTTCATAGGTAGTCCGTATAAGTTGATAAAACCTTCGGCATCATATTGGTTGTACAATTCTTCTTTTTCAAAGGTAGAAAGACCTGCATTGTAAAGAGATTTGTTGGATTTACGTCCTACAACGGTGCAACTTCCTTTGTACAATTTGATTCGGACAGTTCCATTGACATACTTTTGTGTGTAATCCATATAAGCACGTAAAGCATTCATTTGGTTGGAATACCATTGGCCATTGTAAATATAACGAGCAAACTCTTGAGAGAGTTCATCTTTTTTGTGTTGGGTATCACGATCCAGTGTGATGGATTCTAAATCGCGGTGTGCGATATGAAGGATGGTTCCACCAGGAGTTTCATACACTCCGCGAGATTTGATTCCTACAAGTCGGTTCTCTACGATATCAACTCGACCCACTCCGTTTTTTCCACCTACATCGTTTAAGGTTTCCATTACTTCGAGTGGATTTAATTTTTTTCCGTCGATGGCAACGCAGTCTCCGTTTTCAAAATCCAATTCTAAATAAGTTGGTTTGTCTGGTGCTTTTTCGGGAGATACGGTTAAGATAAACATATCTTCCTTCGGTTCGTTGAATGGATCTTCCAAAATTCCACCTTCAAAAGAAAGGTGCATCAAGTTTCTATCCATGCTATACGGTTTAGCGGCTGTTACAGGAACTGGAATTCCTTTTTTCTTTGCGTATTCAATCAGGTCCGCACGGCCACCAAAATTCCAAGTCCTCCAAGGAGCGATGATTTGTAAGTTAGGCGAAAGTGCTTTAAAGGTGAGTTCAAAACGAACTTGGTCGTTTCCTTTTCCTGTGGCTCCATGTGAAAAAGCATCGGCTCCTTCTTTGGTCGCAACTTCTGCCATTGCTTTGGCAATGAGAGGACGTGCCAGAGAGGTCCCGAGTAAATAACGCATTTCATAAATAGCATTCCCGCGAATTGCAGGGAAAATAAAGTCTCGTGCAAATTCCAAACGTAGGTCTTGGATGTACACTTTGGAAGCTCCGGTATTTTTTCCTTTTTCTTCCAGACCGGTAAGTTCTTCTTTTTGACCAACATCGGCACAAAAAGCAATGACTTCACAACCATAGGTATCTTTCAACCAAGCCAGGATGACGGACGTATCGAGTCCTCCGGAGTAAGCGAGAACGATTTTTTTGGGAGCAGGTTTCTCTTTCATAGAATAAGGTCAAAATAAAAGAAAAAACCAAGAACACAATTAAATATTGTCTGAAACGAAATTGTGTAGTAGATTTGGTGGATGCGTTTTCCCGTTTCTTTTTCTGTTTTCGTAAGCATTTTCATTTTTACGATCCACTGCCAAAAACAAATTGTTCCGCAAGAGGAAATCTCCCAATACCTACCTAACCCAAAGGTATACATCCAAAAAGAGGGAAAAGGAAAACGGGGAAGTTTTTTGGGGATGGAACCCTATCTCAACAAGTATAGTTACGCAACAGAAGATAGTTTTTATCTGGCTTTGAACGAATACTTTCGAACGGCAAAGGAAAATGAACTTCTTTTTGTAGATCGTAGCATCGTTGTTCTACCGGAATACATTGGAACCTGGCTTGTTGTGACTGCCGAGGACAGATCTATTTTCACAACCAATACAATCCAAGAAGCAATGGAAGTATTGGTAAAACATAACTTAGGTTCCTTTCTTTGGCATTATCTCTTTAGCAGTTCTTATTCTTCTGATACATTAAAAGAAACACTCTTTCGGATGAAGGCTTGGCAAATGTCTGACAGATACCAATCTGTTTTTGCAAAACTCGCACGTGAGTATCGAGTCTCCATTGTTGCCGGTTCGATTGTTTTGCCTCACCCAAAAGTTATTGAAGGAAAAATCACTCCGACCGATGGGCCTTTAGAAAATGTAAGTTTTTATTTTCACCCCGATGGAAGAGTGGATGACCAAATTGTAAGAAAACTATTTCCCATTACCGACGAAAAAGAATTCCTAAAAGAAGGTAAGATAGAGGAAAATCCAAGTTACCAAACCTCGCTTGGGAAACTATACACGATGGTCTGCGCCGATTCTTGGTTTCCGGAAGTATATATGGAATTTAAAAAATCAGAAGCGGAGTTACTTGCAGTTCCCTCTTTTGTATCACCAGCAGACGCCTGGACCACTAAATGGCAGGGTTACAACGGTTATGCGAATCCAAAAGATGTGGATTCCAAAGACATCGGAACCATTTCGGAACGAGCCGCTTGGAAAAAATATGCAATGAATGGTCGCCTCAAAGATCCAAAGGTAAAAGCAGGAATCAATGTATTTTTTAGAGGTGAAATTTGGGATTTAACAGCAAGTGGGGACGCTTTTTTAAATCTCGGGGGAAAACCTGTAATCAATGTTGTGAAAGAAGATAAAAACCAAGGAAGAATCTATGTACTCTATCTCTAGAAAATCCTTTTTAGCTCTCTTAGTCTTTTGTGCGGGCATTAAATCCAAAATTCGTTATTTTTATTTTAGTGATTCGGAAACAAAAACTGTCACTGCCTTTTCGGAGGTAGTCCTTCCCATTACTGAGCCGGGTATGCCAAATTTAGAAGAAGCAAACGTGATGCGAAGATTGGATGAAGAATTGTATTTTGTTTCCGAAGAGATCCAGGAAGACTTTCATTCTGCCGTCATGGTATTGGAATACCTTCCCTTCTTTTATGGATATTTTCGATTTTTCTCAAATCTCTCTCGAGAAAAACGAGAAGCACTTTTATCTCTTTTGGCAGAGACAGATTCGGATATCGTCCGTGCCGTGGTTGGGAATCTAAAACTTTTAGTTTGTTTGGTTTACTATGGCCACAAATCCACTTGGGGTCAAATATCTTATCCAGGTCCTTTTGGCAATCCTCCTGAGAAATGGAGCGAATCAAGAATCCACTACCAAAATTTAGTGAATGGGAAGGAAGTTTAAAATGAAACCAGGAATATATCGCGATTACAAAAGTTATGCGAAGAAGGAAACCATCGTTGTTGATGTAGTGGTGATTGGTTCTGGTTGTGGTGGGTCGACAATGGCCTATGAACTTTCCAAAAAAGGGATCAAAGTCGCTCTAATCGAACAGGGTGGAAATTATCACACAGGAACCTTTGATAACAATGAACTCAATATGGGTGGCAAAGTTTCTGCAGAGAGAAATTTTCATACAACGGCAGATGGTGGGATCAACCTTGTTTATGGAAACAATTTGGGTGGGGCCTCAGTGCACTACTGGGCCGACAGTTATCGCACCCCAGATGACAGGTTATTATTATGGAATCGTAAATACGGAATCGAAGACCACCTTCCCGAAGACCTACATTCTTATTGGCAGGAATTGGAAACGGACCTTCATGTGACTCCTGCGGGTGAAGAATCTTTTAATCCGATGAATCGACTATTTCGGAGCGCTTCACAACGATTAGGTTGGGAAGGACATGCCGTCCCACAAGCTCGGAAAAACTGTCAGAAATCTGGACATTGTATGCAAGGTTGTATGTTTGGAGCCAAACAGTCACAACTTGTGACACATATTCCAAGAGCCGTGCAACTCGGAACTGATGTGTATACAGACCTTCGGGCAGAAAAATTAATTTTCAAAGGTAGAAAAGTCTCAGGCCTCGAAGCTGTGGTGATAGACAGAAGAACCCTTCGGCCAACGGCGACAAAGGTAATTTTTCAATCCAAAGCTGTTTGCGTTTCGGCAGGTGGATTTGGTAGTTCTACTTTTTTACTTCGCAATGGACTCAAAAAAAGATTACCGGCACTTGGTGAGTTTTTGGCGATCAATCCTTCTCCCATGGTACATGCGTTATATGAAGAACCCATCGTACAATGGAGAAATATTCCTGCAGCTTATGGTGTTGAGGATTTCCGATTAGCAAGATACCAAAATGGAAAGTACAAAGAAGGTGGGTATATGCTCATGCCAAACCAATTGCAACCCGCCACTCTTGCAGCTCTTATTCCTAGTTTTGGAAAAGACCATTATTCTTATATGAAACAAATGGAACATTTGGGTGGAACCATTGGTTGGATTGATGATGTGGATGGGGAACTTGGTTCTATCGAAGTAGACCTGTTTGGGAAAAGAAAAATCAACTACCCTTTTGGAAAGGTCACCAAACAAATCTTTAGTGATCTGACATACAAACAAATGAAGTTAAATTTTGAAGCGGGTGCCAAAGAAGTTTTCCTTGCAGGTATGAAACTACGTAAATATTCCAAACTTCCTAAAAAAGAAGAAATTGATGCTCTGGCATGGAGACCTGCGGAATTTCCAATGGCCGCTCCTCACCCTGCCGGTGGATGCCGAATGGGAAAATCGAGCGAAAATTCCGTTGTGAATTCTCGCCACCAAGTTCATGGATTTGAGAACCTGTTTGTGGCAGATTCTTCTGTTTTTCCTACTGGGGTGAGTGTGGATCCAAGTTTTACCATTATGGCTTTTAGTAAAAAAGCCTCTGGATTTGTAATGGATGTTATGTGAGATTTTTGTTTCTGAAAACGGCTACGGTTTCAACGTGGTCGGTTCTTGGAAACATGTCTACAGGTTGCACGGAATTTAAGAAGTATTGCCTTGCCAGAAGATTTGTGTCTTCCCTGAGACTCATTGGATCACAAGACACATAAACTATTTTTTTAAATCCCATTCCTAAAATGGTTTCTGCCACTTCAACTCCGAGTCCTGTCCGTGGCGGATCAAGAACTAAGGTATCATAGTTTTTTCCAAAAAGAGTTGGTAACACTTCGGCCACCCTTCCTTTGCGAAATCGTACATTATGTACTTTATTATACTTTACCGATTCCAAGGCAGTTTTATGAGAATTGGGATTTTCTTCAATCCCCATCACTTCCTTACAGTTTCCTGAAATCCAAAACGAAATGGTTCCAATTCCTGAATAAGCATCGATCACTCGGGATTCTGGTTCGATTTCATCCAGAACTAAATTGTACAAACTCGGTGTTTGGATGGGGTTTACTTGTAAAAAAGTAGAAAGGCCCACACGGAATTTATGTTTTCCAAAATGTTCGTGGATGTAAGGTCTACCCCATAACAGATGTTCTTCGCGACCAAGTGCCATTGTGGTGTGTTTGGTATTGATGTTTTGGATGATTCCAACAATTTTTCCAAACTTTCCTGTTTTCCCAATTCGGTTTTGGATGGCAGTATGGAGTCTTTTAGATGCATCTTTGGCGTGTGGTAGATCTTCTTTGGCAGTGACAATCCCCAGAATGATTTCTCCTGTAGAAAAAGATTTTCTTGCCACAAGGTATTTCATCATCCCACGTCTGGATTTTTCGTTATAAGGAAGGAGTCCTTCTCGCCTAGCCCATTGTTTGACGGCCAGGGCAATTTCGGTTAGACCAGGATCTTGGATTTGGCACTCGGTTTGGTCGAGAACAAAAGTAGATTCTTTATTAAATAAACCTAATGTGAGTAAGGTTTTGTTGGCTATGTTTCTACGTCCGAAAGGAAGTTGGATTTTGTGACGGTAGTATTCTGGTGAGGGACTGGGAACAATCGTACGAAATTCTAAATGGCGATAGGTTTTAAAAAGTTCTTTGATGGTTTGTTCTTTTTTTCGAAGTTCTTTGGTGTAATCAATGTCTAGATAATTACAACCACCACAGGTTCCGAAATGAGTGCAGATTTTTGTTCCAGGACTTGTTGTCATAATTAGTTTCCTGATCCCACAAGTTCAGAGATATTATTTAGTTTTTTTTCTTTGATCACTTTGTCGAGATAAGAACAAATTTGGTAAGGAAGAAATGGTCCTTCATAAATATAACCAGTGTAAATTTGGATTAGGTTGGCACCGGCTTCCATCATCCGTTTTGCTTTTTCCCCTGAGTCGATCCCTCCCACACCAATGATAGGGATTTTTCCCTTTAAAGTTTTGTAAGCAAGGGAAACAAAATGAAGTGACCTTTCGAAAAGTGGGCCACCAGAGAGCCCGCCTTCCTCTGGATTTTTTTCCCCGAGTACTTCTTTGTTAAGTGTGGTGTTAGTCAGGATGACACCACTAATTTTATAATCCAAACATACGTTTAAATTTTCGACTAACTCTTCTTCTGAGAGATCAGGAGCAAATTTTAAATACAAGGGAATCGGAAACTTGTGTTCAAAAGCAGATAAGATTCCTTCGATAAGATCGATAAGAGTTTTTTTTGTTTGGAGTGTTCGTAAGCCTGGAGTGTTCGGTGAGCTGATATTGATCACAGCATAATCTCCATAAGGAACCAACTTCTTTAGTGTATAAACATAATCACCCACAGCATTCTCTAATTCAGTGACTTTTGATTTTCCCGCATTGATTCCACGTACACCCAACTTTTGTTGGTTCTTTATATTAGATTCGGCAATATCGGCCCCTGGGTTATTAAACCCCATTCGGTTGATGAGGGCTTTGTGTTTGGGATAACGGAAGAGTCTTGGTTTTTCATTGCCTGGTTGTCCATTGGCAGTGATGGTACCTACTTCAATGTACCCAAATCCCATATGAATCATTGTAGGAAAGAGTTCTGCTGTTTTGTCAAATCCTGCGGCAAGTCCTAATGGATTGGGGAAATGGATTCCCTGAATGGTTTGTTCCAATCGTTTCGATTTGTATTCAAAGATTGAAGAAAGAGTCTTATGGAAAAAAGGGATTTTTTGTGAAAGCGAAAGGAATGTGGCAGCCAAGTGGTGTGCAGATTCCGGATCTAAATGAAATAGGATTGGTTTGATCAGGTGATTGTAGAACAAGAGGAGAACCTTAACGTTGATTCTTTTTTCGCACTCTTTTCTTACAATTTCTTTCCGAAAATAGCGTTCTTTCAGAGACTCATAATCAGGACTTTAATGAATGGCACCAAATTCTTCATTTGCCCGTATTTGGCAGAATCCTTCCGACTTTCCACCGGAAGCTGTACTTCGGGAATTGGAAAACCTTCTCAGGTCCAATCCTGATTTTTGGCTCAAAATCAACAGAGATGGAATCATCGTTGATTATAAAACTTCCAGGTTTGTCAATATTGGAGACAAACCAGAAACCTTACTCGGCAAACATATCGATGTGGGTCTTCCTCCTTACTTACGTGAAATCGCAGCCGAAGCATTGTCATATTTATCGGAGAAAAAAAGCCAAGTTTTTTGGAAAGAATATTCTTATGGCGTAGAACCAAATATCCGTTATGTGGAAGTTCGATTTGTAGTTCTCTATGAAGGATATATCATGTCCAACCATAGGGACATCACAGAAAGAAAACGTTTGGAAAATGCGTTTTTAGAAAGTGAATCTAGATTCCTTTCGATGGCGCAAAATGCTGCCGATTCTATTATCATAATCAACGATGACGGAATTATCCAATTTTTTAACAAAACCGCTGAAATTACCTTTGGATATACTCATGATGAAGTGATTGGCAAAAATGTTACGATGATTATCCCACCGGAATACAAAGACAAACATGATGAGTATTTGCGAAGATATAAGGCTACAGGTACTCAACATATCATCGGGGTTGGAAGGGAACTAATTGCACAACGAAAGTCAGGTGAGATTTTTCCATGTGAATTGTCTGTGGGTGAATTCAAAACTAAATCAGGGAAAATGTTTACAGGGATTTTAAGAGATATTAGTCAAAGGAAAATCCAAGAACAAGAATTATACCAATATAGAAATCATTTAGAAGAGTTGGTAGAAAGCCAAACGATGGACTTAAAAATGTCCAAAAATATTGCAGAAGAAGCCTCTTATATGAAGTCTCTCTTTTTAGCAAATATCTCTCATGAATTAAAAACACCGATCCATGCTATTTTGAGTTATGCTGAACTAGGGGAAGAAAAATCAGCAACGGTTTCGCCAGAGAAAATAAAAGAATACTTTCAGATTATTGATTCTTCAGGAAAACGATTGTTAGGTTTACTTGAAAATTTGTTAGATATAGCCAAATTAGAATCAGGCAAAATGAGGTATTTATTTGAGAAAAATTGTCTGAAAGAAACAGCTAAATTTGTGATTAACGAAATGCGAGTCATTTTGGAAAAAAGAGGGATCACAGTTGTTTTACTAGATAAGGAAGAACGTTGGGAAGCCGAGTTCGACTATGAAAGAATCCAACAGGTGATACGAAATATTCTCTCAAATGCACTAAAATTCATCCCAAATGACACTAATATTGAAATTAGTATGGTCAGAAGAGAATTTATTCCGAGAAAAACTCAGTCATATGTCAACGGTATCGGAATACAAATTCGTGATTTTGGACCGGGAATTCCTCCCGAAGACTTGGATAAAATTTTTGAAAAATTCATCCAATCGAAACAGGTAAAAGCAGGAACAAAGGGAACTGGACTCGGTTTGTCCATTTCTAGAGAAATTGTGAATGACCACCACGGATTGTTGTACGCCGAGAACCATGAAACAAAGGGAGCAATTTTTACCATGTTAATTCCTTGTTCTCGCGAAGGACTCCGATGATTAACTTACTTGCAGTGGATGATGAAATGATCAACTTGATGATCATTGATGAATCTCTCTCTGACAAAGGCTTTAATGTTGTAAAAGCAAAAGATGGAGAAGAGGCATTTCAAATTCTTAGTTCAGATTCTACATTGTTCCATGCGATTATTTTGGATCGACTGATGCCCAAAATGGATGGGATCGAACTTTTAAAAAAGATCAAACGCTCTGAAAAGTATAAGGATATTCCAGTTATCTTTCAAACAGCGATGAGTTCAGTCACAGATATGACCGAAGGATTGGATGCAGGTGCATTTTATTATCTTACAAAACCTTATTCTAGAACTTTACTCGTTCGGATTGTCCAAACAGCAGTAGAACATTTTATCAAACTCCAACGTGCAAAGGAAGACCTTCATAAAGGTATGGGTGCACTTAGGCATATGATCACAGGTGAGTTTCGCATTCGTTCGATTCGTGAGTCACATGAATTAGCACCATTACTTGCTAATGCATGTCCAGACCCCGAACGTGTGTTAACTGGTATCATGGAAATTTTAAACAATGCCATTGAACATGGAAACTTGGGTATCTCGTATCAGGAAAAATCGGAACTTCACGATAATGACAAACTTATGGAAGAAATTTTCAGAAGGTTAGAAACTCCCGAATTTAAAGATAAATTTGTAAAAGTTACTTTTGAAAAAAATGACGAAAGGATAGAAATTCGAGTGAGTGACCAAGGAAAGGGTTTTGATTGGCAAAGGTATTTGTCTGTAGAAGCCATGACAAAGAATGCTTTCAAAACCCATGGTCGCGGAATTTTTATGGCTCGCAAATTGTCTTTTGATGACCTTTCTTATACGGACGAAGGTAGAACTGCCGTGATTCGTATTGATTTATCCAATAAAAGGGGAAATTTACTCACCGACTTTCAAGAGTAAACTTCGTTTATAAAAGATAAACCGATGGTTCGGTGAAATCGCTTATGATTTGGTTTACGTGACTTTTTAGTTCTGATTCCGTATGAGATGTGGCCACACCGATGATGGAACATCCTGCTGACTTTCCAGATTGTAAACCAGCAAGCGAGTCTTCGAACACAACACAATCTTTAGGATCTAGTTCTAAAGCCTTTGCACAAAGTTCATACACTTGTGGGTGAGGTTTTCCTTGGTTTACCATTGTTCCATCCACAATCACATCAAAAAAATGTCTTAAAGATAAAGTATCTAGAGTGAAATTAACATTCATTGTGGGTGCAGAAGTTCCAAGTGCAATCTTTAGGTGATTGTCTTTTAGAAATTGAAGATACTTCACGAGACCTGTATGTGGTTTCATTTCATTTTTATATAATTCTTGGTACCAACTTTCTTTTTCATCTCCATAGTCTTTGATTTCTTTGTTAGAGATATTTCCGAATATCATGCGGAAAAGATCTGCATTAGTTTTACCATTAAACGTATCTCTATAGATTTCTGAATTTAGTGGGAAGTTATATTTTTTAGCAAATGCCATCCAAGCTTTGAAATGAAAAGAATGATTGTCTACAACGACACCATCCATATCGAAGATAAATCCTTTATGTTTCATTTAATTTCCTTTCATATCCACCAACGAGTCCTGTAAAATAGGCGGGGATATTAGTTTCAAAAGTAAGCAATTCTTTGTTATACGGATGAGTCAGTTGTATTGAAAAAGAATGTAATGCCATTCTTGGAAAAGATCTTGTATCGTTTCCATACTTCGTATCGCCCACAATCGGATGTTTTTTATCGGATACGTGGACACGAATTTGATTTTTTCGGCCTGTTAATAATTCGATTTCTAATAATGAATATAAATTTGTTTCTTTGAGGACTTTGAATTTTGTTTTAGAAAGTTTACCTAATTCTGGATCGTCAGTCGAATACACTCGGTGTGCCTTTGATTCGACAAGATAAGATTGAATGATACCTGACTTTTCTTTCCATACTCCATGAGTCACCGCCAGATAAACTTTTTTTGTTTTCTCCCAAGACTCTTGGAGTGTTTGTTTTGCCGTTTCTGTTTTAGCAAATACTAAGATCCCCGAAGTTTCTCGATCCAACCTGTGTACGATAAAGATTCTATTTTTAGAACGTTCGCTCCCTTTTTTTACATAATCCATTAGAGCAGCGTAAGCGGTTTTGGATTTTTCCGATTCCGTGGCGATCGTAAGGAGTCCGGCGGGTTTGTCTACGACAAGGATGTCCCTGTCTTCATATAATATGTTTAACCCTTTGGGTAAAAAACGGGTATTGGTCTTCTGTTTCATTCGTAATAAAAGGGTGCGAGGAATTCTTACCCCTCCTGGGAGTCTAAGAGAAAGTGCGGAAGGGGTCAAGAATTGTCCATTTCTCCTAAAATTCGATCAAAAACCTGGTTTCTTCCCTTCTGGGTTTAATTTATTGAATTTTATTCCGTTAAAACAGACGATGGTGGAAAGGAAACCTATGACTTTGGAATCAACAGTGGAATCGATACTTACAAATCATTATGTCCCTTTACTTCAGCCTATTTTCTCGGTAGAGGAACAGACTGTTGTGGCTTACGAATCTTTAGGTCGCAAACGAGATGATCTTGGGAATTTGGTGGCAGTTCCAGAGTTTAGCGATCCTCATGTTTCGGCACTTCGAATGAGTATCATCGATCGGCAGTTGCTTGGTCTGGCACTTACTAAAATTCAATCCACAAAAGATCTTTTGTTTGTAAACATGTCACCCGACCAAGTGATTTTGGAATACGAAGAAAGCCGTTCCAATACCTTACCCATTTCTGATTTGGTAAATAGCTATGGGATTCCTTTAAATCAAATTGTTATAGAGATTACCGAAAAATCGGGAAGTTACGGAACCGATGTGTTAGCTGCTGGTGTTGAACTTTTACGAGAACAAGGATTTGGAATTGCATTGGATGATGTTGGATCTGAATCTTCCAACTTAGAAAGATTAGGTGCCATAAAACCAGATATCATAAAAATTGATTTAAACTTATTAAAAAAGTCTATTGAGAAAAGAGAATACCAATCGATTTTAGAGTATTTGAAACAAATTTCTTTAAGTATTGGTTCTCAATTGCTGTTTGAAGGAATTGAAACAGAGGAAGAGTTATACCGTGCCATTAGTTCTGGAGCTAGTCTTTTACAAGGTTATTTTTTAGGAAGACCTTCGGAACAAAATCATGATAAACGAAGTATTTGTGACATCGTCGTTCCTCACTTACAGTTGTATCATGAAATGAAACGAAGAGAAGTTGCTACAGAGATTGAATTCGAAAAACAAATCAAATCAAAACTAAATTCAATCCATTTAAAAACTATAAAGTTAGATAATCGTGTGATTATCGATCCACATTCTTTTTTTAAACTAGATTCTCATATTAAAAGAGTCTATGTAACAGATTGGCAAGGTACCCAAGTTTCACCTTATTATGAACGTACAAGTGAAACTGGTTTTAGTGAAAACCTTTTGTTAATTCAGAAAAACTGGTCTTATATGCCATTCTTTTATAAACATGTGAAACAAGTTTTCAGAGATACAGATAATTGGCAAGTGAGTGATCCCTATTGGGATAAAGAACTAAAAAAGAATGTGATTGTGTTTTCTCGTGTAAACGAATTGGGATATTCTTTTTTTGTAGATTTAACTTTAGATTAAAAGAATTCCTTTAAGATGGCAAACAAATCGCAATCCACATCAGTTCTTCTGATTCTTTTAAAAAAGCGGAATCTAATTTTATTTTGCCGTTTCTGGATCCTTTAACTAAACCAACAAAAGCTCCCCAAACAATGGCTATCAAAGCATCTGGTGGTAAGTTTCTAAACACGTTACGGTTGTTATGTGCAAAACGTGCTAAGAATTTTAAAAGTAAAGCTCGTTTTTCTATGCTCTTTTTATCCAAATGAGGGAGATTGTATTGCATCTCTAAAAAGTCAAAGGCAAGAGGATTTTCTCTTTGGAATTCAGCCATAGATTGCCAAATACAGTGAAACTGTTCTCTTGGATTTCCATTAGTCGGAAAATCAGATTTAATCTTATCATATAAACTTTCTTGCCAACGCTGGAAGAGACTATTTACCAATTCTTCTTTGCTGGCAAAATATCGATAAATAGTTCCTGCAGCTACATTCGCTTTTTCTGCTATGAGTGGAACTGCAGTCCCATCAAATCCTTTTGCAGTAAATAATTCTAAGGCTGCGTTCAGGATTTCTTCGCTTTTGTTTAGTTTTAAAGACTTTTCGACCAATGAGACTCACTACCATCCAAACAGTTTGGATGTATTGTTCCTTTTTCAATTGGGATCATTGAACCCCAAAATCTGATTCGTTTCATTCTTTTTTTAAAAAAGTACTTGTAAAGTAAAAAAAGGAATGAATATTCATTCATTATTTTGTGAGGGAAATACGGATTTACGATGGCAATTTCGAGAAAAATTCTAATTTCTAGGCGAACCGTTGTCAAAACCTCGGCTCTTGGGGCGGTTTTTCTTTTTCTTTCCACTTGGAAATGTAAACCAACTGAAAAATCGGTGATTGCCGGTCGGGGTCTTTCTTGCAGGTTTTTGGATCCAGAGGCTCAAGAAATTTTCGCCCATTTGTGTGAAGCCGTACTATTTAACTTTCTTCCTAAAGAACCTTCAGAAAAAGAAAAGGTCCTCAATGAGGTTATCCTGGGTATTGATTCTTATCTCTACACTTTACCAATCCATACTCAAGATGAAATTTTGGAAGCCATTCAGTTTTTAAAGCTAAGATTTGTTAGATGGTATTTGTTTGGATCAGGTTCTCATTGGGAATTAACAGATAGAAACGTAGTCATCAAAACATTGAACCAATGGAAGATGTCCTCTATTAGTTTATTTCGTTCTATTTTCTTTTTACTACAATCAATGATTACAATTGGATATTTTGATTCATCCTATTCGTGGAAACATGTCGGATATCCAGGTCCAAAACATGCATTAGGATTACGTCATGGATAAATTAATTAATGTTTCCTATCTAGAGAAAGATTTGGATTTAGAAGCAGACTTTGTTATCGTCGGTTCAGGTGCCGGCGGTGGAACTAGTGCTGAGATTTTATCAAAAGCAGGATACAAAGTAATTATCGTTGAAGAAGGAAACTATGAAACGAGTAAAGACTTTGATCTGAAAGAACTTTCTACTTTTAATCGACTGTACTTTGAAGGTGCAACTCGACCAACAAAAGATAAAGCATTTACCGTTGTGCAAGGAAGAACTGTTGGTGGTTCAACAGTAGTTAACTGGACTACTTGTATCAAAACACCGAAGGAAACGTTAGAGTATTGGGAAAATGATTTGGGTATAAGAGGATATAGTTCAGATGAATTAGAACCTTGGTTCCAAATTGCCTCAAATAGACTTTCCATTGAAACATGGGAAGCACATAATCATAATAACAACTTACTTAGTTTAGGTGCAAAAAAACTAGGCTGGCGTTATAGTTCAATTCCGCGTAATGTTAAAAATTGTCGAATGTTAGGATATTGTGGGTTGGGTTGTCCCGTTGATGCTAAACAAAGCCAACTAGTGACTACGATTCCTTCTGCTCTGAAAGAAAAAACTACGTTGTTGTACAATACAAAAGCGCTTCGTTATGAATGGAGTGAGAATCAAATCGATCATTTGGTATGTGAGCCTGCAGTTTATAAAACAGATAACAAACCAAAAATAAGATTATTTGCAAAACATTTTATTACCAGTGCAGGAGCCATTAATTCACCGGCATTACTTTTAAGATCCAAACTACCCGATCCTTACCAATTAATTGGAAAAAGAACTTTCGTACAATTGCATAATTATTCGGTAGCAGAAATGCCTTCTTCTGTATTTGGATTTTTCGGTGCTCCTCAATCTGTGGCTTCGGACGAATTTTTATGGAAGGATGGGGTTACAGGTAGAGCTGGTTATAATATTGAAGCAGTAGGTGCACAACCTATTGTTCTTATGAACTTGCGAAAGTTAGTGGGTGAAGAATTTGAATCTTATGTAAAAAGTTATCCAAACTTACATGTATTGGTTTCGCAAATTCGGGATGGATTTAACGATGATAGTCCCGGTGGAACGGTGAGTTTGAATGATGTTGGTTATCCAATCCTAGATTATCCATTGAATAACTATATGATTGATGGAATTAGGAGATCTTATTTATCAATGGCAGAGTGTCAGTTTGCAGCAGGAGCAAAAACTGTTGTTCCTGCTAATAATGCTGTGAGTCCTTTTTCTTCTTGGTCAGAAGCAAAAAAAGGGATTGAATCGATGACAATCCAATCTCCTAACACTGTTGTAAATTCCACACATCCGTTAGGTGGAAATCCAATGGGAAAAGATCCAAAAACTTCTGTAGTAGATACATTCGGAAAATTTCACCATCTAAAAAACTTATCAGTCATCGATGGATCCATTTTTCCTACAAGTTTGGGTGTAAATCCAAGTTTCACCATTTACGCGATTGCATCGAAACTAGCCACTCACTTGGGGAAAGAATTAAACTAATATTATGTTAACAAGAGTCGAAGAAATATTATTTGCTTCTATGATTTTTTTTCTAATGGTTGCGATGGGTACAACCTTAACCTTAGAAAATTTTAAAAAAGCAATCCAATCCAAAAAACCATTGTTAATTGGAATGATTTCCCAATTTGGATTTATGCCATTGATTGCTTTTGGACTCGCAACGGGATTTGAACTTTCTCCATCGTTTGCCATAGGATTAATTTTAGTTGGCTGTACACCAGGTGGAACAACTTCAAATTTATTAACCTATTATGCAAAAGGTGATGTTGCGTTAAGCATTAGTATGACCATTGCTTCGACAATTCTTGCCATCGTAATGATGCCATTTTTGTTTTGGCTGTATTGTTCTGGATTCAACGCAGAACAGATTCAAATTCCATATAAGAGTATTATTGGTTCCATTATTATCCTAATATTTCCCGTGTTAATCGGTATTAAGATTAGGTCAGCTAATCTTAAAATGGCGTTAAAAATTGAAAAAGTGGGAAGTGTTTTAGGAATTCTAATGATCGTATTTCTTTTGATAGTTATGGTTCCGAAAAATATTGAGATATTGAAAAAAACTACATCTGCAATGTATATTTCCGCGATTTTGATTACGATTCTGGGGTATATATTTGGTTATGCGCTAAGTAGGGTTTTAAATCTATCAGAGAAACAAAGTACAACCGTTTCTTTAGAAACAGGCATTCAAAATGGACCACTTACGATCGCAGTGATTTTACTTAGTTTTCCAGCAGGATTAGTGAACGAAATTTTGTGGATGCCCTTGTTATACGCATTATTTGTTCCGATCACATCTTCTTTCGCAACGTTATTATTTTACTTAAAATCTAAGAAAAACCAAAAGGAAATGATTCAATGAATTTTTATTTTTCGGAAGAACAAAACCGATTACGAGAAGCCGTAGCTGCTTACGCAAAGATCGCGGGTGCAGATCCCCAAAGAGATGTTGAAGAACGCGATAGTGAGTTTTCATGGGACGTATTGAGTGCGTTAGGTGAAAAAGGTTGGACTGGCGTAATTGTTCCAGAGGAATACGGCGGAATGGGCAAAGGCGCAATGGAATATACTATCATTATGGAAGAGACTGCCAAAGAATTAGTATATGGTCCACAGAATTTAATACAAGCTCAACAAGGTCTGTTAGCTGTTGGAACAGAAGAGCAAAAACGGAAATGGTTACCTGAACTTGCGAAAGGAAAGATTATGGCTGCCCAGGCAATTTCTGAACCAGATGCAGGATCGTCTTTTCAAAACATTCAAACAACTGCCGTAAAAGATGGAAATGAATGGGTGCTGAATGGATTAAAGGTACATATCAATTTGGGAAAAGAAGCACAGTTAATGATGGTGTTAGCGAAAACTGATAAAGGATTAACTGAATTCTTGGTAGATAAAGATTCGAAAGGAATTCGATACGAAAAACAAGATCCAATTGGTTTACGTTCAGCTCCTATGTATGATGTATACTTTGAAGATTGTCGTATTCCTGCTGATACTGTTTTAGGAAGAGAAGGCAGAGGGATCGAAACCTTTATGGCGATTTTTAAATTGAGTCGTCTTGGTGTGGCATCGCAGCTAATTGGAATTGCTCGGGGCTGTTTAGACCATGCCGTGTCCTTTACCAAATCTAGAAAGGTTGGTGAAAACAGAGTTTCAGATTTTCAAGGAATACAGTGGATCATTGCAAAACTTACCTCCGAATTAGAAGCTGCGAAACTGGCTAGAAACCAAGCTGCATGGTTACATGATCAAAAAGTAAATCATAATTTGGAAACTTCCATTGCCAAGTATCTTGCAGGAGTTGTTGCCGATGAAACTGTGAATAAAGCATTCACTCTCACGGGATCCCATGCATGTTACAGAAATCGTCCTTATGATCGTTATGTGAGAGAAGTCAAGTCGCTATTAGCTGGCGGTGGAAGTTCTGAAGTCATGTTAAACAATGTCGCTAGAGAAATCTTAAGACCATCTTATCACTATTAATATGAATTATATCTCTACAACTTTAGTTACAGGTGCGAATGGATTTATCGGGTTTGAACTATTAAAGGAACTTTCCAAAGATAAAAACCTAAAAATTCGTGTTACTGATTTAAGAAATGATAGAATTGATTCTTTAAAGAATCCAAATATTGAATTTGTTAAATCAGACATACGTAAAGAAGAAGAACTTCGACCATTAATGGATGGAGTGGATAGAATCTTTCATGTGGCGGGGATTTGTAATTTAAGTACAACTTACGATACTTTAAAACCAATCAATGTAAATGCTGTGGATAAAATCACAGATTTAGCATTAGAAAAGAAAGTAAAAGCGTACATTCACTTTAGTTCTTCTAGTGTTTACGGAACTTATAAAGGGAATCCATTTCAGGAGACAGATCTTTGTTTCCCTAAGGACTCTTATGGTAAAAGTAAATATGATGGAGAACAAATTGTAATGAGTAAAATTCCGAAAGGTCTTAAAGCAGTGATTTTAAGACCTTGTACGGTTTACGGCCCTGGTTGCAATGATGGTGCTGGAAAGGTTTTTTCTAGGCCAGGAAAAATAGCAGGAATTCCAGGAAACGGAAAACAAAAGTTAGCAAATGTTAGGGTAGAGGATGTGGCATCGGCTGCAATCTATCTTTCAGAGAATGAATCTGTTTTTGGTGGAATTTTTAATGTAGCAGATGATAGCCATCCAAGTTTAGAAGAGGCTTTGAGTTTAGCTGCAGATGCTTTTGGTTCAAAAATTAATAAGGTCCACATCCCTTTAGGTTTTTTAAAGGTTTTAGCAAAGTTAGAAGCACCTATTGCCAAACTGAGAGGGAAAATTCCCGATTTGGAATATGAAGCCATCAAATATCTGTATAACGACTATTATATGGATAATCGAAAACTGAAATCGGTAGGTTATACTTTAAAGTATCCTGATTTCAAAAGTTCAATTTTAAAAATGAAATAGTTTTCTATAGGAGATAAGGAAATGAGTAAAGTCATAGTAATCAGTGGAATTGCACAAGGAATGGGAAGAGAAGTATCTCTTATGTTAGCGGCCCAAGGTCATATCATCTGTGGATTTGATATTGAAAAAAAGTATTTAGATAGTTTATCTTCTGAATTAACTAAGTTAAATGCAAAGTTTCATTTAGAACAATTGAGTATTACCGAAACAGAAAAAATTATAAAGTTTAAAGATACCGTTCTAAAAAAATTCGGAAATGTGGATACAGTTGTATCAAATGTTGGAATTGGTTTTTTCGGTCCATTTGAAGAAGTAGATTTAAACAAGGCTCTTCAATGTTTTGATATCAATGTTATCGGTTGTGCAAGACTTTTACAATCATTCCTTCCTTCTATGCGTATTGCAAAAAAAGGAAAACTGATTGTAATGTCCTCTCTTGTGGGCCAAGTTCCTTTTCCTTTTGAATCTATCTATTCAGCCACAAAATTTGCGATTGAGGGGATGGTATCTTCCTTACGTTATGAAGTAACTCCATTTGGTATTCAAGTGGCCATGATCCAACCAGCGCAAGTATCTACAAACTTTGCAGCAAAAGCACAAAAGTTACCAGAAAAAAATTCACCATATTATGATCGTTGTGTGCGTTTTATCAATAGAGATAATGATTTGATCCGAACCGCTACGAATCCTATTCAGGCAGCGGAAAAGATAGTTAAGGTTATTGTTTCTAACAAACCTAAGTTATTCAACCAAGTAGATTTTATGAGTACATTCTTTTTAGGACTAAACCGCTTTTTGCCACAAAAAATCAAAGATAAAATTTTGTTAAACCATATGAATATCAACGTTTAGGAATGGATATGAAGGTTCCCAATTTAGAAAAAAAAACTTTGTATAACTTAGTACAAGAAGGAAGACGTTTGTACGGCGATCTTCCTGTTCAAAGTTATAAAGATAATAAAAAAAATTATTTTGATATTAGTTATAATGAATTTGTTTCTTCAGTGGAAAGTTTATCCAAGGGATTACTTTATTTAAATGTAAATTCTGGAGAAAGAATCGGAATCATTGCTGATGTAGGCCACCAATGGTTACAAGTAAGTATGGCCATCACAAATATAGGTTGTGTGGATGTTCCTAGAGGAACCGATGCAACTTTAGATGACATCAGTTATATATTAACCCACGCAAACTGTAAAATTGTCTTTATTGAAAACGAAAAAACGTTACTTAAGTTTTTACCTGAACTAAAAAAACTGAAAATTGAAACTATTGTTTTATTTGGGGACAATCGAAGTGAAAATACCGAATTAGGTTTTCCAATTTTAAATTTTTCAGAATTGAAGAGAGCCGGCGCCTCCATTAGTGATGATAAATTTCATTCAAGAGGAAAAGAAATCCAGGAAGAAGATTTAGCTACTATCATTTATACTTCTGGTACAACAGGAAAACCAAAAGGTGTTATGTTAACACATGGGAGTATTCTTTTTGAAATTCATTCCCTTGTGGCTGAATTTCGAAAAACAGGAGTTCGAGTGGGAGAAGGTGATGTCACTTTAGGTTTCCTTCCTCCTTGGCATAGCGGTGAAAGAATTTTTGAAACTATCTGTTTTTATTCGGGTATCAAAATTGCTTTTACAACGGTTGCCGAGTTAGGAAAGGACTTAGCAAAGGCAAAACCTACAATTTTATTTACCGTTCCTCGTGTTTGGGAAAGTTTTTATGATAAAATTAGAGATACCATTAACAAAAGTAATCTATTCAAAAAATATTTTTTGAAATTACTTGTTTGGAACTCTGTTAATTTTTCCATTTGTTTTGATATTGCTTTTGATCGAATTCCAAGGTTAAATTCACCTAAAACAATAGCGCAACTGTTATCACAAGTTTTTCATTTCATTAAATTAGTCATTTATCTTCCGCTGCTCCCTATTTCTAAATTGGTACTATCAAAAATATTATCAGTATTAGGTGGTAAATTGCGTTATGCTTTCGCTGGTGCAGGAGCATTGCAAGCCGAAGTTGATAGGTTTATGTATGCAATTGGAATGCCTATATTAGAAGTCTACGGGATGACAGAGAATTCAGGTGTTTCTACCATAAGACATTATAATGATTTTTCAATTGGTAATGTTGGAAAACCCATTGAAGGAGTAACAATTAAACTTATTGATGAGTTTGGAAAGGAAATCAAAAAACCAGGAATCAAGGGTGTAGCACACCATCATGGATTCCATAATATGAAAGGTTACTATTTGGAAGAGGAAAAAACAAAAGCAGTGTTAACCGAAGATCGTTGGTTAAATTCTGGTGACCTACTTGTTTATACAGCTCAAGGTACTTTGAAGTTTGCTGGTAGAGCCAAAGATACAATTGTTCTCTCTGGAGGTGAAAATGTCGAACCAGAGCCAATAGAAATTTGTTTGAAACAAAGTGAATATATAGACCAAGCAGTTGTCGTTGGACAAGATAAAAAAACGTTATCAGTATTAATCCTGTTAAATTTGGAAAAAGTACAATCCTATTTAAATTTGCACTCGATCCCTTTGGATTTGAACCATTGTATCTACAACGAAGACGAGAATTTACAAAAGTTAATCAAAGAAGAAGTAAAAAGGTTTATATCTGATAAAAATGGATTTAAAGCTTTTGAAAGAATTTCAAATATTTATATCTTACAAAATCCTTTTGTTGTACATGATGAATTAACCCAAACACAAAAAGTGAAACGAAATAGAGTTCAAGAAAAGTATCATAATGAAATTGAATCTATGTATCGCAAATAGGGAGAAATATAGTGCAAACATATAAATCTTGGAACATAAGTATAGAAGACCGAGTTGCAACGCTTACATTACAAACGAATGATTTGAATGTAATGAATATGGATTCTCTTTTTGAACTAAAGAAAATTAGTAAAGAGTTAGATGAAAATCAAAATGTTTGGGTCATCATTTTGCAGGGTGCAGGAAAACATTTTTCGTCCGGTGTAAACATAGATATTTTAAATAAAGTGACTGAAATCAATACTGAAGACTTCAAACATAACATGCGCGAAATGCAAAGTTGTTTTACCGCATTTGAAAATATCAAAAAGCCAACAATTGCCAAAATGCAAGGATTTTGTATGGGTGGTGGATTTATGTTGAGTTTATGTTGTGATTTTAGAATCGCTAGCGAAAAGTCGGTATTTTCAATTCCTCTTGTTAAATTAGGGTTAACTGTTCTTATGGGAACCAATCGAATTACTAGAAATGCTGGCGTGGCTGCAACAAATGAATTAGTTATGTTAGGTGATAAATTTAATCCTGAAAAAGCATTACAACTTAACTTAGTCACCAAAATAGTTTCTCCTGATCATTTAGAAGACTCTGTGAAACAATTTGCAAATAAGTTTAAATCTTTACCTCCCAAAACTATTTCGATTACGAAACAAATTATAAAACAAGGGGATAAAATTCCTTTAGACCAGAGTTTAGAGTTAGAAATCGAATTACAATCGCAGATTTTAGGTTCTTCAGATTTAAAAGAAGCTCTAGATAGTTTTACTAATCAACGGAAACCTATTTTTACTGGCAACTAACAATGAGTATTGATTCTCTTTGGCAGAATGGAAAAGTAACAGTCAACCGAATCCGAATCGTTCTTTTTTTTATATTCTTTTTTGCGTTACTTGGAACGAGAGAAAGTATGCCAAAAGCAATGTTTACGATCCATTTGTCTGGAACATTGATTATGGGTATTTATGCTACCATTTGTTATCTTTGGTTAAAAAACGGAAATCCACCGGATTGGTTTCATAAATTTCTCATTGTTTTAGACATTGGAATTCACTTAATCAATACATCTATTGACTGTAGTATGGGCCCTCTAGAGGCGAAGTCTGCCTTAAATAACACTGCAGTGTTACTCGTTGTGTATTTTTATTTAATATACTCTGGGTTTTTAGGAAGTCCAAAATTTGTTTTGTTTAATGGATGTTTGTCGGGGTTTGGTGTTTTTTTATCTTATTTTATTTCTGTCTCTTATGGTGGATTGATTCCGACTGAAGATCCAACTCTTTATATACAAACGGGTTATGTGGGAACTTCTGCTGAAATCATTAAAGGTATATTTATTATTGTTAGTGGAGTTTTACTCTCAAGGCTTATTGCCCTTTTGATACAAATCAGTGATAAAGGAATGGAAAAGGCAAAAGAATCGGAAGACTTATTTCAAAAATCAATTTTACAAAAGAAAATGGTGCAAGGTGCTGCAGTTAATTTAGAATCTTCAATTCAAAGTTGTGGAAATTACATTTCTAAAACAGCAGAAAGATTAGAATCTCAAGCGGCATCTTTAGAACAAGTGACAGCAATCAACACAGAACTATTTTCTTCTTTTGAATCGAATGCTAAGATTATCAATGATCAAAATATAAAAATTTCTGATTTATTCTCTGGATCGAACGAACTAAATCAGTTGGTTAAAACGATCAGTGAAACAAATCAGGATTTAATTTTATTGGCCAATGAAAATAAAAAAGATACAACGGAAATTGCTGTGGTCTCTCAAAGAACTAGTGAATACTTATCTTCCATAAAATCTTCTTTTGATAAGGTAGATGAAATCAATCAAATTGTCGCCGAAATCGGAGAGAAAACAAATCTACTTGCATTGAATGCTTCCATTGAAGCGGCTCGTGCTGGTGAAGTAGGTAGGGGATTTGCTGTTGTTGCGAGCGAAGTAAGTAAACTTGCAGACTTTACAGCAACAAATGCAAAAATTATTTCAGAAGTTGTAGGCAACTCGCGAAAGTTTATATTTAACGCAGCTGAAGTTTCTGCTCAAACAGGGAAATTTACTACAAATCAAATTCAAAAATTAGAAATAACAACAGAGAAAGTGAGTTATATGCATGAACTTTTTGAAAAACAAAAAGGAATTATTTATGATACCTTAGCTCGTTTGAACGAAATCAATGATTTATCGTCACAAATATCACTTAGTACGAAAGAACAAATTTCAGGACAAACCGAAGTGAATAAAGGAATCCTTTCCTTAGAAGATGAGGTGAGTCAAATTTCGGATGCTTCCAGAAATTTGGAGCAGTATGTAGAACAAATTAGAATTCAATCTCAAGAGTTATTGACTTTAAGCAACTCCTAGTATAATATTTGTTTTTTGGAGAACATTTATGTTTTATAGCAAACCACAGGTGTTAATTGTCTTAGGTATTTTTTTCCTAAGCTTTTGTATATTCAATTGTTCTAATGCTACATTAGAACCTGGTCAAACCGTAGACCAACATGGAAAAACCATCACGCTCATTCCCGAACCTGGCACAAATCCGACTATTCAAAAGGAAATCAAAAGCCCAATCCCACTTTTGTTAGTCGATGGAAAACTAAATGTTTCTGGTTGGTCAAGATACCCTCATTTCCAAATAAATGAATCCTTTATTAAGGCTGAACCAAAACGATACAAACGATGGGAACATTATACATTTTATAACGAAAAATTTGGTGGAGCTGTTACTGTTACCGATATTGGAAATTTAGCAATGGGTAGCATTGAACTTTTAGATTTCTCCACTGGCAAAGTGATTTTTTCAAAAACTGAATTGGTAAGACCTGGTGAGATTTTTTTTCCTACTAATACAACAGATCCAATCGAATTCAAAAAAGGGGATCAGTTCATTCGCATTACGAAACTAAAAGGCAAAAGAGTCATTGAATATTCTATCATTGGTGATTCCAATTCTGATTTTATCAAAGGTAATTTAGAGTTGGAAGAAAAAGCAGCAGAGGCCCTTGCCGTGATTACTCCTTTTTCCGAATCAACCTTCTTTTATGAATACAAAATGCCAAGTTTGTTATGTAAAGGTTCAATCCAACATAACAATATCAATTATGAATTTAATGATAAGAGTTATGCTGTATTAGATTGGGGAAGAGGCACATGGCCAGAAAAAAACAAATGGCTTTGGGCAGCAGGTGCTGGTCTTGTTGATGGAGAATTACTAAGTTTAAACTTAGGATATGGATTTGGAATTCCAAACAACGCTACTGAAAATGGAATCGTTTATAAAGGAAAGGTTCATAAACTAGATAAAGTTACATGGAAGTATGATGTAACAGATTACAAAAAACCTTGGAAGTTTATCAGTAACGAAGGTCGTTTGGAACTCGAATTCACACCTGTTTATCTTTTGCATTCAGACATTGACTTAATGGGAATGATTGGTTTCTTAAAACAATTATACCAAAACTTTACCTTCGCTGAAATATTGGAACTTCTTAAGACAGAAGCTTATTTAAATAAAGCATTTGGACATTACAACGGTTATGTTGTTTTGGACAATGGCACAAAACTAATAGTAAAAGATCTTGCTGGTTTTGCAGAACAAATGTACCAACAATGGTAATTTAAAATTTATAGTTTCTAAGTGTTTCTAATCTGATTGTGCTGAAAATCACAATCAGAGTGAGGGTGGCTCCTGCGGCGATTACAGCGGTGTCTATTGGTAATTTTACCAATAGAAGTCCAGAAAGAAGACCTGACGTTGCCGGTACAACTTGACTTGTGATTGTATATAAACTCACAAGTCTACCTCTATATTCTGTAGTTACTTCTGATTGTAAGATAGCAACGATTAAACTAATACTAGCACCTGCTCCAAATCCACTAAATAGTAAAAATAAAACAGAGACCCATACAATTTTACTAAACCCAATTCCTAAAAAACCCAACCCACAAAATAAACCGGCCAAAAGTATCATTTTTCCATAACCAACGTGTTTTGCCAGTTTCAAAGAAACTCCTCCACCAATTAACAAAGCAATGGCGAGTCCTCCCAAAAAAAATCCTCGTTCCAATTCTCCCAGTTTCAAAATTCCTTTGGCAAACCGGGGCATCATTACTTGGACCGGGCCCATCGAGCAGTAAATGATAATCGAAAAAAGTAAGGTTTGTTTAAGGAGAGTGTGATTTTTAGCATAAGAAACCCCACGTAAAATCCGATCCCAAGCAGAGGAATTTTTACCAAGACCATCCGTTCGAATTCCCAAAAGAAGAACCATTGCAAGAATAAATAAACTGATTCCCGTTAGGTGAACCATTTCCCAGGAGTTCAATTTCCGGCAAAAAGCAAGAATTGGAGGAGCAGCTCCAAAACCAAGCATCACAAGAATATTAAATACTACTGCTAACTTTACTTGGCGCTCCCCTGCAAGCCTTCCCAGAAGGGACATCCGTGCGGGAGCAAGAACAGACCAACCAACGCCAGCAAAAGCAGCACCAAGTAGGTAAATGATCACTGCAAGTTCACCTTCCATGCGAGAAGAAAGGTTTAATAAACCAAGAGAAACTAAAAAAGAAACATGGGCACCTTGTGCTAATTTTTGAGGTGAATAAGAATCACACCAAGCACCCGCAAACCAACCAAGAATGAGTGGGACACCAAAACACAAACCAAAACCGAGACCAGCAAGGGCATCTGCATTCCAAACATCTTGTGCGTACAAAATGACGCTGTAGTTTGTTAGGTGGCCTGCTAAAAATCCTAAAAAAGAGGCAGCCAAAAATCTTACAATTTGTCCTTGGTTATAGTTTGTTATTGAATTCATTTTGATTGTTTAATTTCCATCAGTGTTGGTTGTCCATCTTCAATATGCCAACTAGGGAAGGCACCATTACAAGTGTAGGCTTTTCCATCGGGACCAAATTCTACATCTCTAGTAAAAGTAACTTTTCGACTCATTGGATAAACTTTCCATTCTTCTGTATTGATATCCATTGCCATAAGATTGTCCGAAGAAGTACCATTCACCCAAACTAAGTTTCTTGGTCTGTCTACGTTAAGAGAATAAGGAGTTTCTACTCCATCTACAGCAGTAGGCAAAGGATACAATTTAAATTTACCATCTTCTGGTGTGTACTTAGCAATAGAACCTTCAGGAAATGCAGAGATCCAAATATGATTGTCTTTATCGATTCTTAGGCGACGTGGTCCTTGGAAAGGTGTTTCAATCAATTGAAAACTATCATCTTTGGGATTGATCACACCAATTGTATCGGCGTGTAATCGAGTGAACCAAACATTTCCATTGGGTGCGATATCAATTCCATAAGGAAGAGGCATTCCACTCACACGTTCATCCACAGGAAGTAAGTGCATTGGGAAACCCCAGTTCATCAACTTCACAATGAATCCGCTGATCCATAAACTAAAACTTTCCTTTTTGGTTCTAGCTGGTAAGTTATAGTTTTTGAATGTATTTTTTTTACGATCAAACATTCCCACTTGGTTGGAAAGAGCTAATGTAAACCAAACTCGATCTTCATCATCAATACGAACCGTGTGAGGATACAATCCATCAGCAAACATATGGTCTGTGAATTTTTTTGAAATCGGATCAAACTCAGTGATTCTTTTTTGTAAGGATGGTGTGATGAATATATGTCCGTCCACTGGAGACTCTGCTAAGGAATGTAGGCCTACATAAGTTTCATGTTTTTGGAAAGATCGTAATCTTCCAGGAAGAAGCCCACCAAGTTCGTCTTCTGGTTGTTTGGGAACTTTGTAAACTACCGTTTTACCTGTGTTAGGGTTAATTTCCCAAAGTCTGTCTTGAATATTATCACCCACATACACTAAACCTGTTTTTTTATGATACAAAAGATCATGCATTTGGGAAAAACTATCACCCATTGGCCATTCGCGAATTACAGCACCGTATAATTCTTTTCCCCAAGTGCGACCTGGTTTTACACGTTCAGGATGTTTGAGTAAATCTACATAAGCATTTGATAATAATGACGGGAGTTTCTTTTTGGCTTTGCCGTGTGGCCTTGCACCATATCCCATCATTCGATTGATGATATCTTCCCAATCTCCTTCTGAAAATGCGCGGCGCATAAAAAAACTACCTTGTTGGTGACAGAACCCACATTGTTCCATGTAAGTTTTTCTTAAATCCTTATCTTCGCCAAAATCTAAGGCCGCTACCCAACTATTGGATGGGTATTGACTGGCAAGAAGGTTGATATCTACTACTTTCTCCATTCGAAAGGATTGGAATGAACCAGAGGAAAAGGCCCTTAAGTTTTGGTCTTTGTATCCAATTTTTCGCAAACGAATAACCACTGAGGGCGCATAAGGAAAAGGAACTTGTACTTTTCCGTTGGGGTTTGTAAACATAGTCACTTCTGGTGTAATCGTAAATTCCAAACCTTCGGGAGGATATCCATGATCATCTCGAGGAGGTACTTGCGGTTTTTCTGCTTTGACAGTGACCATAACCAGATCTAAAGGTTTTCCAGAAGAATCTTTCACTTCGATGTCAATGGCAAATAACGGGAAATAGGTGAATATAGAAAATAACAAAAAGTATTTAACGTTCATGGTAAGGAACTCCTTTGGCTTTTAAATATTGAATGAATGTTTCTTTGGATGTGAATTTGGGTGTGTATCCAAATTCTGTTTTTAGTTTTTTATTGGATAAAACAGGTCTATATCTTAAAAAATCAATTTGATCAGGACCGTATTGTGTTAGGCGGAACATTCGCAGAATAAAAAGCACCGACTGTAATAAAAACGCAGGAATTGGCAAATAAGGTTTTTTAATCATAGAACTAATTTCCTTTAGAGTCATAGCCCCATCTCCAGCAAGATTGAACTGTCCTTCTTTTTTTTCCAATATACCTTTGATGATGATTTGAATGACATCTTCATCCCAAATAAAAACAAAAGGACTTAGATGTCCGAAAACACCCATAACAAATGGTTTTCGAAACATATCGGTAATTAGGTTATTGACGGTAGCTCCTAAGATGGTTCCGGGTCTTAAGATTAGTTGTTTTAATTCAGGATGTTGGGTGCGGTAACTCACAAGAAGTTCTTCTACTTCCTTTTTATGCCTAGAATAAACAAAAGCAGAATGTCCCCGAATAGGATCTGTTTCCTCGATCCAATCTCTATTGTCTTTATGATATCCATAAGCGGCCCCGGAACTGGTAATGATAACTTGTTCGGTTTGAGAAAGGACAGCACCATCTAACACATTCTTTGTGCCTTCCACATCAATTTTATGTTGGATTTCTTCACTCATTCCTGGTGGTGGATTTAAAATGGAAGCCAAATGCACTATAGAATTAGGTTTCCATTTTTGAATCAGTGAAATCACTTCTTCTTTCTTCGTGATGTCTAAAATTTGAAATTCGACATTGGAAAAATTTTCTAAACCATTAAAAGGTTTTATATCTGTTGAAAAAATTTTCCAATTTGGAAAGGATTTAGATATATGTTGGATGAGCGAGGTACCGATGTATCCGGCACCTCCTGTAATCAATACTCTCAAGCTATTTTCCTTCAATAGGTGAAAACTTTCGCCAATACAATACTAACAAAAGTCCCGAAACAATATGCCAAATTCCCCAGAATGCGGCTACCAAAGCCATGTTTGGTTCTGCTTGGAATTGTGTTAATATAAGTCCCAGAGCAAGACCTGAGTTTTGCATTCCTACTTCAATCGTAATCGCACGACGGTTATAAGGGTCTTGTCGAAATACTCTAGCGATTAGATTTCCAATGGTTAGGGCTACCAAATTATGGAAGACAACAATTAGAAAAATAAATCCCATATTGTCTAAAAACACTTTCCAGTTTCCCCCAACAGCCACAAGGATAAACACAAGAAAAGCAAAGGAAGAAACCCTTTTGAAAAAGGGAGTGATTTTATGAGCGGTTCCCGTCGCATAATTTCCAATTAACATTCCAAGAGTTAATGGAAACAAAAGTAAAATCAATAATCCTTTGATGATAGCGATACTATCGATATGAAGTTCTCCTGTTCCAGAGATCAGGGCCTGTGTAACAGGATTCAAATTTGCCGTAATCGTAAAGTTAAGTGGTAAAGTTATAATGGCGAATGCACTGGAAACAGCAGTCATACTCACTGAAAGTGCTGTATTTCCACGAGCCAAATGTGTGATGATATTGGATAAATTTCCTCCAGGACTTGCTGCCACTAACAACATACCTAGCTCTATCCCTGCGGGCAAATCGAGTAGGAGTGTAATCAGTAGAGTGATCCAAGGTAAAAATACGGTTTGTCCAATGAGGCCAGCCAAGGCAGAGATCGGACGTTGTAACACTGCTTTAAAAGCAATGAACCTAAGTTCCAAAGCAACCCCGAAGATCATAAGTGCTAATACAAGGCCTAAAACGATTTGGTAGTCGTTATT
Source organism: Leptospira bandrabouensis (assembly GCF_004770905.1). Classification (NCBI taxonomy): domain Bacteria; kingdom Pseudomonadati; phylum Spirochaetota; class Leptospiria; order Leptospirales; family Leptospiraceae; genus Leptospira; species Leptospira bandrabouensis. The sequence continues at coordinate 784,644 of NZ_RQHT01000014.1, read as the reverse complement.
ATAATTCATTCTCATTCATTCCTATAGAATTAAATAGATCCAATAAAGAACGCACATTGAAATTTTGTACGTTTGTAAGAGGTAATCTTCTTTTATGGAAGTTCCAATTCTATCTTTTTTTGAGGGGAAGGAAAGTGAGAGCTAAGTAATTTCTGAACACTAACTTCTTTTCCATATTGAACAAATTCGAAATGAAGTTAAGATCCTTACAAAATTCACAAAAGGATAGTGATTTTATCCTTTTGTGAAAAGAAACTTGATGTTAGTTTTAGAGATTCGATAAGTTTTGTTTAAAATCCTGCAGCTTTGATCGCGGATTTCGCACAAGGGTTGTTATTCGGATCACAAGTAAACATTTTAAACGTAAACAAATCATTTGGATTTGGTCTTTGTGATGTAGAACCAAAATTGGTGCCACTGGCAAATCCTAAATCGGAACAAGAGGAAGTTGATACAGCATACTTTTTTACTTCCGTGTTTAGGGTTCCACCAGCACCACCAGGAGGAGTGTTGAAGTAAGCAGTGGAACCAATATTTCCTCCATTCAGTTGGAACGTATCATAACAAGTACCAGTATAAGAGCCACCCAGATCGGCCACTTCCATTACCACTAAAGATTTATTTCGATCCGGCACATTGTTTAATAAATTGTGAATCACAAGTGAGGAAATTTCATCCCGGTTTTGTTCTTTGGATTGGCAATTGCCAAGTAAAAACAAAACAAAGACCATAAACAACAATCGATTCATTTGATTTAATTTCATATAAAGGTCCTCTTAGTTTGGTCTATAACTGTAAGCTTCAGGAGAAACAACTCCGGTCCAAAAGTTTGCCTGTAATTGTAGGTAAACTCTTCTGTCATCAATTGGCATTGCATTTCCAGTGTTCGGATTCACATCAAACTGATTGCCTAGAACTTGGTAATACAGTTGGGCTTTAAAATGATGTTTGTCCCCGAACAAATTCAAACCAGCCCAATACACTCGTAACGAGTCGGTTGGATCGATCCTTCCATTTCGGTTAAAATCACCTTGGATGAATTCGTATTTCAAAACTGGCATGATGTAGTATTTATCAAAAATGGGAATATTGTAACCAATCGTTCCATGATATCCAAATAAATCATTGGAAGCGGCACCACCAAATTTAGTATAGGCGCCCGATAGATAAAAACCTTTATAAGTGAAAGTGCTATCGTAGGTATGTCCAATGAGTCCCATCTTCGGTCGGCCCATTGTAGGCACAGAGTTTTGAACTAAAAAATTAGGATATCCATTCGCATCTAAACTTCCACGATCCGGGTTGGAACCTTGTGCTGTTAACAATTGGATTCCACTTGTGGTTCCTGGTGTGTATTCGGGAACATAAAGAGCAGGTGTGATTAAATTCTGTGTTTGTACGTAACCTGCACCCACAGACCATTTTAATTCACGTTGGAAAATTTCTTCTCCTTCTTGCCAATTCACCATCTTTCCATCAGACTCCCGTTTGAGTCCGCCAAACACATTCACTTGTGCCCGCGCATAGTAAATAGGGGAAGTGTTCACAGCTCCGTATCGATTGGCGGTAGTTAGATCTTGTCTTCTTCCTGTTCCGTAATCTCCTCCACCACCTTTTCCATTACCAACCATCAGCGATAGTTGTAGGTATCTTTCCCATTTATGATCAATTTCTTTTAGTGGGGTGGCTTGGAGCATCACACCGTTATCAAACTGAGGAATCGCATTCACAATCATACTGCGTTCTAATGTCACAAAATTGGCAGACGATTGTAAATACTCTCTACTAAATTGTGTTGGTAATTGTCCAAACACAAATCGCAAACCACCATAAGGAATTTTAGCATAAGCAAAGGCTTCATGAATGTAACCCCGATTGTCTTTCAATCTAGTATTTGTCACATAACTAGTGGTAGCTGGTTTTCCATTTGCATTCAAATAATTTAATGTGCTCGTGGTTTGAACCACATCGGGCCTGTTTAACATGTTTTCTAAACGAAGTTGGATGTTTGCACCCCACCAATCGTTTTCATATTGAGCCCCCAATCGTAACCTTCGGAAGTTCCAATCCACAGTATTAAAATCGCGATGTCCGTTATTAAAAAGCGAGTCTTGCGATCCAGAAACTCCGCGAAATTGCATCCGACCTGTAATCGTTAATTTTTCTTTGGCAGTATCATCGGGTCTATGGGCAAAGGCATCAGGAAGAGTGGTTGTATTTCCGGAAAGGGGACGGTTGTACTCCACCTTCACTCGGTTGGCACCAGGTTTTGTAAAAATTTGACCCGATTCTGTATCTTCATAAAGATCTCGGTATACTTTCGTTTGTGGTTCTTTTGAATCTTTTTTATGTTCTTTGGCTTCCGCTGGGTTTGATCCCACCTGACCCACTTCTTTGGTTTGGGAAGGTTCTGGTTCTGCAGAAACAGCCTTAACAAAGAGTAGGAGGGCCAAAATTGCTTTTGAGATAGTCTTCATTCGTTTTGGTTACGACTGATTTGGATTTATTACAAACGGATGAAACGCATCCGATTCAATGTTTCAGTCTAGTTACAAACGTATTGAAGTACTGTTGGGATTGGATGACGGAATTGTTACGATTTGGTTACAGGGGACCTTGGTGCGTGCTTTTTGTACTTTTTTTTTAACAAAAACAAGGTTTGTCACAATAGAACTAAGGATTATTACAAGTTCATCACGAATGGATACGAGCCAATTTGTGAATCCATTTGGTTTGTTTAGAGGATTCTATAAAAGATTGGGGGGGCGGATCCGCCCTTTCGTGCGGACCGGGCTCTACGCTTCAATCTTTCGCTTAGGCGAAAGGATTTCCGCTGCGATCCCTTCCGCTTAAGACAACTAAGAACTAAAGGTTATAATTGGAATTGGTCGCAGATTCCCTTTAGCTTATCTGCCGTATTAGAAAGATTTTTGGCAGAGGAGGACATTTCTTCTGCCCCTGCGGCTGTGTTGATGGTATGTTCATTGATCTGGGTGATGACATCGGTAATCTCCCGAACCGCTCCTCTTTGTTCGTCCGCGGCCACTTTGATTTGGTCGGATTCCCCTTTGACCACCCCAGAATTCTCAAGTACCGACCGATTGATTTCCGCTTGGGAACCCATAATCGTATAAAGAGAATCCATCGCCTGCGAAACACCATTGATATTTTTAATGATTTCTTGGATGAGAGATGTTGAGGATTGGATGCTTTTGGCACCTCCATCTAATTCTTTTGCGTTATTGCCAATCATCTCAGAAATGGATTTGATTGAAGAAGCTGTCCGAATGGATAGTTTAGAAATTTCTTCGGCAACTACAGCAAATCCTCTTCCCGCGTCACCCGCACGAGCCGCTTCAATTGCTGCATTGAGAGCCAAAAGTTGTGTTTGGTCAGAAATTTCATTGATGATGGCAATGATCGCTTTCATCTCATCAGATGATTTGAGTATGTTACTGATCATATCATTCATACCAGTGAGCGACTGTTCTCCTTCTTTCGCTTGGTTGGAGATAGACTTCATTTGGTTTAGGGTATGATTGATTTCGTCTGCTACTTGTTTGACGCTATTTGCCAATTCTTGTATTTTCACTTGGAACTGGGAAATATTATTGTGTTGGATATCAATGGAACCCGTAATGTTTTCCATACTTGCAGACATTTCTTCAACTGTAGCTGACATCTCTTCGGTGGAAGCGGCTGTTGCTTGAGCACCGCCGGAAAAACTATCGGCACTGGAAGAAAGTTCTCCGGCACTGGATGCAAGTTCTTGTGATATAAACTGAATCTCGGAAATAATTTTGCGAAGGCTAACCAAAAAGGAATTTGTATCCCCACTTAACTCACCAATTTCATCACTATGAATGATTTTTAAAGATTGGCTTAGATCCCCAGAAGACATTTTTTTAAATAAATCTCTAAGACCAGAAATAGGTTTTAATCTTTGTGTGATGAGTTTGGAAAGCGCAAAAATCGATATCACTAAAATACCAATAGCAAAGATTCCAATTTTTAATAACATATCATGGACAACTGCTATAATCTCGCCTTTGGAAGCAATCGTCGCCAAACGAATGTTGTATTGTTTAATATCAAACACAGTAGCTATTTTTTCTTTACCGAAAAAATATTCCATGTGTTCTTCAGAGTTTAGAGCGAGTAACTTTTTCCCCCAATCTAGTTTTTGGAGGTCCAAATTTAGGATTAATGATTTGTCTGGATGTCCAATGACTTGGCCTTCCATATCTGTTATTGCAATAAAACCTTCTTTTCCAATTTTGACATCCTTTACCACTTCATCGGTAAGATGACTCAAAGAAATCGCAAAGGCAAAGATAGCCACTACTTGTTTGCCTTGGAACACAGGCATGGTTAGAACAGCTACAGGTTCTTGTGTGACCGGTGACTTTGCCACCTTACTGAGAAGAGGTTTTCCTTTAAGAACTGCTTTGATGTTTTCATCAAATCCTGTGTTCCCCCATCGAAATCCAATGGCCTTACCGGTTGCATCGGAAAAAACCATCGGGTTTTCTTCTGCAGTGGATACAAAAACATTTTCATAAATGCCGTATTTTTTACTTATATTGGAGAGAACCTGATCTAGATATTTACGATCTTTTTTGATACATCGTTCTGCAAATTCAGGGTTAGTGGCATTTAACTCTGCTAATAAAAATTGGTAGTCAAAAAAAATCTGAATCTGCCTTGCTGAGATCCTGGCAACATTTTTCATTTCGCCTATATAAGCATTCACAATATAGGATTTGCCTATGATGTAAGCGAAAGAGGAGATCCCAATGGTTAACACCAAAATTACGGTTACACTCAGTGCTACAATTACAGTCTTTAGGCTATTTAATTTCATAATATAAGTCCCAACAAAAACAAATCGAATCATATTTCATAATGGTTAGTTTGGATTTGTCAAATCACATATTAGAAACTTTTCGAACGATTCGTACGAATACTAATAAATTGAGGTTTATCGATTCTCTTTTCGGATCACTAGTTTTAATCCTGACCAAATTTCATCCACGGCACAAACTTTAATGTCTACAAGACCTAATTCTAGTGCAAAATCCCGAATGAGATTTTCATTCATATCAGTAGGGATTTTAGATGTTTTTTTGGGCCAAGAAATCCAAATCATTCCTGATGGTTTGATCAAACCCATCAGTTTAGGCAATTTTTTGCGGTATTCTTCGGAGGAAGTTGTAAAAAAATGAATGAGATCTAAATCTTTTTTAGGTTTGTCAACAATTTGAATTTCTTTGGGAAAAGTTCCCCAAGTTTTGGTGAAGTCTTTGGAGGGAAGATTGATAAAGTGAAGGAACATACGTTCTTTGATTCCTAATTTTTCAACCAGCGGTTTACCTGAATAACCAGCAGACATAAATTCCTCGTTAACCTCCGTAATCTTAAAATACTATCGGCAAAATACTGTTAGCTTTTGATTCTAAAAACTAAGGACTTAGCAACAAAAAATATTTTCTAGATCCTTTCCAATTTTTCTGTTTCAGGAAAAAAACCAATGGACAAAACCCTATTTCTTTATAAAAAACCTGCATCCATAAAAAAACAGAAACTACTGGATCATTTCTATGAAATTTGATCCGTCGGTGAATAAGAGCAATAAAATATTGACCCAATCACTGTTCTAGTAATTTCAACTAATAGAGGGTATTTAGTGTTAACGATCGCAGATCTTTGGAAACAAGGAAAAATCATCATCAATAGAATCAGATTCGGTTTGGTTCTTTTATTCTTTTTTGCCATGGTAGGGGCAAAGGACGAATTCCAACCAAAGATGTTTTTGATCCATATGATTGGAACTTGCACAATGGCTTTTTATTGTGCCGTTGCTTATTTTTTAGAAAGAAAATCAAACCCACCCACTTGGTTTCACAAAACACTTATTTTATTAGATACTTTAGTCCTAGGTGGCACCATCATTATGGACTGCACCCTTAGTTTAAATGAGGCGCAGGCAGCACTTGCAAATACGGCAGTTTATTTTATTTACTTTTTTAATGCTATCTATTCTGGATTTTTAGGTGACCGAAAGTTTGTTTTGCTTAATTCGTTTATAGGTGCCACAACTTCCGCTATTGCTTTGTATTGTGCCGTAAACATTGGAGGAATTAAACTTTCTGTTGATCCAGAACTTTCTCGGCAAATAGGCTATGTGGGTACGGCGGGTGAAGTTCTTAAACCTGTTTTTATTATGATTGCAGGTTATATTGTCAGTTTACTAGTGCAGCTCCTAACAAAAATTAGTTCCCTTGCCGAAATCAAAGCGGATGAAGCAGAACTTCTTTTAGACCAAACCAAAGAAAGAAATAAAATTTCTGCTAATGCAGCTGTAAAATTAGAAAGTTCGATTACAAACTTTAGTAACTTTGTTTCACAAACTTCCGTAAAACTAGAATCACAGGCTGCTTCCTTAGAAGAAATAACGGCAGTTATATCAGAACTTTCCAGTTCATTTGAATCCAACGGGTCTTCCATCGAAGAACAAAACAATAAAGTACAAGGAATGGTATCGGACACTGAAATTCTAAAAGAAACTGTAGACCAAATTCTTGTTCAAAGTGAACGACTTGTGGAAATCGCTGAGATCAATAAAAAAGAAAGTATGTCCGTTACGGAAGTAGCGGACCAAACCGCAAGCCATTTGGAATCCATCCAATCATCCTTTGACCAAGTAAACGAAATCAATAATATCGTAGCCGAAATTGGAGAAAAGACAAACTTACTTGCGTTAAATGCATCGATTGAAGCGGCAAGGGCAGGGGACGTCGGAAAAGGTTTTGCTGTTGTGGCAAATGAAGTAAGTAAACTGGCTGAGTTTACCAAAAACAACGTAAAACGAATTTCTGTAGTGGTTAAAAGTTCCAAAGATATCATAGCCAACGCAAGAAATGCATCCAAAGAAACAGGGGAATTGGCAAAATCACAAATTGATCGTTTGAACCAAACCTTGGTCGAAATCCAAGATATGAATCGTTTGTATTTGGAACAAAGAAATACTTTGTCAGCCATTCTAACAGAACTTGGACAAATTCGGGAATTATCCAAACAAATTTCCGAATCTACCAAAGAACAGTTACTTGGTCAGAAAGAAGCATCCAAAGGAATCGTCCAACTTGAAATGGAAGTTAATGAAATCAGCCGTGCCTCCAAAGACCTAGAAGAGCATATTGAAATGATAAAAGATGAAGCCAATAAATTGGCATCGATGAGCCAAACGTAGTTCTTAATTTAGGAATTTCCATTTTCTCTTATAAAAACTAACTTAAATATTTTTTTTAAGTTAGTTTTTATTATTAAAATTTGGTTTTAACCTTCTTTTAGAAAACCAATGATTTCATCTTTGACACTCTCGGTTCGCAAAATCATTTTGTGGCCGAGACCTTTGGTTTGGACTAACTTGGATTTTTTCCAGGCCTTAGAAACTGCAAATCCCATTGCAAAAGGAATTTCCAAATCATCTTCATCATGAATCACAAGAAGGGAGTTATCAAATTTAGGTCCGGCTTTTTCTAAATCCAAACTGCTAAGAGGTTGTTTCACCTTTCGTTCCAACACCTCTCGCATCGCTTCACTTTCTTCTTCAGTTAATTGGTAGTATCGGTTAAAACTTTCTCGTAATATTTCTAAACGTAAAGGTGGAGCAATATAAACTAACTTACTTGCATTAACACCTAATTCTTGTGCTACGGTGGCGACCGCACCACCAAAAGAATGTGTAATGATATAATTTGGATTTCCAATTTCCTGTACGAGCCTACGTACCATCTTCGCGGATAATACAATATTAGAATACCTACCAGTAGAAAATCCATGTCCTGGTAAATCAATTCCTATGACATTATATCCTTCTTCCAAAAGCGCAGGAACAATCCTTGCAAAATTTCCTGTATGTCCATTCCAACCATGAACAAGAAGGATGGTTTCTTTCTCTCCCTTCCAATGAAAGTATTGGATGCGGTGTTCATTCTCTTGAAACTCTTTTTGTTCTGCTAATGTTAATACATCCATTTCTTTTCTGGATGGTTTTTGTTTCTGTGTGGATAAAAAATACCCAGCGGCCACATGACCAATGAACTTTGGCCTTCTTCTGGCAAAGACCCATTTTTCTTCCATTGTGAATGGATAACTTCTATTTAAAGTACGAACGATCGTGCTATTATGTTCCATAATTTTAAACCTCTTTTATAAAAATCCTTTCTCAATTTCTTTTCAAATATTGTATTGGTGTCGTTTGATTAATTCGTTAAAACTTTGTTTGGTTCTCTTTTCAGAGTTTTTGTCTTCCAAAAGTCTGTTATAAAAATGAAATCCTAAGATCAGTCCCCAAATTTCTTGGACCATCTTATCTACATTTGTATTGGCATCTAACTCTACGGTATCTTTTGCATCTTGCACAAATTGTTTTAATGTCTTTTGCCAACTGAGTTGTGTTTTTTTCAAATGATCTCTGACTGCACCGGGCCTGTCGTCAAATTCGGAACTAGATGACAAAAACAAACATCCTCCGGGTAGGCTATCCGTATTTGCCCAAGACAACCACATCTGAAAAGCTGTTTTGAGTCTTGCCAATCCTGGTTTGGTTTTGAGAGCAGGATAAACCACATTCCGTCGGAACAGTTCGCTTCCAACCCTAAGGACTTCGATTTGGAGATTTTCTTTGGAAGCAAACTTTCCAAAGAGTCCACTTTTGGACATTCCCAATTCTTCGGCAAGGGATCCGATGGTAAGCCCTTCCAATCCTTGGATGCTTGCCATTTGGACCGCTTTGTCCAAAATCATTGATTTTGTGTTTTCTCCCTTGCCCATAAATAAAAGTACGATCGTTCGTTGAATTTAGTAAAGTACTTTTTAGGTTTTGGGTGCCTTAATTTGGTTTTTTTAATCAGATGGGTACGATTCACAACCGGGCTTCTCCGGGGTGCGCTGACGCTCCCGTCTTAGTTCGACCCCAATGGTCCGAACTAAGACCAAGCCCTTCGCATCCCTGGCACAGGAAAGGGTTGGAGGACGGTCGAATTTATCTAGGGAAACTTTTTAAGAAAACGAATTCTATTGTTTTAATTTGGCATAACGCGAAAATTTTTCGTTACAAAATATAACCTTTAACTGCAGTAAGTGGAAGTAAATTTCTTGTTTTTATGGAATGGCAGGTTCCGATATGAAAGAAGATCAGTAAATTCAGTTCTACTAAAGAATGTAATTATTTTTTTAGCTGAAAGATATATAAGTTAATGGAGATACTATGGCGGCAAAAAAAGAAAGTGAGTTTCCATCCATTATTCGTTTTTTAAAACAAAACGGGCGTGAATCGGAAGTAGAAACAAGACTGGTTCTCCCTTTAATCAAACATTTAGGTTATCAAAGAGAAGATTTTAAAGACAAAGTAACTTTAAAAAAATCAGGAGAAGCAGATTTTGTTTGTTTTGTAAATCAAAATCCATATTTAGCCATTGAAGTAAAATCCAATGTTGTCAATTTATCTGATCCTTCTGCCAAAACATACATAGAAGCAAAGTTTCAGTTATTTGATTATATGAACACCGATGATTTGCAAAAAGTACAGTTTGGTTTACTGATCAATGGTAAAAATGCCCAAGTCTTTCAACGTAAAAATAAAGTAATTTTCCCACTGACTGAGATTTTAAATTTAGAAGAGGGAACAGACAAAACCATAACTCTTCTCAAAAAACTTTTAAAAAAACCTTCTCTTTATGAAGATAAGAAGAAAGCTCTTATCGTTGCAATTTATAACAATAAGGGAGGAGTGGGTAAAACAGTCACAACCGGTAACTTTGCAGGTGTACTTTCTGAAAAAGGAAAAAATGTTTTACTCATTGATTTAGACCCACAACAACGAGACCTAACCGATTCCTTTAAACTTGAAGTTAAAAAAACAGAAACACCTACAAGTGTTTTTGATATTTTGTTAGGGAAAGAAATTAAGGGAAGTATCAATACCATTCGAATCAGGAAAAATCTGCATATCATCAGAGGAGACGAACGTTTTGATAGTGCTGCACACGCTACTAAAGCAATCACACAGACAATGGTGAAAAAATTTCGTAAACTTCTCGATGCCTTTGGTGAAAAAGGAAATTTTGATTATATACTCATCGATTGTCCAACCAACTGGAGTTTTTTTAGTAAAATTGGAGTTTCTGTTTCCGACTCTGTTTTAATTCCCGTAAATTACCAAGCAGCACAAGCCATTCATAATGCCGTCCAAGTATTAGAAAAATTCATTCCAGAAGTTTGGTCAGAAAGAAAAGGAAATGGACCAGAAGTCTTGCCTATCCTTTTTAATAATGCATATACCGATCCAACGAGCAAAAAACATTTTGATAATGTAAGACGGGATGAAATACGAAAACTAACAAAAGACAAATGGTATGCAAAACTATTTGATGAAGCTATTGAAATTAAACACCATCATGAAATTTCAACATCATTATTTTTGCATATTGATGAAACTGGACCTGCACCATATACATTAAAGAATAAACAATCAAAAGTATTTAGAGAATATGAAGAAGTTTTAGGTCAAATTTTCGGTATTTAAAACCATAAAGGTTTAATGGCTTAGCTTGAAAGTGCGTGATTTAAACTTTTTTTGACTTGAGTTTACTAAGATTTTGATACAATCGAGGCTTATGCAACAGTACACATTTAACAAATATTTTGCAAAAAAAAGTTTTTTAAAAATCTTTGGCGGCGAAATTCGCATTTTTGATGAAAACAAAACGAACCTTCTCTTTTTTGTGAAACAAAAAGCTTTTAAACTAAAAGAAGACATTACAGTTTATGCAGATGAAACAAAATCTAAAGAACTTTTAAAAATAAAAGCACGTAGTATGATCGATTTTTCTGCAATCTACGATGTTGTGGATGTTTCCTCAAATGAGTCGATTGGGTCACTGCGCCGAAAAGGATTCAAATCAATACTAAAAGATTCTTGGGAAATTTTAGATGCAAAGGACCAAGTGATAGGTTCTATTGATGAAGATAGTATGTTGAAAGCAATGCTTCGTAGGTTTTTAACTAATTTAATTCCACAAACCTTTTTCATTACTGTAAACAAGAATCAGGTGGGAGTTTTAAAACAAACTTTTAATCCTTTTGTTCCTCAATTCAATATAGATTTTTCAGCTGATACAGCAAAAATTCTAGATCGAAGAATGGGCATTGCAATTGTGATTTTGTTACAAATCATTGAAGGTAGACAAGAATAGTTTTGGATTGGTAATTTAAGTTTTTATCTCCGCGATAAGGTTACGTAGGGCTTGGTCACCTGTCATCGTTAGATGGCAGGTGACGGGAGCGTTAGCGCTCCCCGGAGGAGCCTGACCCATTGCAGGAAGAATGGTGAGTCTTCGGAGGGATTGGGATCGCCCAAAGCAAAAGAAAAACGGTTATTGGATTTAAGACTTACTGATTGCCTCAAGCATCGTAACCCATTGGCCTAGTAAATTCTTTGAAAAAGTTTTGATTTGTTCTATCGAGATTTGTTCACTGTATGGCAAAGTAATTTTAATTATTTGAGGATAAGATGAATTCACTGTATAAGTGTATTCATTAAAAAGAATATATAAATTAGTTTGGATATTAAAGTCAGCTTTTTCGGCAGAATGTTTGTATCCATTTAGGCTGATTGAAACTGTAATCGACTTAGGAAATGAGTCGTCTAGGTTTCTTGCATAAGTTTGGTATGATTCCTTTAGTTGACTTAAGTTTTTAAATGTTTTTCTTGCGGATGGTTCTAAAGGTATTGTAATCTCGTTAGAGATATTTAAAAAAAAGGAATTCATTTTAGGTAAGTTTGAAATTACTTCTTCGATCAATGGTACAATGGATTGAGCAACTGTTTCGAAAACATGGCTCGGGTCTCGTTTGACACGTACTACATTTTTTTTGTTTTCCTCTATCTGCCCAAGTAACAGTTTTAACCGTTTGTCGATATCATCATCTTCGTCAATGGATTCACCATTTGCACCCTTTAATGTCAATTCTAAAGAGTGAATTAATTGTTGGCCTATGTATTCAATAAATGGATTTAATTCACCACCATCTGCTTGTCTAAGTGCTCGAAAGTAGTTTTCTTTTTCCTCTGTTTTAATGACCACAGGTGGATAACCGTTCATCATCAGAATTAGATTCATGAGGATTCGTGCCATCCTTCCATTTCCATCATCGAAGGGATGGATCCGGATGAATTTGTAATGAAAGGTCGCAGCTAATATTAAGGTAGGGAGTTCGTTTTTTGTCTGATTTTCTTCAAACCACTTGAGAAGTTGTTCCATCTCCAGTGGAACAAGGTTAGGTTCGGTAAAATAAAATGTTTCACCTGTAGAAGTTAAAACATGATTGGGTTGCGATTTGTATTTACCTGGAACTATCTGTTTCGTTGTTTCCATTCCATCTTTCGTAAGTGCCTTTGTAGCGTATGGTTCACCTAAAATCAATTGGTGGAAGCTGCGAATTTTATGTTCTGTGAGTTGAACCTCCCCTTTTACCATATCTTCTAAATCGAGTATTGCCTCGTTGTGACCTTTAATTTCAAGGTGATCTTTTAATGGTTTGCCTGAAGCGGTGTTTCCATGTAGTAAAAAGGTTTTGGTTTCACCGAAAGTGAGAGAGTTCCCTTCCATCGAATTGGAATGGTAGTTCCAATCGAGTCGAAACTTTTGCATGACCTTTGCCATTGTTTCCTCAGGAATGGGACGAATGGCATCTAACTCTGCTTTCAGTCTTTTGATTCTATTTAAATCTTCACTTAACATGTACAAATTATTTTTGGTACTGATTTAAGTTTGTAAATCATTAAAAAATAGATCTGTTTTTGAAATCAATTACGGATCATTTACCTTTTTAGAAATTAATTCATTAGTTTCCTGTTATCCCACTTTCTTATAAAATGTCTCTGTGGCTTTTGCTTCTTCTCCATCTGGCGAAATATTGAAGGCAGTTAATGAAAATTCTTTTTCACTGATAAACTGAATTTCGGTCCTCCAACCCCAAAGGGCTTCTCCGTATTCAGGATTGCCATAAGAACCTAAAACAGAAAATCCGTTACCTTTTGATTCTCCGCTCGATAACATAATTTGAGTTCCCATATGAAAACTATCAATCCAAGAGCTTGTGTATCTTTGGTAAGGGATATCAAATCCAAGGATCATTTTACCTACGAATGGTTTCCCATCCAAACTACTGTGATAATCAATAGAGATGAATCTTCCATCTAACAAAGTAGTGATGGTTGCCTCCGCATTGGATTCGTCAGTCAAAACATCTTTTTCGAACCAAGTTTTGGTTTTTCCTGACCAATGACCAAGGAGTTTTTGTAACTGGTGGTGAGGTCCTTCTTTCAGGGATTCTTCGAATTTGTTTGTAGTCATAATTAATTTTCCTTATCTTTAATAGAAGTTAGAGTTTATGTTTGATTCTTTGGTACATAACTAAGAATGACACCACCTGTCGAAAGTTTTTTTGTTTCGATGAGGTTCAATTCTTGGTTGGGAATTCCTTCTAAAAAAAGTTTCCTTCCTTTTCCTAAAAATACAGGCGCTATACAGATTCGATATTCATCAAATAAACCTGCTTTCATCAGTGATGCGGAAAGAATTCCACTTCCAAAGACAAACATATCCCCGCTTCCTTCCTTTTTTAATTTAGAAACTTCGCTTATTGCATCTTTGGTGATGGTGGTATTTTTCCAGGTGGCAGATCCAAGAGTGGTGGAGCAGGCAAGTTTCGGGAGTTCGTTCATAAATTTGGCAACTTCTCCTTCGTTTTCGGGAGCGTTCGTCCAATAATCCGCCATACCTTGGTAGGTTTTGGCACCAAACACAAGTATGTCGGCTGAGCGAAGTTGGGTGAGACTAAACTCTTCGAGTTCTTTTCCCCAAACAAGTCCATGAAAACTTAAATCCCAGTTTGTTTCCCCTTCGAAGTAGCCATCTAATGTGATCACATTCCACATAATTAGTTTTCTCATGAAATTCTCCCCTTTTCCAACAACGAAATACCAAACTTATCTTATCGTGAGAACAGATTCTATATTTTCATCAAGAGATTTATTTTTTAAATACAATTTGTATTGTTTTTGCGTTAAGGATACGTAGGGCTTGGTCACCTGACATCGTTAGATGGCGGGGGACGGGAGCGTAAGCGCACCCCGGAGGAGCCTGGCCCTTATTCGTAAGAAATGTTTTTTTTGCATTTGTTTGGGAACGCCCCCATCAATAAAATTTTCAATGAAAGAAAACGAATTTCGAATGAGCGTATAGAACCAAAAAACTGAAATTCAAATGAGTGGACCCAAATTGAAAATCCACCCTTTATGATCTTTGTGATTTTGTTCTAATCGTATTAAAGTAAATGTCCTCCCGAAACTTCAATGTCTTGGGCAGTGACCCATCCAAAGTCATCAGATAGAAAATTGACAATTACCTTCCCAATGTCTTCGGGAAGTCCAATGCGTCCAAAGGCAGTTTGTTCGGCCAATGGTTTGATGTATTCTGGATATTTATCAAACACACCATCGCCAAAGTTACTATGTGTAGGGCCAGGGGATACTGCATTCACACGAATTTTGCGAGGCGCTAGTTCGTTTGCTAAATAACGAGTCCAAGTGGACAAGGCAGCTTTTAAAGATCCGTAAATGGAATAACCGACAAAAGCTTTTGTGCTAGAGGAACTCGAAGTGTTAACAATTGCACCTCCCTCTTCCATGAGACTAATTAACTTTTGTGTTAAAAAGATAGGGCCTTTGTAGTTGGTATTTAAAATTTGTTCAAAGTATTCTTAGGTTAAATCTGTAAATGCCATTGGTCCACCAATCCCACCATTGTTGACAAGGTAATCAAAACTGGACCGGTTCCAAATGTTTTTCAGTTTGTGTTTTACTTCCTCAACAAACATGGGAAAGGTTTCCTTTTTAGTTAGATCTAACTTCAAAGCAATGGCTCGAACTTCCTTGTTCTTTTCAATTTCTTTGACGACTTCTTCCGCTCGGTCCTTATAAGAATTGTAAGTAAGGATCACACTAATTCCTCGTTTACCAAGTTCAAGAGCTGTTGCTTTCCCAATTCCATTGCTACCACCGGTGATGATTGCTATTTTCATAATAAACTCCTTTTGTAAACTCAAACAACCATTGAACGCTCGTAATGTGGGAATAGGTTTAGTTCCTTCTCATGGATACAAGAATTCATTGTTTGCAAGTTTTGTAATAAGAAATATAACTGAAGCGAAGTTTAGTAACAAGATCCGATTATACCATAAAGTTGCCTAAAACTACCGGTCTCTTTTTTTTTGATTAAAAAGTATTTTTAAAAATCATTTTTTTTGAGGAAAGAAGTGCCTAAAAGAATCTTTTGTGTTAGGATGGGTTGTGCAGGCAATACTAAATGAAATTGTAGAACTTTGTCAGGATGCCACAACGGAACCAACCAAAACAGCTCTTCCGCGTGTGCTAATGATCCAAGGGGAAGTTCCGACACACCAACTGGCAGCCGTCTACGAACCGTTAATTGGTCTTGTTGTCCAAGGTGGTAAAACTATATCGATTGGTACACAGGTAGTACACTTGGAAGGACCATCCTATTTTGTCATTCCCACAGAAATGCCTGCAACGGGGCATGTAAGGCAAGCCGCCAATGGTTCTCCTTATTTGTCTGTTGCGATCCAGTTGGATCAAAAAGTTTTATTGGATTTATTAAAAGATATACCAAATACAGTTGGTGATAAAAAAAATCAGAACGAATTTTCTGCCTGTCCTGCTACCCTTCCCTTCTTAGATGTTTGGTTACGAATGTTACGGTTAATGAAAACACCAGAACATATCACGGCCTTGTCACCAGTCTACGAGAGAGAAATTTTATACCATGTTTTGATTGGACCGGAAGGTTGGCGACTTAGGAAATTATTTCAATCTCATCAAAAAGGTTCGAGCATTCACCATGCCATTCAATGGATCAGACAAAATTTTACAGATAGTTTTGAAATAGACCAATTGGCAAATCGTGCTTGTATGGGAATCACGACCTTTCACAGACAATTCAAATCTATTACGGGCTTAAGTCCGATTCAATTTCAAAAACAATTACGACTCCTGGAAGCAAGAAAACTTTTAACGTATAGTGGTTATTCGGTCACTGATGCTGCCTTAGATGTAGGTTATGAAAGTACATCGCAATTCAATAGGGAATATTCAAGATTTTTTGGAGCCTCTCCCGCGAAAGATGTTAAAAAATTAAAAGAAATGGAAGTGTAGAAATTTGTAAATTTAGCAATAAGGTATTGCAAAGGGAGATTATCATTTTATGTTATACTTATGGATTCAGAAATAGTTAAAGTAGATCAAAAAATTATTGTGGGAATGAAATTAGAAATCTCTCTTTTGGAGAATCAAACCCAAACTTTGTGGCAAAGATTCATGCCAAAATTAAATTCTATTTCGAATCGATTGGACAACAATTTGATTTCCATGTCGATTTATTCTTCTGATTATTTTCACAGTTTCAATCCATCGAATCGGTTTATGAAATGGGCCGGAGTGGAAGTGAGTGAAGAACCAATCATCGGCGATGGTTTAGAAATCATAAAAATTCCCAAAGGACTTTATGTTCGATTTTTGTACCAAGGTTTACCAAGTCAGGCTGGTCCCTTTTACCAATCGATATTTCAGGAGTGGTTTCCTAAGTCGGGATATAAGTTGGACCAACGTCCTCATTTTGAAGTGATGGGTGATAAATACAAAAATAACGAACCAAGTTCTGAAGAGATGATATATATTCCCGTGATGGAGTGATTTAAAAAAGTGGTTTTTTTTAAAAGTCTGTTGCATACACTATAGGAAAGATACTTTCACCTGTCGGTGTTAGCTGGTAATGCGAACGTTGATCAACTTTACTATGAAAGTGGTTGAACTGTAATTGTTAAAAACAAATCAATTTCTTAGTTGATCTAGAATCAAATTCTTATAAAATTCAGGAATGCGATTCTGGATTTTCATTTCACTTTTTTTATTCCT
The DNA here is from genome assembly GCF_004770905.1 of Leptospira bandrabouensis. NCBI lineage: Bacteria > Pseudomonadati > Spirochaetota > Leptospiria > Leptospirales > Leptospiraceae > Leptospira > Leptospira bandrabouensis. The sequence goes on along the minus strand of NZ_RQHT01000014.1, from coordinate 767,582 downwards.
ACATTGTACGCAGCCAAAACTAGACAACCCAAATGAATTTGGGACTGATTCTTATTGGAAGACGCAGTCGGTACTGTGCATCACTGGAGTATCTTCTGATTGTCGCCCTCCCGTTCCTGTTTGCACCACTTGTAAATTTTTTACCACGAGTACAACCTATACGGGAGCAAGAGGAGGAATTGCGGGAGCGGATGCTAAATGTATGAGTGATTCGAAAAAACCAACTGAGCCAGCGAGAGCGGTTTACAAAGCCTTTCTTGTGGATGATGTGAATCGCATTGCTTGTACAACTTCGAATTGTTTGACTGGAGGTATATCTGAACATGTGAATTGGATTTTAAAACCAAATACAACCTATGTGCGAGCTGTGGATGGAGTGACTATCGCGACCACAAATAGTTTCGGTATTTTTTCAAGTCAAACCAATGATGCAGAAAATCCATCTGTCACTACTATCTTTTCTGGTTTCGATGCAGGAGGTTGGCTCACTCGTTCTAGTGGACATTGTAATCGATGGACGGATGGAACAAACGCATCGCTACTTGGGGCAGCCCCAAACAGTAACCAACTTTATATCTCAACAGGTGGAATAACATGCGATACATTTTCCGTTATACTTTGTGTGGAACAGTAGTTATGTTAGAAAAGTAAATACGAGAATTTAAAGTGCAAAGGGAGAAGACAAAGATTCATGATCCTTACAAGCAGAGGAATCATAACCAACTTGCCAGTATCTTAAGTTTTTAAAAAAATATTTTTTACAATTCCCGAGGTCGCTATTTTTCCAAAAAGGTTGGATATGATTTCTGGATTCAATTGGAAACGAGTGTTTGTTTTTTCCATTGCAACTCCAATTGATTCGCCTTTATGTAGTAAGTCGATAAAAAAGAATTCAATGGCCGCAAGGGAAAGCACATAAAGATTCGAATGTTGTTTATATAATAGTAAAAATTCCTGTTGATTGGTTTTGGAAAGATCTGGTTGTAGATTTGACTTTCTATTTTTCCAAATGGAATAAATCGAAAATTGATTTTGAATGAGTTTTACCGTTTCTCCAAATTCAAATACAGCATTTTCCAATTCGGTTTGATTTTGGAGACTAAAAAGATCAAAACTAATGTGTTCTTTTTTATGAAAACTGTCTATAAATTGTATTTCGAATTCAGCCAAATTTTTTAAATAAGGAAATTCAGGATAGGTTTCCAAGAGAAAATTAGGAAAATTTCTTCCGTAGTTAGATAAATCATAAGCCTTATGATTGTTTTTATTTATATATTTTTCAATTGCGAAATCAAATAAAGTATCACCTAATACAAAATGTACGGCTTGGAAATTATCTAACAAGGTATCTTTCATTCGAAATAAGTAGGCTTGCTTATAAACAGATGTAGCTTCATCCGATGATAAATTCCCGCAGGCAATGATTTGATTTTGAAAAGGAATATTGTGATTGGATAAAATACAGTCAGTATATAAGTTCTGAAGGTTCTCTAACTTCATTTTTTATCCCTTTTTTTACAATTTTTCTTACTTTGTTAAGCTCATCTTCCAACTGTTGAAACTCAGGAACATTCTCGTCCCATTCAATCATGATTGGAACATTCTCTGGAATATAATCTAAAAATGTTTCCAATAAATTCCAGACTTCTGGATGTACTGGCTCTGCATGTGTATCGAATAGGAAATTTCCCATATCTGTAAAACCAGCCAAATGAATCTGGGCTATACTTTTTTTAGGAATCGTTTTGATAAAATCAACCGGATTGAATTGAAAGTTTTTTGCATTTACATAAACATTATTTATGTCTAGAAGAATTAAACATCCTGTCTTTTGAGTTAGTAAATTTAAAAACTCACATTCTTTCATCGTAGACGATTTATAATTGAAGTATGCTATTATATTTTCTATAGCAATCTGTCTTTTTAGTTCATTCTGTACGTGATCAATGTGATTCGTAATGACTTCTAAACATTCTTCATGATAAGGAACAGGAATCAGTTCATGCAATCTGATTCCGTTAAAATGATTCCAAGCCAAATGGTCTGATACCAGAAATGGATCCACTCTATCGATCAGTAGTTTTAAATCTTTAAGGTAATTTGGATCAATATCATTTGAACTTCCAAGAGACATTCCAACTCCATGGCATGTGATTGGATAGTCCTTTCGAATGGATTCCAATACAGACATAGGGCGTCCTTCAGTGTTCATATAGTTTTCACTGATGACTTCAAACCAATCTATATCTGTATTTGGTTTCTCCATTAGATAAGGATAATGTTCTCTTCTGAGACCAACACCAAATTTAGGAGATTTATTTTCCAAGGGTTTTACGATTTAATAAACTTTCCACCTTTCTCTGCACATTCTTTTTCGGAAGTACCTTTCCAACCTTGTCCTTTGCATGCATTTTTACCTGAACAAGCATGTCCTTTTCCTCCACAATCGCCCTGTCCCTTGCAGGCATTGATTCCGTGGCATTCACCTTCCGCTTTTTCCGCAACTTGGGTTTTAGCGCTCATACAAGATGTAAAAGTAAGTCCAGCCAATGCTGCACCTAAAAGTATTCCCGATTTGTAATTCATAATCTTCTCCTAGTTTGAATTGTAGGTTCTTTCGTCTGAAAGATTGAAAAGTTACATCTGCGAAAAAAAAAATGTGGTTTTTATAAATAAATTGATTTATGAACGGAGCATTGGAATGAAAGAAGGGTGTTGAAATTATCCAAGAACAGGATCTCACCTGATGAACTATCTGGTTTGATGCGTTCTTCGCAAGAAGGTGATTCATTAGCTTATAAGAAATTATTGGAAGAAATTTGTGTAATACTAAGAGGAATTCTAACTGTAAAAATTTTTGATGCAGAAGATAGGGAAGATGTTCTTCAGGAAATCCTCATTGCAGTCCATCTTTCCAAACATACTTTTTTACCTGACAAATCCTTTTTGCCTTGGTTGTATACGATTGCTAATTATAAGATCATTGATTACATTCGAAAAAAAGGTCGTAAGAAAAAAAGAGAATTCCTTTTGTCTAATGAGTATTTGCCGGAAAATAAATATTTTCCTTCTGACGATGATTCCAAGGAACGAATTGAAGAAATATTAGCCAAACTTTCTGAAAAACAGAGATTGATTTTTCGGCTTTTAAAGTTGGATAAAATGTCAATTGCTGAAACTGCGAAAATCATGTCTATGTCCCAGTCTGCAGTAAAAACGGCTGCTCATAGAATTTATAAAATCATTCGACTTCGTCCAGGAGACAAATTATGAAAACTATAGAATTAATTGAAATCCTTACTCAAGACAATAAGAAAGTGTCTCCATTAAAAAGCTCACAACATCGATTTTTACAATGGGCTTTATATTCATTACTAAGTATGATTATGATTTTGGCGCTTTCCATAATGATTCGTGGTCAATATCATATTCCCAGATTCTGGGAATCCATTGTTACATTAATAGTAGGTTTTCTTTTTTGTGGATTCGTTTTGTTTAAAAGAAACATTCCAGGCAACCAATCTACTTATGATTATTTATTTCATAATTTAATTCTTGTTATTTGGATTATCTTTTTAGTTTTATCCGTAACATTTACAGAAAAAGGTTTATTTTCCTCTATATCGGAAGAGTTGACTCATCACGGTTCGATTTGCGTAGTATTATTATTGTTAATTGCAACAATTCCTGTGATTTTATTAAATATAAATTTAAAAAAAGGTTTTGTTGAACCTTCCCTTTTATTTCAATTTTCGGTTTATGCGTTACCATTTACCTTTGCTCAAATAGGAATTTCCTTTCTCTGTCCTAATGAAACATCCATCCATATGTTGACTTGGCATACTCTTGCACTCATTCCCTTTTATAGCCTAATTTCTTTTTTGGGATTCAAACTGATTCAAAGTAAGGAATAGAATTCTGCCTATAAAATCATAATCATTTAAGAAAGATAATGATCCAAAGAAATTACTTACTTATTGTATAACAATCTGGCTAATCGAAGTGGGTCGTTCGACTCATCTCGTAAAACAATGATTAAGCGAAAGTTAATTCTCTCTCTACACCAACCAAACATCTCTATACTTTAGCGTGATAACCCAGTGGAGGTGTTTGCTTCGAAAAGCACCCATGGATGGGTGCGGGCGGGAGCTCTGGCCAAGGATGGCCAGGCGAACGCGAGAAGCGAATGCCGAAACTTATACCGAAATTCTGGAGACGCCGGGAGTCGGCTTCCACGGTTCTCCCATCCAGGTCGAACACGTTCCAGCCCGTCCCGCATCAGCCTTCGCACATCGTGTGCTCAGGTCGAAATGGCTTAACGCACGAAGACTGGGGTGTCCCAGTCTACGAGCTACCATTTCTCTCTGCTGCGGTCGTTCGACTCCCGTCGTAAATTGTTTGTTATATGAAAAAGGCTTTGAGATGCTTAAAATAAATTCTGGAGACGCCGGGAGTCGGCTTCCACGGTTCTCCCATCCAGGTCGAACACGTTCCAGCCCGTCCCGCATCAGCCTTCGCACATCGTGTGCTCAGGTCGAAATGGCTTAACGCACGAAGACTGGGGTGTCCCAGTCTACGAGCTACCATTTCTCTCTGCTGCGGTCGTTCGACTCCCGTCGTAAATTGTTTGTTATATGAAAAAGGCTTTGAGATGCTTAAAATAAATTCTGGAGACGCCGGGAGTCGAACCCGGGTCCTATCATCCTCAAATGCAGCTTCTACACGTTTAGTTTGCAAATAAATTTCGGAAAGACTTACCCTACAAACGGGGGACTAATTCCTATCCTACTTAAAGTTCAATCCGGTTCGAAGCGGGCGACAAATCCGAAAGGTCCTTAGAGAGGTGTCGGTTTCTTGGCCACCTAAGGAAACAGCCAGGGAAACCGTAGAGCTTAAAATTAAGCTGCTAGAGCAAATTCGTTATTTGCAGTTATTGTTTTGAAGGTTTTTAAGAGGTCCCTCACCCCTACGTGCCACTGAATCCAAGCCAACAACAGTCGAAACCAATGTCGTCCCCAATTCTTACTACTTAGACGAGTAAAACACAGGACTGAGAAAGGAAAAGCAAAAAAGGTTGAATTGGAGTTTTGGTCTGATCGAATGAAAGAATTCCTATGAATTTATCTAATTTGTTTCGTGTTACAGCCACTTTTCTTTTCGCTTTTGTTTTTTGTGTATCTTGTTCCCAAAAGGAACACCCTTCGGATTCAGAAATTCGGCAAGCTGTCTACGGAAATGATAACGGACAGCCTGTACGGGTTTTGGGTCAAAAACAAATCAATTTGGATGAAACTCCCGAAATGGAAACTTTGGTTTTGTTCCAATCAGGGACAAGTGAGGTCCTAGCTGCCTTTCGCAAAGATGGTTCAAGTTGGGATTATCTTTGGAAATTGGAATTTTTTTTGCAAAATTTGGGTCCGATGTATTACGACGCAAAACTCAATTCTTGGGTTCCAGGGTCTGCACAAGGTAAGGAGAAAGTAACTTTTGCGGGAGACTGCCTTCGTCGGATTGTAGTGGCGGAACTTCCAGGTGATAACTTTAATTCTGTATTTGTGGAAGTTCTTGCTGAAGAACCGCCGTTAGGTTTGTTTTCAGTGCCAATGGGTTATAGGAAAGGCAAAAAAATTTGGGACGGGTTCCAACTCAAAGAACACGAAGAATTAAAAAGAAGCAAACGTGTGGATTTTGAGTATAATCAAAAAGATAAATCCTTTCGTATTTTTCCAACCAATCCTAATTATTCTCAAGAGTTTGTTTTTAATGGTTGGGAAATGATTCCGAATCTTCCTATGCAACCAGTTCCTGCTTTCGTATCATTAGAAGTGATTCCAAAGTTTGAAATTGGAAAAGAGTCACTTGTAACTTTACAATTAAAGAATCGTGGAAACTATGTTAGTTTAACATATTTATCCATATCATTTCCAGAAGCTGGATCCGTTCGGTTAGCAGGGGAAACGCAAGGAGTAAGGTTGTATAAAAAAGGAGACATTGTGTTTAATGTTGTCCAAAACAAAAAAATCCCAGCAGAATATCCACTGTTAGAAGCTACAAAAGAAGGATGGGCGAATAACTTTCGTTATGGGATAAAATTTTATTATACACCAAAAGAATCTGCGAATCCAAAAATTTTATTTCGTTCCACTTATAAGTTTTATCAAGAAATAGTTTCGATTCCAAATCAGTTCTCCATTGCTCCTTTTGAACGTGACCAACAAGGATTTCCTTCTTATCTTTTGGAAACACCTACAAACTAATAATAAATGAAACACCAACTAACGAAAGAAGTCACAATTGCTAGAAGAGAAATTGTTCGCGTTCAAGTGGATCGATTTCATCTCTTCTATTATGACTTTTTTCATCGTAGTGAAACGATAGAAATGGCTAAGTTCTTTTTTGAAACTGTTTACAACTTAGATGGTAAAGAAGAGTGGGAAACTTTAGCTTTCTCGACTTATGAAAAAGTAAAAAACATGATGAAAGAAGGAACAAGGGAAAGTGTTGAACGTTTGATAGAATTAAATTCAATCACTGACGAATTGGACATTCAGATGGCCGAACTCCTTCTTTCTAAAGGTTGGGAATTGGGAAAGGAAATTACGCAAGAGCAGTATTTTAATTTGTTTTGTGAACTGGATAGAAGAGAAACGCGCAAAAAACAATTAGAAGTCGTTCTTTTTAACCTCAAAAAATTCTATGAGTTGGCACATAAACCTGTCAGCGCATATATCATCAAACCGGCAGCAATGATGGCGCGGTTACTTGGAGTTTATCCTTTGTTTAAAAAAGTGGAACAAGGATATTACGCTACTTTGCCAGTACACCAAGATTTGTTTAATGAGTTTTATGCGATAGTTCAAGAAAAGGAATGGGATTTTTTACATAAGGCATTCCCAACTCTTAAAGAGGAAACATGAGAAGGCGTTCTAGGTTTACATCAAAGGAAGAAGAACATGTTGAAGCACATGATCGTTGGCTTTTAACTTATGCCGATATGATTACCTTGTTACTTGGACTTTTTATTATATTGTATGCGATTAGTAAGGTTGACGCTAACCGCCTAACAGAAGTAGCAAAAGATATAAAACGTGGATTTGGTTTGAATGTATCTTCTGTGGGAGCCCTATTGGATGGTGGGTCCGGAATTTTAGAAGATGATACAATGGAACCAAAGTCACAAGTGTTTCGTCTTTGGGAACGAATTGGATTTGCATTAAAGACTCTCCGCGAAAAGGCTAAGTTAAAATTAGGACTTGCAGAAACGGAAGAACTCAAGTTAACCTTCGCTGGATCTGATTTGGCATCGGATGATATTTTAAAATCAGACCCTGATCTTAAATTTGCTTTTGAACAATTGGCAATTTTATCGAAAGGGATGGACATAGATATTGTTGTTCGAGTGCAAATTCCTTATGAATCACAAATTGACAAATCCAAATTTCAAAATTCATGGGACTATCATTCTCATAGGGCCTCTTTACTCGCTGAAAAATTAGTAAATGAATATGGAATTCCCAAAGAACAAGTTTCTGTTCAAGGGTATGCCATGTTTCAAAAATCTAAGGACTCTGACACTCCAGAAAAAAAAGCCAAAGAAGAGAGAATTGAAATTTTGATACGTAAAAAAGAAACAGCAGAAACGGCTAAATAGAAAGGAAAATCAAAGGAAATTATGAACTTAGTAAAACTATTTTTAAAGTTGAAAAGAGTTATACGTCATGCGTATAACACGGTTGGTAGTTTGGAAGATATACGAAATACAAATCACAGAAGATTCAGTTTGCCGGCTATACGCAATACGGATAACACACACTTCAGTTTGGGAAATAAACGAATCACGATGAAAAGCCGAGCGGTTCATTCTTTTTCTAAAGCAAAATCACAAAATGGACTGATTCTTTTCTTATCTATTCTTGTTTTTATGACGGTAGTTTCTTGTAAAAAAGACAAAGGGATTGTGAATGTTGAATGGCAAAATGAATCTTTGGGTTTAACAGCGGAGATTTGTGCTAAGTATAGAGAGTGTGCTGATAAAGAATGGAAATCCATTCCAGAGAATCTGAAAAAATTTACCGAAGGAAGATTGGAAGAAACACAATGCCAAAAACGATTTCGGGAGAGTAACGCATATAAACTAATTGGAGCTGATCCATTGGCAATTCAAACGGCTTATAAGGATTGTCACAAACAAATTTTACAATTTAGCTGTAAGGATTTACAAGAAGGGAAAATAGATACCGTGTCATCTTGTTTAGTGTTTCAAAAGGTACAGAATGGGAACTAGATTTATCAGATTTGGAATGGTGATAGCAAACCTGCGTTAGTCTAATATGCGCGATGCGTATAGCCACCGCCGACACAAGCGGTAACTATGCGTTATTCGGATAACCCGCCTTTTCTTTTAATTATAAATTTCATAGGAATATTTCGCAAAAAGTGATTCAATGGGAAATATGTGTTATTCGTATAACCGCCGCCAAAAGTTAGATTGGCAAATATACGCAATGCGAATAAACGCTACCTGACAGTTTTTTAGAAGATCTATATCGATAATTGTTATGATAAAAAAAATATTCATTTTAGCTTTCTTCGTTTTGTTCGCCTTCTCGGCTCTATATAAGGTTTTTGATTTAGGACTACTATGGTTTGTTTATCCTTCGGAAGAAAAATATCCCATTAGGGGTATCGATGTATCCAATCACCAAGGCAAAATTGAATGGAACCAAGTGCCGAAAAAACAAATTTCCTTTGTTTATATCAAAGCAACAGAAGGAGGAGATTTTAAAGATAAGTCGTTTTCATATAATTGGAATGAAGCAAAGAAAGTGGGATTTAAAGTGGGAGCCTACCATTTTTTCACCTTATGCAAACCAGGTGCTGAACAAGCTGAAAATTTTATTCAATCAGTTCCTTTAGAGATGGATTCATTACCACCCGTTGTTGATTTAGAATTCGTTGGGAATTGTAAAGATAGGCCGAAAATTGAAAATGTTCAGAATGAAATTTCTATTTTCTTAAATAAAGTGGATACTTACTATAAAACCAAAGCCATTCTTTATTTAACGAATGAATTTATAGAAAAATATCTTGGGGATCAGTTATTTAACCACCCCATTTGGATTCGAAATATTTTTCTACATCCCAATACATTTTCGTCCCTTGATTGGATGATTTGGCAATATAAAAATACTGCGAGAATTGACGGAATCAGTGGCCCAGTTGATTTAAATGTTCTAAATGGTAGTCTTGAAAGTTTAATACAATTAAATAATCCAAACTAAACAATTCTAATAACCCATAATTTCTTTGATATAATTTGTGTTTTCTTCTGAGGTTAACAACTTTAGAAGAAGGAAAGCAACTCCCATTGCAGTCGCAGGACTCCAACTTGTGATAATTTTTTTATCCAATACGATCGGCTCCATTTGAACACTGGCACCAAGGTCAGCTAGTTGTTTTTGTCTCCATCCACAAGGTTCCAACCAATGACATCAATGAAAACACTGGCTTCAAATGATTCGAAACCTTTCGCGAGTAGAAGCAGGACTTTCTTCATTCGCTTCCTCTAATCTTCTACTTTGATTTTACCTGACTTTAAATTTAAAGATGCAAATGATACCATTGTAAATGGCGTTTGGCCGTCAATGGTGCCATCCACTTCAGCAATGAGAACCGGACGTTTTGCATCTCGAAGGTCTAACATCAAAATTCCTTCTTCTTGGTAATCATTTCCAGTGGCACCGTCATCGACAATGTAAGCAAAGGGAACAACTCCTTCCCGTAGTTCCGGTGAGAATATCTCATCGTCACCATTGTCGATAATGTATTTACCGAGAACATTTTCTTCATCAATGTCACCAAACCGGTCATAGAATTCGATTTTTTTGTTTTTACTTATTTGAAACCAATCGAAAAGACGAATGTTCTTTTGAATTTTTTTCTGGCCTTCAAATGGGATGGTGACATTTGCTGCTTTGCCAAAAAGATTTTTATATTCCCCAATGACTTGATTGAGTATTGTTTCGTATTGATTCATAAATTTTCTTTTTTAGTGCGATCGTTTTTTCACTTTGTTTTTGATTCGATATTGATACTGTTTAAGATAAGAAACGAATGCATTAGAATATCCTGCCATTCTTCCTCCGGAAATTTAGGATGGTAGATTAGGTTCATGGAAACTCTGTAAGTTTCATTGGTATCTTTCATGTAATAAAATGTGTTTATCTTTGTTCCCAGTAATTCCCCAGGCCCCATTAAAATTTTGGTTTTGTCTGTTTTGAATGTGAGAAGTTCGACCCATTTGTTCACTTCGTACGGTGGATTGCCAAAATCAGCAGCTCTTGATTCTTCCACCAAAGTATCAAAGGATTTTGTTGAGTCTGGTATGACAGATACAGCAATGAGTAAGGAAAAACATTCCTTTTCTTGGATGCAATCTGCCTTAAAGAAAGTGATTGGATACTTATCCTTCATATGAATGGAGTCGGATCTTTTTGCGGCCTGTGGAATGAAAATGGACATGGCTTTTATTTTTTGAGCTTCCGTTGTAGAAAAATTAATTCCACGAAAAGTATCTAAAGTTTCTGATTCTGTAGCAAAAATCGTGAGGAAGGGGAGAGTGAAGATGCAAAAAAGAATTAATTTATGTTTCATAGTCCTATATGGTTTCTATTAGGTTTCATGTTATATTTGATCTAACGAATATTCTAATTAATGGTATAATTTTTTATTGATTCAAAGTTTAATGTAACTTGAAACAATCGAATATCTGTTGTTAATCATTAATTTTCTAAAATAATTCAAGTCAATATTTTTCTAATACATTCCTGTTGATTTATCATAGCATAACATTAGAAAATTTTATATTTGTTCAGAATTCTGTGAGAAAAATGGAAATGGTAATTGTTATGATCGAAATGGAAAATGATGATTTCAGTTAGTTTATGATTGATATAGATCCTTATAGTTGAACAAGTTTGATAAAAAAACAGTGGTGTGTTGAAATTTATTATTGTACGTATGAATTGAATCTTTGTCTGAATGTCCCTCTTAGGTAAGATTGGAATTCCTAAATTAAAAATTCCAATCTTGTTGATTTAAACCTTTACACAAACTACAAGATCCCCCACCGAATTACAACCGCCGCAAGTCCACCACCCACTAACGGAATCACAACGGGAAGCCATGCGTATTTCCAATTCGAATTTCCTTTGTTGGGAATGGGCAAAAGCCAATGGGCAATCCTTGGGCCTAAGTCGCGTGCTGGGTTAATTGCATAACCTGTGGTTCCACCCATAGAAAGACCTATGGCCCAAACAAGAAGGGCTACAAATCCCGTTCCCACAACTCCTGTGGCACCACCGTTGAACGGAGAGAAGATGGCATGGATTCCGAGGATGAGAAGAAAGGTCCCAAGGCCTTCACTAATCCCGTTGGAAATGGTATGTTTGATGGCAGGTGATGTAGAGAATACTGCTAGAATGACTCCCGCATCTTTGGTTTCTTTCCAATGGGGAAGGTAGTGCAAGTACACAAGGGTGGCACCGAGGGCAGCCCCTGCGATTTGTGCGAGGCTATAGGGGAGAAAATTGGAAAAATCACCCGACTGGATACAAACAGAAAGGGTGACTGCAGGATTCAGATGGGCACCAGGACTTCCCAAGGCCTTTGCCACCAAAACACCGAAACAAACCGCCAGGGCCCAAGCAGTGGTGATGGTGATCCATCCTCCGTCTTTTGCTTTTGATTTTTCTAATAAAACACCGGCAACAACGCCATCACCCAGTAAAATAAGAACAGCTGTTCCAAAAAATTCTCCGACGAGTTCCAAATTTGCCCCCTATGGCTTTTCGTAAGGTCTTTATCTAAAGGGACATAGAACTTCCATCAACCTTTTTTGAAAGCCCATCCCTCCAATTTATTCTAGGATTTTCCATCGAATCATAAATCATGGGAAAATAGACCATGAAAAATAGCGCACTTGAGTATCACTCTAGGTTTCCGAAAGGAAAAACCAAAGTAGTTCCGACAAAACCAACGGAGAACAGTTACGATCTGTCCTTGGCCTACTCACCGGGTGTCGCTTACCCTTGCCTCGAAATTGAAAAACAACCTGATCTCGTCTACGAATACACGAACCGAGGTAATTTAGTCGGAATCATCACCAATGGCACTGCCATTTTAGGTCTTGGAAATATTGGAGCTTCCGCCGGAAAACCAGTGATGGAAGGAAAGGCAGTTTTATTTAAAAAATTTGCCGGCATCGATGTCTTTGATATTGAAATTAATGAAACTGATCCTGAAAAATTCATTACCATTGTAAAGGCCCTCGAACCAACGTTTGGTGGTATCAACTTGGAAGACATTCGTGCCCCAGAATGTTTTCATATAGAAAAAACTTTAGATGAAAGTATGAAAATTCCTGTGTTTCATGATGACCAACATGGAACGGCTATCATTTCTACTGCTGCCTTATTAAACTCATTAGAGATTACTGGCAAAAAAGCTGGTAATATCAAAGTTGTGATCAATGGAGCAGGTGCTGCTGCCATCTCCATTGCTGAGATGTTAACACATATCGGAGTCAAACATGAATCAATATTTATGTTGGATTCAAGAGGTGTGATTAGTCACAAACGAACCAACTTACATGAATCCAAGTTACCTTTTGTTCGTAACACCGAAGCAGAAACGTTAGCAGATATCTTTCCTGGAACGGATCTATTTATTGGAGTTTCTGTTGCTAATGTCGTAACAGAAGCAATGGTAAAAACTATGGCTGAGAAACCCATTATGTTTGCACTTGCCAATCCTGATCCAGAGATTCCTTATCCAGATGCAAAACGTGCAAGACCAGACCTCATCATGGCAACAGGTCGCAGTGATTATCATAATCAAGTTAACAATGTACTTGGGTTTCCATTTATCTTTCGCGGAGCATTAGATGTTCGTGCAAAAGTTGTGAATATGGAAATGAAATTGGCTGCGGCTTATGCGTTAAGCGAACTCACTAAACTTCCGGTTCCGATCGAAGTCTCTGAAGCTTACAACGAAAAAGAAATCCGGTTTGGTGCTGACTATATCATTCCAAAACCTTTGGACTCAAGGGTTCTTTACCATGTGGCTCCGGCCGTAGCAGAGGCTGCTGTCAAAACCGGAGTCAACCAAGTAGAATATCCAGGTCGCGAGGCCTATGTTAAGTTTTTGGAATCGATCATGGCCCAACAACAAGAGCCAATCAGCGCTTTAGAAATCTAAATACAAAATAGATAAGATTCTCTCGGTTTCGAATGATCGAAACTAAACAATCGAAAACTTTGTATTTAGATTTGGTTGAAACTTGTTTTGTTTTAACGTTAATGTGATTTCGCTAAATTCACTTTCCTTCTATCTTTCAAAACGTTTTATTTTGTTGGAATCTATTGGATTCAATTAGAATTGATATTTTGGGCTACCCAACTATCAATTGCTAGTTGACCACCGCCAGTGAACATCAAAATCACAGAAATTCCAATGGCTAAGATGTGATATTCAAATCCTTCGCCCGCTTGTTGGTTGAACCAATTCATAAAAAAGCCGTTTTTTCTTACATAAATGGCTGCTCCGATCATAGTAAGTCCAATCCCAAATGCGGAAAGCCTTGTGAAAAATCCGAAGATGAGTCCAAGAGCGCCGAATGATTCTGCTACAATGACTAAAAAACCAATGGCATAGGGGATCCCTTCCGATTTAAAAAAATCCAAAGTGGCAGAAAATCCATACCCTCCAAACCATCCACATAACTTCTGTAATCCGTGTGGTAAAATCACAAAACCTAAAACTAATCTGAGTAAGGTAAAAAACCAACTGGATTCTGTGTAAAATAACTTTTCTAACATTTTCATTTCCTTTTCTAAGTGTTGGTTGTATCTTACAGAAAAAGAGAAAGTTGGTAAATGGAGAGAATTTGATTTTTATGGTAGTTTTCGTTTCAGGCTTCTGAATTTTTCGGGTGAGTTGTTTGTGAGGTTCTTAAAGAATTTACTAAAATAAGAATTGTCATCAAATCCCAAAGTCAATGCAATTTGGTTGATATTCAAATCGGAATGTAGTAACAGTCGTTTGATTTCTAAAATTAACCTTTCTTGGATAATTGCTTTTGCCGATTTTCCATATTGTTTTTGGCATAATTGGTTTAAATTTCCTGAGGAAGTTCCAATCTGTTTTGCATAGTACGATGTAGTTTTTTGCTCTTTAAAATGATTTTCTAATAAACGAAAAAAATCTCCTAACTTAGAATCAATGGTCACTATGTCCTGAAAGGATGATTTGAATTCATTCAGAGATTGTTGTAAAACCAATTGAATGAGTAAATAGACCATAGAAGAATTTGAATTGGATTTCTTTTCTATGAGTAATCTTTCAAAATCGTTTTTTAATTGTTCTGAATCTTTGACCACAAGTTTCGAATTTTCATTTCTCAATTGGAAAAAGGGATAGTTTTGAAAATTAGTAGTTTGTCCTCCCTCCTCAGATAAATAATCAGGATAAATTTTTAATGCATAACCTTTCACAGGTTTGGAAAAAGTCCAGGAATGGACTTGTCCTGGTCTTAAGAAAAAAAGACTATTCTTTGCAATAGAATGGGAATGGAAGTCGATTGTGTGAATGCCTTCTCCTTCTGTAAAAAAGAATAAAGCATAATAAGAATGTCTGTGCGAGCTATCAAAGATTTGGAATTCATTGGGTAAATCTTCCAAACGACCGGTGTAGAAAAAAGGATTTTTTATATTTATGTTAACATCTGTTAAATGAAGTAGAGGGATGTTTTTAATGTCCTTTTGTATCTTGGATGGTGGATTTAGAGTTTTCATTTCTTTCTTTGATTAAATAACAAGTTACCCGGCAAAATCCAGAGGATTCGAATATAAAATGATGCGGATAGTGGTATTTTTCCCTTTGGGAAGAATTCTTTGGAATTGAATCGTAAATGGGTTACGAAAAAAAATTCCAAAAATTTACAAAATGGGATAAAAAAGTTCTTGAAAGATTTTGTGCGACGCACATAACAGTGTTGTGCGCTGCACAAATAGGTGAAAACCAGGAGCTAAATTATGGAAAAACAAATCATGGACATTCTTAACGCAGGAATCGGACTTTTCCAATCGGGAAAAGAAGGTCTTGAAAAAGCAAAAACTCAGTTGGAAACAACTTATAATGAATTAGTATCCAAAGGTGCTTTGGACAATACAGAAGATTCTGTAAAGATTCGCCAATCCGTTGACAAAATCCTAACAGACATTAAAGAATTCTCTAGTGTTGCTGGAAAAAACTACGACGAAACTCGTTCTAAAATCGTAGAAAACTACAACAAAATTGCTGAAGAAATCAAAGCAAAAATGCCTGAAGGAAAAATCGAATCCGTAAAAGCAAAAATCAACGAAGTTGCTGAATCGATCAAAAAAACAGGTGCTGCAAAAGCATAAGTATCATTTAAAAAGAGAGGGTCGGGATTCCGGCCTTATCTCTCTTCTTCTTTAGTATTAACTCATCTCATTCTCCCACTTTCGAAACTTCAATCTTCTGATTCTTATAAACCTTAGTTTGTTCTGATTCACTTTCCCTATTGACAGAGGATCGTTTTTGCTTCACTCTGGAATCAATGTTTCGTTTCCATGTTTTACTCATTTCCATTTCTTTATTTTTTATTTCTTGTTCTTTGGCTGATCTACGCCCTCCCACCTTACAAAAAGAAGGTTTCAATCCTGACTTAAAAAAGAAGGGATTGTCGATCATTACAAATCCCCCTGTGAAAGAACTCACGCCCGGCGATTGGAAAGGGTACAAACATATCCAATTTTTTTTAAAAGACGTTTGGCATTCTAAGTTTGTTCGATTTTTTACTCCGATCAAAGAATCGGAACAAAGGCTTCGTGTGTATTTGGATTTTGAAAAAGATGCAATGGAAGTGGAATTCCTTGGTGGTGAAAAAAAAGGCCTGATCCTTGGCCTTGTCAAAAAAGACACTTACCAAATTGCTGCTGATACAGGAAAAGTTTTTACTGGTGACGATGAAGTTCGAGTTTATTTAGAATCCCTTCGTTTGTATCTAACATTGCCTTGGCGACTGACAGAATATCCTATCATTCAATATGCAGGTTCCAATCAAAAATTAGGCCAAGACTATGAAGTGGTTTATTTCACTTCTGTTCAGGTGAATGCCACTCCCGACACAGACCAATATGTTGGTTACTTTGAAAAAACAAGTGGTGCTTTGGAATGGATGGAGTTTACCTACAGAGAACTTTTTAGTTTTTACAAAGGTGTGATCAAATACGGATACTATGAAGTTTGGAACGACAAACAATATCCGAGACGTATTAGTATTTTAGATAAGTTTGAAGATCCTGATTTTGTTCATGAAATCCGAATCGAAAAAATGGAAATTCCCAAACAACCAATGGAAGAAGAAGATAAGGTATTGGAGTTACCGGAATAAGTATGAACTTCTCTATTGCATTGTGTCACCTAACCACGATGAGAAAATTCAAAGTTTAATTTCTATTACTATTGATAGCATTCGCTTAAAAGAGACTCAGTTTAATGAATTTACTAATAAGTTTAAAGTGTTTGTCTAGAGTGAATAAAGTGGCTTGGTATTGAATTATATTTTGAGCTATGATTAAATCTGGTATTCCCACGCGATTGATACCATTTCGAATGATTAAAGTTTGGTAATCGATCAGTTGTTTCCAGTCAATATTCAATTTTAAACATTCAATCGATTCTAAAATTTGGATTAACTGGTTTTGTTTCTTTAGCTTAAGAAAAGGAACTAACTCCGCCAATATTAATTCATTAGTATAAATATTTCCACTATCGATGAGTGAATCAACTTGAAACGAAATCGTTGTATTAGAATTTCTAAAATATTCAATCCAAATGGATGAGTCTAAAACAACTTGGCTCATCTTTTCCGTATAGTATTGAGATCGATAGTAAGATCAATGGCCCCTTTGTAATTTTTCAAGTTTTTTAGTTTTTCTTTTCTAATTAATGTTTGCAGGCCTTCTTTGATTACATCCGTTTTTGTTTTTAAATGGGTCAGTTTCATTGCTTCACGAACTAATTCTTCTGGGATATCGATAGTTGTTCTCATGATATGCATAAAGTAGTCCTTTTTTATGCATAAGTCAAGTTTTCTTTGAGAGATAAAGGTAACGAGAATGTGGAGAGGAATGTTTGCCAGGTGAATTTGACAGTAGAAAAATGAAATCAAGTATTATTAGCCCCCCTCGGTTGCGTTAAATTTTCAAGAAAAGCTATACCCAAAATTTCAAAACCTAGAAAATTCGATTGAATTTCCAAAGTTATTACTTATGTTATAACCATGGAAAGTTCTGCGGTCAAAAAAACTACGATTCGAGCGATTGGAAATTCATCAGGGGCAACGATCCCAAAAGCACTTCTTGAGAAATATAATTTTCATGAAGGAGACACTGTCTTTCTTGTCGAAACTGAAAACGGTATTCTTTTGTCTCCCTATGATCCAGACTTTGAATCAGCTATGGAATTTTATCAGGATGCTTCTAAGAAATATAGAAATGCGCTTAAAGAATTAGCGAAATGAAACGGGAACCTAAGTGGTTAAATAGAAAAATTGCTGAGGCGATTCATTTAGATCAAATCAAACAACACGGAGGTTCTTTGGGAATTCGAGATATCGGTTTACTTGAATCAGCTCTGGACCGACCAAAGAATCAATGGCATTACAAACCTGAGTCTACTATTTTTGCACTTACGGCTTCCCTTGGAATCGGTGTCGCTAAAAATCATCCCTTTATGGATGGAAACAAGAGAACGTCGTTTCTTTTGATGTATGTATTTTTAGCTTCTAACGGATTCATTATAGATACATCAGAGGAAGATGTTGTGAATGTTATGTTAAAAGTAGCAGATGGCTCTATCAAAGAAGTTGAGTTGGCTAAGTGGTTGAAACATTCATCTAAATCAAATCAATAGGATACACGAATTCTTTTGTTATACGATGTTGATAGATCAAAAGATAATGAGGAAATTATTAGGATCATTTCTTTTGCGAAAGGGATCGTAGCGGAAATCCTGCTTGCAGATTGCAGCGGAGAGCCCGGTCCACCACCGTTTGGTGGTGGATTCGCCCCAATGATAGTTTTAATTTAATGTAAATCGAATCGGAACAAGCACCTTCACGGTGATGGCTTTTCCTTCAAGGATCGATGGAGAAAATCTTTTTCTTCGGTAAACTTTGACGGCTTCTTCTTCAAGACCGCCACCTAACTGTTTTCCTACGGAACGAACTCGTAACACTTCGCCAGTATTTCCGATGATCACTTCCAAAGTCATAGTTCCTGTCACACCAAGTGCTTTTGCCTCAGATGTATATTCAGGGCGAACGTTAGGTGATAAATCCACTGGAGAAGTAGCTCCCGAAACGATGGGATCAGAAGCTCCAGCAATGCGTGGGTCTTCCTTTTTCTCTTCTTTTTCTTTGTCGGTTAAATCAAAATCACCATCTGTTGGTTTGGAATCGGTAGATGGTTCTTGGATTTGGACATTGTCGATGAAAGCAACTTCTTCTACAAGGTCATCCAAACTATCGGTTTCCAAATGAGGAGTGAACCAAAAGAGAATGATGATGGCTTGGACAAAGGCAGAAATGGCGAGACCAGTTTCGATTCGGTATCTATCAATGAACCTATGGATTCTTTCGCGTTTGGATCTTTTCTGTGTAACAACTGTTCCGTTCACGTTACTTTCCTTTTAACCCGCCACCTTGAGTGGTCTTGGTAACGAGAGAAACCTTTAAGGCTCCAATCTCTCGGAGAGTTTCGAATACATTGTCCAACTCTTCATAAGTTAAATCTTGATCTGCGTGGATCAAAACTTTTAAGTCAGGTGTAGTGGAAATTTTAGCTCTGATTTCACTCATTGCTTCGTTAAGTTCCATCTTCACTGAGTTGAAATAGACAGTTCTCTTTTCATCAGCAGTTAGATAAAGATTGGCAATCTTTTTGTTTAACTGTTCTCCACCAGGAACATCTGGTAGATTGATGGGAAGGTCTGGATCCGAATCTAATACGGAGGTTACCATAAAGAACACGAGAAGTAGGAAGGCAATGTCTGCCATCGAACTTACGGGAACTGAAGGTGCGACTCTCTTTCTTCGTAACATATTATTTCTTCTTTCTCACTGAGATTTTTTCAAATCCACGAAGTTGAACTGCGGATAAGGCATCCAACATCTTTGCATATTTGGTATCACCGGTTGTAACAATGAGTGCTAGTTTGTTTTTAAGATCCGGGATTTCCATTTGGTTTAGGTCATCACGAAATTCTTTTAAACTAGAATATTCTTTGGTTCCGAATGCTGGGTTACGCATTTTGTATCTGTCTTGTGTTACCAAAATTTCATATACGTTCTTACGTAAAAAAGGCTGAGGTTCGGATTGTTTGCGAGGAAGAGAAATGTTAAGTCCTTCCTTTACAAAGAATACAGCAGTTACCATAAAAAATACCAAGAGTAGAAAGGCAATATCCGACATGGATGCTGCCGATATCTCCTCTAGTTCTTGTTTTTTCTTTAACTTAATCATGGTTAGTTAGTTTCCGCTCTTTACGCTCTTTTTCCGGCTTTGAGTTTTAAGTATTCTTTATAGATTTTGTTTGCAGCTTCTTCTACTTCAGAAGTAAAGAATGCAACTCGGCCTTGTAAGTATTGGTAGAATGTCATTGCAGGAATCGCAACGATAAGACCAGCAGCAGTAGTAATAAGAGCTTCTTTGATACCACCAGCAACCACTTTCGCGTTCACTTGGTCAGCGTTTGCAATCGCATCGAATGCGTTGATCATACCTGATACAGTTCCAAGAAATCCAACAAGTGGAGCAATCGTAGAGACTGCAGAAAGAACAGTAAGACCTTTTTCGAGAAGAGTCATCACTTCACCAGCTTCTCTTTCGATACCAGCTGCAAAAATCTCTGGATCGTTTTGAGAAACTTCCATACCATTTTTTAAGACGTCAGTGATTTTTTGGCCTTCGTTTGCTTTTAAGAATTCTTCAATTCCATTCATTCCAGAAGCATCAATGGCATCTTGTAAATCTTGGTTGTATCCTTTTCTGATTAGTTTTGCTGTGAAGAAAAAGTACATTCTTTCTAAGATCACACCAAATCCTACGATAGAAGAAAGGAGTAGTGGCCACATTGACCATCCACCTGTCACAAACAATTTAACGAGTCCGATTTCAGATTCTTGTTGTGGTGCTTCCGCAGGAGCTTCTGCTACAGGAGCCGGAGTTTCTGCTGGTGCTTCTGTGGTTTGTGTGGATTCAGTCGTTGGTGCCGCAGGTGCTGCCTGTGCTTCGATTTTTTCTGCAAGAGTAAAGATTGTGATAAGTAAGGTCACAAAAGACAAAGCGATTTTTTTCTTTGTCAGGTTACATGAAAAGTTCATGAATGTCTCCATATCTAATTGATATGTTTCAAATCTAGAATATCTCTGTTACATTTATATGACAGCAGAATGACAAAGTAGGGAATTAAAGGGAGGAGAAGATCTCTTTCAGTTTAGGAATTCCTTCTAAAAACAAAGCAGGCCCTGGTTGTAATATAATGCTTGGGTCTAGTTCAAAGATTTTGTTGGATTTGATAAAGTTTGTCGATACCCATTCGGGTTTGTTCCGCACCCATTCCCAGTCCATCGCCTTTCCACACCAAGAACCAACATAGACATCGGGATTGGCATCCTTCACATCCTCGGCTGTGATGATTCGGTCTTTGGCAAGTTTACGATCTTTTAAGTGCGAAAAACAATCTTCGCCACCGGCAAGTTCTATGGCTTCGCTCACCCATTGGATTCCTGTGATGATGGGTTCATCCCATTCTTGAAAAAAGACTTTTGGTTTTTTGGATTTGGATTCGTTCTCTTGTTTCCAAGACTCTATTGCGTTTTGCCATTCTAAAATAAGTGTTTTGGCTTTTTCGGCCTGGCCCACAAGGTTTCCTAAGATTTGCATATTGGCTAAGATTTCTGTGATAGACCTTTGGTTAAAGATAAGAACATTTAATCCTCGTTCAATGAGGTCTTTGGCAAGTTGGGATTGGATGTCAGAAAATCCAATGACAAGATCGGGTTCGAGAGCCGTTATTTTTTTTAAGTTCCCACTAATAAAGGCAGAGACTTTTGTTTTTTCTTCTTTAGCACGAGCTGGTCGTTCTGTATAAACCGAAATTCCTACAATCCGTTTTTCTTCCCCCAAAAGATACAACATCTCTGTGGGTTCTTCGGTAAGACAAATGATTCTTTCTGGACCCATATTTTATGTTTCCAGAAAACGAGCCAGGTCAGTTTGCGATCCAAAGAGAACAATTACATCCTCTTCTTTGAGAACTGTATTTCCATGTGGGATTCCTAAGATCTTTTCAGATTTTGAATCGGAAGCACGTTTGGTATCTTTGTTGATCGTGGGGCGTTTGATGGTGATGACATTGATATTGTATTTATGACGAAGATCTGCATCGGCGATGGTTTGGTTGATATAACGTTTGGGAACCGTGACTTCTACCACACTGTATTCATCGGAGAGTAAAAAACTAGAACGCATTCCAGAAAAGGATAAGGTTTCGGCCATACTCCTTGCTGCTTTTTCTTCAGGATTAAACAAATCTTTGATTCCAAGAAGTGCCAAAACCTTCATTTGCAATTCCGTTTGGTAACGAGCGTAAATATTTTTAACACCACATTTTTTTAAACTTTCGGCACAAATGATAGAGGTTTCAAAATCATCGGCAAGGGCAATGACTGCATAATCCACTTCAGATATTCCTTGGGATCGTAATGCATGTTCGTCGGTGGCATCTAAGGTTACGGCAATGGTAACATAATCTTTTATGGAATCGATGATGATTGGGTCTTTGTCGATCGCGATTACTTCATGTCCATCATCAAAAAGATAACGAACAAACAACTTTCCAAAACTTCCAATTCCGATGACTGCTATTTTTTTTCTTTGCATACGAAGTTCAACCTACAACCACATATTCTTTCGGATATTCATAAGAGATACGATCTACTTTTTTAGAGAGTGCTACAAGTAGCGTTAAAATTCCAACTCTACCCACAAACATTACGGTACAAATGATGATTTTACCAGAATCACTCAAATGAGGAGTGAGACCACGAGTGAGACCGACTGTCCCAAATGCAGAAACCACTTCATAACACAAATCGATAAAATTGGCATTTTCAGTGAGTAACAAACTGAAGATGGCAAGGAAAATTACAAATAAAGAAAGCACAATTGTGGCACTGGCTCTTGCAATGGATGAGTTAGCAATTGTTCGGTGGTTTATTTCCATCCTTTCTTTTCCACGAATTTCATTGGTTATGTTTAATAAGGAGATGGCAAAGGTTGTGGTTTTGATTCCACCTCCGGTGGAAACAGGAGAGGCTCCCACCCACATTAAAAAGAAAGATATGAAGGTGATGGGAAATCCCATCTGGCTTAGGTCCAAAGTATTAAACCCAGCGGTTCTTGTGGTGACCGAATAAAACAAAGAATGAAAGATCTGTTCGGATGTGGTTAATCCTTTTAAACTAGAATTCTGTTCTAAAAAATAATAAGAAACCCAACCGAATAACAGAAGACAGCCGGTCGTCCAAAATACCAATTTAGAGGTCACAGACCATCGAAACTTAAAATCAAAAGGATTGGCAAACCTTGTGCGAATTTGGAATAAAACAGGAAACCCAAGCCCGCCAAGAACTATCAGAAACATAATCACCGATAAAAAACCTTCTGATCTTTGGAAGCCTTCGGTTGCGAGTCCATTCGGCAACAAACTAAAACCAGCATTACAAAATGCAGATATAGAATGGAAGATAGAGTAATAAATTTTTTCAGAGAGAGCGATCGGAAAGTTTTCTGGGAAACTATAAAATAATAAGAACGCTCCAATGGATTCAATGACAAGAGTTTGGATTGTAATCTGTTTTAAAATTTCTTTGGCCCGACCCATGGTTTCTTCAGATAGAAGGTCTTTGATCATCATCGTATCACTTACTGATACTTTTCCAGCAAGGAAGATGGAAAAAAAACTGGTAAGCGTCATAAGCCCGAGCCCACCCACCTGGATGAGAAGTAAAACGATCAATTGTCCGGTCAATGTGAAACTGGAACTGATATCGACTGTGGAAAGTCCAGTCACACAAGTGGCGCTAATGGTTGTGAATACTAGATCAATGGAAGGAACAGTTCCATTGGTTGATTTTGGAAAATGTAAAAAACAAACGCCCAGTAAAATGATAAATGCAAAAGAAGAAACAAATACAATGGAAGGGTTTAGTTTTTTGGAATCATGATTTCTAGAAAGTCGATAAAAATGGGCTAAGTTAGAAAACAAAAACAAAACTTGGTTGGCTGATAAAAAGATCAGCGTGGTATCATCGCCTGAAATATGATAGGACTTCAAAATCGAAACTATATTTTTTTCATAAATGAACTCTAACCCTAACATCAGCAAGATGATGAGTTCTATTTTGTGAATGGATACATATTCTTTCCAACGTTTGTTTGTAAAAATTAAATGAACAGATTCATAGAAAATAAAAAAACTTACGAGAGTTCGAATTGAAAGAGTTACATATTCTTTCCAACTTTCCGGATAATAAAATCCAAAATCTAAAATTAAAATGGTAACGGACAAAAAACCAAAGAATATATAAAACGTTCTTCCCAGCCAACGGAAGTGTTCTACATAGAATTTTCGAATTTCGTATCTTTGGACTTGTAAATAAAGAAAAAATCGTGATAGAAAAACGATGATTCGTTTGAGTTTCAAGGGAAAACTTCAGCCACTTGTTTTTTCTTTTCTCGGTGTTCTTCTAATCGTTGTCTGTCTAGATAAACATTGGTTCCAGAAAGACCAGTGGTTCCTGTGATCATAATCCCACTTGCTATTGCTGACTTTTGTAATGCCACAGGAAGTAATGCCACGCCACCAGCTGAAGCAATGAGAGCAAAAGGTAAGGTCAAAAAGAAAATGATATAGGCCCTTCGGAATTTTGTTTCTTCGTAGACTGCATCTTCATCAAACTCTTCTTTTTGTTTTTTCTTTAACTCTTGTTTAATTCTACTTTTTTGTAATTGGTTTTGAAGCGCTTGTTCATTGATTTCCCCGGTGAGTGGGTTGATTGGCAAATTTTGTGAACCAGTTAAATTGTAGGGATTGGCAGCATTTTGGCTGGAGTTCGATGTAGTTCTTGAATTGAGAAGAGCTCCTGCTCCAGGAATCGAATCAATTCCAGTGTACTGGGTTCTTACATTTTTCGGAGTGGCGAGTGCTGGGGTTTCAAATTTGGGAGGGATGGTTACATCCGGTAATATATTGGATTCTGGATCTGACTTGGGAAGATTTCTTAGGTCGTAATTATTTGTGTCGTAAAAACCTTCTTTGGTTTGTCCAAAAAGAGGTCCCATTGCCAAAGAGAAAACAATCATGGGCACAAAAACTTGGGAAAAAATCCGCATACTTTCCAGTTTACCTAATCTCTGTCAGGGTCAATCCAATTCACGCCCGGAAAGTTTGGTAGATCTATAAGAAAATGACTTTTCCCTGATGGTTTCCAAATCTTTTTCAGAGACTCCAGCCGTATGAGCATGTCCATATTCCTCGGGCATGGTCGTTCCAAATAAACCTGGATCGTCCGAACCAATGGTGATTTTGACATCGTTTTGGAGAAACCTTGTGATGGGGTGATCGATGTGTGACTCTAACATTCCAATGTATAAATTGGAAGAGGGACAACATTCAATCACTGCCTCTGTTTGGGCTATCTTAGACATAACAAAGTTTTGGAAAGTATGAAGGTATTGGGACTGCGTTGCATCAAATGGGATTTTTAATAGTTCAGAATCTGGTTTGGTTTTTAATTCTTTTCGTTTGAGTTCGAGTTCCTCTTTGGAATAAAATGGTCCAAAACTTGTAATCTCTTCATAAGATTCCAACTCACATTCGATTTGGTCTTTGGCTTCTGATACAAGTTCTGTCCTTTCGTCTCCCAAAAAATAATCGGAATCAACACCAAGTGCCAATGCATGTCCCAACCGATGGGCACCATTCAATGCGGATTCCAAAACCCAACGGGCCGCAGAGAAGGGCGTTTTGTCTCGAAAACTTTCTCCTACATGGTAAAGGATCGATAAGGCAGTGTTAGGTTCTGCTTTGTTGTCTTTGATGACAGATTGGAAAAAAGTTTTTTTATCTTTAGGGGGATGACCTTCTTCGATATGACAGAAATCAATTCCCACAAGTCCTTCTCGAATGATAGATTCTTTTTCCATCCAATTTTTCATCCAATCATAATGCCTTTCATAATTGATATCTCTATGTAGAGACATCACCAGTTTTGATTGGATGGGTTTTCCTTCTTTTTTCGCAGAGTTTTCGCCTTTGGAAAGCCCCTCCAAACAAGCCATTAGTTTGCTATAAAAACTTTCTTTTGGTTCTTCTTTACCAAACATCAAACGGTATTCCGCATAACTGATATCATCCAAACTATTGGATAAGACAACATCATGAGTTACTTCTGTAATTTCTCGTTCATCAAACTTTACTAGTGCGATGATGAGATTAAACTTTGCTTGGAAATGTAAAAAAGGAGCCTTTTCTCGAAAGTGATAGAGTTTGGAAAACTCTTTGATATCAGCATAATCTTCAAAAAAAGTAGAAGGTCGAATTTTTAACCCATAAGCTTTTTCATAAGAATCTAAATAGAGATGCCATCTAGGTTCTGGGTTATTTTTACCAATTCGATACAAAGTTTCAGGGGGTAAACATCCATAAAGGTGGTTGTGTAGATCGCAATACATATAAGAATGACAAAACTATGCTTCACAAAATTAGACGCATCTTGAAGCCAACTCGATTGAATCAGAAAATTCTTGGATTAGCAATCCCTGTTTTTTTTGGAATGATTAGTTATACAGCCATTATGGTGGCAGATACTGCTATGGTAGGGAAATTAGGTGAGGTTCCTCTTGCCGCAGTTGGATTTGGTGGAATGGTTTATTTTTCCATCTTCGCCTTTCTTATGGGTGGATCAATGGCTGTTCAAATCATCGTAGCACGTCGATTTGGCGAAAAAAATGACAAAGGAGTCGGAATTACTCTAGTTAACTCCGTATATTTGTCTTTAGTTTTAGGATCTCTTTTGTCCTATTTTGGATTTCTTTACGCTCCGCAATTTATGGGTTGGATTGGAGATGATCCGGAAGTGATCGAAGTGGCGGGAGTTTATCTTTCCTATCGATTTATTGGTACAGTTCTATTTTTTGTTGGGTTCGCCTTACGCGGATTTTTTGACGGGATTGGAATTGTGCAGGTGGGGATGATTTCTTCCATTTTAGCTGCTGTCACCAATATCTTTTTTAATTGGTTACTCATTTTTGGAAACTGGGGTTTTCCAGCTTGGGGAGTGAAGGGTGCGGCCATTGCCTCTAGTTTATCTTCTGTTCCTGCACTTCTGATTGTGGTGTTTTATTTTTTCCGTAAAGATGTGATCAAGTTCTTTCAGTATCAAATCTTTACTCCTAGTTTTGAAATCATCAAAGAACTTTGTATGGTTGGATTTGCTCCCGCTGTAGAAGGAACACTCGTTAACTTTGCATTTTCTGGATTTTATAAAATTGCAGGCATGATTAGCACAACCACTCTTGCCTCGGCAAGCGTAGTATTAACATGTCTTAGTTTGTCTTTTATGCCTGGATTTTCATTTGGGATTGCGGCCACTACCATTCTCGGACAATCGATGGGACAAGGAAAACTACGATTGGCTTATGAAGGAACCATGCGTTCGGCTACTTTCTCTGCTATTGTGATGGGAAGTATGGGACTCTTTTTTATCATTGGAGGACCTTGGCTCATTAGTCTTTTTACTGATGTACCTGCTGTTGCCAAGGTAGCTTATCCTGCTCTCTGTATTGTGGCCCTCATCCAAGTGGGAGATGCCTATCATATGGTGATTGGTTCTGCACTTCGTAGTGCTGGAATGATGTACTATGTGATGTTTGTTTATCTTATTGTATCTTTCATCATCATGTTGCCGTTGGCTTATTTATTCGGGATTGTCCTAGCGTGGGGTAATTTTGGAATATGGTCTGCGTTTTTTATTTGGATTTTACTCATGGCAGTGATTTTTGTCAGAAAATTTCGTAAGAAGGAGTGGGTGAACATACGAATTTAATAGAACGAGGGGAAAATGAAACGAACAGAGATTGAACGACAGGCCATACAAAACTTTTTAAAGTCTGTGGATTTGTTCAAAAAACTTCCCCCTGCAGTTCTCTTAAGACTGGCAAACAATGTCCAAGAAAAATTAATTCGAAGCCACGAGGCTCTCTATTATAAAGGAGAGTCCTCGGAATCGATTTACATTGTCAGATACGGTGAAATCCTTCTTGAGAACGTTGCTGGTCAAAATCATGTATATGTAGGTTCTGGCCAAGTATTGGCAGAGAACTCACTGATCTCTAGTTCCAACCATTCCACATCTGCCATTGCTGTCATCGATACCCTTGTTTATGTTTTGAATGGTAAATTATTTTTGCAATTAGCATCTCAAGAGAAGGTATTTGCACAAAACATCATCCAAATGATGGGCTCTCGGATGCGAGAGAATTTAGACCGTTCTAGTCATAAAGATACATTTCCAGGCTTACGAAGGTTATGTGTTCATCTTCCTTTAGAACCAGAATATCATTTTGGTGAAAAAGTAAAATCTTTCTTAGACGAGTATGGTGAGGTTACCAAAAAATTATCATCTGCCATTCCTATTTCTACTTTTAAAGGAATGGATCCCACAAAAATTTCTGAGTATCTAACCAATCTTAGAAGTAAAACTCCCTTACTTCATATTTATTTTGATGAATCCACTTCCAGAATGGATTTGCATTATCTTGTCGTTCAATCCGACTTCATAGTTTTTTGGGAAGATGAACCAGAAAAGTTTTATAAAGAAAAAGAAGAGATCATAGGTTTTTGGAAAACTAGAATTCGAAACTTTGAAGGTCGCGCCATTCGTATGATGGAAAGCGGTGTTCGTAAAAGTTACCTTCCCCAAGACCAATCACTCAAAACCTTTTATCAAAAAGATACATTGGCAAGGTATCTCGTCGCAAAAACAAGAGGTTTGGCGTTAGGTGGTGGTGGTGCCAGAGCCCTTGCGCATGTTGGTTTGTTAAAAGTATTACATAGAGAAGGAATTCATTTTGATTTTGTTTCTGGTGCATCGATGGGAGCTGTGATTGCGGCCCTGTATGCGAGAAAAAATTCACCGGTAGAAATTGAAGAGATGATTAAAAATTTCTTTGGTGGATTGGAAAGTGCCTTCGATCCAACGATCCCAGTTGTTGCCTTTTTTAAAGGAAAACGAATGAAACGGATGTTAAAAAAAGGGTTTGGTGACCAAAGAATTGAAGAATTACCTCTCCCTTTTGCCACTTCCGCGGTGGATTTACAAACAGGCAAAGAACATATTTTTGACCAAGGTCCCATTACAGAAGCTCTCACCAGTGCGATGAGTTTGCCTGGTGCCTTTCCTCCTTACAGACTTGGTGAAAAACTATTAGTGGATGGCGGAATGATCAATAACGTTCCCGAAAATCTCATTCGTTCTAAGGGTGCGGATGTGGTGATGGGAATCAACGTGTCTCCTTTACAAGAAATTGTTCCGGTCAAACTTTTCGAAGACAGAAACACAACAGAAAAAGGATTCTTTCGTTATATTTGGGATACTTTAAAATACCCTCCTATCTTACAGATTATGACAAGAACCATTACTTTGGAAGGAAGAGAAATCACTCGCCTCAAACGACCTAAAATGGATCTTTTTGTACACTTCCATTTAGAAGAATTTCAATTATTTGATTTTGCTCGTTACCAAGAAATCATTGATAAAGGGGAACAGGAAGCAGAAGCAAACTTAGCAGAGATCAAACAATTGTTTTCTTAACAATTGTTTGATTTACAATCTAAATCACTCTACCTAACGAAAGCTATATAGTTTCGATCGGTGGAGTGAATGTTTTTAAGTTTAAATCAATTTTACAAAGAAGAAAGGATTTCTTTTTTCTTTGCTTCAAACTCTTCTGCGTTGATGAGACCCTGGTCGAGTAATCCTTTTAGTTTGGCAATCCTTGCGGCCGGATCATTGGCTGCTGGAGCTGCACCACTTTGGCCTCCCCCTTGGTTCATCATATTGCCCATCATTTGGCCCATGTTCATCCCCATTCCCATGCCCATCCCGGCACCCATCGCACCACCACCTTGGCCTTCGTTTTCTGCGGCAGCTTGTCCAATATCAAACATTTTCTTTTGTTGGTATTTATCGCCGAGCATATCGATTTCGAATTTATCGGTAATGATTTTTTGGATTCTTTGGTAGTTGGGATCGTTTTGGTCAAAGTTCACCGAAGATACGT
Organism: Leptospira bandrabouensis; assembly: GCF_004770905.1. Taxonomy (NCBI): domain Bacteria; kingdom Pseudomonadati; phylum Spirochaetota; class Leptospiria; order Leptospirales; family Leptospiraceae; genus Leptospira; species Leptospira bandrabouensis. The sequence continues at coordinate 738,087 of NZ_RQHT01000014.1, read as the reverse complement.
TAAACTCTGTTAAGTCGATTCCATATTTTTCAAATTCAGGGGCCAGTTTGACTTTTCCAGCAGTGGAACTTTCATCTCTGAATTTATTGATCTCCACAACAGATGTATTGTTATTTAAAATAACTTCCGAAATAAAATCACCGATCCCACGAACTATATTTGGTTTTAAAAATTCATCAATGGATTCGTTGGTAGTTCGATTTCCACCTTTCACTACATTCAGTAAAAAGGATCTTGCATCTTTGATTCTAAATTTATAATCACCAAAAGCACGAATGTTTAATACAATTTTGTATTTTGGATCTTCCAAAGGGATAGGAGTATTGGTTCCCCATTTCATCGCAAAGATTGCTTTGTTTACATAATAAACTTCTGCTGTAAATGGAGTTTTTCCACCAAAAGGAAGATTGACGAGAGCTTCAAGGATGGGAATGTTTCCCGTTTTTAAAGTATGAGTTCCTGGACCAAAAGTATCCAATGCCTTACCTTCTTTAAAAAAGATGGCTTCTTGGTTTTCATCCACCACCAGTTGCCCTGCGGTACTGATTTCATCAGATGGATACTTCCAAACGATTTCATTGGGACTACCTTCAAATTTAATTCTATCGATTAGTGCCATGGTTTATTCCTTATTTCCTGATTTTATTATTTTAAAAAGATTGAGTTTCTTGATTCAAATTGTGTTTCAAAATCTAACAGTGATTTGTTGAAGGATTCAATTGCGGCTTCTGGGTTAGTCACAAATGCACCGGGAAGGGTATCCAAAATTTCTTTTTGTAAGTTCCCCACTTTTTCCAACATCGAAAAGTCATGGTTGAGTAATTTTTCCATTTCTTCTGCTGTGGCTTTGACTCCCGCGCCGAGTCCATTCAGTCCATAACCAGCAGAACCTACTTTCATAATGATTCGATCGAGGAGTGTAGTAGCAGGATTTGTTTTTCCAATGTTTTGGATTTGTGCTTTCGCAACAAAACCTTCTTCTAGTTTACGAAAACTTTCTTTAAAAGAGGTAAGAATTCCTCCGAGTTCTTTTCGAATGAGAAAATCGGTTTTTTCATACTCTTGGTTGGCAAGAGCTTCTTCGAATAGTTTGGTTTCTTTTAAAAACTTACGAATGGGATCTTGTTCGTTCTTAAAACGTTCTAATGTTGTTTTTAACCAAGTTTGGTCCATTTTATTCCTCTGTTGCGTTTCCTTCTAACGTCTGTATGGTGTCGCAAGTGATGTAGTTAAAAATGACACTTTTTTCAGTTTGGTAGAGCCCTTTGGCTGGTAATGATTTCCATTTGGCCATATCAAAATCACAGTCATGTTTTTCTCCTTTGGTTTCTCCGCTAGACTCTGTGAAATGAACTATATATTTTTCTTCCTTGGGTCCTAAACGTTCACAACCAATACTTGTGTTTGCACATTCGCGAATTTGAGGAGTGGGCCAATAGGGTTCTTGTGTGGTTCCAAATCCTTTGGCCACAGCATTTCTATCAAAGGCCCATTTATCGATGCGGTAACTACAATGGTCATCATACACAGGTTCTTGTCTGTATTTGGTAGTACAACTTTCACTTTCAGAGAAGGTTCCATCTCCACGATCCGAACGAACAGTATGACAATCTTCTCCATCAGGAATGCTGTTATAACTTCTGACTTGGCGACTGCGGGACACACTGTACGCACCCATAGGCATAGAGTCACACCATTCGGATTCAGAAACTGGTTTGAACTGATCGATGGCGATTGTGCGAGACCATTCATGGTGAGTGATTTGTAATTCTACTTTTTCCGTCCATAAAACGCCAAGACAAACAAATCCAATCCCACCAATCACAATGGTTCCCAATAACCACAAAACCCATTTGGGAGTTTTGGGATGAGGTTTGATGTATTCGGAATTGGGGAAGGCTAAATCTTCTTTAGCTTTTTGGACAGAGTCTTCTGTGATTCCATCGTGATCGGATCTGAGTTTGACATTTTGTGCACCATCTAAGGAACCTCCACAGTTTCCACAGAACGTGGCTTTGGCTCCATTCGGAGTTTGGCAAAAAGGACAAACCTTATCGACTCCATAATAGATATGGTCTTGGACAGCAACTTTGTCTGCATCGTTTGGAAAGTATCGACGACTTGGGTCTTGTGTGGCTCCACAATTGGGACAATGCCTATGTGTTTTACCGAGTAATTTTTTTGACCCGCAAAATTCGCAGTCCCAAAGCATTTCATAGATTCTTTCTTCTGCCATCGCAACCAAGGTTTATTTGCAAAAAATTGACTTTTGCAAGAAAAATATTTTCAATTCGCAAAATCCCACGTAGAATCTTTGCAAAATGAGATTGGTACTAAATCTAGTTCTTAAGTTTCGCTATTTCCTTTTTTCTTTTGTCGTTCTGATTTTCTCTCTTGGATACCTTCAGTCACGATCAAAACAGAATGCAGTTCATCCACTGGATAGTTTGTATTTGAAATTATCACCTAATGTAGTTAATGCGGAAAGGAAAATCACCTTTCGAAGACTTTCCCTTCATTTACGAGGAGTGATTCCCAGTGTCGCCGAATGGAAAGAACTAGAAGCTCTACCTTCCGACCAAAGTTTAGAATCATTCGCAGTTAATTTTTTAAAACAACCTGAGTTTGCCGAATACTGGGGGACTAAGTTTACTTCCATGTTGCGGGACAAATCCAAAGGTCGAAAAATTCCTACAGGCAAATTCTTTGAATACATTGCGGGTTCGCTTCATAAAAACAAACCCTATGACCAATTGGTGCAAGAGATGTTAACATCGACTGGCAATGTAAAAGATTCTCCTGCTACCATGTTTTACATCCGTGATGGGGCTGATCCATTACAAACAGCGGAGTATGTGGGAAGGTTATTTTATGCAAAACGAGTGGCTTGTGCCAGATGCCATGACCATCCTTATATTTCGGATTTTACCAGAAGAGATTATTATGCACTTGCTGCTTTTTTTAGCCAACAGTTCTTTCGGGATGGAAGTTGGGAAGCAGATCGTTATGGAAAAACATTCAGTTATGTTCCAAGAGAATTAGAAGTCCATCTTCCTATGGAAGACCAAAAAAATCTCCAAGACAAAAACAATGAATGGAATCGAGACAATTGGAACAAATGGACCGACGAACAACGAAAAGACTATCAAAAGAAACATGAAGTAGAGTATGCCACACTTTTCTACCAACCGAAACTCGGCCTTCGATTTCCTCATACGGATGATGCCCCCGGTGGAGATTTGGTTCGGCCCAAGTATTTGGACGGAAAGGAAGCCAAACTAAAACCTGGTGAAGATCGTAGAAAAGCCTTTGCTGATTGGTTAACCAGTAAGTCCAATGACAGGTTTCGCAAAGTAATCATCAACCGGGTGTGGACCGAACTTATGGGTTGGAGTTTTTTCACACCACTTGATGACTGGAATGAAGACACTGTGGTGACAGGGGAAGAGATCCTAAACCATCTCGATTCTTATTTTTTGGCAAACAACTTAAAACTAAAAGAACTCATTTTATACATTGTCACTTCGAATGTTTACAATCGTTCGCTGACAAAAAGTCCAAACGACCAAGACCCCATTCGGTATTTTTCACCACAAAGATTGGATAGTGACCAACTCCTAAACTCTCTCATTCGAGTCTCTGATTCCCAAAAAATCAGTAACATTCGAGAAAGGAATTTATCTTGGCTCTCTGGCCTTATGGATAAAAAACCTTATGATTTGACAGGTACGGGTTCCATTCGATTTCCCCAAGACAATTTAAAGGAATTCACAAACGCAGTGGAGGTGGAAAGACCTGCACCTTACCATAGCATTTTATCTGTTTTTGGGTCTGGACCAAGAGTGGATATTTCTGATGATATCTCTGAACTTACCATCGAACAAATGTTAACATTGATGAACGGTCGTGTGGTGGGAAAACTGGTTTGGGATTTTGGGAATAAAGAGTCTTTGGTGAAACAAGAGTTTGACCAAGTAAAATCAATGAATTTGGTTATTTCCAATCTTTACTTTCGACTTTTAGGTCGAGAGCCAAGTCCTTTAGAAAAAGAAAAGATAAAAACACTTATGTTAAAACCAGATTCTGTTTTTGACAAAGACTTACTCCAAGACATTCTCTGGGCTCTGATCAATAGCCAAGAGTTCCAACATATCAATTAAGGAATTTTCATGGATCGCAAAGAATTTTTAAAAAAATCAATCCTCAGTTTGGGACTCAGTCCCGTTTTGTTTTCTACAAATCCCTTTGGAAGTTTACATGCGGAAGAAGAAGAGGAATCCATTGCCCTTCCTTCTAAAGTAAAGTCCGTCATCTTTATTGAAATGATGGGAGGGATGAGCCATGTGGATACATTGGATCCTAAACCGAATAGTGCATTTGGAAAAGTAAACTCCAGTATCTCAGGGTTATCTGTATTGGAACCGTTTTCTCTTACCGCCAAACAATTACATTCGATTGGAATCGTTAGGTCTACATGGAGTGAAGAAGGAGATCATGGTTTTGCACAAATGTTATTGGGAACAGGATACCGAATGACAGAAGCGATGGGCTTTCCAGACATTCCTCATTTTGGTGCTGTAATAGCTTATGCTAAAAAAGCAAAAGTCAAATCTTCGTATTTTCCAAGTTATGTGACGATTGGTGGCCGTGGTGGAAAAAATGGGAACTCTGGGTTCCTTGGAATCGATTATTCTGGTTATCATGTTGGAAATGTGGATGAACCCATCCAACACCTAAATCCATCCTATGGAAAATTTGCAGAAGATCGAATTCTTCGAAGAAAAGATTTGGTTTCTTTTATGAATGAGGAGTTTTCTAAAACTTATCCGACAAAAGAATCCAAACATTGGAAAAATATGCTCGTGGCAGCGGAAGAGTTTCGCAATTCCAAAAACATCGATAGTTTTCGCATCAGTTTGGAAGAGGAAAAAACACGGGCACGATACGGAACCACTTGGCAAGGCAAAGCGATGTTACTTGCCAAACGTCTTGCGGCACAGGAAGTTCCTTTCATCCATATTTCCATTGGAGGATTTGACACACATACGGGAAACAAAGCACAAATTACTAAAATTATGAAAGAAACCGACATGGGAATTGCAGCTTTGTTAGAAGATCTTAACAATACTGGTCTCATGAAACAAACGTTATTTGTTCTTACCAGTGAATTTGGAAGAACCCCTGATGTAGGATCAAGAGACGGTCGTGACCACCATCCGAAAGTTTGGTCTACTTTGCTCGGCGGTGGTCCCTTTGCCAAAGGATTTGTGTTAGGGGAAACTGATGAAACAGGTTCCAAACCTCTAAATCCAAAGGAATCGCTTCATGTAAGAGATCTCATTGCCACCATTTACCAAGCAGCAGGAGTCAACCCCGAAGGTGTACTTACCAACTCCTTTGGCCGTCCGTTTTTATTGACCACGAAGAAAGCCAAAGTCTATGAAGGTTTGTTTTAGTTTTTTTGTGCTTTATCGATACAAAGATAACCGTTTGTAAGAATGGTATCAAGCGAAGTGGATTTATCTCCTGGATTCAAATAGGTTTCTGTAAATTGGGAACCTGTTCCATAGGATTGACAGTTGGCGATGGCAGCTTCCCTTGTATCATTTGGTTTTGCATATACCACTGTAGTGACTTTGGTTGTATCTCCGTTGGGTTGGTAACGACATACTCCCACTAGGTTTTGGATAGAACATTTGGAGGAGGACTTTGTAAATCCCAATGGACAAGAGATTTCTTCTTTCACCAAGCCATATTGTTCCGTACAAGATGGTGAGTCGTTAGAAGTAGCAGAACAAGAACCTAAAAATTGGAAACTTCCACTAAAACCAGATTTTCCTGCATTCAAACTAGCCAAATACAAAGTTTGCAGGCATTTCGTCTGTGTTTCTTTAATTTTATCTTCCCTTTGTGTTTTACATTGTTCTAAAGATAAAGCTAACAAAAGTATAGTGATCAATGTTTTCATAAATGGGTTCATTTTAGTAAAATACCTGAATTTGTGTTCGAACTACGTGGTCTCCTTCTGCGGCTGTGGGAGTTCCTGTGTAATAAAAATAGTCAGTTTGCCATTTTAAATTATGTTCTGCAAAGTAATAGGAAAGTGCTCCTCCCACTTCACGAGAATATTTCAAATTGGGATCTGTTTCTCCTAAAGGTCGAAATTCCCCAAATCGAAAACTGAGTTCATATTGATTTGTAAAAAGGTAGCCCAATTGGACAAAATGACCTTGTCCACTTCTGGAATATTCTCTGGAAAGTGACGTGTTGACTGTTTTTTCCACATAAGCCGTGTTTGCTCTTCGCCACAACCACTCATATTGAAAGGAAAAACCCATCCATTTGAAATAAATATCTCCTGCAGCATGGCTATAATTGAATTTTGCAAAATTATATTCAACACCATGGGTACTCAGTGACCTATCGGAATTTTTATTGTAAGCCCCAGAAACACCAATCGATAATTTTGGTTCTTTGTATCTGGCAAAATCACTTTCTGACAACCAATCATTATCAGAACCAGATTTTGACATTCCACCAAAAGGAGAAAAAATAAATCTGGCAACAGTCAACACACCGGGAGTTTGTCTTTCGACTCGGTTTCTCCCTTGTCCACCAAAAACACCTAAGTAGTAAGCAAACATTCGTTTGCTGCCAAAAAGATCTTCCGAAAAAAGATAAGTTCCCACATCACGATCTAAATTAAATTCTGCGGTGACTGATGATCTATCTACAGTTTGTAAGGCACTGGATGAATTCCAACGTTGTCTACTGAAGGGAACTTTCATTTGACCAAAGGCGATTTTTACATCACGATACTGGTTGTAGACAATATTCGCATCACGTAATGTATTCCTTCTTTGGCTTTCCATATCTCGTTCGGCAAAACCCATTTGTAAGTTCACAAGCCATGTATCATTGAATAATCCTGCTTTGAGTTGTAATCTGGTACGGCGAACAAGAAAGTTTGTTGTATCTTGAGATGGATCTAGTTGAAAACTTTGGTTTCCTTGGACTTGTGATCGAAACCTTAATTGGATATTGTGTTTGCCGTCTGTAGATGTGCCACGAATTCCTTTTCCTAGTCCTGTTTCCCAATTGGATTTGTTTTCTGATGCCGTTGTCACCTGCGCCGTTGCTGCCGGAGGTTGCGGGGAATTCTCTGAACTTTTCTGTTGAGAACCTGTTTCTATTTTTGGTTCCGTTTTTTCTTCTGCCATAACGACAAAAGGAAAGGAAAAGAAACTCAAAAAGAGAAATACATATTGGACTGGAATTCGATTCTTATGTAACATAAACGTAAATTTTGTAATAAATGTCACAGTTGACAGGATGGAGGAAATGGCAAAAGGAAATCGGTCTTAAATTTTCGGATTATTTAACCTTCCTGACCCATTTTTCCTTTTCTTACCGAAGAAACTTAAAATACTGATCCCTGATCTATGAAAAAAGCACTCATCACCGGAATCACAGGCCAAGACGGGTCCTATCTGGCAGAACTCCTCTTACAAAAAGGATACGAAGTCCACGGAATCGTTCGTAGAACGAGCCTTTTCAATCGCAATCGCATTGAACACCTGCATGGAAACCCGAATCTCCACCTTCATTATGGAGACATGACAGATTCCTCGAACCTAAACCGAATCTTAGAAAAAATCCAACCCACTGAAATCTATAACTTGGCCGCACAATCTCATGTTCAAGTTTCCTTCGAAGTCCCTGAATACACGGCAGAAGTGGATGCGGTGGGAACATTACGAATCTTAGATGCGATTAAACAAACAGGAATCAATTCCCGATTTTACCAAGCATCTACTTCGGAACTTTACGGCCTTGTCCAAGAAGTGCCACAAACTGAAAAAACACCATTTTATCCGCGTTCACCTTATGCTGTGGCTAAACTTTATGCATATTGGGCTGTAGTCAATTATCGTGAAGCGTACAAATTGCACGCATCCAATGGAATTTTATTTAACCACGAATCTCCAAGACGTGGAGAAACCTTTGTGACAAGAAAAATCACACTTGGAGTGGCTGCTGTGAAAGCAGGAAAACTTCCTCATATCACTATGGGTAACATTGATTCCAAACGCGATTGGGGATATGCTCCTGATTACGTAGAAATGATGTGGATGATGTTACAAAAAGACACTCCTGACGATTATGTAGTAGCAACCAATGAAACACATACAGTTCGTGAGTTTATCGAAGAGGCTTATAAAATTGCCGGTTTCGAAGTAGTTTGGGAAGGGAAAGACGATAAAGAAGTTGGTAAGGACAAAAAATCCGGCCAAGTTTTAGTAAAAATTGATCCAAAATACTACAGGCCAACGGAAGTAGAACTCCTTATTGGAAATCCTGAAAAAGCAAAACGTCAGTTAGGTTGGGAGCCAAAAGTGAAATTCAAAGAATTGGTGAAAATCATGATGGAAGCTGATTTAAAGGACCAAGGATTTTAAATAGATTCCCTAGTTTTGGAAATACAATTTATTACTAAAACTTGGGATTGAAAACCAAGAGATTTGTGCCAGTTGACAAACTCTTGGTTTATGATTTTGAATATGTTGTTGGGTTAATAGGAAAAGAATCTAAACTCGGTTTAAAGACCAAAAAACTGATCCAACATCAATTTCTTCAATGTCTCTTTTAGTTTTTCTTGGATGTTGACAATTTTCACTGTCATCTTTTTTTCATCGGCTTTGTTTTTGAATGATAACAAACGAGAAATTCCGAGAGAACTCACAATGACTACTTTCTCTAAATCCAAAGAAATTTCTTGAACATTCTTTTCCAGAATCTCCGCTAAAATTTCCCGCAACTCCGGTGCATTTCCGTCGAGAATTTGATCCATAAAACGAACGCGGATCGTATTTCCCTTTTCTTCAACTAGTATCTTATCGCTCATATTTCCGTGGCCTCTAACATAAGTCAGGAGAGGAATGCTGGCAAGAAGTTATTTCAGCTTCTTTAGCTTATTCTCCATATTAGCCTTTTTATGATAGAATTGGACGAGTTTTTCTAGTTCTGCCATGTCTGAACAAACAATTTTTCCCATATCCATCCGAATAAATTTATTATTTTTCATGATATCAGATATGATCAGTTCGTCTTTTGGATCAGTAAGACCCACCATTTTGAGAAGGTCTTTGGTTCCGATTTCAAAATTATAAGCTTGTTTGGGAGCCACTTTGATTCGATTTTTTTCGGCCAAGGTCATCAGTGTATCAACGATACGGCCTTGAGGATCTTTGAGGAGTAAGTTTGCTAATTGTTTGTAAGCAATCCAAATTCTTTCAGAAAGGAGAGTGATAAGCCTTGTTGCCAATTGCGGTTGTGCTTTCACCATCCCTTCAAAGTTGGCTTTGTTGATGGCAAGAAGTTCCACATCACCTGCAGCCACTGCCGAAGCAGAGCGAGGTTTGTTATCAAGGATGGCCATCTCTCCAAAAATATCTCCTGCTTGGAGAACAGCGAGCATCACCTCGTTTTGGTTTACGATTTTGGAAATTTTTACCTTTCCACTTTGTAAGATAAATAATTCCTTACCCGGTTCATGTTCACAAAAGATCATCTCACTATCTTTATAGTTCCGATTGAATTTTGTGTAATCAATGGGAGGAGATTGGAATGGTTGGTTCATGGTTTGTAATCGCAACTTTGCCTGCGGTACAAACTGTCCATTCGGAAGATGTTTTAGATAACTTTGGTATGCGAAAGTCGCATGTGAAGAATTCTGTTGTTGGAAGTAATATTCACCAATTTTAAAAAGTTCGTTTGGATCTTCTTCGACAGCATTGCGAAAGGATAAACGAGTGATTGTAGTATCAAATTGTCGTAACTTCATGGAGAAGAAACGAATGATATTCATAGCAACTGCCGTAGACTTTTGGATTAGAGTTCCAAACTGGTCATAACTAACAGAGATTAAAGATACATTAGTAAGGGAAGTAGCAGATTCGATTTGTGGATGTTGGCTCATGGCCGCAACCACACCAAAGAAGTCACCAGGTCCTAAAACTTGGTTGGGATCTTCTCCGACAACAGCAGTCTCGCGTGTAACACGTACCTTCCCCTCACGGATGATATAGAAATTGTTCGCATCCTTTTTCCCCTCTACAATGATGTAGGAGTTCGCTGGGAAAGTAACCATTTGAAAAAACGACATTCTTAAATCTCTGAACCCTTTTTGCTCAACGTGCCTAGTTTATTATCGGAGATCCCTAGGGCAATATTTTCGTAAAAATTACTTATTTTTACTCTCTCCTAAAATTTCCATCTGAGTCAGTTCTAATTCCGCTTCTTGTGCAATTTTGCTAGAATACGTATTTTTGATAATGTCCTGAAAAATCTGATAGGCTTTATCTTCCCGGCCCATACGCACAAAGGCTTTTCCTGAAATTAGGTAGGATTCGAGCCCTTCTTCTGTGTTGGGAAATTCTTTATAAGTTTTTAGTTCATTTTCCGCAAGAGCTAAAATATCTCCCGTCATGCGGTAGTTGGAACTTAAAATCTTCCTAATATCTCTTGTTTTGGGATGGCCCGGATAGAGTAACAGAAAACTTTTGCATGATTCTACAGATTGGTAGTGGTTTCGGTCTTCCAAAAACTCTTTCGCCTTTTGGTAAAGAAGATCACCTTGTTTGGTGCGTTCATTGGCAAAAATTTGACTGATGGAACGTTCTGCGGAAAGAGTAAGGGGCAAAAAACCCAGAAAAACGAGGATTCCCAGAGCAGAAATGGCCCGTTTGAAAAGATTCCATACTGTAGAATTCTGTCTCATTACTATCAATTTCGGTTGAAACTAGGGTTCTACTGAACGGGTTTTTCTTCGGAAATGGCAAGAATTTTCGGAATTCCTGTTAAATCCCATAATTCTGCAGAGGCTCGCATCCTTTTTCCTGTGGGCAATCGAAAGATCCAATGTCCCTTTCCCTCTGGTCCCGTTTGGAAGGCAACTTGGTGTTTGGTGAGGTCACCCATCCTACGTTCTCGCAAAGGTGGAATGGGAAAACTTCTTTGTTTTTCTTCCTCTGGAAAAACATATAATTGAACCATATAAGAAGTGTTGGTTTGGCCACTATATTCGTAATTTAGAATGTAACCGGATTCAGATCCGTCTTCATAAGGTAGAATATTTAAAATTTTGATTTCGTTTTGGGAATTTGTGGGTAGGTTTGTTTGGGATTTGGTGGTTTCAGAGACCAGAGCCTGTTCCCCTTCGGATTTATAAAAGATCCGTTTAAAAGAAGAATCGTAATCTTCGGGACGTTTTAAAGAATAATAATGTCCATCTCCAAGAATCGAAAGTCTTTTTAGATCTTCTTCTCCTTGTGGATCAATATCAATCCCTAACACTTGCAAACGAAATTTTTTTCCAGAATTTTTCAATTGGTACAGTACTGCTTTGGGATCCCCGTCACAACTTTCCACACCATCCGAGATAAAAATAATTTCAGTTTCTTGTACATCATTCAAAAGAAATTCTCCCACAACACTTAAGGTTTGGGCAATGGGAGTAGATCCTGCAGGAACAATGTTAGAAATTTTTTGACTAACAAGGGATGCGGCCCCTCGTTGGATGGGGTGGTACAATCTGGCTGAGGAACAACCTGCAATTCGGTTACCGTAAGCGACAAGACCCACACTCACATCTTTGGGAAGACCACCAAGAACTTGTAAAAGTTTTTCTTTGGCAACCGCCATCCTTGTTTTCCCATCCCATTTTTCAGCCATAGAGCCACTGGCATCTAAGATAAACACATATCGTTTATTAGGTTGTGATTGGGCCGAAAGGGGAAAATTGGAAAGTAAAAATAAAATACAACCAACAAAGACAGAAAATCGGATCGAAGATTGTCCTTGGTTTTTATTTTTTTTCCGCACCTGTACACCATCGGCGAAAACGGGAATTGACCTTAGAGAGATTTGGGATCTAAAAAAGGAGGTTTCAGAAGGTTTGGTTTCACAAGAAGAGGGGTCCTGTCAAAGGAGGAATGTTCTCGTAGGAATCGCAAAATCATTTCGCAGGTTGCACCCCAAAGGAGACCGTCACCTAAATCAAAATAATAAGCAAAATGTTCCCGGCCCGGGACTTGGATGGCATAAAAAGGTATGGTCCAAAGGTCGGAAAAGGGAAGGAGGATGACCCGGTCCACTTCCTCTGTATTATGCGGAAAGCTCAAATCCCCTTCATAAATGGCTAAAAACGGGGTAATATGAAAACCGGTTCTTGTATGGAGACCTTCTAGTTTTCCAAGGACATTTAAGGTAGAACGATGGACTCCCATCTCTTCTTCCCATTCCCGAAGAGCCGTGACTAGGAGATTGGGATCTTGTTTTTCCTTAACCCCACCCGGAAATGAAATTTGGCCAGGGTGAGATTTTAGATGTTTGGAACGTTCTGTAAGAATGATACCTTCTGCTGTATCTTTGGATCCGAACAAAGGAAAAATCACTCCTGACTTGATTTCTGATGTGTCAGGAATTGCCTCGAAGTCCCTTGAAAGTTTTTCTACAAAGGACTGGTAGGGTAACATCAACCCTCGTCTTTCGAGTTTTGGTTTTGTTTTTTCCTACGTTTGGCAACAAATGCTTCTTTGGAACGAATGGCCACCAAACGGTTGATCATCGAATCAAAAGGAAGTCCTTGGATGGCAGCAAGTAAACTAGGACCATAGTTTTGTACTTTCCAATCGGAAAATACATGTAATGCTTTTAGTTCTTCCAAGTTTTTGGGTGCTGCTCGTAAAATAACGATAAGTTGTTTGTTGGAAGGCAGAAGAGAATGTTCCATTCGTCTAGCGCGCATAATGCGAAGTCGCCATTTTTTAGCGTTTTCGAATTTATGATTCTCTTCTTCGTTTAGATCTTCCCCGTGACGTTTCGAAAGTTCTGAGGTATCAATTGGATCACTATATTCTGCTATTAACAGTTTGTAGATTTCTGATCCGTCTTTTTTACCAAACCATTCGATACATTTGTCTTCGTTAGGTTGTTCTTTGACTGCTTGAGAGAGTTTGTCATTATTAAAAACGCGGAAACTTGCTTTGTTGATTCGTTTTGCTTTTTCGTCGCGGTAACGAAGAAGTTCTAAAATCTTTCTTCTTTCGAGAGGAGTGAAATTTAGAATATCAGGAAATTTTCCAAGGGAGAATCCTTCTCCTTCTTTGGCAACATACTCTTCAGATGCTATGAATTCAAACTCTGATTTTGCCTCATCATATAAAGATCTACGTTTGAGTTCTTCTTCCATTTTTAACCAAATGGATTCTAAATATGCGGTATCGAGGGCTGCGTATTTTAGCTGTTGTTTTTGGAGGGGGCGAATTTCCCAATTAGACTTCTGTTCTACTTTAGAAAGTGTTACTTTATGATAATGTTCTACCACATGGGACAATGAACTTTGTTCTAGTGACAATAACCGAGAACTGATCATTGTATCTGCCGTGTTCACAAATTTGAACCCAAAGTCTCTTTTTAAGGCTTTGATATCATCTTGTGCTGAATGGAAGATTTTGAGAATGTTCGGATCTTCAAACAAAGGACCCAAAGCTGACAAATTTGTGATTTTTAGAGGGTCAATCAGGTAATTTTTGCCATTAGAATTGATCTGAATGAGACAAACTTTGGGGTAGTACGTGTAATAACCGGAGGACTCGGTGTCGATGGACATGATTTTGGACTGTCTGAGATTAATCAGAGCTAAATCCAAAGCTTTTGCTGTATCAACGAGAATATAGTTGGAATTGATTTGCATCTAATTGGGATTTTGGAAATACTGCAATTGTCATTCTAACAATGATTCTCCAATCTGACAAACCAAAAGAAGAATGTGCCATATACGGCATCTACAATAGCAAGGAAGCTGCTAATTTTACCTACCTAGGTTTGTACTCGATGCAACACCGTGGCCAGGAGTCCAGTGGGATCGTCACAACTGATGGTTCCCACCTATACCGGTATGCCAATATGGGCCTTGTGGCAAATATCTTCACCCAACCGAAGATCAAAGAGCTCATAGGGGATGCGGCCATTGGTCACAACCGGTATTCCACAACGGGAGCAAGTTTTCTTAGAAATGCCCAGCCCATCCGCGTGGAATCTCACTTAGGTCCTGTGGCTCTTGCCCACAATGGAAACCTAGTCAACTCTTGGGACATTCGCAATCGCCTGGAGAGAGACGGGTCCATCTTCCAAACTACGATTGATTCCGAGGTTATCGTCCACCTTATGGCAAAAAGCCATAAAACAGATCTTCTGGAAGCCCTGTGTGAGTCACTGGCTCAGGTTCGCGGAGCTTATTCCTTATTAGTTTTAACTCCCAGATACTTAATCGCCGTGCGAGACCCGAATGGATTTAGGCCCCTTGTCATGGGAAAACGCTCGGACGGAGCCATTGTATTTGCTTCTGAAACTTGTGCTTTCGATATTACTGATACCGAATATGTAAGAGATGTGGAACCAGGGGAAATGGTTGTCATCGATCATACAGGAATGAGGTCTCTTTACCCATTCCCAAAAGCAAAACCAAGTCTTTGTATTTTTGAATATATCTACTTCGCAAGACCAGATTCTTATATTTTTGAAGAATCAGTTTACAAAGTAAGAAAATCTCTCGGTCGTCAGCTGGCACGTGTTATGCCTGTGGAAGCTGATGTGATCATTCCTGTGCCCGATTCTGCAAACATTGCAGCACTTGGTTATAGTGAAGAGTCAGGGATTCCTTACCAAAGTGGACTCATTCGTTCTCATTATATTGGTAGAACCTTCATTGAACCGGACCAAAAGATTCGCGACTTTGGAGCCAAAATCAAATACAATGTAGTGAAAGAAGTGGTGAATGGTAAACGAGTAGTCATCATTGATGACTCGGTGATGCGCGGAACCACAAGCCGTAAAATCATCAAAATGATTCGAAACGCTGGTGCCAAAGAAATTCATTTCCGTGTTTCAGCTCCACCTACGGTAGCTCCTTGTTATTATGGAATTGATATTCCTACCCATAAAGAACTCATTGCGTCCACTCATACCATTGAAGAAATTCAAAAATACCTTCGTGTGGATTCTCTCGCCTATCTAACGTTAGATACAATGCATAAGGCGGTGGAAGGACATAAAGGTGGTGGGTTTTGTGATGCTTGTTTTACATCCAATTACCCTGTCGAATTCCAAGACCATGCGGGAAATCAAAAGTCATTATTTACTGAATATGCGACGGAAGAGTGATGGAAGAGCTTGAACTTTCCAAAACCTTTGGTTTTGAAGCCGCACATTTTTTACCAAATGTTCCTGAAGGCCATAAGTGCAAAAGAATGCACGGTCATAGCTTTCGTTTTGCTGTTTATCTAAAAGGTGAAATTGATCCACATACCGGTTGGATTATGGACTTTGGAGAACTAAAATCCATCGTAAAACCAATCTTAGACGAACATTTGGATCATTATGTTTTGAATGATGTGCCAGGACTTGAAAATCCCACGAGCGAAAATATTGCAGTATGGCTTTGGAACCAACTAAAACCAAAACTTCCACTGCTAGATAAAATCACTTTGTACGAAACATGTTCGAGTTCTTGTGTATACAGAGGGCCGAAAAAGTAAATGGTCTCCGTTAAGGATTCCTCACTCAAATCCAAGTCTGAAAAAAAAGGTGCCGTTGTACTTCTGTCAGGTGGGCTTGATTCTACAACCTGCCTCTATTTTGCTGCCAAAGAATTTGGTTTTCCCAAAAACAAAAAATTACCACTACTAGCACTCTCTTTTGATTATTCGCAAAAACACAAAATTGAACTCATCAAAAGTAAAAAAATCGCCAAAACTCTCGGAATCAAACATGTGATCCAAAAATTGGATCCTGGTTTTTTTTTAGGAAGTTCACTTACAGAGAAAAAAATCAAGGTAAGAAAAAACGCCAAATCACTGTTTAGTGGTAAAGAGGAAGAAATTCCAAATACTTATGTACCTGGACGTAATATTTTATTTTTATCCTTTGCTCTGTCCCTGGCAGAAGGTCATGGATATGATTCGATTTACATTGGAGTCAATGCTCTTGATTATTCTGGGTATCCGGATTGTCGGCCAGAGTTTATTGAATCCTTCCAAAAAATGGCAAACCTAGGTACCAAAAAGGGTGTGAGTGGGGATGGTGATTCTATCCAAATCAAAACTCCACTCCTTCATTTGGGTAAAAAGGAAATCATTGAGCTAGGTTTAGAAGTGGGAGCTCCACTCCAATTAACACATTCTTGTTATGATCCTCTCAAAGGGAAACCTTGCGGAAAATGTGATTCTTGTATTTTAAGAGCTAAAGGATTTTTGGAAGCTGGAATTTTAGACCCAGCTTTATCAATTCGATAATTTTTGAAAGGGTTCTATGAAAATTCGAATACTGTTTTTTTTGTTACTCCTATCATTTCATTGTAAACTAATTAATCTCAATAATCCGTCTGATTCCCAGTCAAAAGCTTACTTGGAAACAGCATTGTGGAATTGCATATATAGACTTGTTCCATGTTATGAAATTACACAGCAAAACAAAGGCATTAAACAATGGACAAGATTGTTAGGTGGCACTTCGTCTGTTGCAACCAATTCTTTTGCTTCTGCAACTGATTTCGAAGGAAACAATTATATTGCTGGTAAAGTGGATGGAGCACTTCCTGGGCAAACGAAAGTATCTTCTGGTTTTAACACGGATTTATTTCTTGCGAAATACAACTCAATAGGAGACCTCCAGTGGGTTCGACAATTGGGCTCTTTGAGTAATTATAATTCAGATGCACAGTCGATTCATGTAGATTCCTTTGGTGATATTATTGTGACAGGACTAACCCAAGGTTCTTTTGGAGAATATACTTCAACAGAATATGGTTTAGTTTTATTAAAGTATTCTTCATCAGGAGAAAAACTTTGGACAAAAATATTTTATGGAAATTCGGGATCAGTGACTGCCGGAGTAGGAGTCACATCTGATTTACAAGGGAATATTTATGTTACCGGACATACTGAATTAACAAATATTAACGGTGAAATTGCTTTTGGAATTTATAATTTGATTCTATTTAAGTATGATCGAACGGGGAATTTGTTATGGACTCGAATATTAGCTGAGACTTCAGGAAGTTTAATTTTCGGATATAAAATTACATACGATCGATTCTCAAACCAACTTTTTGTGAGTGGTCATGCCACTGGCCCCGGAACTTTTTTAGGCCAAACCATTGGAAATACACAGGAAAGTTTTATCGCTGCATTTCGCGATGATGGTTTCAATACGTGGGCAAAAATTGTAGGCCAACCTGGAACAAGTGTTTTTGCGCGTGGAGTTTCTTCCGATCATCGTGGTAACGTTTATCTGACAGGTGAGTTGAGTGGATCACCAATTGATGGCCAAACTTTTTCTGGGGCAACCGCTGAGTTGCTTATAAAATACAATGTGAACGGTAATAGAGAATGGACAAAACTACGAGGGGCTGGTCCCGGAACAACAACTATCTCTCGAGATGTTTATGCTGACAACGCGGGTAACGTGTATACAACAGGTTGGACTACAGGGAATTTATCCGATGTGAGTTTGAATGGAACTCAAGATGTTTATTTGTCAAAATACCATTTTAATAGAAACTTGGAATGGACAAGGTTATCGGGTGGCACCTTGGTAACGTTAGATGGTATGGCTTTGTCTTCGGATCGCTATGGAACCATTTTTCTGACGGGAGGGACAACCGGAAACTTTGACGGTAAGATAAAAACAGGGACAAAAGATGCCTTTGTCATTCAATATAAATAATTTCCCAAGTTAGAAATCTATATGCGATTGCGATTCTTTTTATATCTAACGATTTTGGCCTTATGGTTATGTAAACCCTTGTCTTTGAATAATCCATCAGACCCGAAAACTGATGCCTTTTGGAAGACAGTGTTTTTGCGATGTTTATTAGAGGATATTGACTGTATTGAAGTTCCTCAAGACAACCAAGGGATCAAAGAATGGACAAAATTTTTAGGAGCAACAGGTAGTGTCTTAACAGCTTCGCAGTCCACTGCTACCGATCGATCTGGAAACGTGTATGTAGTTGGAACAACAACTGGTTCACTGGCTGGCCAAACAAAAATATCTCCTGGAACTTATAATGATATCTTTATAGCTAAATTTGATAGTAACGGAAATCTTTTGTGGGTTCGTCAGACGGGCAGTCCTATCATTGCTTCCACTTATGCTGAAGTAGCACATTTTGATAAGTGGGGGGATATGTATATAGTAGGTTCCTCTGGAGGTCCATTCAATGATTATACGGGTACCGGAGCAGGAAGTTTACTTCTTAAAGTGCATCCATCGGGTATTGTGCTCTGGACAAAAATTTT
Organism: Leptospira bandrabouensis; assembly: GCF_004770905.1. Taxonomy (NCBI): domain Bacteria; kingdom Pseudomonadati; phylum Spirochaetota; class Leptospiria; order Leptospirales; family Leptospiraceae; genus Leptospira; species Leptospira bandrabouensis. The sequence goes on along the minus strand of NZ_RQHT01000014.1, from coordinate 719,725 downwards.
CCCAACGGGAAGTGAAACATTAGGATCGGGAGTCACTACAGATTCTGATGGAAATGTTTATATCACAGGAAATACTGAAGAACAAATCATCAATGGAGAAACGGCACTCGGCGGAAGAAATACGTTTATCTTTAAATACAGTCGTAACGGGGATTTTATTTGGACAAGACTTATTGACAATGGTGGTGCCAGTTCATATGGACAACAGATGCAATATGATCCTCATTCAAAAAATATTTTAATAGCTGGCCAAGTCGGTGGTTCCGGAACCTTTTTAGGAAATCCGTTACCAGGTGGAACCATGAATTCCTATTTACTTTCTATCAATACGAATGCTATCATCCAATGGGTTCGCTTCCTTGGAGTCTCCGGTGGGACTACCAGTGCAAAAACGTTGTCTGTTGATAAAAAGGGATCTGTGTATATTACAGGGGATGCAAATACAGATATTGATGGTCAATCTAAATCAGGCACCATTGTCCAATTTTTAACTCGATACAATGTGTTAGGTGAAAAAATTTGGACCCGGTTGTTAGGTGGTGGAGGATCAAGTAATACTTTTTCTTATGGAATATATGCTGATAATGCTTCTCATATTTATACAGTTGGAAGTAGTAATGGATATTTACCAGGTGTTAGTCTAATTGGAAATCAATATTCTTACCTCTCAAAATATGATGCAAATGGAAACTTGATTTGGATTCGAAATTCCGGAAGTAGTGGTTCCACTGTTTATGGAAGAGGAATTTCCTCAGATAAGTTTGGAACTTTATATGTATCTGGTTCTACCGATGGAAGTTTTGATGGGCAAACCAAACAAGGTACAAACGATGCATTTATTATGAAATATCGTTAATGACAAAAATCCGTTTGGATTCTATTTTTAGTTTTCTATTTCCTCCATTTTCTAGGGTTTGAGAAGTTTTTGGTCCGTCCCGGTTTGATATGAAATTTAGAACTTTTCATTTTTGGAGGATTCCATTTGGACTGATTGATTTGAAACCTGCCAGGTTTAATATCCAATTTTCCTTTGGGAATTTTTGTTCTTTCTTTTAAGATAGAAACTAATCCTGATAAATCCATTTCTCCTTGTAAGCCTCCGCCACTTTCCACCAATTCTTCTTCATCCTCACTATCCTCTTCGTCATCTTCTTCATCGTCGTAGTTGTCATCTTCAGCATTAGTTTCGGTTTTTCTCTTTTCATCGTTCATTGCGAGGTCTATGGCGATAGGTTTTGGTTCGATGTATTTAGATTGAAACGATATTTGTGAATAAAAATCTAAAATGTTAGATTCCGCTAATTGATATAAGTTGGCGCTACTTGTATCGTTTGGCAAACTTCTAGATAAAATGTAGATTTGGCTTTGCGATTTAAAACAAGAAAAAACAAAATACTCTTTTTTAAACTCATCGATTCCAGGTTCTGGTTTTGCAATTTCTAAAATAAAAGTATAAGTCCCATCTCGGTAGTCGGGTGTGTACATTTCATGTAGGATCGTTGACTTTGGATAATTTTTCTTAACCTTATCTACAAGATTTGTTGTGATAAAAGATTTTAATGTTTTTTCAAAGCCTTCAGTAATGATATCAGAATTAATTTTTGTATTTGTATTGATTGCCTGAATTTTGTAAAGACCGTGGATGGGATCATAGAAACTAACATTTTGTTTGCCATCACGAACCACAGCAAATCTTGTATCAACTGGAATTTGTGTTTTAAAAAGATCGGAATCAGAAGAATACATACTTCCTATGATATCACCATATACAGGATTCAAATGTTTGATTGGTAAAGGTTGGCTATATTTGTTTTCGATCGCAGATAAAAATTGGTCTTTCGCATGATCGACAAAACGATAATCTTTGTTATAGTTTTCTACATCGTTAAAAAAATTAAACGTTGGTAAGAGTAACCAACTGATTAGCCTTCTGTATCCGAACTTATACGCAATAGTCTCCCGTTTCAAATCAAAGGCTTTTCGTTTATAAACAGTGAAATAATGATTTTCGTAATTTGCAGTTGGAAGAATTCCGAGAGTAATTAAAAATAAAACAACGTTATAATTATCTTTTTCCTTTTTAGTATAATTTAACTGATAATATGTGTCGCAGTTTTCAAATTCTAAAAAACTAGTTAAAATATCTTCGTCAGTAAAAAAATATGTATCTGCATCCGCTATTTCGGCATATTTAATTAATGTTTTTTTATATTGAGGTTCCATCGAAAGATTTTGAATTTCTTTAAAACGATCGAAGGTTTTAATTTTACGAAAGGATTTCAATTCTTTCAAATAAGGCCAGGATTTTGGAACACCATATATATGTTTGATATGTTTTGTATTGGTGTTTTTTAATTTTAAATTGGTTCGAATGTTTTCTATGATTTGTGTATCGATGATAGGATTTAACTTTAGCGCGGAATCCCCAGTAGTTTCCAGACCTTGGAACTTGAAACTTGAAATAAAACAAGCAGTACCCAGTTCTCCAAATACATTTTCAGCTTCTGAAATTGGCGTTTCCTTTGTCTCGTTTTTGGAGACTCGGGTGTGATACCAACTTACCTGGCAATTCAAAAGGAAGATTAAGATTAAAAAATAAAATTTCATTTGGGGAATCACCGATGAGAGTAGGGCTTCCTTTCGTTTTGTCAAAACAAATCACCACCTTGTCCTTGTTGCTATTTATCCAGATACTAACGTACTGTTAGTTGGAAAGAATAGAGTGTTACCATTGGTTTGTCATGATTCACCATTCAAGAGAAGAAAAATCAAAAACGAGACTAGAGTCAGACCTTTCCTATCACAGATGTGACCGTTTTCCACCTAGAAACCAGTGAGAAATGCCTTAAATCCTGTTTCTTTTAAGAATTCAGAACCCTACATGGGTAAAATTCCTGAAAATTTTGTTTCCAAAATGGCCATTTTTTCCATTACTACTACTAGTTTATGGAAATATTTGTTACAGCCGTCACGATTTTCGTCCTCGCGATCTTCGTGGGATTTGAAATCATCACAAAAATCCCTCCCATCCTCCACACCCCTCTTATGTCGGGTTCCAACGCCATTTCCGGCATTACCTTGATTGGTGCACTTTATGCAGCCGGAATCCAAGAGAGCAATATTACCAAAATTTTGGGCTTACTCTCTGTTATTTTTGCTACGATCAACGTAGTGGGTGGGTTTCTTGTAACTCACAGAATGCTCGGAATGTTTAAGAAAAAGGACGCACCTAAATAATGGAATTAATCAGCATCCTTAACCTTTCTTACCTTGTTGCTTCCATTCTTTTTATTGTTGGAATCAAACAATTAGCTCATCCCAAAACCGCTACCAGAGGAAATTTACTCGGTGCTTTAGGGATGCTCATTGCAGTTGTTGCAACTCTATTTGACCAAGCCATCTTAACTTATGATTGGATCCTTGTTGGTGTTCTGATTGGATCTGTGATCGGAATTATTTTAGCGATTAAAATCCAGATGACTGCCATGCCACAACTTGTAGCCGTACTCAATGGTTTTGGTGGAATTGCTTCTGTTTTTGTTGCCGGTGCAGCACTCCAACTTTCCATTCCTAAATATGCTTTTGCCGTCAACTACCAAGAGATTGTCTCTATCGTATTTTCTGCAATCGTTGGTGGGATTACCTTCTCTGGAAGTTTTATCGCCTTCGGTAAGTTACAAGGTTTTATTACTGAAAAAGCAGTTCGTTACCCTGGTGACCAACTTGTAAAAATCTTAGTTGGTCTTACAGCAGTTGGTCTTGGTGTGTATGGATGTTTAGAGCCAACCGATGAATCTATTTACTGGATTTTAAGTGGAGTGAGTTTACTTCTTGGGGTATTCCTCGTGATCCCAATTGGTGGGGCTGATATGCCAGTGGTAATCTCTCTTCTTAACTCTTACTCAGGGATTGCAGCATCTGCAACAGGATTTGTTCTTAACAATAACGTTCTCATCATTTCAGGATCACTCGTAGGTGCTTCTGGAATTATTCTAACTCAAATCATGTGTAAAGCGATGAATCGTAGTTTGACGAATGTTCTCTTCGGAGGATTCGGGGCTGTCGCTACAGAAATGAAAGATGATGGCGATTTTTACTCAGGTAAAGTGAAATCAACAAGCGCTGAAGAAGTCGCAATGTTGTTAGATGTCGCACGAAGTGTAGTGATTGTCCCTGGGTATGGTATGGCTGTAGCGCAAGCACAACATACGGTTCGTGACTTATACCAACTTTTAACTGCACGTGGTATCGATGTTTCCTTTGCAATTCATCCAGTAGCAGGTCGTATGCCTGGTCATATGAACGTATTACTTGCAGAAGCAGATATTCCTTATGATCGATTGAAAGAGATGGACGAGATCAATAGTACTTTCGAAAATGTTGATGTTGTGATAGTCAATGGGGCCAATGACGTAACAAACCCTCTTGCAAAAACAGATCCAAAATCACCAATCGCTGGTATGCCGATTTTGGATGTTGGAAATGCTAAGACAGTTGTTGTGATCAAACGTTCCTTAAGTCCTGGTTTTGCAGGAGTGCCTAACCCACTCTTCATTGCTGACAACTGTTTGATGTTGTTTGGTGATGGTAAAAAAGCAACACAAGAGATGATCACAGCTTTAAAAGAATCTTAGAGCCGGAAAATATGAAGAAACAAGTCTATATCGTTGATGACCACCCTCTTGTAGTAGATGCACTACAAAACCTAATTGCTAAATCGGAAGATTTAGAGTGCATCGGGAGTGCGGATAACATTGAAAAATCATTTAATGATATAGAAAAACTGCAACCAAGTTTGGTGCTCATTGATATCCAACTCAAACAAAACCAAAATGGTTTGCAGTTACTCAAACGACTTCGAACAACTTTTCCAAATATCGCCGTCATCATCATTAGTATGTTGACGGACGATACCTTTGTGGATCGTGCCTTTAAACTCGGCGCTATGGGTTATGTTTTCAAAGAAGACACCACCACACAAATCGTAGAAGCCATTCACACTGTGCTAAAGGGAGATTATTTTGTAAGTTCTTCCCAAGCCACGAGGCTGCTTGGACATTTATACAGAGCTTCCCAAAAAGACGAAAAAGATCCCATCGACAGATTGTCCAACCGAGAATTGGAAGTGTTTCTTATGATTGGAGAAGGGATGCCGGTCAAAGAAATTGCAGCCAATATGGGTCTTGCTCCTTCTACCATTGAAACTTTACGTTCTCGTATTAAATCCAAACTCAGCATTACAGAAAACGAAAAACTAATTCGTGTGGCTGTGGAATGGAAATACACACAAGCCAAAACGGATATCGTCGTTTCTTAATCAATATCTAAGTTTAAAATAGTGATACAATAAATCTTTTCCCTCACGGGAAGAGAGTAACATTCTGTACGCTTCTGCAATTTTTGATTCGTTTTGCGATTGTTTTTGGATGAAATGAAAGAAGTCATTTGCTCTTTCATCATATCCTAAATTCAAAAGTAAGTTTAAATAAAAACTTTGGTCATATTCATCGGCAAACGGTGAGTAGGCGATTGGTCGAAGTAGGTTTTCCGCATCTTTCCACTTACGAATTTCAAAGTAACATCGTGCATATATCTTTTTTTCTCTCCATCCGAGGACTCTTTGGTTTTTTAAATAAGTGAGAGATTTTTTCGGATCTTTTTCGAGTAAATATACAACGCGGCCCATTAAATGAGAAGCTTGGATATGTTTGGGATCCTGTTCCAAAATGGTGGAAAGTTCCATTTTGGCTTTTTCTGTTTCATTTAGTTCTAAATAGGTTTTAGCTAAAATGAGTTTTGCTTCATTATAGTTAGCTTTGTATTCTAAAGATTTGTTTAAGGATACAATGGCATTGTTGTAATCTTTTAAAATAAAGTAGGCAAGACCTAAGTTGTAATGATAAAATGGATTGTATGGAGAAATTTGATTGGTTTCCATCCAAGTATCTTTTGCTTCGGCCCAACTATCTTCCTGCGCATAAATCATACCGAGTAAAAAACTTGCTGCTTCATGGTTTGGTTCTTTTTTGAGAGCTTTGTTTAGGCTTTCTTTTGCCTCTTGCCATTCCATTCTCGAGTATAACAAACTTCCATTTAAATAATCATATTCAGGATAGGACTTATAAACATCGGATTGAATTTTTTTCCATTCAGTATCCGCTAAAAGAAATTTTCCATAACGTAGTGCATTAATGATATTACGACTTACTTTTTCGAGTTCAATTTTTGCGTTGATTTCGATAGATTCTTTATCTTCTGTTTGAGTCAATAATGGATTTGAGAATAGTAAAAGAATAAAACAGACGAATAGAATTTGTATTTTAGCTTTCATAAATAGATTCTAACCATTTCAAAATTTTTAAGTGAGCATCGCGAACTAATTTTAATTTTGTATGAGGAAAAACTTTGGGAAATTGATTGTTTTCATTTAATTCAAAAAAAGATCCTAAGTAAGGAATTCCTAATTCTTTTTCTGCAAATTTACCCAAAGATTCATGTACTGGCGTGATTCCTAACAAACAAACTTTTTTACCATTGGATAGAGATTCCATCATGGTTTGGCCAAAGTAGGTAAGAACAACTTCAGATCTTTGAATTTGTTTTAAAAATTCAATATAAGAAACTCGTTGGATATACTGCACTTCCTTGTTTATGGGAGGTGTTCCTCCTATACGGATCACCGAACTTATGTTAGTTTTTTCGGAGTAAACATTGGAATTTAGAAATTGTAATACATACCTATCAATTTGTTCTGATTCTTCTTTTCCTAAATTACCTGCATAAACAAGAATTCGTCCAGGGATGGTGGATTGGTTCCAATCCCATTCAGAAAGTGGGGAACTAAAATACGAGATAGGGTCTCCCTGTTTGATTGGGGCCACTGGATTTGGGAGAAAAAAACTAGAATTGGCTTCGGTTGGCAAATGATGGAGATTATCGATATAAAACAAATGGTTTAAGGGAAATTCATTTTCTCTGATATCAAGAATCTGGGGTAGATGTTTGGATTGGAGATCTGGTTTGTCAGCTAGTATTAGATCATATCCATTCATCTCCAAAAATACAGACAAAGATTTACATCGTTCCGAGTGTCCACTTCCAAAGAGAGAAGGTTCTCCGTAGACAATCCGCACTGGTTTGGACTCTCGATTAGTTTTTGGTAAAGAAAAAGTAACTTGTTCGACAGAAGCGTTCACCAAAAAAACTTCTGGTTGGTCATTTGCCAGTTGGATCACTTCTTTGGCACCAAAGAAAGGATCTTTCGTGCCTAACTTTTCCCACAAGGAACAAACCAGTTCATAATCTTTGGATTCATCAACAGTGATTCGAAGAGAACTTGGATTGATATCTGTGAACTGATTGAGATGTGGGGCCGACAAACGAAATTGTTTATGGATTTCTGGATGTTCTTTTATATGAAGAGAAACATGTTCTGTATGTCGTTCGGGTGCATAACCATCCAAATCAAACAATAGAGAATTCGCAGAAAAACATTCTACACCCATTCCCAATGGTAATCCAACCATCGATAGACTATAATAACGATCAGAAATATAGGTGATCGCTTCGTATAAATAACGTATAGATTCTAAATCAATGAAGGGATTATCTCCTGTTAGGCGAAATATATGTTTGGCTTGGAAATGAAGACATGCTTTGCGAAATCTATCTCGAACATCAGTTTCTGATCCAACAAAGTATTGGTAATGTTTTTTATTTAGAAATGCAATGAGTTCTGTATCCCCTTCAGGAACCAAAAAAACAATCTGTTCATTTGGGAAGATGGTAGAAAGCCGATTGTGGATATGACAAAGAACCGAAGTATTGGATCCTTCTGGGATGGACTTTAAAATTTTTTTTGGAAACCGTGTGGAACCTAGTCTTGCCTGAATAAAGGCAAAACAATCAAGCGTTGAAAGTATACCACTCATCACAATTCAAACAAGGGGCAGGAATTTTATCGTGTTCACCATGAAAGCTATGTTTAAAAAAATCCAATCCTTTTTGCCAAACATCGCCGAGAGTTTCGTTATATAAATTTCCAACCACTTCCGTTTGGTTTTGTTTGCAGATGGAAACCGTACCATCTACGGAAAGAGATAAATCTCGCACCAAATGCCAACAAAAATCTCTATGAATCGGAGTGAGATCACTGACTCGACGTTCCGAGAGTTTGTTTGCAAATGTATTGTATTTTTGTAGAATCACATTGATTCCTTTTTTCTCAAAGAAGGTAAAATACGGATCAATCTCTTCTTCCACTTCCTTCATCTTGATCATCTGCACATGTAATGATTTGTTGGGAAGGGCTTTCGTAAGTAAATCAACCGTATCTAGTACTTTTTCCAGTTCTGGTTTTCCATATAAGGATTTATAAACCTCTGGTTTTAAAGTGGTTACATTGACGATGACACAAAGTTTTTCTTTATCGTAAGGACTTAAACCTTCTATAAGCGACAACAATGAGTCTGTATTTGTGTAGAGTGCTGTTTCGATAATCAGTTCATTCAGTAAATTTAATTTTAAAATTTCTGTAACAACATTTTTAAAATCAGGATGGAGGAGAGGCTCTCCATTTCCAGAAAGGCTGATGGTAATCGGGGAAGTCAGTTCTGTATTTAATTTGGTAATAGTTGATTTTACATCTTCTAAAGAAACAAAACTTCTATCATTGGCTAAGTCGACGAACTCACGCGGACAGAATGTACACTTAAGTTCACAACCTTTGTAAATTTCCCATTCCAAATAAGAAGGGGCACTGCGAAATATCTGCGGATTTTCTTTTAATTTGGTAAGCAGATTGTCGTATGATAAACTTTCTCCCATAGGTAACAAACCTTGGATGAGAGTTAAAGAACGAATGGATGCCAATCGAAAATCTAAACGAAGTTGGCGAAGGTCAGGTGCTTTGTAAAAAATATCAACATCGTATTGGTTGATATTCTTTAGAAAAAACGAATGGATGTCGGTGGTTAGTGTGTCCGGTAAAGAAGTCAGGAATTCACGAGTCATGATTGTGGGTGTGAGCCCTGGCGGTAAGTTTTCTGAATAAGAATACTGACTAAAAAAGTTTTTGTGACGGTTCCAAGCTGTTTCTGTTAGGTGAATATCCAGTAAGGGAGAAATCCCTGTGAAATATAGAAAACAAACCTCATCCCAATCTGGATCTTTAAACTTTGACTCTGGTAAAAGTTTTCCTAATTTGAGGAGAAAATCATATTCCTTGGAAACATCTTCGTGAACTATGATCCCTTTTTTTAAGGAAGTAGAATTTAATTTTTCAGAAAGTGAGGGGTTGGAATTGATATGAACTGGAATTTCAGGGAAAACTTGTAAGAGGCGATTTAAAAACTCTTCCCACAATTCTATTTTAAAATTCTGATCTAAAAATTGAATGGACTTAGGTTCTAAGTAAACAGCCGCAAAACTTGGATTATATTCCTTTTTATTCATCATCAATCTGTATTGTATTTTTCTTCCGGATTATTGATGTTATGTTCTTTGATATAAATGGGATCAAAGATGGAGATAGAAGTATTTTTTCGTGTATTGGAAACCCATTCTTCAAAGGAAGTTTGTTCTTTTTCTCGAAATAAAAATCCTTGAATTCCTTTTCTAACAGCATCAAGAGGAGTAGGTCTCATTCCTTCAACAAAAACCAAACAGTATCTTTTGCGATCATCTCGGAACACTTCAGAAATTTTTCCCTGACCACCAACTTGCGCCAATACGGAAGCCGTAGTTGGTTGCGATTTATACAATTCAAAAGTGGGAACCCAATTGACAAGTCCCCCATTCAATCGGTATCTAGATTCATTTCTGGGACCTGAGGCAACTAACTTAAAAAAGGAAGGATCTTTTAAAGATTTATTTCGTATTTCTGTAAGTTCATTGAACACTCTTGATTCTTCATCGATGGAAGAGTTGGCTGGTGAAAAAACAATCTCGCGGAATTTGAATTCCGAACCAACCTTCGCCTTGTTTTTGTTATACCATGATTGAACTTCTTGTTCCGAAGGTAAGGGAGGACTAACTTTAATTTGTAAGAGTTGTCCTTTTTTGATTTGGTAAGGTAAATCTTCTAACCAAACTTCGTACGGTAAGTTAAATTGGGCTTGAACTGATTTCTTAAATTGTTCTAAGTCAGTGATTCCTTGTGCTTCCATTCTTTTTTGAATTTCAGCTTCGATTCGTTTTTCGTTTACCTGAACGGATTCCTCATCTGCAACATTATCTACGACAGCTCTATCAATAAGAAAATCGATAACTTGAGAATGTAGAGATCCTTTTTTGCGATAGTTGGGAAAAAAACGAGATAGGTTTTTATAACGTTCGACTCCTTCTTCATAATCCAAACTAGAAATGGATCTTGGGCCAACAATGGCTAAAACGGAATTTAGAGATTCGTAAGAACTTAAACTGATGAGAGGGGTAAAAAGAAGGCTAAAGACAAAAACCGATGCAAAAAACAAAACGAAAACTCGAGCCATTCGTGATCCTTTTTGCATACGGTCGTAAAATTATCCGATGAACGTAGTGTGTAAAGCCTTTACTGCGTCTTCCGCTTGGTTTTGTTTGATGACACAAGAAATTTTAATCTCTGAAGTAGAGATCATTTCAATATTGATGTTTTTTTCCGCAAGGGATTGGAACATCTTCGCTGCCACACCTACATGAGATTTCATTCCCACACCAACTGCCGATACGATGGAAATGTTTTCATCGATTTCAGCTTTTCCATTTCCATGATCTTTTGCATAGGCATCAATGATTGGTTTCGCAGCAGAAATGTCTTTTTTGGCAATGGTAAAGGAAATGGTATTGATTCCATCTCTAGGAGAAGATTGAACAATCACATCCACAATTACATCTTTATTCGACAATTGAGTGAATAACTCTGCAGCAATTCCAGGTTTGTCTTTTACATCGGCAATGGTCACTCGAGCTTGGTCACCTTTGGCAGTCACTCCACTCACTTTCATTTTTTCCATAATTTTGTCCTCACTCATCACTAAAGTTCCCGGTTTGTCGTGGAAACTGGATCTTACGTGGATCACCACGTTATAGTTCATACCTAATTCTACACTTCGAGAGTGAAGGACTCCAGCACCAAGGCTTGCCAGCTCCAACATTTCTTCGTAAGTGATTTGTTTGTGCATCTTTGCAGTCGGAATTTTTCTTGGATCGGCAGTGTAAACACCATCAACGTCCGTATAAATTTCACATTCATCAGCACCAAGCGCAGCAGCAAGAGCTACGGCTGAAGTATCACTTCCTCCACGTCCCAAGGTGACAATGTTTTCGTCTTTATCGATTCCTTGGAAACCAGCAACAATGACCACCTTACCTTTGTTAAAGGCTTCATCGATACGAGATCGATCAATCATTTCGATCTTACCGTTCGAGAAGTTTCCATCCGTTAAGATTTTTAATTGGGAACCAGTAAAGGATTGAGCTGGAACTCCGAGTTCATTCAGAGCAATGGCAAGAAGTGCGATCGACACTTGTTCCCCTGTCGAAAGCAACATGTCCATTTCTCGTTTAGGAGGATTTTTAGAAATTTGGTCAGCCAAATCGACAAGTTCGTCAGTAGTATGTCCCATTGCAGAAACTACAACGGCTACTTTTTGGCCTTCGTCGTGGTAACGTTTGATACGTTTGGCCACATTTTGGATTTTGGTGGTGTCACCAACGGAGGTTCCACCGTATTTTTGGACAACGATTTTCGATGACATGGGTATATGGACAGGGTGCTACAGGCAAATCCGGAATCAAGTAGAATGAATTTTTTTGCAACCAAACGTCATTTGGGGACTCCAATAGGCATAGGTTTATTTGCATGAATTCTTCTTCTACTGTTGAGCCAGTTGTCAAAGAACAGGCTCCTTTGCTTTTTCTAATTTTATTTTTTTTAGTCCAAGCTACCGTCCTTACCGTTTTCACCGTTCCCTTTTCTTGGTCCCTTGTTTGGTTGGCCGTTGGATCCTACTTCCTTAGGATGTTTGGAATCACTGCCGCATACCATCGCTATTTTTCCCATGCCTCCTTTAAAACTTCCCGGGTTTTCCAATTTATTTTGGCTTGGATCGGGGCAATGTCTATGCAGAAGGGTCCTCTTTGGTGGGCGGCACACCATAGAAACCACCATAAATACTCCGACACGGAAAAAGACATTCATTCTCCCAGTCGAAAGGGTTTTTGGTACTCCCATATGTTATGGTTTTTAAGAAACGATTATAACGATTATGAAGCCAAACTAATCCCTGATTTTTATAAATATCCGGAGCTTCGTTTTTTAGATCGTAATCATTGGATTCCACCACTTTCTTACGCCATCTTACTTTACCTAGTGGGTGGATGGGCTTGGCTTGTTTACGGTTATGCGGTTTCTACTTTCTTTTTGGGACATGCTACCTGGACCATCAACTCGCTTTCCCATGTGTTTGGTTCTGTGAGATATGATTCCAGAGATACCAGTAAAAATAATCTATGGCTTGCCCTTCTGACCATGGGAGAAGGTTGGCATAACAATCATCACTACTACTGCTCTTCTGCAAACCAAGGTTTCTATTGGTATGAAGTGGATGTTTCTTATTATATTTTAAAAGTACTCAGTTGGTTTGGAATTGTTTGGGATTTAAAAAAACCACCTAAAAAAGTGATTGAGGAAGGACTTCTTCGTGATCGGGAGCAAAAAGCAACAAAACGATTCATAAAAGAATCGAAACAACCTTCTAAGTTTAAAAACAAAACAGAGGTATTGTCTATCTAGAGTAGGGTTGTTATACTCCTAATCGTTTACGAATGTCAGCCGGGATACTTTGGATGGAATCATACTTTTTTTTCTTTCCGCCCGGCAATGACACATAATAGAATCCATTGATCATTTCTAAAAAATAATCTTCTCCTTTTTCACCCAGTGAACGATTGTCCAACTCTTTGACCATTTTTTGGTATTTGGAAGGAAGCAGATTCCAGTTCATATAGTTAGTAACCACACCTTGGTCATTCACTGTATAAGCGCCGTCTTGGTGTAAGATTTTAATCCCGTTGTAATCAAAAATTTCCATTACCTTGAGGTTGGTATCTTTGGATGGTTTGGAATCTTTTTTTGATTTTCCTGAACCTTGGTTTTTTGAATCTTCTGACCCTTGCCCAGATTTCGATTTTGAGTTGGTAGGTTTTTCTTTTTTTCTTAGTTTACTAAAAAGCAGAAGGGATATACCGGCAAACGCCAGTGATGCGAATAAAAAAATTTCTGTAGTGGATAAATCAAATAAATACCTCCACATCACTATTTAAAACTCGTTCCAATATTTTTGCAGGAACCAGGAACATACCCTTCCGTATTCCATGTAACACAATCGATAAGTTCAATAGCCTTAAAACAAAGTTTTAAATCATCAATTTTTACTCTACCGAGCAGTAGTGCTCCCGGTAATTTGTTAGTTCCGCAACCAGAGTTTTTTAATGCATAGGTTTCAAATATCTTTTGGTTTCCTTCTTGTCCGGAATAAAACAAATCATCCCGATTTTGGATACATTGGAAAAATAGGCCACAGAGAACAAATAAGATCCCAATCTTAGAAAAAAATGATTTCATTTTTTAAGTTTGATCCGAGAGATTTCTCTTACAGGTATCGGAAGTTTTCCAAAAGCACTATCAACTTGGACATTTCCATAAATTTCAAATTCTGCATCTTCTCCTCGTTTTGCGGCCTCAGAGAGTTGTTTTGCTAACATAAGCAGTTTGGGAAGAATGGACTGCTTTTGTTCGGGAACCAGTTTTAAAACCACAAGTCCTTTTGCGTTAGGTTCCACTTCGAGGGGAGTTTCGTTTTGAAGTTTTCCTATATATTCTTTTCCACCAGCAGTCACAAGTTCAATTTCTAAATCAAATTGATAAATGGAGACTTTAGTATTGTTTGGATTTACTACGGAAACCTGCGGATACAAATCCACCAAAGGAAACAATGGAAAGTTTGGATTTGGTTTTAGATCAATACGAACATCCACCAAATCAAACTGACACGCTTTAAGACTTTCTAAATTTTTTTTTGGTTCACTCAGGCAATGAGTAAAAACAAAGGAAGAAAGAATAATGAATAATAAAAATAATCTACGGACCAAATACTACCTTCCCTTCGGTCATATGTTGTTTGTAAAATTCCAAACCTTCTTTGTATTCTTCAAATTTAAATCGTTTGTTGATTTTAGTCTGGAAAACGGTTTTTAAAAATTTTTGTGCTTCTTTGGCTTGTTTTTGAAATTCTTCTAAACCAATTTCATAAATCCAAGAAGACAACCAAAACCCTTCGATTTTTTTGTTTTGGAAAAGTATGATTCCTGAATTTACAGAAAATGGTTTTTCGGAAAGAGCTCCATAACAAACTACTTTTGATCCATAAGGCATACATTCTACGAGGGACTGCGCTGTTTCTCCTGCCACTGCATCAATGGCATAAGTAGCATTCAGTTTTTTAGAGATTTTGAATAAGTCTTTTTGGAAGTTGGGAGAGGTGGAGTTTAGAATGTTTTCTGCACCAATTTCGAGTAGACTGTCCTCTTGTTCTTTTTTTCGCACAACATTGATTAAAGGAATACCACGTTCTTTACAAAGTCGAACTACCATTTTACCCAGAGCGCTAGCAGCGGCAGTTTGGATCATGGCGGGATGGCCTTCTTTGGAACATTTTGATACCATGGCCCAAGCAGTCATTGGGTTTACAAAAAAACTAGATCCTTCGTCAAGACTCACACCATCCACTAACGGCAAACAGTTGTCTTCTGTGGTGATCATATATTCAGCCCAAGATCCATCGTTTTGAGGTGCCACACAAGATACGTGCATTCCCACCTTCAATGTTTTGATGGCAGTTCCCACCGCATCGACGATTCCACTCGCTTCAAACCCTGCGGAGACTGGTGCTTTTTTTTTGAATCCATAGAGCCCACGAATGAACATCAGATCAGAAGGATTGATCGGAGAAAGATGGATTTTGATCCTAACTTCGTTCTCTTTCGGTGTAGGAACTTCTTTTTCACGGAGTTCCAATTGAGGTTCGGATTCGTCGTATTTAAGGATGGTGACTGCTTTCATCTTCTCCCATTCAGTCATTTAAAATCTGCTTGCCAACTCTTTCTTTGGAAGGAAGAATTTTAAGTCTCCCGTGAAATCAAAAAAGTTATCAAAGGAATCCCTGACGGGAATCGTTTTTTTTTCAATTTTGGTCTTTGCCTTTTTCACAACGGTCGTAGAGCCGGATCGTCCCGCCAAAAAATATCCCTATAGGTTATCCTTATTTTACTCACGTATTGATGGAATTAAAGAAGGGACAGAAGTTCGGATTTTGGGAGTTCAAAAAGGATATGTGGCCCATATCGATTCAAGGCCGCTACTTGATGTACCGGACCGCCGATTCCTTGACCATAACATAGATCATGCGATCGAACTCCATATTGCATTAGAAGATCCTTTAACTCTTTGGGATAATTATGAAGTGGATTTTCAAACGATTACGTTATTTTCAGAAAGGATTATCAATATCAATCCGGGAAGTTCGGATGGGAAACGCCCCTTTTTCAAACCCACATTTCGTGAAGGGGAAAAAACTCCCGACTATTTACCTTCTGCTCGCTATTTTGATGATTTTTTCAAAGCCACCTCTGTGACAATGGAAGAAAATCGGGCAGACCTCAGACAAATCACATTGGATTTTCGTTCTATCTCCGATAAATTAAATCATACAGAAGGAACCATTCCCAAATTAATTGGTAGTACAGAAATGTACGATGAACTACTTGCTACGGTAAAAGACGCAGAAACGATTGGAAAAGAAGGAAGGCGTTATATGGAAAGTTCTAGAAATTTAGAGAACACTATGCCGATTCCTTTTTTAATTACAGCATCGTATTACGGACGTACAACGCCAATTACGGGAAGAAGGATTGGACCACAAGAATAATGAAAGTTGCA
The DNA here is from genome assembly GCF_004770905.1 of Leptospira bandrabouensis. Taxonomy (NCBI): domain Bacteria; kingdom Pseudomonadati; phylum Spirochaetota; class Leptospiria; order Leptospirales; family Leptospiraceae; genus Leptospira; species Leptospira bandrabouensis. The sequence goes on along the minus strand of NZ_RQHT01000014.1, from coordinate 703,749 downwards.
ATTATACATGATTGGCTCACCGGTATGCGCGGTGGAGAACTTGTTCTCGATAGTTTATTAAAAGCATTTCCAGAAGCGGATTTATTTACTCTTTTTTATTCCAAAGGAAAACTCAACGAAAGGATTGAAAATAGAAAGATCACAACCGCTTTCACAAACAATCTTCCTTTTAAAGAAAAGTATTATCGTTATTATTTACCTGTTTTCCCTACAGCAATTGAATCATTAGATTTAAAAGGATATGATGTGGTGATTAGTTCTTCGCATTGTGTGGCAAAAGGAGTGATTCCTCATCCCGATACCTTCCATTTAAGTTATATCCATAGCCCTATGCGTTATGTTTGGGATATGTATTATGATTATTTTCCGGGTCGCAGTGGATTAAAATTTTTTCTTTTACAATCCATAGCTAACTACCTTCGTACATGGGATGCAGCCTCTGCCAACCGTGTGGATTATTTTACATGTAACTCACATTTTGTGGGAAGACGGATTCAAAAGTATTATAGACGCGATTATAAAATTGTATATCCGCCCTGTTTGCCCCAAGATTTCCGAGTCCATGACAACTCTAAAGATGATTATTATCTGATGGTTTCAGCCTTTGCACCTTATAAAAAAATTGACCTTGCCATTGAAGCCTTCCGCGAAAATGGAAAACCACTCATCCTTGTGGGTGGGGGGCAAGAAGAAGGAAAACTCATCAAAAATTTACCAAAAAACATCCTTTGGAAAAAAGGCCTACCTCGCAACGAGGTGGTGGAACTTTACAAAAAGGCACGCGGGTTTATTTTTCCAGGAATGGAAGACTTTGGGATCACTCCTGTTGAGGCACAGGCCTACGCCACTCCTGTCATCGCTTTCGGGAAGGGGGGAGCACTCGAGTCGGTCAAAGAGGACAGGACCGGGGTATTTTTTAAGGAACAGACCGTAAAATCCTTAAATGACGCCATCCAAAGGGCAGAAAAGATCCAATTCAAACGCGGAGATTTCCAAAATTCCATCAATCGATTTACGGAAGAAAAATTCGTAAGCGAAATTCGAAAGGTAGTCGATAGACATAAATAGAAATCTCTGAAGGGGGATCTCTTGGTCATTTTACATCGACTCAAAGGTGCGGAATTTGTTCTCAATGCAGATTTGATTGAGACCATCGAAGCAAATCCAGATACGATCATCACTCTTGTGAATGAGAAAAAATTCATTGTACAAGAGCCTGTTGCGGAAGTTGTGGAAAAGGTAATCGCTTACCAAACAAGAATCCACAACCTCCCTCGAGTTGGTGAAAGAAGACCTGAGGAAACATAAGAAATGGATATAGCTACAGTCATTGGTTTGGCCCTTGGAGTGGCCTTGATGTTACTAGGGGTGGTTTCAGGGGGTCTTGCTTTAACAGACCTTATCGATATTCCTTCGGTGATGATTACATTTGGTGGGGCGGCAGCGGCCACGATCATTTCTTTTCCTTGGACCTCTACCATTGGAGTGGGAGCTGTTACTAAAAAAGCCTTCCAAAATCCTCCCTCAGACTTACCTGGACTCATTACGACACTCGTTAGTTTTTCTGAGAAAGCTCGTCGTGAAGGATTACTTGCTCTAGAAGATGATATCAACGAACTTCCTGAAGAATTTTTAAAGAAGGGAATCCAACTTGTAGTGGATGGAACCGATCCCGAACTGGTTCGAAATATTATGGAAACCGAAATTGGGAACACAGCCACAAGACATGCGTACGGCCGTTCTTGGTGGGATGCTTACGCTGGTTTTGCGCCCGGGTTCGGGATGCTTGGGACCCTTGTGGGTCTTGTGGGGATGTTAAAGAACTTAGGTGGTGGGGATGCGAGTGCCATTGGACAAGGTATGGCAACAGCTCTTATTACCACATTATACGGATCACTTGCACAGAACTTATTTGCGGCGCCGGTTGTTAGAAAACTCACACGTAGATCAGAAGATGAACTTGTGATCAAACAAGTCATGGTAGAAGGAACTTTATCGATTCAATCCGGGGACAACCCAAGGATTGTAAAAGAGAAACTTGCGAGTTTCTTAACTCCTGCTGAAAGAACGGCACTCAAAGACGACGGAGATTAATATCTAAACTATGGCGTCTAAAAAAGAAAAATGTCCTGAGTGCATCCAAAAAGTTCCCGAGTTCATGGCAACTTACGGGGACATGGTGACACTTCTCCTTTGTTTCTTTATCCTTTTATATACAACGGGGAAAACAGATGCAAAGGAGATGCAGATTATTTTGTCTGCATTCAAATCCACAACAGGATTTTTCACTGGGGGGCAAACGCTATCCAAAGGTTCTTTGGAAGAGATGGGAATGCAAATTGAATCGTTACCATCTCAAGTGGTTGGTCGTAACCTTTCTAAATCCAAAAAAGATGCCCAAGAAGTATTTAAACCAGAAGTAGAAGCGGGAAAAGTTCGAATTTCGGAAAACGAAAGGGGACTTGTGATTTCTCTTGTAGGTGCTGATTATTTTTATCCTGGTTCGGCTATCCTAACACCTGCAATTCGAGAAACATTACGAAAAGCAGCAGGTCTCATCAAGGGACTTGAACGATTTGTCCGAGTGGAAGGACATAGTGATGACGATGCGGTCAATCCTGTGAGTCGACCGGGTCGAGAAGAACGTGAATATATCAATAACTGGGATTTGGCGGGAGCAAGAGCAGTGAATGCTACCGTTTTTATGATCAATTCAGAAGAAATTGAACCTAGTTGGTTCCAAGCGGTTAGTTTTGGATCCTATAGACCTCTTGTATTGGAAAATGAAGGAACACCGGAAGCAAAAGCTTTCAATCGTAGAGTGGATATCATCATTCTGACAGAGAAGTCTACCAAACGAGCACCAGGGGAAAGTAAATACGGACTACCTGACACTCGTTTACCGAACACTGAAACAAATGTAGAAGGAGAATTTTAACATGGGTGACCGTGAAGTAGATGAAGAAGAAGGTGGGTTAGCCGAAGGAAGTACCGCCTCTGCCGGGATGTCCCCCATTGTAAAATGGTTATTGTACATTGCTGCTGCCATTTTTGGGATTATCATTGTAACCGTAATATCGATGTTTGTTGCTCAAAAAACAGCAACAAGTGTGTTTAAACAACAAAAGAATATCTCTCTTGTGAAAGCTCCCCCTCCTTTGGAAGTTTACACATTTCAAGAAGAATTTAGAGTGAATACTTCGGATGTTGGTGAGTCACACTTTGTAAAGTTAAAGATGTCTCTTGGATTTGAATCTGGACAACCTGCTCTTTCTGCGGAACTTGCGGCACGTGTGGCGCAAATGCAAAACATCATTAACCTTGTCATAGCACGTAAAACAAAAGACGATTTAAAATCCATTACCAACCAATTGGATTTACGTGAGGAAATCAAAGCCCACTTAAATCATATTTTGACCAATGGAAAAATCAAAGAGGTTTACTTTACCGAGTTCTTGGTAAACTAGGACTATGTCCGACCAAATCCTTGGTGTGATCCCTGCGCGCTACGCAAGCACAAGACTCCCCGGAAAACCACTGGCCCTCATTGGAACAAAACCAATGATCCAGTGGACTTACCACCACGCATCTCTTTCCAAATCTATCCACCGTTTGGTGGTCGCCACCGACGACAAACGAATCCATGAGGCCGTCATCGCCTTCGGTGGGGAATCAGTTCTCACAAGTCCTGACCATCCTACTGGCACGGATCGTATCATTGAAGTGGCAGAAAAATTTCCAGGCTACGGAATCATTCTAAATATCCAAGGCGACGAACCCGGGATGGAACCAAACCTCATTGATGGAGTTTTGGATTTAAAAATCAAACATAGAAATTGGGAAATGACCACAGCGGCCGTTCCTTTTGCTAGCTCAGAAGATCCAAAAGACCCTAACAAAGTGAAGGTGGTCTTTGACAGAAACGGACGTGCCAATTATTTTTCCCGTTCTCCGATCCCCGCTTCTTTTAAAGCTGAGGCAACTTACCATCGGCATTTAGGTATTTATGCCTATGAAAGAGAATTTTTAATGAATTATAATCAGTTGCCAGCATCCAATTGGGAAACGGTAGAATCTTTAGAACAACTTCGTGCTTTGCAAAATGGATCTACCATTGGAGTTTATCTTTCGGATAAGGCCAACTTGGGTGTGGATTCCCCTGCCGATTTGGAAGTAGTGATTCGGGATTTTAAAGCGAAAGGTTTGATTTAGAGAATTCTTTTCTTTTTCATTCGATTCTTATTTTCAAAGGAATCAAATATTTGAGAGGAAATCAAGATAGAAACCAATTATTCATTGCTCATAGGTATTTATCTTTCAAAATTTTATCTTTAGGTTAAAAGACAAAAAGGTTATATCAAATTGGATCAACCCAAAGGATTGTATGGTAAATAACATTTGTTTTGTTTGTAAGAAACCATTCCGCGAACATCAATTAATAAGTGCCCTGGGTATAGGTAACGAAATTGTAGAACTCATTAATGAAAAATATCCTGGTTGGGATGATCAAAGTAAAATTTGTAAAAATGATTTTAATATTTTTCGAATGAAGTATATTACTCAGTTAGTTGAAGAAGAAAAAGGAAACATTGAAAATTTAGAGAGAGAAGTTATCAAAAGTATCAATGAAAATGAAATTTTAACAATTGATACTTCCTTAAAAACAGATTCACTTACATTTGGTGATAGAATTTCGGACAAAGTTGCATCCTTTGGGGGTAGTTGGAAATTTATTATCGCTTTCTTTTCTGTATTAATTCTATGGATATTTGGAAATAGTTTTTATCTGTATCTCAAGCCATTTGATCCATATCCATTTATATTATTGAATTTAATCTTATCTTGCGTTGCCGCAATACAAGCACCTATCATTATGATGAGTCAAAATAGACAAGAGGTAAAGGATAGAATTCGCGCAGAGAATGATTACAAAGTGAATCTAAAATCTGAGATTGAAATTAGAACCTTACATGAAAAAGTGGATCATCTTTTACTCGACCAATGGTCAAAAATGATGAAGATCCAAGCGATTCAAATCGAGATTTTAAACGAAATTCGAAGCAAAATCAAATAAGGTTCCAATACAAATCTATTTTAAATATTATTCGTTATTTCTCATCCCTCGAGAGATATAATCATACAAAAATTCTCCTGTGATCACGCCAGGAATGATGACTTTTTGGGCTCCGTCCGCTACTAACTTTTTGGCTTCGCCAGGTTCATCGCTGGTAAGGATAATTTTTGCGTTTGGTGCGAGTTTGCTGAGTGTGGAGAGCAAACGATTGTTATTGGTTCCTTTTAAAAAAGAGTCTGATATGGTACAGATGACCATAGATGCATCATGGAGTCCTATATGGGATAAAGAATCTGGATGGGCAAGGTCTGCATAAGCCCATTGGAATCCTTTGTTAGTGAGTTCATCTTTGAAGGCTGGATTGTAGTCAGCAATGATAATCCGTTTGATGAGCGATGGGGATAAGTCTTCTAAGTATTCCACAAAGGCTCGGGCAATTCGAAAATAACCAAGCACAATGATATCTCGTACCATTCCATCTCCATGTCCCCCATGTCCCCCATGTCCACCGTGACCTGCTTTGTCGTCATTCCCAGATTCTTCTGTTTGGTCAGAGATACCCACACGAGCAAGTAATCGTTCAAACGTGGCTGCTATGTTATGGTTATACATAATGATGTATGTGGATAAAATGGATGCAATGATGGTTGAAGTTAGAATCACTGCTTGTAGTTTAGGAGTGATGTGTTCGAATCCAGCACCTAACGCTAAAATGACGAGTGAGAATTCTGATATCTGAGCTAAATTGAGGGCAGTTAAAAATCCATTTCGTACTCCTTTGTTGAGTTTGATGATAACAGGAGCAATGGTAATCATCCTTACAAATAACATAAGTGCGATGATGGCAGCCGATAATCCAATGACTTCCAAACTAGGAAGGGGAACTTTAAGGCCCAAAGCCACAAAAAATAGTGTTACAAAGAAGTCGCGAATTCCAATCAGTTTGGAGATCACATCGGCACCATAAGGGAAAGCGGCGATACTCATACCGGCCACAAGGGCACCCATTTCTTTAGAAAGTCCTGCTTCTCCTGCAATCCCGCAAACAAGAAAACACCACATAATAGAAGTTAAAAGAATGAGTTCTGGGCTACTGGCGCAAGCTTTGTATAACTTGGCTAAAACATAACGGCTTACACTAAAACTAAAGGCTATGAGTAAAACGATAATTCCAACAGACGTAAGAATTTTTAAAATTTCTGGATTGTTTAAGTTAGGTTGGACCCCCATAAACAAAATCGCCCAGATGTCCTGGAAAACTAAAACACCGACCGTTAGTTTTCCTGAGAGAGTATTGATTTCGACTTTGTCTTGTAATAATTTAACAACGATTAAGGTAGAGCTAAGTGAAAGGGCAACTGCTATATAAAGAAGGTCAAACTTTTCAGAACCAATGGAAAGTCCAAAAAAAGGAAACACGGAGTAAACAAAGGCAACGGAAAGTGTGAACTGAAGGATTCCCAAGGTAAACATGGCCTTTCCCATTTTTGCAAGTTCAGCTAAATTGATTTCTAAACCGATGATGAAAAGTAGTAGGATGAGTCCGATTTCGGAAATGAGTTCAATACTGGCTTCGTTAGTAACAAGTTCAAACCCCATCTCTTTTCCGAGAATGGCCCCACCGATAATATAACCTAAAATTAACGGTTGTTTGAGTACTCTTGCGATGTGACTTAAGACTGTTGCGAAAATAATACTAAGACCAATGTCTTGTAATAGAGACTCTTCCCCGTGCATAGATACCTTCTTTAGGGAAAATTTTAGAGATTCATGGAGTTGTGAAAGTCGTTTTTTTTTCTGAACAAAAAACAATCTACGGAAAAGGTGAAATTTGCAAAACAGAAGCTGTGGCTGCTTGGAAATGGGCAATGGCTACATGATGATCGTACAATGCCTTAATTTCTCGCACCGCAGCTTCGGCACTTGTCTGTTCGCGAATATTCACAAATAACAGTGTAGAGTCTCCGAGTGCAAAACGTTCCCTCTCCATCTCTTCTAACTTTCTGGCAAGTTCGACTTCATTTTGAGTAACACTTACGCGTTTTGCCGAAGCAATCACCTCAGAAATCGCATCTTGTACTTCTGTTTTGATTTTGTCTTTGGAAAATTGTAGTTCTTGGTCCAGTTGCGCAATCTTTGCTTCGGCAGCTCCGATCATCCCTCTTGGACGTTTGGTTTGGATGGGCAGGTTGAGAACTAGAGAGGCTTCCAATTCTGGTTTGGCTCTTGTGACAGAACCTGGACCAAAGTCTTGGGAACCAGCAACCACTAGGTCCACTTGTGGTTTCAAAGCATTAAAACCCATATCTTGGTCCACACGAACCTTATCTCGTTTGAATTCAAAGTCTTGTAATTCGGGTCTAAACTTCCAAGCCAGTTTGATACTTTTTTCTAGTTCCACTTTTTTATAATCGATGGGCTTGGGAAATCCGATGGGCAATCGGTTCGTTGTTGGTAGGATTAAATTTCCATCAGGTGCTCGTAAGAACAAAGATAAATCAATCGCAGCTTTTTGCATCTCTCGTTCTGCAGAAACAAATTGGGATTCTCTTTGTAAAATAGCACGATCGTTTTCGGTTCCTTCCATTTTTGGAATGTCACCTAACTTGATACGTTCGGCGATTTGGGTTTGTCTATTTTTGGCGATGGCTAACAAGTCTTTGTTGACTAAATACTCTTGGCCACTAGACACCCATTTCCAATAACGTTTTGTTGCTTCTTTGATAACTTCGATTTTTAATTTTTGGATAGAAAGTTCTGCAAGTCTTCGGTCAAGGTCAGCCTTTTTGATATCGGCCCTGTTTTTATCAATCTCACGATTGCGCATCAGGGGAAAGATGGCACCCGCCCGAATTTCTCCATGATCGTTGGTTTCTCTTTTTCCGTCATACACAGGAAAGTTCCCACGCCCAATGCGGTAACCTGCAAAAAAAGAAGTTCCACCGAGCGGTGTTGGTTTTTCAAACATGGCATCAGCTGTATTGTTTGTATAATAACCTAATGGTTTTGTGGTTCCCATAGACTTAAACTGTAAGTCAAAGGCACCTTCTGCAGCAAGGTAGTTGTATTCGGCCTCTGATAAAAGTTTTTCGGCAGCAAGAACCAGTGGATAAGATTTTTCGACAGATTTTAAAAGTTCTTCTAACGTGAGAACTCCTGGTTGTTGGTTGATATAATCCTGAGAATAAATATTGGGACCGTGTAAAGATTCAAAGGGATCCCGTGTCGGATCTGCTTCTATGACAAAGGAAAAAAACATTCCAAAAGGACAAAGGAATGCTAGTAGAGATTTTTTAAGTTTTGAGATCATTTGACCTTATCCCCGCTTCCTGTATCGTCTAACAAATATTTCATTTCTGGATCATCCATGGGAAGATTTGGTGGAAAATCATTAAATCTTCTCCAGAGTTCGTAACCTACACTCACACGATTGAGAAAAATCCAACCTTTCGCTCTGACTCCTTGTCTGAGATAACGACTTGTTGGCCACTTACGATCATCTCGATCTGGAATGACAAGGACTCGGAAATTTCCAGAGCCATTGTCTGTAATATCAACAAGTTTGACAATCCCTCCAAATGTTCCCACAGCTGTTTCTGGCCAACCACTGATTTGTAAAACAGGATACCCTTGGAATTGTAATCGAACCTTTCTTCCTTCACCAACGAGCGGTATGTCGTTGCCAGAGATAAAAAGTTCTACTGCTTTGTCTTCTGCATCAGGTACAAGAATCGCAACACCATCTCCTTCTTTCACTTGTTGAGTATCGGGATTTACCAAAATTCTCATGATGGTTCCATCCCTTGGTGCAAATATTTCTTGGGTTTCTTGTCTAGATAATCTTGCTTCCAATTTGGGTAAGTCTTCTAATACTCGAGCCACTTCGGATTGTGCTGCTGCTAAGGAAGCTTTGGCATCATTGATGGATGCTTCTGCATCTTGTGCTACCTTTCCTGTGTCGCTATATAAAGCACGTTCTTCTTTAATGGCAGCATCGTAAGCAGCTTTAGCACGGTCTAGTCCAGTTTCTGCATTGGTATGTTCTAATTCTGCTAGTTCCAAAGTTCGTTTCGAAGTAAGTCCTTTTTCCCAAAGTTGTTTTTGGCGATCTAAATTGAGGTTGGCGGTTTTTAAAGCTGCTTTTGCGGCATCTACTGCTTGTTCGCTGGCCCGTACTCGGTCTTTTGCCATCATCCTTCTAGAGTCCGCAGCATCCACTGCACTGCCACGGGAGGAACGTAAACTAATGATTCGTGAACGAATATTATCTTCTCTGGACCTTGCGGCCTCAAGTCGTTGTAAAAGTGCGTTTTTTTCCTCACGAATTCGGTTGATAAAGTTGGGATCGTTATCAGAGATATCTATGATTGGATCGCCCTTTCTCACACGAGTGCCTTCGTGTACATGCCATTTGACAACCCGTCCACTGATGGGAGATTCAATGACTTGTTGTCGGTCGAGGGGTGCATAAGCGACAACCCTACCAAACCCCATCGTAGTTTGTTGCCAAGGTACATAAAGAAGGATAATGACACTTAAGAAAAATATTATGGTGAGGATATAGGCAAGGCTTTGTGCAGGCAAAGCTGTTTGCACCAATCGGTAGGAAGGTAGGTTTTTTCTAAGTTTCCATTTTTGAGACATATCAGTTTTCATATTCCAACCTTAAGTGTTTGCTTTTAAGGAATGGGAGTCGTTTTCCAATCGTAAAATTTGATCCATTTGCGAAAGGACTGCTTGGGATTTGGAAACAATTAAGAGTGTCCACTCCCTATTTTTTTGCAATAAAACTTTTAGACAAGAGTTTAGTAGAGCTGGAGGCAATAGATCTAAATTCCCATCGATTAACAATAGTTTTGGATTACCGAGGACTGCTCTCGCAACAGAAATCACAGTCGTTTGGATTGTATCAAAAGGATGTCCAAATGTTAGAAGTTGTGTATGGATTCCATTTGGTAAAGATTGAATGGTTTCCCAAATTCCTAAATCTTCTAAGAGTTTTCTAATTTCAATTAAAGAAATTTCTTCTCGACCCACTCGAATGTTCTCTAGAATACTTCCTTCAAAAATTTCATTTCCTCGGATTAGAAAGGTAACGGAATGAATTTGTTCTTTGGAAACTTCATGAATATTTTGATGATTGTATTCTACAATTCCAAAAGTGGGAGTGCGCATTCCGCAAATCAAATCTAACAAAATATGTGCATCATAAGGTGTGTTAGAAGAGATACCCACTGATTTCCCTGCGGCCACTTTTAAATCAAATTGGTTAAAAATTTTGTGTCCGTTGGTAAGAGAATAATGAATTCCCGATAGTTGGACCTGGATCGGACCTTCTGGAATCTCAAATTCGACAGTTTTAACCGGGATTGTTGGTAAATGAAAGACTGAATTGATTTTATCAACGGCAGCGATCAAACTATAAAAACTATCTAATTGTTTCCCAAACTTAGATATATCACTGAGCACTTTGGCAATCACAAGTTCTGCAGCTACTAATTGACCAATCGTAAGTTGTCTATGGATGACTAAATAACCACCTAATCCAAGTACAATGGCACTTGCCAGAGCCTGGATACCTACAAGGCCAATGATTTGGCGAATAAAGTTAAAAAAATATTTTTTCCGTGCATATAAATAATCCCGAATAAAGGAATCTGCTTTGTCCAAAGCAAAATTAGAACCGAAGGTAGAATGAAATAAAGCAGAGTGTCTAGATATTTCTTCTAACCAAGCTGCGACTTTATATTTTTCTTTCGAAATTTTGATATAGTTTTCTGCTGCTGGTTTTCCTAAACGATAGGTAACCCAATACCCACCTATAAATAAAATAAGAAATGAAAAAACAATGAAGATAGGGTGGTAAAATGAAATCAGAACAAAACCAATAACGGTGGTTAAAATAACTGATAAACCATCAACTAACAAGGAATGGATGGATTTCTGTATGGTCATCGTATCAAAAAAACGATTTACGAGTTCTGGGTTGTGGTGTTTGTCCAAAACATCTTGTCTAATTTTTGGAAATTTTACAGCAAATTCTGTGGCAATTCTTACGAATACACGCCTTTGTAAGATTTCAACAACGTAAATTTGGATGGTTTGCATGGCGCCTGCAAATCCAAGAAAAAATACAACTAACAACGTCAAGATGATGACTGGTTGAAGTAAAACACCAAATGCGACTATGTTGACAAGGGAAGACGTAGCCACTGGAACAACTAACGATAGAATTCCAATCCCTATCCCATAAATAAACACAATCCAAACGTCTTTTGATTCCATTCGGATCAAATGAGAAATTTGTTTTAAAGCATTTTTAACAGAAGAGAAAGAATTTGTAACTTCGATGTTTGTTGTAAAAGGAAAAATTGGTTCTGCTATGATCCAGTCCACAGAATCTTTGTTTGATTTGATTCCCATAAACTTGATCAGGTCTTTTTCAGAATACCATTCTCCTTCATTATCAAACCCATGTAGAGGTTTTACTAGGTATGCTGATGTTTGGTAACTTGTGATGGCATAAAATTCATCCAACCTTTGACCTTCGTTTAACACTTTAAAAACAAAAGGTGAATTTTGAGTGATGTAGCCTCTTATGTCTTGTAAGGTTTTTTGAACAAGATTGATTCGAATTTGGTACTGGTGGGAGGCTGCAAATAGAAACTCATAAAAGTTCTGGTTGGAAAGTAATTTATATTTACTTCGGAGAGAACGAAAACCGTCTATAATTTGACTTGGAACAGAATGGATATGTAAGGACTCAGATAAAAAATCCAAAATGGACTTTGCCAAATCTTCATGGGAAGAAAGTCTCGGGTCATGGATTTCTTCCTTCGCTTTGAAGAGTTGGTTCTTTAAGTGAAATACCAAAAGACTTATGAATTTTAACATGTGAATTGAATGCGAACCTTAGACTGCACTTGACAAAACTTTGTTCTAGGTTTTCTAATTTCAACTAGAGGTTTTTATGAAAATTTTTAACTCCACTTTGGTACTAATCGCACTATGTTTGTCCGCCGAACTGATCGCACAAGAGAATTGTACGTATGAGTATGACCCTAGTCAAACCTCCTTAGAATGGACAGCGTTCAAATTTACAGAAAAAACAGGTGTTAAAGGTAAATTTGATTCTATCAAAGTGACTGGGCAACAAAAAGACAAATCGAAGTTTGGTGCAGTGAAATCAATTCAATTTCAAATTGATACTTCTTCGGTTAATTCAGGTGTACCTGACCGAGATGGAAAAATCAAAAAATTCTTTTTTGGCTCTGTGAAAGGAAATAAAAAAATTTCGGGAAATTTTTCTGAGATAACTCCGGGAGAATCAGGTACTGCAAAATTGAATTTGCGGTATGGAAATTCTAAAACCACGATACCTGTCAATTTTGTTTGGAAAGAAGACCTTGTCGAACTTATTGGAACTGTAGATGCGATTAGTCTTGGTCTTCAAACTGGACTGAATAAGCTGAACGCAGAATGTAACGATTTGCACAAAGGATCGGACGGTGTGAGCAAACTTTGGCCAACGGTTGACGTTAAGGTAGTTTCTACTCTAAAGAAAGTTTGTAAATAATAAAGGATACATAAATTGATTCTTTAAAATTCCAATAGAATGCCGTTATGGATCCAATTTGCATCGATGGATCGATAGTTGCATTCTCATTAGACTTCAAATCCTAATGGCTGCATTTGATGCGATTCAAAGAATCTGATGATATCAAATGATTCATAAAAATGAGAAGGTGATTCCATGAGTAAAGAAATCGAAACCTACAATCAATCGCAATCCCCGATCGATACCGAAATTTGTAATCTTCTATATCAGGAAATTAATCTACATCTACCGAAAGCTCTTAAAAAAATTTGGCATTCTCATCCCGTTTGGTTTTTGGATGGGAATCCTATTGTTGGTTATAGCAAATTAAAAACGGGCATTCGTCTTTTATTTTGGAGTGGGCAAAGTTTTGAAGAAGATGGGCTCACACCGGAAGGTAGTTTTAAAGCCGCCGAAGTTCGTTATACGGATGTGAGTCAAATTAAGAAAAAAGATCTAAAACGTTGGCTCGGTAAGGCCAAAAAAATCCAATGGGACTATAAAAATATTGTGAAACGAAAAGGTGTATTGGAAAGGTTGAAGTGAATTTTTAGATTCTGTCCCGATCAGATATATGTGATTTGTTTATAAGAGTTTATCAGAGTTCCAAATTTAAAATTAGAAAATTGGATTTGATTTTATAAATTCCGCCAGCGCATAACAGCGAAAATTTCCCAAAGGTTCACAAATCTTTAAAAAAACTATAAATACCTCTAGTTCTGTTCTAGAAACTGGTGAATTCCGTTCAAAATGGTTTTAGAAAAAACTTAGCTTTAAAAAAGACTCGAAATCAGATTTGTATTAGTGTTATTTTTGCTTATAGAATGTCGACCAGGGAGCCAAAGAGATTCATGTCGTTACAATGCCTCACAAAAAAAGGACTATTGCGAATTTTTATTAAATAGTGCGTTCCTATTAAATGGAAACGTAAATCAATCTAATGTTCCGAGAGCTGAACTTGCAAAGAATGCAGCATTACTTGAATGTTTTAAATATTATAAAGCCATTGGGGACTGTAAAGAAGAGGAAAAGCAGTTCATTCCAAGTATTTATGGATGAAAGAAAATGACAAAAATGATCTGTGGAAATCGCAAAATTCGAGAATCAAAATCCATTCTCCATTTCGGATATTATGAGTTTTTTACGATATGAATAGAAACATCATGATACTCCTATCTTTGATCTCCTTGGTTACCAATTGTAAGTTAATTGTTGATTCCGAATTTGTTCCCAATCCCAAACCCCTGCGCCAGCGATAGTAGCGGAAATCCTTTCCGTAAACTGATTGATTTTGATTTAATCACAGATCGGAAAGATTGGAGCGGATAGCGCGGTCGTTATTAAATCTGATTTTGGTCGACTAACGGATTCGAGGCGCCCGGAGAGGAGAATTAAATTTTTTTTTAATGATTCCACACATAATGGGAACATTTAACTGGGATTTTTTAATGCAGGGATCACAACTTGGTCAATCAGCGCTATGAATAGGTTTTTGTCTGGTGGTTTTCGTTCGATGAGGGCTCGGTAGGTCGCCATTGAGTTTAAGACTTTACAAACAAGTTCTATATTTGCTTTTTTAGAAATTTCTCCGCGTTCCATTGCGCGTTGCATCAGAGTTCGGTTCACTTCTGTCCAAGGGCCAAAAATTTCTGTAATTCCTTTTTTTTCAATTTCTTCATCTGACCAAAACGTACCGAGTCCACCTAATACGCGTAATTTTGCATTTGCTTCCTCCATTGAATGTGGTTTGAGAATGGCTAGAAAATCATTTCGCAGAGAACCGGTATCTGGAATTTTTTCAAGTTCTAACTGATTACGATTCATCCAAATCAAAGCATCTTTGACAAGTTTGACTTTAGAAGGCCAACGGCGATAACAAGCTGCCTTTCCTGTTCCAACCTTAATGGCAATTTTGTCCATAGTCATACCATCAAATCCTTCTTCTGCAAGCATCTCAAGAGTGGCATTTAAAATGGAGGTATCCAGTGAGGCGTCTCGTTTCCTTCCAAGGACGGGAGTTTGTTTGGTTGGCTTTGAAACAGTTACTTTTTTTTTCTTATCCATCGGTATAATATGATAACCTACAAAATCTTTTTAAAACGATACAGAATTATATTTTTTTCACTAATTTGAAACGAATTTTATCGCTCCTAGTTTGGCAATAGCATTCTGCCTGAAAATCTTTCTTTTTTTCTTGACAGCGAAAATAGAAATTATATCTGTCCAATTACGGAACTGATTAGTTCCGGTACTATTCGGTTTCGTAAATGCCGGCAGACAAAAGACCGTATAGCAGAAGGACTTTCGTGAGTAGAGGTATAAATCATGGAAACAAAGGATAAACGCCTTGCACTTGTATCAGGGGCAAATCAAGGGATTGGTTACCAAGTAGCCAAAGTGTTGGCAAATAGTGGAATGACCGTTATTTTGGGCTCACGTGATTTAAAACGTGGGGAGAAAGCTGCCAAAGAAATTGGGTTAGGTAGCATTGCTGTCCAATTAGATGTAACAGATCGTAAATCGATCACAGATGCTGCGGAATATATAAAAAAAGAATTTGGCCGCCTTGATGTACTTATCAACAATGCGGGAATCTCAAATACAAGAATGCAAAGGTTAGGTTTATCGATGGTTGAATATATGGATTCAGCAAAGGCAAGTATGGCCTCGATAGATGAGATGCGTGTGGTTTGGGATACAAATGTATTTGGCGTACTCGCTGTATATCAAGCAATGTTACCGCTTTTAAAAAATTCCAAAGATGCTCGTATTGTCAATGTATCAAGTACCCTTGGTTCTATGAATCTTAATGCAGATCCTAACTCGGGTTATAGTTCATTTTATAATCCTGTTTATGCAGTCTCAAAAACAGCTCTGAATGGAATCACACTTTCGATGATGCTCGAATTAAAAGAAACAGCCATTAAGGTGAATTTGGTATCTCCCGGTTTTACAAAAACGGCTATGACTAACTTTGAAGGTTATGAGAGCCTTGAAGATGGTGCGCGGGAAGTTGTAAGAGTTGCCTTACTTGGCCCAGATGGACCAACAGGTACTTTTACAACATGGGATAATGTCCATGTTCCTTGGTAAGATTCAAAGTTTGTAGGCACCCATTCACACTAATGCCAGTTTTTTTGGGTTTTAGTGTGAATTTCGTGTATTATTAGGACTTTGGCACAGTTTCAAATTTTGGAAGAGACAAATCTAAATGATCCCAAACATAACCTCGTTTTGTATATGTGACCGCTTGTGGTTGGTAGAGGGTTGGGTCATCTAGACTCGTTGCGTGGATAGTAAAAAGATTGGGCATGGCAGAAAAGGTCATGTAAACTGGTGAACCACATTTCGGGCAAAAACTACTGGTTTTGGTATTGCCGCTATCTCCCACCATATCAAAGTTAGCTGTTTTTCCTTCCAGACTCACAGATTTCCGAGATGGAAATGTGAGATAGGATCCATGTCCTGTTCCGCTTATACGCTGGCAGTCGCGGCATTGGCAATCGTTCATAAACATTGGTTTTTCGTTTATTTGATAACGAATGGCGCCGCAAGCGCAGCCGCCTGTATAAATTAGATCCATCATATTCTCCTTAAGTTTTATATTCCAAAAATTGTTTGTTATGTTTTTATACTATGATTTTGGGATATGTCCTGCCAAGGGGAGACCGGATTCCAAAAATGTTTTGAGGTTGGAAAGAACACTTGGCCATCCTGCGGAGATTCCAGCAAACATTTGTGAATCTAGATCTTTATGAGTGACTACCAAACGGACAAGGCCGTCAGAATAAGGTTCGATATCAAATGTTACATGAGAGTGTTTGGATTCGTCATCGATATCCTTTGGCCTTGACCAGGAGATGACTAACTTGTTAGGTGGGTTTACTTCCAGAACCTTTCCTATAATGTCTACAGTTTTTTCCTCATCCATCTTAACATGTTTCCATTCAGAGCCAACCTTCCACTCGGATACATTGATATGAGCAGGGTTTTTTGATAATGGATCAGACCAGTATTTACTTGTAACTTCCGGATTTACGATTGCATTCCATACCTTCTCAGGTGTGCTGAGTATATAAGTAACATAAACAAAGTTATGTGGTTCCATGGTTCTCTCCTTCGAGTTCTGTTTTTAATTCGTGTAAAAAAGTTAAACGGTTCTCTTCAAATTTTCTAACCCAACGTGCATATACCTCATGAATCGGCACTGGGTTTATGAAATGGAGTTTTTCACGGCCCTTCCATATAACCGTCACCAAATTGGCTTTGATTAAGATTTCTATATGTTGGGTTGCCGATTGCCTTTGCATGTCAAGTTGCTCGCAAAGCGAGGAAAGTGTTTGTCCATTGTTTGCATAAAGAAGATCCAAAACCTTCCTGCGATTTGGATCAGCCATTGCCTTAAAAACCTGATCAGCTCCCTCAACTTCCTTTGGCATACAAATATTATTATGCAGGTAAATGCCTGCATGTCAATGATAAAATTGGGAAGCTGGAAAAGGGTATTTGTAATAATGAATGATATGTGTGATAAGGATAGGGCTAAGAAGGAAATTATGTCACATTTAAGTGCAATTTAGGTTTAGATTATTGCGTGATGCATTGAGTAGATGAAGGGAAGGAGGAAATGGGATATAGCAGTAGGTTAAGAAATAAATATGCGAATGAGTAATAGTCGGCGGGATGGGAGTGCGCGGCTAATTGCCATTCGGATAACACGCGCAAAAGGGTTGTTAGCGGAATATTATATTAGAGAAAATCCAGCAATTGAAGGATTTCATAATATCAAAGTATTGGATGACTCTGGTGATTTTTGGCCAGGTGCTGGATGTGACCTAAAATATTATCGAAAAAAAGTAAACAAATCTATTGATGATGATAGTTTGGATTTAGAACATTGCGATTGACTAGAGCCTCGCGAAAACTATAATAACTAACAAGATGTTTGTCAAGTTAGACGCTAGTTGCAAACGGAAGTCATCGATTACTAGTTACTAACAAAGGCATTGGTCCAAAAATTCATGTTCTGAGGATCTCTGGACTAACGAGCGCAGCGACAACAGAAACTGCCTGTCACCTGATTAATAACGGTTCAAGTTCTTCTCCAAAAATTAATGGAGCTTGCAATCTAAATATGTCTTGTAAAAAGCAATAAAACATTACATTCTTCGTTCATATTTCAGGAAACGGAAGCATTGAATTTACTTTTAGTAGTTTTTGAACATTATCGGAAAAAGAGAAAAGATTTTTCCTTCGACCATTTTAAAATGCAAGTTGATCCTTTTTTCAAGTATTGGATGGTGATTTTTTTGTTTCAGCTGGTTATATTAAGTTACGTGATATCACCAAGCATAATATATTCTTATTTTCTGACTCAAGGGACAACTTTTTTGCAATTTTTTTCCATAACTTCAATAAGAGGGATTATCCGTATTTTTATTGCCTTTGGCTATATATATATATTACCATTTATCTGGACAATGCAGGTTGAAATTATTGAATCTATCCGAAGGAGGATACATGGCTCTTGGTAAATCAAAAACTATCTTATTGATTCTTTTTTTAGTTTTTTAATTTGGCGTGTCTTTCATTTTACTGAACAAAACTTTCAGCAATCCCCAAATTGGAAGATTAGAAACACCTATAGAAATCTTAGACTTTGCGGTAGATAACATCAATGCAAAAGTGCCAATGCTGCTAGACGAATCCACTCGCTTAGATTATGAAACTTCCACTACAAATTTAGAGCTAATTTATAATTATACAATGATTTCCGGTGATCCGTTCGAAATTTAAAAAGTGGATTAATCTTATGGAACCCACAATAAGAAAGAAAATTTCAACAAATAGTGATTTGAAAAATTTTAGTGACAATGGCATTGTAATTATCTATTCATATTTTGATAATGATGGTCGTGAAATTGCTAAGATAAAAATGAAGTAGAATTTACTGAGCCTCGCCAAAACTATAATAGCGAACGAAATGGTCGTCAAGTTAGACGTTAGTTGCAAACAGGAACGATCCTTCAGACAAAAAACAAATGGAAGACATCGATTTCTTGTTATTAGCAAAGACTTTATTCCAAAAATGAGTGTTTCGTTGGTAGCGAGGATATAAGAAATTCTTCTCTTTTATAGAAGAGATTATTGAATCAAAAGCTAACAAACAATAGTAGAAAACCAAAGCATAAAAGAGATTTGTCATTCTTAATCGCTTTTCTTCCAAAAGTAGTTGTGGTAGAGTCCACCTAACACGATAGCAGATTCTAAATGGCAGTTTCCGTCTCTTGGTTTGTGTAGGATCGGTTAGGGATGGGGTTTCCAGGGGAGTCGTGCAGTATTTAATTGCAATACAGATAACCACTTGTCTATTGGGGGTTAAACGCAATTCGTATAGCCGCGCGACATATTCTACAAGTTTATTTGTAGTTCGTATAAATGCCAAGTTGGGATTGGCTGTCAGTATCAACTTGGGACCAACTTATTTTTGTTAACTATACTTAACATTTGGTGTCTAACGATTTCCCTCTTTTCACCAAATGTAAGTTAATGGATGAATGCAAATTTGTAACTAATTTCAAACTCCCTGCGCCAGCGATAGAAGCGGAAATCCTTTCCTTAAACTGATGGATTCTGATTGAATCACAGATCGGAAAGATTGGAGCGAATAGCGCGGTCGGTGGTAGAAAAAAATATCGATCGACTAACGGATTCGAGGCGCCCATTCATCGTTGATAATTTTTTTTATTAAAGTGCTGAGGTCGTCATGTATGTGTAACTATGGATGACACAAGCTCGCGAGTCAAAATAGGAATCCTTTTAAGGCCAGGTGATCCCTTCTTTTTTCAATAATTTTAAAAAATCCGATTCTGATACTAAAGTCACGCCGAGTTCGGTTGCTTTTTCAAGTTTGGAGCCGGCACCAGGGCCGTAGAGAAGGTGAGTGGTTTTGGAAGAGACTCCAGATACTTTTTTGCCGCCGTGTTTTGTGATGAGATCCATTGCTACATCTCGAGGTTGGAAGTTTTCGAAACTTCCTGTCACACACCAACTTTGACCAACAAATGGTTGTAAGTCGCTTTTTTCGGTTTCGTCTGCTTGGAATTTAAGGCCAAGTTTAATGAGAGTGTTTACTAGTTTTAAGGTTTCTTTATCTTTTAAGTGAGCGAGTAAAGCATCGATAGTGCGTGGGCCAATGCCGTGAATTGATGTTAGTTCCTCATTTGCTGTTTTGGATTTGGCTAAAGTGAGAAGTTTATCCCATGAATCATATCCATTTTCAATGAGAATTTCGGTGACCTTGGGTCCAACTTCGTTTAGGCCAATCGAAGGTAAAGTGAATCTGAAATCTTTTTCTTTCGATTTTTCTATGGCATCAAAGATGATTTTGACTGACTTTTCACCAAATCCATCTAACTCTAGTATGGTGTCTTTGTATTTATTTAATGTGTATAAATCAGGAATGTCTTTGACCCAACCTTTTTCAAAGAAAATTTGAATTTGTCTTTCCCCGAGTCCTTCGATATTCATTTGTTTTTTGGAGCAAAAGAATATAAGTTGGTTTAGTTTGCGTTCTGGACAATTACCATTGGTGCAGAAAAAATCAACAGAATCGTCTACCTTTGTTAGTTTAGTTTTACAGGCAGGACATTCATTAGGTAAAACAAAAACAGATTTGGGTGGAACCGTTACTTTTTCCACTGCGGGTATGATTTCGCCGCGTTTGGAGATTAATACTTTTGCACCGATTCCTGCACCAAGTTGGTCGATATAGTCTTGGTTGTGTAAGGTGGCGTAGGTGACTGTTGTACCTGCAAGTGAGATAGGTGTGACTTTGGCACGCGGTGTGATTTTTCCTGTTCTACCAATGGCAAAATCGATTTCTTCAATGGTGGTTTCTTTGAGTAAAGCATCGAACTTGAATGCACGGGCCCAACGTGGAGACTGGCTTGTTTCCCCTAAACTTTCACGTAAGTTGAGGTCATCGAGTTTGATGACAAGGCCATCCACAGGAAAAGGCATTTTATCTTTTTTCTTTCGGAATGATTCAATCTCTTGGATTAGATTTTTTCCTTTGATGATTGTGGAATCAGGAGCCAACGGAAACTTTTCTTTTTTTAATAAAGTGACGATGTCTTTATGTTTGTTAATTCCTTTTCTGGAGGAAGAAAAATATACATCATATACGTAGATTCTTAACGGGCGTTTGGCGACCTCAAGTGGGTCTTTTTGTTTGATAGAACCTGCAGCCAAGTTCCTTGGGTTGGCAAACTTACCGCCATATTCTTCATTGAATTCTTCAAAATCCGCAAAGGTCATAAAAATTTCCCCACGGACCGATAGGTTTAAAGGTTCAGAAAGTGATTGTGGTATGGATTCGATGGTTTTGACGTTTTCGGTAACAATATCTCCGATTCCGCCAGAACCCCTCGTCACACAATGAGTGAGTTTTCCATTTTCATAATATAACAAGATGGAGGCGCCGTCAATTTTCCATTCAAGGGAATAAAGTTCATCGGAGCCAGTTTTTTCCAACCATTCGGAAAGTTCTGTTTCATTATAGGTATTTTCTAAAGATAAAACAGGGACTTTGTGTTTGAATTTGCTAAATTGTGGGGAGAGGTCAGATCCTACTTGTAAAGTTGGTGAGGATTCAACCACCAAATCGGGGTTAGCTTTTTCAAGAGATTGTAACTCTTTGACTAAAAGATCAAACTCTTTGTCTGAGATTTTAGGAGTATTTTTTTTATAATAGAGATCATTGTGTTTTTGAATCTCTTTGCGAAGTTCTGCAACTCGTTTGGCAGGATTTTCTTTCTTAGGCAATCAGTAAACTCCTGCTTGCATATATTGTTCTGGATCTGTTTTTCCTTCTTCGGATATGAATATTTCATAATGTAAATGTGGGCCGGTCACATTTCCAGTAGCTCCCACTTCGGCAATTTGTTCGCCAGCTTTCACTTCTTGTCCTGTCCTTACATAGATTCTTGAACAGTGACCATATAACGTACTAAAGCCGAAGTCATGTTGGATGATGACATGATGTCCATATCCTACATTGGAATAAGTAACACGCACTACACGTCCTGGTGCAGAAGCATATATGGGAGTCCCGGTTGCATTTGCCATATCTAAACCGTCGTGGTATTCCCAATAACCAGTAGTAGGTGATTTTCTCATTCCAAAGGGAGAGGTTAGATTATAAGAATACATTGGGTTAAAGAGAGGAGTGCGGGATAAAATGTCTGATCGTTGGAATAAAAATTGGTAATTGGCTTCCACCAAACGTTGGTAATTATCCATCCGATGTTTTAGTTGCCTGAAGTCATAAATCTCGCTTAAGTACTTACGACCGACATCTAATTGTTTGTCTTCTTTTTCTTCTTTTTGAAGAGATTCCACTGCTGATGTTTCGATCCAATCTTCGGTGGGTATTTTTAAAAGTTCGTCATCTTGTCCATCAATCAAAGTAAAGAGTTCTAACATGTTTTCATTCAGTTTAGAATACTCTTCTTTCATTTCCTCCAATTGGTTGGCATGGGCAATGTATGTATCGAAATAAGTTCCGTAAATTTTGGAGAGTTGGTTGATTTGAGTTTGGGTGTTACTGGAACGAACGATTCCGAAAATAGCAAGACTAAGGAGTCCGACTGTCAAAGCCAAAAAAAATAAAATGGTAAAATGAGAAATTTGAAAGTGGAAAGAACTATCGTATCCGTGAGGAATGACAAGAATGGTCATCCGTTGGTGACCTTTTTCTTTCACCTTATCAATCTGTTTCTTGATTTTCGGATTGTCCTGTGAAAAAACAGACGTAATCTCTTTAATTTTTTTCTTCATGACGAACCGTGCGACCTACATAAATAAGACGCTCCAATTCCTCTCAAGGGTCAAGTGGAAATCCCTATTTCTTGGGTTTGCTTTGATTTTGGGAATTCTGGTTTTTGTCGCATTGGCAACGAATTTGCGGTTTTGGTATATTTACCAAACCTCAATCCATTCAGACCAACCGATGGAAATCCCTGAAGCCGAAGTGGCCATTGTTCCTGGTGCCGCTGTTTATGGAAAAACTCCCTCACCGATTCTTATGGACCGGCTTGTTTGTGGATTGAATTTATATAACTCAGGTCGTGTCAAAAAAATCTTACTTTCAGGGGATAACGGACAATCGGATTACAACGAACTTCGACCTATGTTGGAGTATATGTTAAACCACAAAGTAAAACCTGATGATATTTTTGTGGACCATGCAGGTTTTCGAACCCTAGATACCTTGATCCGTGCCAAAGAAGTTTTTCTCGTAAAGAATGCGATTTTCGTGAGCCAATCTTTCTTTTTGCCCAGAGCCATTTATTTGGGTAAAGAGTTAGAATTAGAGTTATACGGTTATGAATGTAATTTAAGAACTTATAAAAAAGAAACTTATTATTCGTTTCGCGAGTTTTCAGCAAGAATCCTTGCATGGTGGGACATCCAGTGGGACACTCCGCCAAAATATTTAGGTAAACCCTATCCCATCCAAGGAAGTGGCATTTCTACCTGGAAAGGTTCGATTCCGGTATCTTCACCTAAGTAACGTTAACCTTTTTTTGATTCATTCTAAGGTTCAGACAGGTAGAAATTTTTTTTTAGGGTTTAATGTTTTTAATCGAAGCAAATTACAAATTTTTCTGCTATATTTTATGATCAAAAAATTTGGATCCTCTATTTACATTGGTTAATTTTGGGATATTCTGTATTATATGAAAAAACAAATTTTTTTGTTTATTGTTTTTCTTTCCTTTTCCATCGTAAACGCACAATCGATTCCCTTCCCACAACAAAACAACAAATCCCAGGTCACCAAAGAATCACTGAAAAAAAGAAGAAATCTCTTGGAATGGCATCAATTGGCTGGGTTAACCACCTTAGCACTTTGGCTTGCCACAAATTTGGAAGGGGATAAAGCATCTGAGACTTTATATAGAAAATCAGATCAGTTCGCACAAACTCTTTTACTCACAAATCCACAGTATGCAGTGAATGATCCAATGTACTTGGTTGCGATGAGCCCCTTAAACCGACATAGCATTGCGGCCGATTATTTTCTCTTAAAGGATCCAACAAACAACGCAGGATTGTATTTAGCATTAAAGGCAAATGAGGAATGGGAAACTAAACACTCCGCTGCCATGCATAAAAATTTAGCGATGGCTACTTTTGGAATGTATGCCATTACAGCGAGCCTTGCTTTTTTTTCTCCCTCTAAAATCGAATCAGAATCAGAGAATGAAGATGATGGACCTAAAATTTACAGTCCCATTTTTGCTCACAAAGCAATGATCCCCATTCATTTAGCATCTATGCTTTTGTTACCAGGGTTAGGTGCTCGCATTGAAAAAGAAGGTCCCAGGGCAGCTCATCAAATGGAGCAAGTAGGTTGGACCGGATTTGGTGCTATGTCTATTGCATTACTTGTCATTACATTTTGAAGTAAAGTTTAGTTAAGGAAAGGTTAAGTCCTATGAAAAAGATATTAATTTGTTTTGTGATTTTATTCTTTGGAGCAAATATTTTTGCAGCAGAAGTGACAAAAAAGAAAATAGAGTTTTATGTAGAACATACTACAAAAAATGTAACGGGTGTTTGTAATGAAATTCAAATGGACCAACCTAACATCCAAACTTCGGGAAAAGGTTATAGTTTAAAATCTCCTTTTGAAATCAAAATCCCACTTCTGAAGATTTCATCTGGTGATGCAAATCGAGACTCCCATATTCAGGAAATTTTAGGATATCCTGATACTCCAAACATAATCGTAAAAATTGAATCAGTGCAACCAGGAAAGGAACAAACTTACATAGTGAAAGGTAAATTAACCATTCACGGAAATACTAAAGATTTTTCCTCCGAGGCAGTGGTAAAAGAGGAGAACTCCACATCCATTCAGGTAGAAGGATTTGTTTTGGTTAAATTTTCCGAATATGAATTAGAAAATCCATCCCTACTTTTTATGAAGGCAAAAGATGAGATTCGTGTTAAATATCAGTTTGAGATTCAGATGAAATAATAGAAGATAGATAAGAATTATTATTCTTAATCTAAGTTATTTAATCTTTAATTTCCTATTAGTTCAACCAAACGATTGTATTTTAAGATAATTCGTTTGGTCATCTCTTCTCCTTTTTTATTGATATCGGGGTGATATTTTTTTAAGAGTTCTTTGAATTTCTTTTTAACATCGGTAATGGAAGCACCAGGTTCTAAATCAAAAAAAGCCAATAGATCTTTGAGTTCGGTAGAAACCGTTTTTACAACTTTCTTCTTTTTCTTTTTTGTTTCTCTAAATCTACCATATAACTCGTAATAGGTTCTGTCTCTAAATTCACGAGTGATGTCTCGGAAATTTAGAATTTTTGTGGGGATTAAACTTTTTAAATATTCGTATAAAAATTCTTCGGCTCCGTATTCAGGATGGATTTCGAATTTTTCTAAAAATTGGTGGATGGTACGTCTGACAAAAAAATCGATTTCGAATTTATCCATCAAATAGGAATCAACAGCATCATCATAATCCACAGTGGCTGCAGTTAGAAGTAATAATAGTTCCGTGTCTAATTTATGGTTCGCAACTGTTTTTTGAATGAGAGTTTTATAAGATTCGCGAAGTTCATATAACGGACGTTCACTAAAAAAAATTCCCCCTTTCAGAAATTCTTCAGCCACTTCATCCAATTCCAAACTCCAAGCAAGAAAATCGATAAGGAGGTCTCCATCCACTTCATGAAATCCGCCGGATAGAGCCATTTGGGGTTTTGTAGATTTGAATTGATAGACTTTGCGGAGGCATTCTTCCTTTCTGATTTCTAAAAGTTCAGAAAGACGGTCGTAGGATAAAAACCACAACATGGATTCAGAAACGTTCTGCAACTCGAAGATCACATCGTGCAAAATTTGTTTGGATTTTTTTGCTTCTACTCTTTGGACCATACAGAATCGACTCTAGAACCAATTTCAAACCGGGGCGACTTTTTTGCTAGTGAATCCTATTCCTTTTTTTGAACTGGAAGAATGAACCACCATATTTCAGAACATCCATCTTTACAGCCGTTCGATATTTCCGAATACAAGGGAGTTCGAGGTAAAAATTTTTATGATATGGACCCCGCCTTACAAAGAATGGTTCATCGATACTCAGAGAATTTTACCCCAGACCATAAAAAAGCAATGGAAGATCATATCCGAAAATACGGGGAACTTGTGGGTGGGGTTTTGGATGAACTTACGGAAGAGTGCCATAAAGAAGGAAAATATGGAGAGGTTGTAAAGTTTGATAGAACAGGAAAAAGAATCGATTTTATCAAATATTCAGAAGAACAAAAATTGGCGCGAAAAATTTCTTATGATCATGGAGTCGTCAATTTAGACTTCCATCCTGATTGGAAATATGAATTCCCGCATATTCATCGCTATGCGCTGACCTATTTAATGAATATGAATGGAGAAGGTGGTGTGGCTTGTCCTTTGGCAATGACTGATGGAATTATCCTCGCACTCAAAAAAATTGGAACAGAAGAACAAAAGAAAAAATACCTTCCCCTTGTTGCAGGAAAGGGAAGTCCTTCTCATTTTATGGCAGGACAATATGTAACAGAAAGAGTAGGTGGCAGTAATGTTTCTGCCAATCGTACCATTGCTAAAAAACTTCCGAACGGCA
The DNA here is from genome assembly GCF_004770905.1 of Leptospira bandrabouensis. Classification (NCBI taxonomy): domain Bacteria; kingdom Pseudomonadati; phylum Spirochaetota; class Leptospiria; order Leptospirales; family Leptospiraceae; genus Leptospira; species Leptospira bandrabouensis. The sequence goes on along the minus strand of NZ_RQHT01000014.1, from coordinate 677,382 downwards.
AATGGGAGTTAACCGGTGAAAAATGGTTTTGTTCGAACCCGGGAGACCTTTGGGTCACAACGGCAAAGATGGAAGGAACCAACACCGTTGGTATGTTTCTTGTTCCTAGGATTAAAGAAAACGGGGAACTGAATGGACATCATATCCTACGGAAAAAAGATATCATCGGATCTCGAGGAAAACTTACTGTAGAAATTATTTATGACAAGGTAGAAGCCGAAGAGTTTGGTCGCCCAGGTCATGGACTTGTGAACCTCATTCGTTACATCATCAAAACTTCTCGATTGCATGTCGGACTTGGTTCCAGTGGAAACGCAAGAAGGTCAGTGATGGAAGCATCTGAATATGCAAAGTTTAGAACCGCTTACGGGAAAAAGATTTTAGAGTTTCCTTCTTTTACAAAAACCTTAGCGGAAATGCAAATTTTACAAACAGGAAATTGTTTTGTGAACTTTCGTTCGGCTAATTTATCAGAAAAAGATCATGATGCGGCAGAGATTACCGTTCCGCTCATGAAATATAAATCATCTTCCCAAGCAAGTTATATCACACAAAAAGCAATCTTAACTTTAGGTGGAAATGGAATCATTGGAGATTTTTCTCCTCTACCTCGTTTGCATAATGATTCCATCATCAATGAAACTTGGGAAGGAACCCATCTCATTATTACGGACCATTGTTTGCATGCTTTACAAAAACCAAAGGTTTATACGGCCTTCCAATCTTTGTTGGATGAATTAACAAAATCTTCTGGAAACCATCAGGAATTAAAAAATGCATTCGAAGTTTTCCAAACCAAACGAAAGGAATTGGAACACATGATTAAAAACGAGTCAAAAGATTGGAAAGATATGAATCGAGTTTATATTGCTGATGTAACCTATCAAGTATTCCTACTGGCTGAGTTTTTAGAACAAGCAGCTTATGACATGGCAAACAAATTACCTACTAAGTATTTATATTTTGCCAATGGGTATGCCGAGATGGTGCGGGATGGACTCGAAGCACCAAGACAAAAAGAGGGAGTTTTCTTTGATCCTAAAGCCATGGAGACCTTCCTTTCCTTTTAAAGTATGGAAAATTTTTTACTGTTAGGAATTTGTTTTGGATTGGGGTTGTTTTTCCGAAGACTTCCTCAGTTTCCTGAATCCACGCCCAAGGTTTTAAACGGGTTTATCCTTTTTATTTCTTTACCTTCTCTTGTTTTGTATCATGTCCATGAACTAAAAGTAGATGTTACTTCTCTTTTGCCTTCTTCTATGCCTTGGGTGGTTTTTGGGATAGCGGTTGTTTTTTTTCTTGGATTGTACAAACTAAAGTTTTTAAAGTTTCATACTGCAGTCTGTTTGGTGTTAACTGCTGGGCTTGGAAATACATCCTTTGTGGGTTTTCCATTACTTGAAACATATTTAGGCAAAGAATCTTTAGGTTACGGAATTTTGGCAGACCAATTGGGAACCTTTATGGTTCTCAGTTTTCCTGGAATCATTTTGGCTTCGATTGCTATGGATGGAAAATGGGACTTAACCACTCTCGTGAAAAGAGTATTGGGATTTGCTCCTATTTATGCTTTGTTTATTGCTATTCTCACCAGGCAATTTCCTTATCCGGATGCGTTTAAGCTTGTTTTACTTCGATTAGGTGATACTCTCACTCCTCTTGCTTTGGTTTCCGTTGGTTTTATGTTGGATATGCGGACCATTGCAGGCCATGGTAAGGTATTGGCTTTAGGTCTTGGGTTTAAACTTATTCTCGCACCAATCATCGTGTATTGGATTTATTCTCCATTAAAAGAGGATACATTACTTTTCCAAACGATAGTTTTGGAATCGGCAATGGCTCCAATGGTCACTTCTACAGTGATCACAATTGAAAAAAATATTTCACCTCATTTAGCAAGCCTTATGTTGGGAATTGGAATTCCTATTTCCTTTGGCACCACATACGTTCTTAACTTTTTGTTGAAAGGAAACTACATTTGAACCTAAAATTTTTACTTTTACTCATCCTCGCGATGGTCTCTTGGGGAATCTCTTGGCCCATCGGTAAAATGATCGCAGGAACGGTTCCAGTTTCGGTCTTAGTATTTTGGCGATTCCTTGCTACTTTTCTTTCTGTGATTCCTCTCCTTGTTGTGATGAAAATTCCCTTTAAACTCAAAACTGGAAAGGATTATTGGAATGTTCTTGTTGGCGGTATCATTTATACTTTTTACAATCAGTTCTTTTTTCTGGGTTTAAAAAATGGCCTTCCGGGAGCAGGAGGAGTCCTTGTCACTACCCTCAACCCTATTGTAACTTTTTTCATTGTTGTGCTTGTACAAAAAAAACGAATTTCTAAACGCCAAGTCATTGGATTGTTTTTTGGATTTATTGGTGGACTTGTAATTTTACAAGTCTGGAAGATAAGTATCGATTATTTATTGTTATCTGGTAATTTATTCTTTTTGTTATGTTCTTTTGTTTGGGCAACACTTTCTCTCAATAGCCAGTCCACCGGAAAATCGATGTCTCCGGTGACTTATAGTTTTTATGTTTATGCTGTGGGATCTATCATTGAACTTCTATTTTGTTTTAATGATCCGAGTTTTTGGAAAGTATGGGAGGAAGGGTTTTCCTTCTGGGCTTCCATTTTTTATTTAACTGTGATCTCTACTACCTTTGGAACCACTGTTTATTTTTATGCAGCAACTAGACTTGGTTCCGAAATTGCGAGTAGTTTTATCTTTATTGTCCCTCTTTCTGCCTATTTGAGTAGTTATTTGATTTTGAATGAAGTGATACAAATTCCTGTGATCATCGGGGGAGCCTTGGCCATCCTCGCCGTATATTTAATTAATTCGAAACAAAAGAGAAAGGAACCAAATCTTTGAAAAAAATTACATCTTGGAAAAAAAGATTCAAAATTTGGTTATATAACTTTTACCCACCTTACGTAGGAGCTGGGATTCGCATTAAAGAAATTGCTCCAGACTTTTCCTATTTTCGTTCAGAAATGAACTTGCGTTTCTATAACAAGAATTATGTGGGAGTTCATTTTGGTGGATCCTTATATTCCATGTGTGATCCATTTTTTATGTTAATCCTTTTAGAACGATTAGGATCGGACTATATTGTTTGGGACAAAGCTGGAAATATGATTTTTGTCAAACCAGGAATGGGGAAGGTGATCGCCGAATTTCGAATCCCTGATTCAGAGATAAAAAGGATTAAAGAGGAAATCGAAGTTAAGAAAAAAGGGGATTATCTTTTTACCACGGATGTAAAGAACGAAGCGGGAGAGACCATTGCAAAACTAGAAAAGACAGTTTATATTCGCAAACGGGGAAAACTCCCCGTTCAAAATGGATAAATAGTAAAAAAGAATACTTTTTTACTATTTCGTATCTTCCCGTTTAGTATTTTTTGTCTTCATCTTCTGGGATCATACTTGCATAGTATGAAAGTAACGCATCATTTTTGGAATGTACGACTCGATTGGATTCCTCAATCATCTTTCGTTTTTCCAAAATCTTTTTACCTTTTTCCCAAACTTCATCGGCATCTTTGATGAGATAATTCCCATTATGGCGAGAAATAAAATCTTCGACTAACATTTTACTTTGTGTTAGTTCGACAGAAAAATCATTCTCTACCAAAATTTTTGCAACTATTTGATTTGGTAAAATTTTATGATACTGTTTCCAACCTTTTGTAATGCGGTAACTAAGTTCCAATGTTGGATCTTCTGTATGTGCATATTCAGAGATCGGAATTGGATCACAAAACTCTACATATACATTGGAACGTTTAGCAAGAAATCCCGCCATACCCAACTCTTCTGGAATATTGCAAAACTGGTTATCTTCCGGAACAGTTTCATAGGATACAGAAATTGGTACGATGACTATCTCTGTTCCTGAACTACGGAATGCATTCACAGCAGTTGTGAGTAATCCCGTTTTAACAGGAACAATTCCTCCTGTCCTCGAACGAGTTCCTTCTGGATAAACAAGAGATGGAATTCCTTGTTCTAACATCACCTGTGAATACAGAGTAAGACATTCCAAATACAAACTGTTTCGTGTTCGTTCACGATCGACTGCATAGGCACCAAGTGACTTTAACATCCATTCCCAAAAAGGATTGGACATCAAATTAATGCCTGCCGCATAACGAGGAACAGGTAATCCTAAGTGAAATAAGGAATAAGCAACTTCCACTGAGTCTAAATGAGATCTATGTGTAGGAGCATACAATAAATTGTATTTAGAAGACAGTGCTTTTACCACTTCCGTTTTTCCACCGATATGAGGAATCATCGATCCTTTTAGAAACCCACCAGAGAAAAGGCGAATTGGAGCAACAAATCTAAGGATGGATTCTCTTACGGTTGGGCTATAGTTATCTGCAATTTCTGTGACATAGAAACGAACGAGTTCCTTAACGAGAGCATTTTCTTCATCTTTTTGGCAATTTTGGAATCTCTGCCAAATTTCAAGTTCTGATGCAAACTTAACCTCATCTAACTTTTGTTTTTTGCGAGTGGCTTTGGTAAGTCTTTTTTGCGTAGATTCAATAACGGCTGAAGATTGTTTTTTAACACGACCAACAGTACCTGGGACATTGCTGATATGTTTGATAATTCGATCTACAAGCAAATTTTGAAAATCAATTCCAGATGTTAAGTTAAGTCCTACTTTCTTTTGAACCACCAGTGGAATGTTTTTCGATTCTGTTTTTTTACCGCAAATCAAATCAATTAAAGCATCTGGTGGTTGTTTTCTTGTTAGAACATCAAATAGAGTTCTGTGTAAGGTAAACGGCAGACGAATTTCATTGGCAAGTTCAATCAGAATACTAAGTGCATAAGTTCCTTCCACGTTATCATGCCATTTAGTAGATTCTCTTTCGATAAAGGATCTTGGTGCAAAGAATATCTCAATTCTATCTTTGATACTTAGTTTTTCACCACCTGACAAAAGTTCACCGACAATCTTTTGTCCAAATCCACGGTTTCTACTTTTATTACTAGTAGCAGTTGTTATAAAATCGGCAAGTCCTGATCTTCCCATCACTGTGTCGGGTCTTGCACCATAACGCATGGCAAGGTCTCTCACTTCCTGAAATCCTACAGATAAAATTTCTCCAAGTAAGTTTGCACCATAACGAGGGAGGAGAGAAACAATGCCGCTAGCAATGGCCATTGGGTTTTTAGCAACACCAACAATTTCCATTCCTACAACATCATCGGTAACTGATGTATTGATAAAATTTGAAGTGAGGACTTCGGCAAGAAACTCCGATGTTTCTTTTTCGTAAGATCCAATGTTAAAAAAACTAAATTTTTCTTCTAAAATTTCTCCAAGGAGGGAAGGGCCATTGGCTACGGCAACGGATGAATTCGAAAAATTTCTTTCTTTTAGATAGTTTTGTAAATATTGCGAATAAGTAATGAATCCTGTTTTTTTTCTATTTTTGGAATCCAATATACCTTTGGTTAAAAATGAAAACACATAGCTATTGTTTGGTTCTAAAACATCCAAAAGGGAATGGACACTATCTAAAAAAGACCGGGAAGGGACGGCAATATGGAAAACCCAGTCATCTCTTCCAAAAGAATCTAAACTGGAAACAATATCAATATGATCGGGAAGATCTACTGTTTTTCCCATAATCTCTGTTTGACGGCGTTTCTTTAGAACCTCTACAAATTCTTTGTCTGGAATCCAGAGAGTGATAGGATCAAACTTTTGTGCCAGTAAGGAAGCCATAATAATACCCATTGGGCCACTTCCGAGAACTGCATGTTTTAAGTCGTTATAGGCTATTTGCATAAAAAATTAACAATACGAATCGAAGAGAAATCTCACTTTTTTTGTTTGCTTGAAACGATTCGAGTCTATCGAAAAGGTATCAGGAGAGTGTAAATCGTCAAGTCACAATGATTCGAGCTGGTATTGTATTTTTAAGTCTGTCCATAATTCCGGCCCTATTTGGCTGGTATCAAATGTGGCTTGGTCTTTCTGGTCCGCAAGAGGTCAATTTGGCGATTGCTCTCGTAGTTTCCTTTCTTTGGGTGACAGAACTTTTTCCACTCTACGTTACGGGTTTTTTAGTTCTATTTTTGGAACTTGTTTGGTTACTTCCGACTTGGGGACCGGGAGCACCAAAAACGATTACTTTTCTTTCCTGTTATTTTTCAGAGACCATTTTACTTTTCTTAGGTGGATTTGTGATTTCTTCAGCAATCACCTTTTATGGTTTAGATTCTTCGATTGCTAGGTTTGTGATCCAAAAAACAAAAGGTTCAGCCTTTTTACTGGTTCTTTCCTTAGGTTTTGCTACCGCATTTTTGTCCTGTTTTATGAATAATACTGCCACAGCAGCCATGATGCTTGGACTTGTTTCCTCTATGATGAAGTCTTTAGAAGATAATAATCCTTTACGGAAATCACTCCTTTTTATGGTTCCATTCTCGGCCAATTTGGGTGGGATCGGGACACCTGTTGGAACACTTCCCAATGTCATTGGAATTGGATATTTACAGGAAAGAGGATTGGAATTTGGATTTTTGAATTGGATGGGATTTGCTTTTCCTGTATTCATCCTTTCCGTTTTGGCACTTGCTATACTATTGTACATTGTGTACTTAAAAAAGGATCAATCTAGAAATTCAATTTCTTCCATTCAAGTTTCAGTGATCGATGATTCCCTTTCCAAACGAGATAGGTCCATAGCTTTGGGGATTATTTCGATTACGATTCTAGGTTGGATCACCTCTGATTGGCACGGGATTTCTAACGGCACTGTCGCCTTGTTTCCTGTAATTGTATTTTTTGGATTTCGACTATTGGACTTAAAAGAATTTCGTAACCTTTCATGGGATGTATTAATCCTTATGGGAGGAGGAATTGCACTTGGGAAAGCTTTTGAAGAAACAGGCCTTGCAAAACATTTTGTCGAAGTTTTTATGTTAGGCGATTCTGGTCAATTTGGTCTATTTTTATTTTTTTCCTTACTTTCTTTGGGGCTTTCTTGTTTTTTAAGTAACACCAGTGTCGCCAATTTAATTTTGCCAATCACTATGGGTCTTCCCTCGCATCTTATTTTACCAGCTGCCATCGGTGCTACCATAGGGGCTTCGCTTGCCATGCCACTCCCCGTTTCGACGCCACCCAATGCTTTGGCCTTTAGTTATGGTGGAATCAGAAGTATCGAGATGTTGAAGGTAGGGGGTATCATATCCGTGATTGCATGGACCTTATTTGTGTCCATTGGAGGGTTTATGTTACATATCTTGGAGATTGTCGATTTTTCTAAGTTTTAAAAAAAAGACTTTTCCTCTCTCAAACTTCTAGTACTTTACTTTCGAATTATGCGATGTATTCGGAATTTTAGATTTTTCTCCGTATTTGTACCATTTTTTCTTCTCTCCTGTTACAACTATATGAGTGAAGATGTTCCTATCATTTTAAGGCCAGAATTCAAACAACCCATTGCGATTCTTACCATCAAAGTGTCCACTCCAGAAAACGATAAAACCAAAAGAGAAATCACAAACATTTATACAAAATATTTAATGGAAACAGGAAATTTCGGACGAGTGTTATCTGATGGAGTGAGAGCGAATCACCACATTGATTTGTATACAAGTGAGGTGAATGAGTATGAACACTTTTGGATTTCTTCCATTTCCACCTTGTTTATGTTAGGTACTGCTGGTCTTTTGCCATCCATATACTCCAAAGAAAGAGTTTTACATGCAGATTTTTATCTTAATGATAAGCTGGTTGGTCGTGAGAAATATAGGCAGAAACATTCCACCTTATTTGGGGTTCCTTTTATGTTTATTTGGGAAACTGGAATTAAGGAAGCTAAGACAATTCAATTTAACAAAGAAAAAAATCTTATACACAATGTAGTACAAGATTATAATCGTTACTTATAGGAGACTTTATGAAATTTTTTGCACATTTAAAATTAACAAATATTCAATGGAAATGTTTACCTTTGATTTTTGTTTTAAGTATATTTACTTTTGTTTGTAAAACTCCGGACGTAAAAAAAACTCCTGTTGTTGAAGTTAAAAAGCCGGAACCAGTAGAAAAGGTAGTAGAGGCACAAGATCCTAATTTAGCATTTTTAGAAAGTATCGAAGATGGAAGGGAACTTCCAGATTCAGACAAATGGAAAGTAGAACAATACGATGCATTTACGGAAGATACTTTTCCTTCATACGCTCCCGCAAACGCTAATATCGATTTTTCAAAAGTAGATTATCCTTTATTAAATGCGGCAATTTTTTATGTAACTTCGAAAGAAAGAAAATCACTTGGCCTTCGTCCATTTAAGTATTCTGAAAAATGTGAACAGGCTGCTTTTGGACATGCACAAGACATGGTCACTTATGATTTTTTTTCTCATACCAGTACAGTAAACGGAAAAGAAACCTTACGTGATCGTTTAGATTTGGTAGGAATTTCAGATACTTATTCGGCTGAGAATATCATTAGTTCTTTTGGAATTCAATACCAAGGGGGACGTGCCGTTTTTACACCAATACAAAATGGTGGTCCATTTTTTAGTTATACAAAAGCGGGGACTCCCATTCCTAACCATACTTACTTAAGTTTAGCTAAATCTGTTGTTGAAACTTGGTTTAATTCACCAAGCCATAGAAAAAATATTCTTAATCCTGAATTTACTTATATGGGTGCCGGAACTTACTTCTACAAAGACAAAAAATTTTACGACATAGACAAAGTAAAAGCGGTTCAAGTATTTACAGCGAAACCTTAATTTTCCTTTTCAATAATAAATAAAAATAAACGTACAAAAATGGAAATTTATATAGGTTAGATAATTATTGAACCTGCCATTTTTTTTTAAGTTTGAAATAAGGAAGATGTCTTTTTGGAAATCAGCGAATATGATTTTTTAGCAAAATTTGCAGCAAATTTATTTGAATCTAAATATTCGCTGATTGCCTCTTTTGACAGAAACGAAATTTATTTCAATGTGAGTTATGGAATTCCCAAGAATCAAACTCTTGGCTTAGTCTCTCTGTCTTCACAAGTTCTTGAATTAACAAAAGACATTGTTATCATAGAAGATTTCACTAAAGACCAAAGTGTAATAAATTTTCAGAAAGCCAAAGTAGATTTTAAATTAACATTTTTTATTGGCATTCCCTTCTTTCATGAAGATGGATCATTATTAGGCATAATCTCTGTATTGGACAATTGTTCCAAAGAAGTCAGTTCCAAACAAATTGAACTTTTTCGTGAGCTATCCGAGAGAGTAAAGATGTTGTTATGTGAAAAAAATGCGTCTGTAAGTTTACAAACCAATGAATTAATTTTATTTAAAAATACTCCAAGTGAAAAATCGTTATCTGTTTTCGGAACAGAGCAAGCCATTAATGAAATCAAAAAAATGGAAAAAAGTCTACGGATTAGTGAAGATGCTTTTCGAGAAAATTTTGATAATGCAGCCATTGGGATGGCCTTACTCGATGAAACCGGTAGATGGCTAAAAGTTAACAAAAGAGTTTGCGATATCTTAGGTTATTCTGAGTCAGAATTTATGAATCTTACGTTTCAAGACATCACACACCCTGAAGACTTAAATGCAGATTTAACTTATCTTAAGGAACTTATCTCAGATAAACGAAAATTTTACCAAATGGAGAAACGGTATTTCCGGAAAAATGGAAACATCGTGTATGTTATTTTGGCCGTTTCTGTAGTAAAAAATGAAGATGGAAAAGTAATCAATTTTATTTCTCAAATTGTTGATATTACAGAACAAAAGTTAGTTGAAGATAAACTAAAACAAGCTTTAGCAAAAAATCAGGCAATATTAGATGCAAGTACTCTCGTATCAATCATTAGCACAGATACAGATGGAATGATTAGTGGCTTTAATCGTGGAGCCGAAAAGATGTTAGGTTATGATTCTGAAGAATTAGTCGGAAAACATACTCCAAAAATTTTACACATTGACAGTGAAATCGAAGAAAAAGCCAAATTACTTTCCAAAGAATACAATCGAACGTTTGTTGGATTCGAAATATTTACTCACTATGCAAATATTGAAAAACCAATTACCTTGGAATGGACCTACAAGAGAAAGGATGGATCCACATTTCCAGTTTTATTGTCTGTTACAGTTGTAAAACAGAACGATCAAATTGTAGGTTATCTTGGCATCGCTGTTGATATTACTGAACAGAAAAAAGCTGAAGCAGAGATTCAATCTTTATTAGACATTACCAAGGAACAAAACCATCGATTGAAAAATTTCACGAACATTGTGTCACATAATTTGAGTTCACATAGTTTTGGAATTAGCGGAATGATGGAAATTTTGCAAAACTCCTTCCCTGAGTATTTTCAAAATGAAATGATGCAGTTATTATTTGGAGCCACAGAAAATTTAAAACGGACGATAGAAGATCTGACTGCAGTTATTAAAGTAAATTTAACTCAAGAAAATTATGAATTTGTGGATCTTGTTAGAATCATACAAAAAAATGTCGAAAGTTTGAGTTTCCAAATTATAGAATCAAAGTTAAAAATTGAAATCAATTTTCCGAATCAATTATTGGTTCGCGGGATTCCTGCTTATTTAGATAGCATTGTGCTAAATTTGATTACCAATGCCATCAAGTATAAATCGAATGATCGAAATAGTTATTTGAAAATATCAAGTTTCATAAAAGAAAAAATGATTGCGATTCAATTTGAGGACAATGGCCAAGGGATTGATCTAAAGAAACATGGTGATAAGTTATTTGGAATGTACAAAACTTTTCATGAAAACAAAGAAGCCAGGGGAGTCGGATTATTTATTTCAAAAAATCAAATAGAGACCATGGGAGGAAAAATTGAGGTTGAAAGTACAGTAGGAGTTGGTACAAAATTTACTGTATTTTTACCCTATGAATGAAATCAATTTAGCCTGCGTTGTGGAGGATGATCCTGTTCATCTTTTTTTGACAAAACAAGTCATCACCCTTTCCGGTATGGTAAAACAGACCGTAGTTTGCCAAAATGGGAAAGATGCATATGACATGCTTGTCTCTCGAATTTCTAGTTCAGAATCTTTGCCTGATTTGATTTTATTAGATTTGAATATGCCAATTTGGGATGGTTGGCAGTTCTTAGATGAAATCTCTGCTCTTTCGTTGGATCAAAAAATAACCATATATATCGTCACAAGTTCTTCTGATGAGGACGATTTAAAAAGAGCAGAAAAATACAATTTACGAGGAAATTATATCATTAAACCGATCACCATCGATAAACTAAGAGAGATCATTTACGAAATGAACTAAAGTTTGGTTGGTTTCGGTGGGAAGTCAGTAGGTATATGGAGACCATTCAAGGAATGGTTTTCTCTTAAGGAACGATATAAAAGTTATTTTTACTTCAAAGCCATTTTCACTATAATTTCAAATTCTTTTTTGGTTACTGGTTGGATCGATAACCTTGATCCTTTTTGAGTTACCACCATTTTCTCAAGGCCCTTTGTATTACGCAGAATATCCAAAGGAATTAACTCTTTAAATTTGGTATGAGGTTTTAAGTGGACTCCATACCATCTAGGTTCAGTTCCTTTTAATTTGGGATCAAAGTACTTATGGTTGGGATCAAATTGGTAAGGGTCTGGGCTTGCTTCTTTTGCTACTTCTGCAATACCTACAATTCCCGGTGGATCGAGCCTACTATGATAAAATAAAACCAAGTCACCTAATTTCACTTCGTCACGAAGATAATTACGTGCTTGGTAATTTCTAACACCTTCCCAATAAGAGAGTTTTTCTCTTATTAGGTCGTCGATGGAAAATACATCTGGTTCTGTTTTAAAGAGCCAATATTTCATCTATGTGTTTAAGCAGAATATGCTGGTTTTGTTGTCGAAGATCCTTTTCCTTTTTTAGATCCTAATCCCGATTTGGAATCAGAGAACTTATCAAAAGAAGGTTGAACAATATCAGTTAGTTCTTGTGCATCAATCGTTTCTTTTGCAAGAAGGGCTTTGGCAATGGCATCCAATTTCTTTTGGTTCTTTTTCACCAAATCACGACCTTTGTCGAGACAAGTTTGGACGATACGTTTGACTTCTTGGTCAATCATTGCAGCAAATTCTTCCGAGTAAGGTTTACTTGTATGCCCATAGTCTCTTCCCATAAATGGAGAGGTTTCCCCTGAACCGTAATGTATAGTTCCTAGTTTTTCAGACATTCCCCATTCACAAACCATACGACGAGCGATGTTCGTTGCTTGTTGGATATCATTAGAAGATCCATTGGAAGGATCACCAAAGATCAGTTCTTCGGCAATGTATCCACCCATAGACATCACAATGCGATCCAAACAATAGTTTTTGCGATAAGAATGTCTGTCCTCTACAGGAAGAGATTGAGTAAGACCAAGGGCACGTCCACGTGGGATAATGGTTACTTTATGAACTGGTTCGGTATACGGCAGTAAGGTGCCAAGTAATGCGTGGCCTGCTTCATGATACGCTGTCATTTCTTTCTCTTTATCAGAGATAAACATAGACTTACGTTCTGGTCCCATCATCACTTTATCACGAGCTTCTTCTAATTCTTCTTGGGTCACACGTTTTTTGTTACGACGTGCGGCAAGGAGGGCTGCTTCGTTGATGAGGTTGGCAAGATCCGCACCTGTAAATCCAGGAGTTCCACGTGCGATAGAGTTAAGAGATATGTCAGAAACTAAAGGAACTTTTTTAGCATGGACTGCTAAAATTTCTTCACGACCTTTGAGATCTGGAAGGTCCACAATCACTTGTCTGTCAAAACGACCGGGACGAAGGAGGGCTGGGTCAAGGACATCGGCACGGTTTGTAGCCGCCATGACAATCACACCTTCATTCATTTCAAATCCATCCATCTCGACTAACATCTGATTGAGGGTTTGTTCTCTCTCGTCGTGTCCACCACCGAGGCCTGCACCACGAAGACGACCAACAGCATCAATCTCATCGATAAAGATGATACAAGGTGCATTCTTTTTTCCTTGGTCAAATAAATCACGGACACGAGAAGCTCCCACACCCACAAACATTTCGACAAAGTCAGATCCAGAAATGGAGAAGAATGGAACTCCCGCTTCACCAGCAACCGCTTTTGCCAGTAAGGTTTTACCAGTTCCTGGAGGACCCACAAGCAGAACACCTTTAGGAATTCTTGCACCAATGGCTTGGAATTTTTTTGGATCTTTTAAAAATTCAATAATTTCTAGTAATTCAACTTTTGCTTCTTCACATCCAGCAACATCGTTAAAAGTCACTTTGACTTTTGGATCCACATTCATCTTGGCACGAGACTTACCAAAGGTAAATGCTTTGTTGCCAGAGGCTTGGAGTTGGCGCATCATAATGAACCAAATAATACCGAGAGCAAATAACCATGGAATGATGCCAGAGACAACACTCCAAAATTTATTTTCTTCTGTAGATTTCGCAGTAAAACTAAGACGTGACTTACGAAGTTTTGTCACCAAATCATCGTTTACTTGTGCTACGTTTGTTTTGAAAAGTTTTGGTTTGTTGTCCTTACTATTTTCAGGAATATACCAACCTTCAATGAGTTCGCGATCAATGATGATTTGTTGTTTGGCGGAAGTTTCCTTTCCATCTTTGGAAGTAATTTTTCCAATTGGCTTTTTCCCTTCGATGGGTTCCACCATATTCAAAAAATCGGAATAACTGATTTCGTCGGGTTTACCGGCGAAGTCCTGACCTTTATAAACCGTTGCCAAAATGACAAGGAATACGAGTAAAAATAGAAATACGGTTTTGATGTTTTTATTCATGTAAAGACTTCTCGATGATTAGACTGAAATCAAAGGTGATATTTCTGAATCACTTCGTCAATATCCCCCATGGATATGGAACGAATCGCCGCTTCGGCGTCATTGATGATCTGTATCAAACTCAGGTTCTCTAATGGCTCAAAATCTTCACGTAAAAATTCTTCTCTTTTTTTAGGATCGAAGCTTGAATTAAGAACACCGATCCGAATTCGTATAAAATTGGGGGATCGTAATGAGACAGAAACCGAGTTGACCCCAGGGTTGACGTCATTTTCACCACCTTTGGTGACCACAATTTGGCCGAGTTCTAACCCGACGTCCTCATGGATGACAACGATGTCTTTTACCTGGATTTTTAAAAAGGAGGCAATATAGAGAACCGACTCACCAGAAAGGTCACTGAAGGTTTGTGGTTTGAGTAAAACCACTTCGTCCCCTTCGAAGTCACCACGACCGATGAGCGATTTTTTCTTTTTAGTTTTGATTTCGATGCCAATGTTATTCGCTATGACATCGAGAATCTTAAAACCAATGTTAGATCGATTGTTGTTATATTTATCGCCAGGATTTCCTAGCCCTACAATTAACTTCATTGGTTCTTAAAAGTTGTTCTTACTTCTTAGCCGCTTTTTTAGCTGCTGGTTTGCCTTTGCTATCTGCTTCCGCTTTTTCAGCACGTTCAGCAGCAAGGATCGCTTTTGTTTTGTTACAAGAAGCAACAATCGGATCACCATTCACAAGAATTTCCCAAGAAGCAGGGTGTGGTAACTCGGAAACTTTAATCATATTTCCGATATCTAAACCGCTTACATCTAAAGTAATTACGTCAGTTAAGTCTTCTGGAGTAGATTTAACTTTGATTTCGTGAACTAAATGTTCGAACTGTCCACCTGCTTTAGAACCTTTAGCAACACCAGTTGTTTTGATAGCTACTGTTGTAAGAATCTTTTTACCAGGAGTTACTTTAAAGAAGTCGATATGGCGGATTTGGCCAGTGTGTGGAAATCTTTGGATTTCTTTTACGAAAACTCTTTCTGTTTTACCATCAAGTTCGAGGTCAATAAGAGTTGCCTTACGAATTCCTGAGTCGATGAGTCTTTGGATTTCTTTTTCGACAACACTTGCCGATCTTGCTTCACCGTTTCCGATGATGTTTGCCGGTACTAAACCTTCCACACGCATTCTTCTAGCAGGACCTTTTCCTTTAGAAGTTCTTGTTTGTGCTTTGATACTGATTTTTTCCATGATTATGTTCCTTAAAGTTATGAAAACAGACTAGAGATTGATTCTTCGTTATGAATCCGCTCGATGGCTTTAGCAAAGAGTGGGGCGATGGAGAGCGTTTTCAAGTGATTTATTTTTTTGGTCTCCGGAATGACGATAGAATTTGAGAGCACAATTTGTTTGAAGTTGGCTTCATTCAATTTGGCAGGTGCTTCTCCGGAAAGAACTCCGTGAGAGGCACAACATAATACCGATTTTGCTCCATTTTGATACAATGCAGTGGCTGCTTTGGCAATGGTTCCACCTGTATCAATCATATCATCGAGTAATAAGCAGTTTTTATCTTTGATTTCACCAATGACATGCATCACCACAGACTCGTTAGCTTTTGGTCTACGTTTGTCAATGATGGCAAGAGATCCGTTTACTTTTTTGCCAAAGTTACGTGCTCTTTCGGCTCCACCAGAATCTGGCGAAACAATCACAAGGTCTTCCATATTAAGAGAGTTGATGTACTCAGCAAGGACTGGTGAAAAATACAAATGATCCACAGGAATACGAAAGAATCCTTGGATTTGGTCAGCATGTAAGTCCATTGTGAGAACACGATCTGGACCAACAGTTTCGATTAAATCGGCAACCATACGAGCAGAAATCGGAACCCTTGGTTCCACTTTTCTGTCTTGGCGTCCATATCCATAATAAGGAATGACTGCAGTGATTCTACGAGCAGAGGCTCTTCTTGCGGCATCAATAATGAGTAAAAGTTCCATCAAACTGTCGTTTGCTGGAAAGCTAATGGATTGTACTACGAATACATCACGTCCACGAACGTTTTCTTCGATTTTTACAGAACTTTCTCCATCGGAAAATCTTTTGACTGAGATTTGGCCGTTCGGAATGTTTAAGTGTTTACAAATTTCCTCGGCAAGAGGTCTGTTTGCATTTCCAGAAAATACAACTACTTCGCTGGGATTCATACTCCAACCAACCCTTTATCTATATATTGTTTTGCAAGAGCCAAATCATCAGGAGAATTGATACCGTGGCTTTCTAAAGCATTTGCCAAAGTTTTTGCACCGACCTTTTTCCCCAAAGATCTGAAAATTTTGATCACATCTGTCAGGTAATATTCTTTTTGTGCGTTGTCGTTGCCGATTTGTTTTAAGGCAGTAAACAAATCTTCTGTATTAAAACAGTAAGTTCCTGTATTTACTTCGTTAACGGCCTTTTCTTCAGGACTTGCATCTTTTTCTTCTACAATTCTTAAAAGGCTGCCATCATCGGAAGAACGAATGATACGACCGTATCCTGTTGGGTTTTCCATCTTAGCGGAAAGTACAGTCGCAGAATATCCATTGGCTTTGTGAAGCTCTATGAGTTCGGAAAATGATTTAGCTGAAATAAGTGGGGCATCGCCGCAAGCAACAATCGTATAACCAGTGTATGGTGCTAATTGTTTCTCTGCAGAAATCACTGCATGGCCAGTTCCCAATTGTTCGGTTTGTTCTGCAAATTCCACACCGGGAAATGATTTTGCGATATCGGTAACGATATCTTTGCGGTAACCGACAACCACTACCTTTCGGCCTATGCCGGCGGATTCGATATTTCGAAGAACGTGAATTAAAAGTGGAGATTCGTTCAGTACAACCGCAACCTTGGGAAGCTCACTCTTCATTCGAGTTCCTTTCCCCGCCGCCAAAATAACAGCAGTTACAGTATTATGTAGGTTCATCGTTCGTTCTATCGGATCTTTTAAAACTGGCTGGCCTGCTAGGATTCGAACCTAGGGAATGGCGATACCAAAAACCGCTGCCTTACCGCTTGGCTACAGGCCAGTTTCTAAAAAGAGAACGTTCGAAATTCCATATCAGGAAATCGATTAGAGACAATGGAAAGGGCTTCGTCTCTTTCCCTATCGGATGGATAAATGCCGTAAAAGCAAGAACCCGAACCTGATAAAGAGGCATAGACTGCTCCCGACTCATAGAACCCTAATTTCAATTCCTTTAGTAAGGGTTGGGTCTGAAAAGCGATTTTTTCAAACTCGTTCTCGAGCCTGTTTTGCAGGTATGCCCAATCCCCGACCTGAAGACTTCGAATTAAATCCTCTGCCAGAGATTTCCATACTTGGGAACCATAGGGTTTTTGTAAACTTTTTTGAAGGCCTGCGTACATAGAAGCTGTAGAAAGTCCGAAGGGTGGAATGGCCAAAATCCCTGTCCCTTGGCTCACAGTTATAGGTTCGAGCACCTCACCGATCCCACTCACAAAACAAGGGGAGGATTGGAGGAAAAAAGGGACATCGGCCCCAACGGATTTTGCCAGGGAAATCTCCTCTTCTTTGGAAAGTTGGGTCCAAGGAAAGATTTCCTTCAGGAAAAGCCCGGCATTGCTACTCCCGCCGCCAATTCCCCCTTCGGGAGGTAGGTATTTTTTTAGATAAATCGAAATGGAAACAGGTTCCCGAAGGTGGGCCGAAATTTTTTGGAAGGCTTTATAAAGAAGATTTCGAGTAAAATCACCTCTTTCCGAGACTTCTTCAAACTTGGAATGCCGATACCCATGAAGATAATTTTCCGATGTTAGGTGTATTTCCGAATCGGGAGAGTTTGTATTGGCAGTGATTTGGATTTTCATCGGATCCCCAAAACTAATAGGGACAAAGACACTCCGTATTTCGTGAAGTCCATCTTCCCGTTTATAGGGAATCATCAAACCAATGTTAATCTTTCCCTTCGCTATGGTTTCCAAATAAAAATCCTAAGACTGAGTGGTAAGGTTTTGTTTCGATAGTGCGATGGATTGTAAATGAAACCGAATGGATTCTTTAATTTCCAGAGGTTCGGAAACTAGGACAGATGTGCCGTATCCTAAAATAGTTTGAATAAACCAGTTTTGATCTCGGATCGGTGCTTGGAATTCTCGATATAAAGTATCCCCGATTTGTTTTTGGTTTCCTGTTGTTTGTAGGTTAAGTTTCAATCCTAAATGGTAAGAAGCAGAATCAGTAATCCATAACTTTGCATATGTATTGTTTTCTTTATCGTTACCGAACAGTTGTTTAAAACCCTGCAGAAATTCTTCTGCGGTATCAGGAAGAGTTGGGTATTTTGTATCTGCTATGACAATATTTAAAATAAAATCCAAACGAAAGGATCGGAATCCTTCTTTTGTTAAATCATAAGCCAAAAGATAAGAATCATTTTCTTCCCACAACAACCAAGGAGCCAAGGTTCTAGTTTCTTTTTCCTTTGTATCTCTTTTCCAATAAACAATCGTTAGTGTTTTTTTGTCATTTATCGCTTTTATGATGGTTTCTTTTGTTTTTTGATAAGGTGACCAATCACCGGAAGGAATGACCGAATCAATTTTGTTTAAAATGGAACGATTGAGTTCGGAGCCTTCTTTAGTTTTTTGGGAAACCAGAAGAGATCTAAGAAATGACCATTCTTTTGGAGAAAGAGGGAGTGCGGAATCAACGGCAACGGGGAGTCGTATTTTTACTTTCTTCCCATCAAAATCTAAATCCACGGCATCGGTCGGTGAATAAGGATACATCTCAATCATATACAGTTCCCCCAAATCTTTTTTGAGGGCTGCGATTGATTTGTGACCCGTGACACTTTGAATTTCCTCTAACCCAAGCCCTTCCGGATGGGAAGCCAGAAGGCGGATTAAATTTAATTTGGAAGCGGCCCGAGCAGTGGATGGATTCATTATGCTTCTAGAATTACTTTTAATTCCTTTGCATTAGATGCGCATAATGATTGTTTTTCGATATTTTTTGCTTTTAAGTGTCCACCAGTAAGTCTTTGGCTCACAACACTTGGTCCAAAGTCAATGATGGTGTTAATGGCACTGTCATTGAAAATAGGAGCAATCGCCAAATCCCAGTAAAGTGGCTCAATAAGGACCATTTTAAAAAGGATGTCTCGAAGGTTTCCGTCTTTTTGTAAGTTGTGACCATCAAAGATACTATATACAGGAACTTTTAGATCAGCACCAGTGTATGGGAAAGGAACCACAGATGCATCTTCTGCATTGAATTTATCAAGTGATGTTTCCATAAATGGGCAATGGAAAGGTGCAGTTGTTTTCAAATAAACAAACTTAAATTTCTTTTCGTCCATTTCCGCTTTCCATTGTTTACGGAATGCAAGAAGAGATGAAGGAAGTGCAGAAAGAATCATGGAATCTGGAGTGTTGTAAAGAGAAATGAAAACTGTGTCTTGACCTTTGAGTCCAAGAGAATCATTAGTTTTTTTCACTCTTTCTTCTAACTCATCTTTTGTGTAACCAATCACTGCAACCATAGGTGCTGGGTTTTTGTCACCATTGGCTTCATTTTCTTTTACTACTTCTTCTGAGACTACAAAGTTAGGATAAACTTTTTGTCCGTTAAATCCTAAATAAAAAACAAATCTTAAAAAATCAGAATATGCATTTAGGAAATCAGCTCCGTCTTTTCCTAGGCCAACAAGGGCAGAGGCAATCACCCCTTGGCTATGTCCACTGGCAGCACCGGTTGCTTTGATCAGTTCCGCAGTTGGATAACCACGTTTTGAAACCAAAACGTAATTAGCAATTTGAGTCATAAAGATTCCCGGAACAGAAATCGGTGCGCGAGCTAAATAATCTTCAGAAGGAGCGCCGTCTGGATTTTCAATCCAAGATTTGAAATCAAATCCTTCATTAAGGAGTGGACTTTTGCCATCACGAGCAGCAATTTCAGCAATGGTTTTGAAACTTGTTTCGAAAAATTCTTTGAGTTCTGGTTCTGCGTATAATTTTACGAGTTCTTTGAGATAAGGTGAACCCTGTCCTCCAAATTGAAGGAAAAATTTTTGTGAATTTTGGAGGGTGGCAGTAAGGAGTTTGGCCGATGTCATTTAATCTTCCTGAGATATGATTTTTCTGTTACCGTACAGATCGGACTTCCTAGAACAAGGAGAAAATTCCGTAGAGAACCTGGCAGGAAATCCCAGGTTTCTTATGTAAGATTTAAAATTAAGCGGCTTTGCTTTGTTCGAGATTGGATTTAATGCGTTCGTGGTCTAGGGCAAGAAGGACAGTATTTTCGAAATAGGTAGAAAAATCGATTCTTCCAGACGAATAGTCTTCGTGGAGAAGGGCTAAAAGAAGATAGAACATAGATCCTCCTGGTGGTTCCGAATCTATCAATGTGACATAATTCGAAAAGTCTTTTTCGGTCAAAGAGTTACCTTGAATGTCGGTCGGTCTGGAATTTTTTGAAGGAAAATAATCACAAAAGGTTTGGATTCGGGATTTCCTCTTTACAAAGCACCAATTTCTCGTTTCTTACGAGCGTATGTTTGTCACCCTCGCTCCCATCGATTATCTGATTCTTTTGGTTTTTGTTGGATTTATGGTTGTGATTGGGGTTCTTCTCAAAAAGTCCATGAACCAATCGAGCGATTTTCTTCTGGCAGGTCGCATGATTCCCAGTTGGATTACGGGAATTGCCTTTATTTCTGCCAATATCTCTGCCCTTGAACTTTTAGGAATGAGCGCCAGTGGTGCCGAATATGGGTTTTTGACTTTCCATTTTTATTATTTAGGGGCGATTCCAGGGATGATTTTTCTCGGGATCTTTATGATGCCTTTTTATTACTCCTCAAAAATCAGAAGTGTTCCTGAATACCTTCGTTACCGTTTCAATCGACCGGCGCATTTGCTGAATTCACTGATCACTTTACTCTCTTTGGCTCTTGGTTCTGGAATTTATCTTTATTCATTGTCTTTGGTTTTTGAAACCATGTTTGGTTGGAACCCTCATCTTTCTATTCTGTTTAGTGCAGCCATTGTTTTGGTTTATACATACTTTGGGGGTTTAAGTTCATCTATTTATACAGAAGTCATGCAATTTTTTTTAACGGTTCTTGGTTTGTTTCCTCTAGTGATTATCGGTTTAACAAGGTTAGGTGGTTGGGATGGGCTTATGCAAAAAATTCCAAATTCACACAAACATATGTGGCATGGGCTTATCAACGGACAGAATGAACTAGGTTGGGATTTGTTAAGTGTTACGGTGGGACTTGGATTTGTATTATCTTTTTCTTATTGGACTTGTGGTTTTACGGAAGTGCAAAGGGCAATGGCTGCAAAAGATTATAGGGCAGCCAGAAGAACTCCACTCATTGGAGCCATGTTCAAATTGTTTTTACCTTTTTTAACCGTAATACCTGGGTTAATTGCACTAACAGAATTTTCTAAAGAAATGAACGGTGAATATAATAAAAGTTTTTTAATATTATTAAAGAACTTTTATCCTTCGGGAATGTTGGGTCTTGGGACTACAGCACTCCTTGCTGCTTTTATGGCTGGTATGTCTAGTTCCATAACTGCAATGAATACTATTTTTACTTATGATATTTATCAAACATACATTCATAAAAATAAAGAAGATGAAGATTATTTAAAGATAGGAAAACGTTCCACCATGTTTGCGATCTTTTTTGCAATTTTTGCATCTTATATTGCCATGCAGTTTGAGAATATTATGAATTATATTCAGTTACTATTTTCCTTTTTTAGTGCTCCGCTCATTTCTATATTTTTGTTAGGAATGTTTTGGCGGAGAGCTTCCGGATGGAGTGCGTTTTACGGGATGTTACTCGGAACGGGAACTGGGCTTGTTCATTTTCTATTATATTCATTAGAAGTAGTATATTACAAATCGGATATGGTTTCTAATTTTTATGGAGCTATTTATTCTGGATTGGTTTGTTTTGTGACAATGGTGATCGTGAGTTTTATCGAGAAGGAAGATCCAAATAAGGACCTTAAAGGTTTGATCTATTCCGATAGAGACCAATCCAATCCCTTTTGGGATCCAAGAATTTTAGCCTGGGGTGTTGGACTGATTGTCCTCCTTGCTGGTTTTAATATCATTTTTGCATAAAGATTTATAGGAACGTAATAAAATAGTAATTGAATGAGAGTATCAATTTACTATGTTTGTTGCAGTATATACCAAGCCTATGAAGCCAAATCATTACACAGAAATTCCAGCTACATTCGAAATTCAATTGGAACAACTTAAGGATTATGATTCTAAGAAACATATCAGTGCCAGGGGGATTATGTTTTTTCACCCTTATGACATTGAGGTGCCTTCCATTATGAAAATTTCCTTAAAAATGATTTCTATGACCGGTTCTATTGACTTTCTTGTGAAAATATTAAAGTGCCAAAAAGTAGAGAATGAACCTCTATATGAAATCCATTGTAATTTTTATGACACAAATGCCGAAAAAGAAGACGAAGTGTTGAGTTTTATCAGTAGTTTTTAATTTCATAAATTAGAAACTATCGATTAGAGAGTTCCCCCTTTTTCGATTAGATACTGAAAACTCTCTTCAGAAAAGGATTTATCCTTTGGCCCGTACTGCATAAGCCACCTGGTTGGTGGCAAAAAACCATCAGTTTTCAGGGCATATCCCCCACCTAACAACCCACCAATTTTAGAACGGAGTTCGAAATGTAGATGTGCCGGATAATTGCCACCAGCATCTCCAATGGTTCCAATCCATTCTGTTTTTTTTACCAATTGTCCTGGTTCAACGTCAATGGTATGAAGGTGAGCATAAACTGATTCTAAATACCAAAACTTTCCATTTCCTACATTGTGATAATGGACAACCCGAACCACCTTTCCCCAACCACCGCCATAGTCGGCAATTTCGGAAACCACTCCATTCCCAAAGGAATAAACAGGAGCCGCATAATCACTATCACCTCCCGTCATTGCATTCCAATCTTCGCCTAAATGTTTTCTACCACCAAACTTTCCATTTTCGGCTCCGAACTTTTGGGCTAAGTAATATCCTTCTGCATACTTCCCCCCTACAGGAAATTCAAAGTCTGTGGCTTGGAAAGTAGGATAACGTTTTAATATGGGAAAGGGGTCTGTGGTACGGACTTCGCCTGAAGATTCCATCCAACCGAACAAAGGGTTTCCTTGGTAAGAATAACCTTTAGAAACACAACCTGTCCCAAGGAGAGAAAGACAGATTGTGAAAAAGAAAGGAAAATAAAAGTTATCTGCTGCGAACCAGTTTCTTTTTAGAAGATCTCGAAGGTTTAGAAGAATCATGACGTCCTTCCGAAAGGAATTCCGCTCGTGCTTCGATTGGCAAATGGTTTCCGAGTTTTGCCGATCTTTTTTTGCCCATTGCCATTTCTTCTTTCATCTCATAAAG
This sequence comes from Leptospira bandrabouensis, assembly GCF_004770905.1. Classification (NCBI taxonomy): domain Bacteria; kingdom Pseudomonadati; phylum Spirochaetota; class Leptospiria; order Leptospirales; family Leptospiraceae; genus Leptospira; species Leptospira bandrabouensis. Next base: position 654,102 of record NZ_RQHT01000014.1, on the reverse strand, counting down.
GAATGAATCGTAATCCACTTGGATGGTGTGGCGTGTGCTACTCACATACCTTTTTTGCATTTTTGTTTGGTCGCGTTCGATGGCCTTTTCCATATCCTCTTTAGAAGGTAATACATAATTTCCAGTAAGATATTGGCTTATCCATTTTCCTTGGCATTCTGCGAGTGGCATAATCGCACCTAACGGTTGCATAAGGCCGACAAAAAACAAATTATTAATTCCTGGTTTGATCATTTTGTAATAAAGAGGAATATAATTATTTGGTGCTGATAAAAAATCTTCATCAAAGAAAGGAAACTTAATATTGTAACCCGTACAATAAATGAGAACATCTGCTTCTTCTTCGGTTCCATCGGCAAAGGCGATTTTTTTCCCTTTGAGTTCTGTGATGACTGGCTTTGGTTTGATATCCCCTCGTCCTAACCTAACAAGCAAATCTTGAGAGATGGTTGGGTGGGCGGAACCAAATTTATGATCTGGTTTTGGCAAACCAAAGTCTTCCATTTTTCCAACCCCAAAACGAATGAGTAGGTGAGCAAGTGTTTGTTGGATAAAAAAAGGAACCCAATGTGGTGTGTATTCGGTTAATTTATCTAAAGGTTTTCCAAAAAGATAATTGGGAATGACGTAAGCACCACGTCTTGCCGATAAAAAAACTTTTTTGGCAACCCCAGGCCTCGAAAGTTCCACAGAAATATCCATCGCACTATTTCCCATTCCTAGGACGACTACGTTTTTTCCTTCGCAGTTAACAGGTGTTTTTGGATCAACATAGGAATGTGAATGGATTACTTGACCAGAAAATTTCCCAGGGAAGGCAGGATCCGGCCAACGTTCACTCCAGTGATGCCCATTGGCAACGACTAACGCGTCATAGTATTTGGTTGGTCCTTTTTCGGGAGTGATTTTCCAAAGTCCGTCTTCAGTGCGTTCTGCTTTTTTGATTCCATTTTTGAATTGGATGTGTTTGCGAAGTCCAAAGTGATCTACATAAGATAAAAAATAATTTTGAATAGGTTCGTGATTCGGGTAGTCTGGGTAATTTTTTGGCATCGGAAAGTCGCGGTATTCCATACGATCCCGGTGTGTGTTGATATGAAGGGATTTGTAAATATTACTGAGACCATTGTCGTTTTTGTAACGCCAGTTCCCACCTACATCACTTCCTTTTTCGTAACAATCAAAAGGAATTCCATTTTCCTTAAGTGATTTAATGACTGTTATACCGGAAGATCCGGCCCCAATGACGCAAACTTTAGGAAATGCCATAGTATTTCTCTCACAACTAAAAATAGACTTAGGGAGAGATTTTTACAATATAGAATGTCTTTATCAAGACGATTTTACATTTCCATGTAAAAAATTAGTTTTTTCAGTAAATGTTAGTTTAATGGCATTAAACTTTGAATAGGTTCTCTAAAAACAAATACGAAAATAGCTAATTTATTTGCCCTGTGGTGTTTCCAAAAAAGAACGAATCTCTGTTTCCAAGTTGGTGATTTGAATTTTGGTGATTTTACCGGCTTTTAGCTGAATTAAGGTTAAAGATCCTTTTGTTCTTGGAAAGGGATCTGCTACTTTTTCTTCTCTCACCAAACGAAGAGTATACGGATAGGATTTCATTTTTGGAAGTGCTACAAATTTAGTGATGAGGCTAGGCATTTTATGAATGTCTGAAATAATCACTGCATGTCTTCCTTCCAAATATCCTTTACCTTCTTTTTCTAAAATGGGATGGATGATTTTACTGGCATCCATATCAGAAATAAAGATGACCTTCGTTGTCTCAAGAGGAATGGGGCTTGGTTCTTCCCATTGGTTGGTATAATTGATTTCAGGAAGGGTATTTCCAAGAACCAATGGTGGAGTGGTTGGTTCCTCGGCAAAAAGAGATAAGTTGAAAATAAGGATGGGAAGAAGGATTAGATATTGAATGAAATTTTTGAAAAAGGACTGAGATTTAAAGTTCGAAACAAAGTTATTTTTAAAGATTTGGACTTGGTACATAAACATGTAGGTTGCACTGGCAACCTTCTCCTAAAGGCGATATAAATATTCTAAAACTTGTTCTTTTGTCATCTTACTGGCGTTAGAGAATTCTCCTCCTTTGGTAGAGGTAAGAATTTTTCCTGTTGGGTCAATGACAACGAGAGCAGGGATTCCATTTTCAATCGGGTTCCCTAGTTTTTCATTTAGACTTAGGTTTTTATCAAAGCGGCCCACGTCCACTTTTAGGATTAAAAAATTCTCTGTGAGTAGGGCCTTCGGTTCTGGTTCCCGAAAAATTCCCTCCAACGCTCTGCAATCGGGACACCAGTCAGCACCAAAAACCACGATGAGTTTTCGGTTTGAGTCCTTGGCAATCGCCAGACTTTCTTCGTATTGAGAAAGTATTATGTCACTTTGTTTGGAACAATGGGAAAGGCTTAGGAAGGAAGATCCGAAAAAAAGGAGAGTGAAAAGAATGTGAAACTTGCGTTCCATAAAAACGGTGCGGAAGAAATCTTCCGCCAATCTTATTTCTTAGCGATTTCTTTAAGGATTTCTTGTCTTTTTTTATCTTTCTCAATATGGGAAAGAGACAACCAATCACGTTTCAATTGTTTTTCTGAAACACCTTTGAAGGTTGCATATTTGCCGAGAATTTTTGCTGTTTTTGCGTTCATGCCAACCAGATTCTTTTGCCTCTCCTTTCTGTCAATGCGAACCTTGGTTGCTGTTTCATCCTTGACCCCTAAACTCTTTACGAAACATAGTAAAGTGCAAGAAATCCAAAGACCCTATGAAATCACAGCTACCTGACCGTTACGATCCCGAATCTGTAGAGCCCAAATGGATAAAAACCTGGGAAGAAAAAAAAACCTTCGCGCCTGACTCTTCTCGCAAAGAAACATTTTCGATCGTCATCCCTCCACCAAATGTTACAGGGAATTTACACATTGGTCATGCACTCAATCATACCATCCAAGACATCATCATTCGTATCGAACGTAAAAAAGGTAAAAATGTAGTTTGGGTTCCTGGAATGGATCACGCTGGAATCGCAACACAAGTGGTTGTGGAACGTGAGTTAGGAAAAGAAGGAAAGTCTCGAACTGATTTTACTCGCGAAGGATTTATTGAAAAAGTTTGGGAATGGAAAGCACACTCCGGTGGAATGATTGCCAAGCAACAACGGTTACTCGGTGAATCGGTAGATTGGTCACGCGAACGATTTACGTTTGATGAAGGTCTTTCCAAAGCAGTCATTAAAGTATTTCGTAGTTTGTATGATGAAGGATTGATTTACCGCGGTGAACGGATCATCAATTGGTGTCCTGTCACGAAAACTGCAATTTCAGACATTGAAGTAGAGTATAAAGAAAAACAAGGCAAACTCTATCATATCAAATATCCAAAAGCAGAATTTAAATCGAAAGATCCAAAAACCCTTACCAAAGGGGAATACATCGTTGTCGCAACCACAAGACCCGAAACCATGTTTGGTGACGTGGCAGTTTGTGCCCACCCAGATGATGCACGTTATACGGATTTAAAAGATAAGTTTGTATTTTTACCAATTGCGGGTAAAGAAATCCCCGTTTTGTTTGATTCCTTTGTAGATAAAGAATTTGGATCGGGGCTTGTGAAAATCACTCCGGCCCATGACATCAATGACTATGAAGCGGGACTTCGTTTGAAACTCACTCCAATCAACATTATGAACTTGGATGGGACTCTCAACGAACATACAGGTAAATACAATGGACTCGACCGGTTCGAAGCTCGCAAACGAGTTGTGGAAGAGTTAGAAGCCAATGGTTATATTGAAAAAATAGAAACCCATATCCATAGTGTGGGTCACAACCAAAGAGGTGGTGCGGTCATCGAACCGTTGTTATCGACTCAATGGTTTGTAAAAATTGAATCTCTTGCAAAACCAGCTATTGAAGTTGTGAAATCAGGAAAGGTGCAATTCCAACCAAAAATGTGGGAAAAAACATACTTTGAGTGGATGGAAAATATCCGCGATTGGTGTATTTCTCGCCAACTATGGTGGGGTCATAGAATTCCTGCGTATTATGCACCAAACGGTGAGATGGTGGTGGCTGAATCCGTCGAAGAAGCGGTATCTTTATTTTCTAAAAAAGGAATTTCAGTAACCAAAGAGACCATCAAACAAGATGAAGACGTTCTGGATACTTGGTTCTCTTCCGGGCTTTGGCCTTTCACGGTTTTTGGTTGGCCTGAAAATTCGGAAGAACTCAAACAATACTATCCTACTTCCGTACTCGTGACTGGATTTGATATCATCTTCTTCTGGGTGGCACGGATGATTATGAACGGTCTCAAATTTATGGGGGATGTTCCTTTTCAAAAGGTTCTCATTCATGGCCTTGTTCGTGATAAAGATGGTAAGAAGTTTAGTAAGTCCCTTGGAAACGTAGTCGATCCTTTGGACATGATGACTAAATACGGAACCGATTCGTTTCGATTTTTTCTCGCAGCCGTTTTACCAGAAGGAAAGGACATTCTTTTCGACGAATCGCGGTTAGATGGTTATAGATCTTTTTGTAATAAAATTTGGAACTCAAGCCGGTTTATTTTTATGAACCTACCGGAAGAGTTCGAGGCTAAAGAACCAGAACTTAATTCTTTAGAAGATACTGACCTTTGGATTTTGAATGAGTTTGATCGGATGCTTAGTAAGTATGAAAAAGCTTATTCCGGTTATCTATTTTTCGAAATGGCAAATGCTGTTTATGATTTTGTTTGGGGATCGTTCTGTGATTGGTATTTGGAATTAACCAAAGCTCGTGTGTATGGAAATGTAACTCCCGAATCACAAGAGAAAGCGCGGTTTGTTCTTGTCAGTATATTAAAAAAATCACTCGGACTTCTCCATCCGTTTATGCCTTTCATTACGGAAGAAATTCATTCCTTACTTGAGACTACCGAACTTGCAAAAACTGAATTTCCAAAACCGTATGGAGTTTCTGATTCCGCACCAGCTGTGGTTCGAATGGAACTGGTGCGAGAGATCATCACAAAGATCCGAAACATGCGCGCAGAACTCGGAGTTAAACCTGAGAAAAAATGTAAGGTTATCATCAAGTGCGGCCATAAAGAATTAAAAGAAATGATGGAACGAGAAATTAAATCCATCCTTCAACTTTCTAAAGCAGAGAGTTTGGAATTTTTAGATTCTTATGAAGCAAAAAATACAGATTCCGTAGGTGCTTTTTCGATTGGAGAAATTTTTCTTCCTTTAGAAGGTATTTTTGATTTTGAAAAAGAAAAACAACGATTGGAAAAAGAGAAAAAACAAATCCAATTGGAAATGGAAAAGTTGGAAAACAAAATCAACAATCCATCGTTCTTAGAAAAAGCAAAACCGGACGTCGTAGAAAAAGAAAGAGAAAAGTATAATACCTGGAAAGAGAAACTAGAAAGTACGGTAAGGGCTTTAGAAAAAATTGGATCATAAATTTAAAGTTTTACTCATTGGAAGTGGCGGAAGAGAACATGCGTTAGCGGATGCTATCTCTAAATCAAAATCATTGGAATCTCTTAAGGTGTTTCCTGGGAACGGTGGTTTTGCAAAAGATTTATTATTGGATGCAAATGATATATCCATCACTGATAAATCCAAATTTTTTGATTATCTAAAATCTTCAGGAACCAACCTTGTTGTCGTTGGCCCAGAAGATCCTCTTGTCAATGGACTCTCTGATTGGTGTGCTGAAATAGGTATCCCTTGTTTTGGACCTTCTGCTTATTGCGCGCAAGTGGAAGGAAGTAAACACTTTGCCAAAGAAATGATGAAACGTGCCAAAGTTCCTACTGCCTCCTTTGCTGTATTTACAGATCATGAATCTGCTTGGAGTTATGCCCAAAAAGAAATGTTACCCTTGGTTGTCAAAGCGGATGGCCTTGCTGCTGGAAAGGGTGTCACTGTTGCTTTCGAAATGAAGGAAGTAAAACAAGCATTAGATGAAATATTTTTAGAATCAAAGTTTGGGGAAAGTGGGAACAAGGTAGTTTTGGAATCCTTTTTAGAAGGCGAAGAAGCATCTCTCTTTGTCATCACTGACGGAGAAAGGTATATGTGCCTTCCTGCGGCCCAAGACCACAAACGAGCTTATGATGGAGACATTGGTCCAAACACAGGGGGGATGGGTGCTTATGCACCAGCACCGATTGTGACAGATGTTGTTCTATCTAAAGTTAAGGAACTCGTCATTGAACCAATGTTAGCTGAATTTCGCAATTCGGGCCATCCTTATAAAGGACTACTTTATGTTGGTCTTATGATTACCAAAGAAGGAAACCCCAATGTAGTGGAGTTTAATTGTCGTTTCGGAGATCCAGAAACGCAATGTGTACTTCGTTTGTTGGATGAAGATATTTTACCTATATTTTATGCTTCAGCGGTAGGAAATCTCCCTGAGAGAAATCTAAAACTAAAAGAAGGATCCTCTGCCATTGTGGTGCTTGCAGCGAAAGGATATCCGGACGCCCCACAAAAAGGGATGCCTCTGGAGATCCCACCAAACGAAGGGAATGTGGTGGTTTACCATGCGGGAACGAAAAGCCAAGAAAACCAAATTTTGGCAAATGGTGGACGAATTCTCGGAATCACTTCTTTTGGAAATTCTCTAAAAGATGCCATTTATGATTGTTATGCGTTTTTAGGGAAAATCAAAGCACCAGATACATTTTATAGAAAAGACATAGGAAGGCGTGCTCTCTAATGCCATTTAGTATCTCTGGTAATTTTAAAAATTGTGAACGTGTTAGCCTTCGCAATTTTGAAAAACATCTAGGGATTATTTTGTCTGAAAATCAAACCCAACTCCAACAACATCTTATGATTCGCCGTGCGCTTCAAAACTTAAGTGGATCTGTAAGTGTGCTTTCGGGTCTTAGTCGTCAGGAGTTGTTATCTTTTATTTTTATCTTAACTCAGTTTGGTGATATCATTCGTTCGGAAACTCCACCGGAATACTTGCAATTGGAATCCATTCCTTATGTGATTGAATGGGCTAAAGGCCACTATATGATCCCGATGGAAATTTTAGAACATCTGGCTCATGAAAGGATATTCAAAGACCAAGGTTATTTGTTTGCACTGATACCTGCTTTATCCATCAAAGAAAAAAAATCTTGGATTCGTTGGATCGGTGTGGATTTTGAAAAGGGTGGAGACCGGGATTTAAATTTTGAAATTTATTCCCAGTGTCGTGTTTTGCAAAAACCTTTTCTTGGTAAGTCGCTTGTCCAAGAATCGGAAATTCGTTTGGAACAAATTTGGCCCAAAGGTAAAAACGAATACATCGATTGGTTTTATAAAGGTCTTTCTACTTTTTATTATTCTATGGAAGAGATGAGTCGAAAAGAAAAGGATCCTTTTTTACTCCATGTCATTGAACTCATTAAATCAGGTAAATTCATACTCAAACGTTTACCTGATACTTACGGAAAAGAATCAAGTTATTCTCTTGTGGGAACTGTAGAAGGAAATACTCCGCAACTCAGAGAAACTACATTCCAATGGGAAGTGGAACGACTTCGTAAAGATTCTCTATTTTAAAACTTCCACTTCGGATTTACGCATTATGGATAGATCACTTAAAGACTTAAAAAAACAAACATCAGAAATGATTGAGACTTTCCAATCCTATTGGACGGCACAAAATTTCCAAGAAGACTATGACCGTTTATCCTCACTCATTGAAAAAGCAAACGATCCCAAGTTATGGGATTCACCTGACCAAGCAAAAACAGTCACTCAAAAACGAAACGAGTTACAACTGAAGTTAGATCCTTGGTTGGATTTAAAAAAGGAACTTCTCGATTTTCCTGATTTGATTGAACTCACATCCGAAGAAATGGGTGAGGCAGGTTTAAAATCATTAAACGATGATTTTGATCGCATGTTTGAAACATTCGAAAACTTGCAAATGTTAGATGCCCTTGCCGGCAAAGATGATGGCAAAGCTGCTTTTATCAATATCCATCCAGGGGCTGGTGGAACAGAATCCCAAGACTGGGCAGATATGTTACTGCGAATGTACACAAGGTTTTGTGAACAAAAAGGGTATCGTGCGGAACTTGTGGATTACCAACCAGGCGAAACTGCAGGTATCAAAAATGCTACGTTATACATCCAAGGGGACCATCCCTTTGGTTATTTAAAATGTGAATCCGGAGTCCATAGACTTGTTCGGATCTCTCCTTTTGATTCTAATAAAAGACGACATACATCCTTTGCTTCTGTCTATGTAACACCGGAAGTCGATGATGACATCCAAGTGAACATTGAAGAAAAAGACCTTCGTGTGGATGTGTATCGTTCTTCTGGTGCTGGGGGACAGCACGTCAACACAACAGACTCTGCTGTGCGAATCACACATATCCCTACAGGTGTTGTGGTCTCATGCCAGATGGAACGGTCCCAAATCAAAAACCGTGACACGGCGATGAAGATGCTTCGTGCTCGTTTGTATGAAATGGAAAAACAAAAAGCGGAAGAAGAAAACGCTAAAAAAGCGGGTGAAAAACGTGATATCTCTTGGGGATCGCAAATTCGAAGTTATGTGTTCCATCCATACAATTTGGTAAAAGACCATAGAACCGATTTTGAAACTGGAAACGTCCACGCAGTGATGGATGGAGACTTAGAAGATTTTATCATTGCTTACTTAAAATACCTGACAAACCAAAAGGCAAACGCAAAAGTATAACCAAATGTCTGTAAAACAGGATATTTCCGGTACTCTAAGGAAAATCCAAAAAGAAATTCAACAACTTCCGAATATTACGGATCGATTGAATTTCATTTTGGATATGACTCTGACTTTGTTTGGAGCTTCTACCGGTAGTATTTCGATTATGGACCAGGAAGAAAAAGTCCTCACCATTGTGGCCGCAAAAGGGATGGATTGGGAGAAAAAAATTGCTGCCAAACTTCCATTCAACTTGGGTGTTACGGGTCGCGCGGCTTCCACTAGAGAAATTATCTATGTTCCCGATGTAACTTTAGATAAAGACTATGTAAAACTCATTGAAACGGTTCGTTCGGAACTTGCCATCCCTCTGTTAACAAGAGATTCGACAGTTGGAGTTTTAAACTTAGAATCGGATAAGGTAAATTTTTTCTCATCCGATATCATTAACCAAGCCACACTATTTGCTTCTCAATTAACAATTGTTATTTTGGAAGAACGAATAGCCAAAGAAGCTTTTGAAAAATCCAAAAGAGAAGAAGATCCTGTTGAAGAAATTCTTGGTTATGATCCGAGTATTTTATTTTTAAAACATAGGATTCGTCAAGTGGGGCCCTCCGATACTTCGGTGATGATCATTGGAGAAGAAGGGGCTGGTAAAAAACTAGTCGCCAAAGCCTTACATTATATTTCTCAAAGAAAAAATGGTCCTTTCCTGACTGTAGATTGTTCGGGACTTAGTTATGAATTATTGGAAGCTGAGTTATTTGGATCCCAAAGTGGAAAAATTTTTAATCCAGGAAAATTGGAACAAACCAACGGGGGTTCCTTATACATTGAATCCATTGGGGATTTACCAACCAATTTACAAACAAGGCTCTTTCATACCTTAAGGGATAAAACGATGCCGAATCCTTCGACCAAAAAGAAGGACGAAGTTTTAAATATTCGGATTTTTACAGGTAGCAAAAGAGATTTATTAGAAGATATCCAAAAAGAAACTTTTTCTATGGACTTGTATTACCGCCTAGCGGAGGTTCCATTGCGTGTGCCTCCACTTCGAGAAAGAAGAGGAGATGTTCCTCTTTTGGCACATCACTTTTTATACCAATATAACAAACAGTATGGAAGGAATAAAACTTTTTCAACAGAAGCATTAAAAGCACTTACAGGAATGCCTTGGAGTGGGAATGTTAGACAATTACAAAGTGTGATTCAATATGCGGTTCTTGTCCCACCGGAATCGGTTTTGGAACCTCATTCATTTCTGCAAGATGGGAAAAGGGAATCGGAAGTTTCACCCAAAGTTCAAAATTTTGGAGTAGGAACAGAGATACTTTCTCCTTCTGAAAATCTTTCTCTCAATATAGCCATTGAAAAGTTAGAGGCTATTTGGATCAAAGAGGCCTTCCAACGTGTCTCCACACAGGAAGAAGCAGCCAAACTTTTGGGAATTAGCCGTGGTTCTTTACAGTATAAGATTAAAAATAACCAATTTCTGGACGGATTCAACTCCTAAAGTCCAGAAAAGAATGGATAGATTGGCCAACTCTGTCGATATGATTACTAAGGAGCTTTCACGTGGCAGATAGTTATTACCGTACCATCAGTGGTAAACATTATGATAATGAATTGTTAGAAATCGTTGAGAAAGCAACCAAACGTAGCAAAGCTCCTATTGGCAAAAACATCGCAAAAACCTTATTTGATGCCATCAAAGACGGTGGCGATTATACAGATGTGGAAAAACGCACTGTTAAATACATTCGAGACAATTTTAAGTTTAGCCCCGAAGCAGATGAATACCTTCGTTCCGAAATTCGTAAATGGGCAGCAAAAATCTCGGTTCCTGCTGCAAAGAAAAAATCAGCGACCAAATCATCCGTAAAAAAGGAATCCAAAGTTAAACGAAGCTCAGTCCGTTCCGTAAAGGCTTCGGATGAAGGATTCACTCCTTATGTAGATAGTTATGAATTTGGTGATTCCTCACCAGAGGAAATCGCACCAACGCCTGAATACAATGAACTAGTTGCTTTGAATAAATTTCAAATCACACCAAAACAAAATCGAATTGGAAGAATTGTTTTACTTGGTCTGATAATAGTATTTTTTATTGTTCTGATTATTTTTGGAATCCGTAGTTGCAATCGTAGTTCGAAATCGCAAACTACAACTGCCAGTCAAAATTCCAATCTTTCGCAAGAAACGGGAACTCGCTCTTTGGAACGAGTGGAATTGTCTCCAGGGAAAGTTTCGAACCAGTTTGAATCCAGAGCTTCTGCCATTCGTTATATCAATGACTTACAAATTCGTTTCATCAAACAAAGTATGCAAACTGAAGAGAGTGCGAGTGATAAAATCGCAACCTTAGCAGAAGCATTAAAGGCCTATCCTGGGATTCGTGTTCGAGTGAAAGGACATACATGTTTTATTGGTGAGATGGATGAAAACAAAATCCTATCTGATGAACGTGCTAAGTTTATCTTTGATGAATTAGTAAAAAATGGCGTCAGTGCGACTCAACTCGACTATCGCGGGTTTGGTGAAACAGCAGAAATTGAATCCAATTCTACAGAAGCAGGGCGAATCAAAAATAGAAGGGTTGATTTTACTGTTTTATCGGTAGCCGAATCACCGAACTAGTTACAACATTCGATAGAGCGATTTTGTGAGCATCCGTTTGGTAGACTGAACGGATGTATACAATCCCTCATACAATAACAAAGATTTTTTTGCCACAGCTAACCTGGGATTTTCTTTTTCTTCCAAAGTTAAATTGTCATCATAACCTTCCGTGATAGTTAAAATAATCCTTTGGATTCCTAAACTTAAAATTTCATTCAAACCTTTTTTTCCAGAAACCTGTTCATCAATTGAGTCCATTTGTTTGATGTCTTCTGCAAAAGTTTTGGGATTGATTTGGTTTAATTTGATTTGGTTATAAATCCGCTCTGAAACAATAAGCCCTCGTTTCACAGTGGATGCAAAATCTAATAGACTTTCTGTTGTGGACTTTATCTCTGATACCAATTGTTTTTGATCGAAAAAAGGAATTTCCGTTTTCAATTGAGCATGGATTTGATTTCGAACAGTTTGTACTAAATTGATTTGGATTTTTATTTCGTTTTCATCACTCTTAAAAACTTTTTCAAATTCGGAATGAGGGATTCCTTCTAGTTTGGCACCAAACTTGGTGAGATTGGTCCAAGGATTTTCCTTGGCATGGTCTTCGAACCATTTTTTAAAGATTAACATCTTTTCATTGGTGATATAGGTCTCACCCAAGTTTCCTGTTACTTTTTTTTGGGGCAAAGCAAACAGCTGTTTGTAGTTATGTTTTTCCCTACGAAACTTTCTAGATTCTAAATAGTTCAATCGTTCTTCGAGGACTGCTCCTTTGGAATGAGCAAGACCTTTGGTAAAACTCAAATCTTGCCCCACTAAAAAAACATATTTTGCTCCCATAAGTGTGGCAAGACTGGCTGCATTGGTGGAAACAGAGCCGCCAAAAGGAACTGATCCAATTTCGCCATTACCTGTTCTTTCCAGTAGTCCAATCAAAGGAAAGAGAGAAGAAGTCACAAAACCCTTGTTAGGTCCTTTGTCTAATCGTAAACTTAAATAAGTAGATGTGGGATCAAAAATAAGAATCCCATCTCCAGAATAATCTTCCAAGTATTGGCTATTTAAGGCCTGTGGGTCGACAGAAAAAATCAAATCAGGATCAACACCAAAAGAGGTGAGGATGGGAAGAGCTGTATCTACCGCAAGAAGAAGAAATTGGTTTCTATATTTTGTTAGTTCCGGTATGGATTCGGATAGGCTTGGACCTGCCCCGCAAACCACAATAGAAATTCCTTCTGCAATTCCAAACAGATCGGAAATAGGACGAAATTTAGATAATTCGGGAAGATTGTAACAAATATTTTTAGCCCAGATTTTTTCAAACCGAGTGAGGGTAGCAAGGTTCACATCTTTTTTGTGAAACATCTGTTCGGCGGTATGACGAAGTTTTAAATAATCGGATTCTCTCCATTGCCAAGAGCCGCGATGAGGAACAAAACTAATAGGATGAGTTCCCTTTCCTTTGACAGCCTCGGAGAGTTGGTCTTCTAATCCTTCTCCTGTGATGAGGATTAGGTTTCCTTCTAATAATGGTTTGGAAAAATCAAAAATTTGAAATGCTTCCTTAATGAAAAACTGATGTGGTTCCATCCAAATGATGGTTACTTTTTCTCTTTCTATGAGGTAAGGAAGGATATATCCAAGGCCAGCACCAAACAATAAATAAATGCGTTCGCTACCGTCATGAGGAAGTTCTGTGGCAAATCGTTCTGCTTCTTTTTTGGGATCAAACCGGCTATGGATCCAAACTCCATCTAATTCTAAAGTTGGATCTCCCGTCTTAGATTTTGTTAGTTGGTAAGAGAAATTGGATTCGGAATCTAATGAATTCGTAGGCTCGGATGGATTTTCTAAATTTAGAATTGATTCTGCTACCTGGGATGGTAGTGCCGCTAAATTTTTTTCTAAATTAGATTTGTTCACTTAAGGTTCCAAAACAATTTTGATAGATGAGTTTGGTGTAAGTGAAGTTCCTGCTTTTGGTTCTTGCGATTTCACAAATCCAGATCCTTCCAATTTATATTCTAGTTGCAGTTGTTTTACAATTTGAATGGTTTCGGACGCAGTAAATCCGCTAAGATCCGGCATCACTTTGGGATCGAGTTTATAAATTTTATTTCTTTCACCCTTCAATCGATACACAAGTGCTTTCTCACTTTTTTCCACAATAGGAATGATACTTTCCACCACTTCACGAAAGACAGGTGCTGCAATCCCACCACCCGTATGGGCCTCTCCCCCTGGTTCATCAAATACAATGAGACCCACATACTTTGGTTTCTCTGCGGGAAAAAAACCAAGAAAACTCGCAGTAAAAAGACCGGCTTGGTATCCCGCACCTGCTTTTGCTTTTTGTGAAGTTCCCGTTTTTCCCGCAATAAAGTAGTTTTCTAAATAGGCTTTTTTCCCTGTTCCTTGCGAAACTGCTTTCCCCATTGCATTTAATGTTTTTTTGGCAGCCCCTTCTTTGATTCCGAGTAGTTCATTTTTAATCGAAAACTCATGCACCAGTTCTCCATAAGAATTGGTAATTTGTGAGACAACCGAAGGTTCAAATAAAATCCCACCATTCACAACTGCGGCTGCAGCAGTGATGAGTTGGATGGGTGTGACAGAAAGGCCTTGGCCTATGGATAAAAAGTAAGGTGTACTTTTGTTCCATTTGTTTAAGGGAGGTAAATATCCTTTGGCTTCGTGGATGGAAAAGTTAGTTCGTTTTCCAAACTTAAATTTTTCCATATAATTGTAGTAAGTTGCTTCATCAATTTTTTGTGCTGCTTTGATGATTCCTACGTTACAAGAGTATTGTAAAATTTCATCCAAATTGACATGACCATGATTGTCAGTGCATCGAATGATGGTTTTTCCAATTTCAATATAACCGGGACAATGGAATCTTTCATTGGTGAGGATTTTTCCTTCATTCAGTAACATAAGGGCAATGAAAATTTTCATTGTCGATCCAGGTTCATACACATGGCGGATGGACCAATTGGTATGAGATTCCAATGGAAAATCTTGGAAGTGGTTGGGATCAAAATTTGGATAAGATGCCATCGCCAAAATTTTTCCTGTTTCCGTATCCATAATCATTCCGATTCCACGTTTTGATGCAGTTTGGAGAAAAGCTTTTTGTAAGGATTTTTCCAATCGGTATTGAATAATGCTATCGATTGTTAGGTGGATATTGTTTCCTTTACTGGACTCCGCATCGGGAGTGGATAACAATTCTAAATTGAATAACATCTCAAGGCCTGAGAGTGCTTTGTCGTCATCATAACCAGTAAAACCTAGTAAACTTGCGGCCAAACTTCCTTGTGGATATATTCGTTTGTATTCTTTTTCCACACGAACACCAGGAAGAGACAGAGCTTTGATTTTTTCTGCTTTTGAGAGTTCAATTTCCCTTTTTAATAAAAAGTAATTTTGTTTATCTCTTATGGTATCAATCAGTTTGTTTGAAGGAATTCCAAGAATTGGGCCTAACTCTTGTGCGGTGAGTTCGGGATCATAAATATTTGTGGGATCAATTCCAACGGTTGCAGATTCACGAGAAATCGCAAGTTCAATCCCTCGCCTGTCGTAAATGGTTCCACGTTGCACATACTTACTTGATTTTAGATTGATGATATTATCGTTGAAGTATGTGAGATAAATCACACGGAAGAGTAAAATCCCAAAAAGGGAGAGAATAAAAAGAATAATATACTTAAAACGTTGTTTGTATTCTGTCATCGTTAGAAATAGAAAATTACTTTGCCTTTGATTTTTTCAACAGGGACAAGTCCAAACGAACGGGAGTCTGTTGAATATTGTCTGTTGTCACCTAAGAGGAGATAATAATCAGGTGGAATCCTTCCTTGTTTGTCCATGGCAAGAAAAGGTGAGTTATGACGATTTAGAAAAATAGATGTACTCGGCTCACTTGTATAGGTTCCTTTCGGAAGATAGTTTTCTAATAACTCTTTCGAATCGATAAGCACACGCCCACCTTCAATCGAATAAAATTCTCCTGGCAAACCTATCACTCGTTTGACGACAAGCTCATCCTCTTGGCTCACAAATAAAACCAAATCCAACTTTTCAATTTTAGGATCTGTATAAAGGAGTGGTGTTCCAAAAAATTTGGCAGAAATGGCAAATCCACCTTTCCAAACAAAAACCACAGACCCATGTTCTAAGGTTGGATACATGGAATTTCCTTGGATGGAATAAATTTGGAATAAAAAGATTCTCAAAAATAGTAGGAAACATAGGAAAAGAAAGAGCAAAATCCCTCGGCGAGTGTACCGTTTGAATTTGACCCACCAGCGGGGAGAATGTGTTTCTGTTTCCATATCCATCAAAAAACGATAAAAATCATTCGTGCATTTTTCCCCTTTCTCAAGAATGGAAAAGGAACTTTCCGTAAATCTGAAGCCTAGAGAAGTCTATGTCACTTACAAAATATCAATTCCGAGCACAGTTTCGTTGTACCAATGAATCTTGTGGCAAAACCTATCCCCTCCACCAAGTGATTTATTCCTGCGAAGCTTGCGGGGAACTTTTGAATGTCGAACATGATATAGACAGTCTCAAACAAGTTTCGGCAAACGAATGGAAATCAGAATTTGAAACTCGGTTCCGTTCGAGCCAATTCCCGAATGCTTCGGGCGTTTGGGGGAAAAAGGAATGGGTCCTTCCTGGAATTCAGGATGAAAATATTGTGACTTCAGGGGAAGGAACTACTCATTTGTATGACGCATCCCGGTTTGCCAAAGATTTGGGACTAAAAAGCCTTCATGTCAAACAATGCGGAGTCTCGCATACCGGCTCTTTTAAAGATTTAGGAATGACGGTTCTTGTGAGCCAGGTCAAACAAATGATTGCGGACGGTGTGCCCATCCAAGCGGTCGCCTGCGCATCCACAGGAGATACCTCGGCTGCCCTCGCATCTTATGCGGCTAAAGCCGGAATTCCTTCTATCATTTTACTTCCAGCTAACAAAGTTTCAACGGCGCAGCTCATCCAACCCGTTTCGAATGGGGCCCTTGTTTTGGCACTCGAAACAGACTTTGATGGTTGTATGGCCGTGGTGAAAGAACTCACGAAAGAAAAATCCATATACCTTGCAAACTCAATGAATTCACTGCGAATCGAAGGGCAAAAAACCATTTCGATTGAGATCACACAACAGTTAGGTTGGAAAGTTCCGGATTGGATTGTGATTCCTGGGGGAAATTTAGGAAATGTTTCGGCCCTCGGAATGGGATTTGAAATGATGTTGGAACTTGGACTCATTGACAAACTACCAAGAATTATTTTGGCACAAGCAAAAAATGCAAGTCCGCTGTATGAATCGTTTAAGAAAGGTTTTGCGGACTTTTCTCCTGTGACTGCGGAAAAAACTTTAGCCTCTGCGATCCAAATCGGAGATCCTGTTTCTGTCAAAAAAGCCATCCGTGTTTTAAAGAAGTTCAATGGGGTTGTGGAAGTTGCCACAGAAGAAGAGTTGGCCAATGCCGCCGCACGTGGTGATTTATACGGATTGTATAATGATCCTCACACTGGTGTGGCTCTTGCTGCACTTTTGAAATCGGTAGAATCAGGTGTGGTGGGGAAAGGTGAGTCGGTGGTCGTGATCTCCACAGCGAATGGACTCAAGTTTACTGAATTCAAACTCGCATTTCATGAAGGGAAAATCCCTAACATCGATGAGAGACTCAAAAACCGAATCCAAACTTGTAAACCGAACTTAAGTGGAGTGATGGAAATCCTAGGTAAACAACTGAAGAAATGATAATTCGCTAGACAAATCCCCTACATGTTGGCAAATTTTTTCAGTTTACCGGTATGTCTCAAGAGATCCAACTAACTCCCCAGTTTTTCTCCTCTGTGGATCATGCTGTGGAGTTGGGAAAAAAGATCTCTATGATCACTTATGTGATGGGGGATATTGGTGAGGCAAAACTAAAATACATTCTGTACCGTATTTTGAGTTCTCTTGGTCGTGAAGACTTGATGGAACTCTTTTATACCGCTGCTAAGGAACTCATTGTCAATTCAACCAAAGCGGCAATCAAACGAATCATTTTTGAAGAACTCAAACTCAACATTCAAAATTTGAAAGATTATGAAGAGGGAATGAGATTTTTTAAATCTAGTTTGAATGAAAGAAAGTTTCCTTCTTATAAAAAGAAAATGAGGGAATCTGGACTTTATGTAAAGATCACTTGTATTTATAAAAAGGATAAAATCGACCTGGAAATAAGAAATAATTTCCCATTATTGCCTGTTGAGGCCGAACGAGTAAAAGAAAAGTTTATTAATGCGAAAAAGTATGATAATCTATTCGAGTTCTTTATGGAACACGGTGATAGTACGGAAGGAGCAGGGATGGGAATCACAATGGTAGAAATATTATTGTCTCAGTCTGGCTTTGATCGTCGATTGCTCTCTATATATTCATCAGAAAGGAAAAAGGAAACAGTGGCGCGTGTGGAAGTACATTTAAGTGGATTACCTAAATCTGCTGAGACACAAGAACAATTGTTTATAGAATAATGTCCGAATTAAACTCAAAAGCTGACCAACTCAAACGACAAGCCGACCTTATGGGTCTGACAAGAGAAGCCGTATTTACGGATGAACAAGCCAAGGAAGTTCTTCAAGGCAAAATTACAGATGGTTATCTTGTAAAAGTGAAAATCGATTTGGACAGTTTGAACGGAATGGTTCTCATTCTAGTTTCTTCCATTCGAAAACATATCATGGAATTGTATGCTGTCGTAGGAACTTCTCCCACCTTTCGAAGGATTCGTACCTTTGCCGACCATGTGCAAATCTCCACGGACTTAGGGGATATTGGAAAATCTGGCGGTTATGATCCTGCGATTTCTGAAAATATCGGACGTGCCGTTCACCGAGCATTCACCAAAGAGAAGTTAGAAGAACTTCTTCCACTTTGGCAAAAAAAAGATCCTTCTCATATTTCTGAACTTTTGGAAAACCCAATCCTTATGGCTACCAAAGGTAGAAATATAAAACTTCAAGCAGAGGTGGACAAATTATCCACTGCAAAGTTTCGATATGAAAACCCAATGAAGGGTGTGATTTTACCCATTCCGAAACCTGAAGATGAAGCCGCTGCGGCACAAGAAGTTTCTGTTCCTGGAATTTCCACCGAACCAGCAAAGGGTGAACTCTCTTCATTAGAACGTCAAATCGCGCAATATAGAACTTCCTTCCCAAAAGAATTGAATATGAAAACGGTGATTTCCCCAATCAATGGTGTAGAGTTTGATAACTTAATGGAAGGTATGGAAATTTTATTCCGAGTACCTACAGAAACTCCAGAAGGACTAACTAATGCACAAATCCTTGGACTCATTGATGAAGAAGGAAAAATTTCTAAAGACCCAGTCGTTGGTAAATTTTTAGGGATTGCTGGAAACAAATCAGAATATCATATTTTTGCCGAAGGCCCCAACAGGTATTTACTGCATTCTATAGAAGAACACCCTGTAAAAGTTGCCATTCCAAAACCGACAGCTATGACAGGTGGAACAAACAAAGGACCTGCGGGTCAAAACACTAAGAAAAAAGTCGGAAATGCACAGGCCCAAGATTCAAAATCATCGGGAACCAACTTATTTATGTTAATGGGTGCTTTTGTGACGATTGTACTTTTTGGAGTATTGATATTTGTGATGGTGATCTTGTAAGAGATCACCCAGCCACTACAATATTTACAAGTTTCCCTTTTACATAGATTTCTTTTTTGATTTCTTTACCTTCCCAAAATGGTTTTGCCTTTTCTACGGCTTTGGCAAGAGACAAAACTTCTTTTTCTTCTATGTCACGAGGGGCAAGGAACTCTCCTCGCATCTTTCCATTCACTTGCACCACAATCGTAATATTGGCATCTACCAAATACTTCTCTTCCCATTTTGGATATGGATGGTAAGCGAGTGATTCTTTATGACCAAGTTTTTCCCAAAGTTCTTCGGCTAAGTGTGGGGCAAAAGGGGAGAGTGCGAGAACAAACGGTTCAAAAACTTTTCTGGGTTTTCTAGGATTACTTGTGAATTCATTCACAAAAATCATCATTTGTGATACGGCTGTGTTGAAAGAGAAACTATCGATATCGTCTTTTACTTTTTTAATTGTACGATGAAGTGTTTTGAGTTCTGCTTCATTTGGTTCGATATCTTCCACAAAGAAAGATTCGTTTTCCCCTGAATGAAAGAGTCTCCAAACTCGATTTAAAAATCGAAAGACCCCATCCACTCCGTTTTTACTCCAAGGTTTGGACATCTCAAACGGACCCATAAACATTTCAAAAAGGCGAAGTGTGTCGGCACCAAATTCTGAAACCACATCATCAGGGTTGACTACGTTTCCCCTGGACTTAGACATTTTTCCTTTGTCTTCCCCAAGAATGAGTCCTTGGTGGACTAGTTTTTGGAAAGGTTCTGGAGAAGAAACGTGACCCAAATCAAAAAGAATTTTATGCCAGAACCTAGAGTATAACAAGTGTAATACTGCATGTTCTGCCCCACCTACATACACTTCGACTGGCATCCAAGCTTTTTCGAGTTCTGGATCAATGAGTTTCTCGTTGTTTCTTGGGTCGATATAACGTAAGTAATAATAACAAGAGCCGGCCCACTGCGGCATGGTATTGGTTTCTCTTTTTCCCACTTCACCTGTTTCAGGATCTGTATATACTAGCCAATCTTTAGCTAAAGCAAGTGGAGACTCGCCAGTTCCCGAAGGTTTGAATTCTTCTAAGTCAGGGAGTACTAAAGGAAGTTCTGATTCAGAGAGGGCTTTCGGAGTTCCATCAGCAAAGTGAACGAGCGGAATGGGTTCCCCCCAATACCTTTGTCTTGCAAAAAGCCAATCCCTGAGTTTGAATTGGATTTTTTTACGACCAATTCCTTTTCCTTCGGCCCAAGTCGTCATCGTTTGGAAGGCATCTTTGTAAGATTTACCATCTAACTTAACTTCTGTGGAAGTAGAGTTAATACAAACCGATTCTTTTGAATCAAAAGCAAGGTTCGGTTCCATTTTTCCATCGATCACTTGTTTGATGGGAAGTTGGAACTTCACAGCAAAATCGTAGTCTCTTTGGTCATGGGCAGGAACGGCCATAATGGCACCGGTTCCATAAGAAATTAAAACATAATCGGAAATATAAATCGGAACTTGAATCGTGGAATCTGTTGGCAAACTTGCATAAGATCCCGTAAAAACTCCAGTTTTATCTTTATTGAGTTCGGTTCTTTCTAAATCACTTTTTAAAGAACAATCTTTTTGGTATTTTTCGACTGCGGATTTTTGTTCTGCCGTGGTAAGCTCTGCCACAAGTGGATGTTCTGGAGCAAGGACAAGGTAAGTAGCACCAAAAATCGTATCAGGTCTTGTTGTATAAACAGTGATGTCTTTGGAAACGCGCGGAACATGGAAACTAAGTTCCAATCCTTCGGATTTTCCAATCCAGTTTCTTTGCATTTCCAAAGTGGAAGTCGGCCATTCACAAAGAGCAAGATCATTTAGCAAACGTTCGGCGTAAGCTGTGATACGCATCATATATTGGCGCATGGGTTTTCTTTCCACAGAATACCCTTTGGAGGTCCATTCTTCCACTTCTTCATTGGCAAGAACAGTTCCCAGTGCCTCACACCAGTTGACGGGGATATTGGCCTCATACACTAAGCGGAAATGGGATAAAATATCTTCTTTTTCTTTGCGGGATTTGGCCTTCCAATCAGCAGCAGAGAACTGAATTCCTTTTGGGAGTTCTTTTCCTTCAAAAAACACGGATCCTTCTCTTTCGAAGGTTTGAATTAGTTCTGTAATGGGGAGTGCTTTGTTTAACTTTCTGTCAAAATAGGAATTGTAAATTTGCAAAAAAATCCACTGGGTCCAACGGTAATAGTCAGGATGTGTTGTGGAGATTTCTCTTTCCCAGTCATACGAAAGCCCAAGGCTTTTGATTTGGCGACGGAAAGTATCAATATTGTTCTTTGTTGTGGTGCGAGGGTGGACTCCAGTTGTCATCGCATATCGTTCTGCGGGTAGACCAAAAGCGTCCCAACCCATAGGATGGAGGACTTCAAATCCTTCCATTCGTTTGAGTCGTGAAATGATGTCGGTAGCTGTGTATCCCTCAGGGTGGCCTACGTGTAGGCCAGCGCCACTTGGGTAGGGAAACATGTCTAAACAATAGTATTTAGGTTTAGTTGAGTGGGCGTTTGTGCGAAAGGTCTGGTGGTCGTCCCAGTGTTTTTGCCATTTTTGTTCAATATCTTGGAATGGATAATTCATCGACTAACGTAGAGAAAGTGTAGTAATTCTACTTTCTCACGGAGTCGATGATTTTTACAAGCTTTTTGAAACTCTTGGAGAGACAAACTTTACAGAGATTGTACTGATAAAGGTTAGTGACGGATCCACATTCCGCACAAGGTTTAAGATTGTTGATTTTCACATTCATAAAGTCTGCAGTATTTATCTTTGTATTGCATTCGAGCATTCTATATTTACCTGTATGAGTCCGCTTATCGACAGTGCTGTTCATAACTTCCGAAAAATCCCAAAAAAGGGGATCGGGCAAACACTACGATGAAGTTACTTTATATGAAACCCGCCCTTTGGGGTCAAAAAAAATTAGGATGTACGCTCAAAAAGATAAGTAAAAATTTGTCAGAATTTTTTCTAATCGGTGCAATATAGTTGGAACGAAAATGAAAATTAAAAAAAATATAACTGTTATGGAAAAAATTGAAAAATCATTGTTAGGTGGTATTTTTTCTGGTAAATGCCCGTTATTAGTCATGTGTATTTTGTTAGGCGATAAAATCTTTGGGGGAAAAACCTAGTGTTGGAATTTAAAAATGTGTTCAAATCATTTCACAATGAATCGGAAACGATTGATGTGTTGAAAAATATTTCATTTCGCATTGAAACGGGTGAATTTGTAGCGATTATAGGCCCATCTGGTTCAGGTAAATCAACACTACTTGGTGTAGCAGCCGGTCTAGATAAACCAGATTCAGGGGTTGTGGCACTGGATGGAACCGATGTAACAAAGGAAAATGAATCTAATTTAGCTGATTTACGTGCAGACAAAATTGGTTTTATCTTTCAAAACTTCCAATTACTTCCAGGCCTAAATGCCATTGAGAATGTAGGGATTCCATTGTACTTAAAATCGTCACTCTCTGAGACAGAAATTTTAAAAAAATCAGAAAAAATATTGGAATCTGTGGCTATGTCTCACAGAGCCACTCACTTCCCAAAACAGTTGTCAGGTGGTGAAGAACAAAGAATCGCTATCGCTAGGAGTTTTGTGAACGATCCAAAGATTATTTTTGCAGATGAACCAACTGCCAATTTGGATTTTAAAAATAGTAAAACTGTTTTAGATCTTTTATTATATAGAAACAAAGAACAAGGCACCACTCTTGTTGTGGTCACACATGATCCTGATGTGGCAAAACTGGCCGATCGTGTTTTGGAGATGAAAGATGGGGAAATTATTTCGGATTCAAAGAAAAGTAAGATTTCTAAGTCTAGTTCTTCCAAAAAACTGACTGCAAAAAATACCACCAAACAAAAAAAAACGAAAGTTACTTCTAAGCAGGTGCGTCGATGAAAGCATCTTTGTTTCGATTTTACCTGAAACGTGAGCTCTTTTCTCGGTTTCGGTATTCACTGCTTATCGTTGTATCCATCACCCTTGGTGTGGGATCTGTGATTGGAATCCATTCCTACAAAGACAATACGGCAAATGCCATTAAAAAAGAGGCAAAATCAATTATGGGGGCCGATATTGCCCTCCAATCCCCCCAAGAAATCACAAAAACAGCAGAAAATTTGGTAAATACAAGCCTACCAAAGGGTTCCGAGACCAGTGCCTCCATCCAATTTTTATCCATGATTTCCAATGAATCGGGGGAAGAAAACTCTCTTAGTTTTGTCAAAGCGGTAGAAACCAATTACCCTTTCTACGGGGAAATGAAAACCGAACCAGAAGCTGCTTATCGCAATCTAAAACCAAACCAAGTTTTACTCGATAAATCGCTCGTAGAAAATTTAAAACTCAAAATCGGCGACCGTGTTCGTTTGGGCGATAGTTTACTTGTATTAGCTGGTGTTGTGGTAAAAGAACCGGGTGCTGTGGGTTCATTCGTAGGATCTGCTCCCGGTTCCATCATTTTGCGAGATACTGCCAACAAAACAGGACTTGTGCAACGAGGCAGTCGGATTCGTTATACAATCTATGCGAAATTTCCAGATAACATTGACAGTTTGGGTTGGAAGGACAAAGAGTTTGAAGCTCTCATCAAAGAAGATTTAACCATCTATCACAATACAGAAGTCAATTCGGGATCCCAACAGTTTATCAAAAACACATTTGATTATATGGCACTTCTTGCCTTGGCAGGATTCTTTTTAGGAGCCATTTCTGTTTATACAGCCGTTCGCACTCGGTTACTTGAAAAACGAAATGAAATTGCGATCCTTATGTGTCTTGGTGCCAAACCAAATGCCATTTTACTTTTGGTTTTTGCTGAAATTTTAATTCTTTCGATTTTCGGAACCACTCTTGGGTTAGTCCTTGGGTATGGAATCCAATCCATCTTACCGGATATCAGTGGTCTTATGTCTGTTGAATCAGGTATTGTTTTAGGATTCTCTTTTTCTTCTCTCCTTTGGAGTTTGGTGCTTGGAGTTGTATTACCACTCCTTATCTCCATTCCCCTTGTCTTAGAAACAAGATCTGTGAAACCACTGGCTGCTTTAAAAGAAGTGGAATCACAAACCAGTGGAAAACTTTCCACATCCAAATGGCAATTTGGATCTTTCCTTTTGATTTATCTTTTGTTTACGAGTCTTGCTGTCCTCGAAACAGAAAGTATCTTTAAAGGAATTTTGTTTACATTGGTATTGTTAACCTTACCAGTTCTTGTGTACGGATTGTACATCTTCCTTGGGTTTCTTATCACAAAAATATCAAAATGGGGTTGGTTATCCAAAGAATGGAGCCTTGTGACAAAAAAAGTCACACGTAAGTCGGGAGCCCTTAGGCTTTCCATCATAGGACTTGGATCGGCGCTTTTTATCCTCACCTTATCACTCATATTACAAGAAAGTTTGTTGGAACTGAGTGGGGCCCGTGAGATCGAACGTAGGCCCAATATGTTTTTATTGGACATCCGAGAAACTCAGAAAGAGGACCTTCTAACGGCGATTAAAGAATTTCCTGTGGAGAAACAATTTTTGGCTCCAGTGATTGGAGCAAGACTTTCCAAAGTGAATGGCGAACCCATCAAAAAAGAAGATACCATCAAAAACGCAATGGATCGGAATTGGCGCGCCACCGCACGGACTCGGGAATACTTTTTGTCCTATCGGGATGAGATGTATGATACAGAAGAAGTGACCAAAGGTTCCTGGTGGGACAATGCAGGGCGCAATGAAATCTCCGTAGAAAGGGATTTTGCTGGATATTTGCAGGCGGGAGTGGGCGATGAACTGACCTTTAATGTCCAAGGCCGTGAAGTTTCTGGAAAAATCTCTAATTTACGTTCGGTGAATTGGGCCGATATGAAACCAAACTTTGTAGTTCTATTTTCCAGAGGAATTTTGGAAAAGGCTCCGCGCTTTTATATCGTTTCCTTACTTATTGATTCTGGGGAAAGTAGATACCAATTGCAAAAGGTCATCGTAAACCGATTTCCGAACATCACAGTCATTGACACAGAAAAAACTATCCAAGCCTTTATGGGAATTTTGGAAAAAGTGACGCAGATGATGGCACTTATGACTGCTTTTATTTTAGCTGCTTCCTTTGTTCTCGTATTTACAACCTTATATGCCAGCCAATCCGAAAGAAAACGGGAGTTTGCCCTTTTGCGAGTCATTGGAGCAAACAGTCGTTTTATGGTAAAACATTTCCTGCGTGAAGCCTTACTTGTTTCTGTGATTTCATTTTTACTAGGACTTGTTTATTCCGTTGTATCGAATGAAGTTCTCAATCGTTCCGTTTTGGAGCTGAGAAGTGTGTATCCTTATGGACAACTGAGTTTGGTATTTTTTGGAATTTGTTTAGTGACTGTGAGTTTGTATGGTTTAGGACTTTTTAGTTTCTTTCGAATGCCAACGAAGACGGTTCTAAAAGAAATCAAATAAAGAGAAGATTGGATTTAGAAATTAGATCCTTTCTCTATGCATTCTTGCGTAATCCATTGAAGAGAATTTAACTTAAGAAACATTTTTTTCTATAGTTTAAAAACAAAAAAGCCCGGAGTGTTAAGCCGGGCTTTCTCATTGAAAGAGATGTTTTCGGGATTATTGTGCTACCGAAATAACCTCATCTCGGTTGATTACGTTAACAATATGTTTGTATTCAGGAGAATCTTTTCCATATTTTAACTCAGTGGCACGTAATAAGTGAACGTTCTTTTTGTAACGATACTTGAAGAGCATATCATCTGGACCTTTTGTCTTTTTGATCATGTTTTCTTCGAAGCTATATGCACTTGCAAGATACTTGTGAGCAGGGTATTCTTTCTCGTTGTCATCGATTTCGATGTAAAGTTCAAGAATTGGAATACACTGAGGAAGATTTTGAAGGTCATACTCAGCCATTACCCAAGAACGATAAACATCAGAAAGAAGTCTTTTAAACTCAGGTCTTTCTCTTAAGTCAGGGTTTTTGATTTCATCAAGGTGGTTGATCGATTTAGAGAAGTAGTTAAGAGCGTCTTGTTTCGCTTTCATTTTTTCACGATAAACAATACGTTCTTCTCTAGATTTACGATCTACTTTTTGCCAGTACCATTTTTCATCTAAGCGTTTCTTTTCCGCTTCTTCTTTGCGGAATTGTTCTACCCAATCTCTATTTTTCATAATGGTGTTTACACCGGATTGGTAGTTAGAAAGAGCCAAACGGAATTGGTTGTTTGCGAAAGTTTTAGAAAGTTGGTGTAACTCTTGGAAAGTTTTGTTATACCCTTTATAATCAGGATTCTTCCAAAGAGATTCCTGTTCCATAATTTCTTTCTTTCTCTTTTTTTGGTCTTCTGTGAGTTCTGCATCGTCGTTTTCAGGAACGAGCTCGCCTTTGAGAAGTTCGTCGACTTGATCTTTAGCCGCTTGGCTTTCTTGAGCGTTAGCAGGCTGAGTTTGTGCGAAAAGCACACTGAAGCCGGACACCAGTTGGAGAATAAGGAGATACTTAATAATCTTCATAGTCGTGTGACCCTTTTGTCTCTTTCAATATTTTGAACAAATAGGTTTATCTATTTCTTCAATGAAAGTATCGGAATGGCAAGAGTCAATAATAACGAATTAATACGGAAAAAAACCTAATTGTTAACTTTTTCTTCCGATTCTCTTTGATTTAAAGCGACATAAGTCCTAAATCTCCTAAAAAATCTCATTCCTTGACAGCTTAGTGAATTCGAGAAGATTGCTCCTTGGAGATGAATTTATCCGAAATTACTTCCATCCGAGACGGAAATCCACAGTGTAAAACCTGTGGCGGGGTCGGAATTACCTTAGCAGAACATGTTCGTGGCTCACGTTCTGGGGCCCTAGTCCTTTGCCATTGTATCGGCAGTGACTGTAACACTTGTGAGTCGAAAGGACAAGCTCCCTTTATGACTTTTGACAGGAAGTTGGACAAAATGCTCCCTTGTGTTTGTCATAATGCCAGGTTTTCCCTTCGCAACTTAGAGAATTTAGTCGAAAAAGCCAACATTCCGGCAAGGTATCGGTTCCAATTTTTGTCTACAATCGACATAGGAGACACGGCAAGCGACCCTGATATGTCTTTTATCATTGCTCACGACTGGGCAAATGAACTAGTCCATAAATTTAAAAATGCAGATTTCACTCCGCAGGGGTTTTATCTTTGGGGTGGGACTGGTTCAGGGAAAACACTCCTTGCCTGTGTGATTTTAAACGAACTTATTTTTCGATATGGGATCACTTGTAAGTATGCTAAGGTGAATAAAGACTTTCTGTCTGCTATTCGAGATACTTACCAGTCCGATAGCGAAACACATGGGCAAGAACGTTCCATCGAAAGAGAATTTGCCAACGTGGATGTTCTCGTCATTGATGACTTCGGTGTCCAAAAGGAATCCGAATTCAACAATCGAAAGTTATACGATCTCATCGACAGTCGTTATGAACAAGAAAAACTCACTCTCCTGACATCGAACCATTCACTCATTGAATGGAGAGACCGAGGCCAAGGTAGAATTTATTCGCGGCTCATGGAAATGACCAAAGAAATTGAACTCAAGTGTCCTGATTATCGCACTAAGTTTGTAAAGAGGTAAGATTATGAAATATTCCAACATTGCCTTTTTGTCTCTGGGTTCGAACATCGGTGACAGGCACCATTTTATGGACCAGGCAATTTGGGAAATTTCCACCTTACCAGAAGTTCAAATTTTAAAACAATCCGAACGATTGGAAACTGCTCCACTCGAAAACACAAACCAACCTTACTTTTTAAATCAAATTCTAAAGGTAATGGTTTCTTCTGCTTTCACTCTTCCTTGTTTACTCGATTCTCTCCAAGCTATCGAGGACAAACTCGGTCGTAAACGTAGGTCTTGGAAAGGCCCAAGAGAAATCGACATCGATATTCTTACCTACGAAGCGGTTGTAATGAAAACAGATTTTTTGCATTTGCCTCACCATTCGCTTTATTCAAGACCATTCATCAAACAGTTGTTAACTGATATGGGAGAAATTGGAGTGTATGCACTCTTTTTGGAACTAAACCATGAAAAACATTATTCTACAGTATAAAAAAAAATACGATGCGGGTGAACCTATCTCTGTCATCACTTGTTACGATTATACCTTTGCGACACTTTTCAACAGAACAGAAGTGGATTGCCTCCTTGTCGGTGATTCTCTGGGAATGGTGATCCAAGGAAATCATTCGACTCTTCCTGTCACTTTGGATGAGATCATCTATCATACAAAAGCAGTTTGTAAGGGAGCGCCCGACAAAACCATAATCGCTGATTTGCCGTTTTTATCTTACCAAACATCGATCGAAGAAGGGATTCGTTCTGCAGGCCGTGTTTTAAAAGAAACCAATGCTTCTTGTGTGAAACTGGAAGGAGATTCCGACTTTATCATCGAACTCACAAAACGAATGACGGAATCAGGAATTCCGGTTTTTGCTCACTTGGGTCTCACTCCACAATCGGTGCACACTCTTGGTGGTCACCGTGTCCAAGGAAAAACAGAAGCCGCTCGTTCCAAAATGGTTCGTAAATCCAGAGAACTTGCTGAAGCAGGCGCCTTTGCTTTGTTACTCGAAATGGTGCCCGAATCTCTCGGAAAAGAAATCACAGAATCCATTCGCATTCCGACCATTGGGATTGGAGCTGGAAAATACACTTCGGGCCAGGTGCTTGTGATGCAGGATTTGCTAGGCCTGAATGAAGACTTTCATCCTAAGTTTTTAAAGAAGTTTGGGAATCTCAGTGGGGCAGTAAAGGATGCGGTGAATTTATACCACCGTGAAGTTTCGAAACGTGAGTATCCGTCGGAAGCCCACGTTTTTTCAGACACATAGGTGGTTTGAAGGAATTTACTAAGTCAAAATAATCCTATTTTGTCTTAGTGTAAGTTTGATTCGTCTGAAGAGAGGTTGAAATACTTAGTCTCTCTCAAACGAACCGAACGAAGAATTTGTTTTCCTATTTTCTCTTTCTAGCAGCTTCTGCCAATCTTTCGAACATAGGAACCGTTGTTTCCCAAGAAACACAAGCATCTGTGATGGACTGTCCATAGGTCAGAGGTTTGGCATCGATGGACTGGTTTCCTTCTTTTAAATGACTTTCGATCATCACACCTAGAATATGTTTGCTGCCTTTTGCAAATTGTTCTGCTACGGCATCAATCACAGCTGGTTGTTTACGAAAGTCCTTTTGGCTATTTCCATGGGAACAATCGATCATCACTTTGGAGGGAAGACCTGCTTTTTCAATTTGCGCACCCACTTCATTGACTGACGCCTCATCGAAGTTAGGCCCTTTGTTTCCCCCACGTAATATCACATGAGTGTCTTTATTTCCTGCGGTGCGAAAGATAGCACTACTTCCTTGGTTGGTCACAGAAAGAAAATGATGGCTGGAACTTGCGGAACGAATGGCATCCACAGCGATCTGAACATTTCCATCGGTTCCATTTTTAAAACCGATAGGTGCAGAAAGTCCAGATGCGAGTTCCCTGTGGACTTGGCTTTCAGTGGTTCTCGCACCAATCGCACCCCAAGCCACTAAGTCAGCAATGTACTGTGGTGAAATTACATCTAAAAATTCTGTCCCACATGGGATTCCCATATTGTTAAGATCTAATAAAAGTTTACGAGCAAGTTGGAGCCCTTTGTTGATATGAAAAGATCCATCTAAATCGGGATCATTGATGAGTCCTTTCCAACCAACTGTGGTTCTTGGTTTTTCAAAATAAACTCGCATCACAATCAGAAGTTCTTTTTGAAACTCTTCAATTTTTGGTTTGAGTTTAGATGCATATTCCATCACCGCACCAATGTCGTGGACAGAACATGGTCCTACTACAACTAACATGCGCTTGTTGTCTTTTCCGTGGATGATATCAGAAATTTCACTTCTTGTACGGAGAACTACATCGGAGGCTGCATCCGTCAATGGAAGTTCTTCCATGATGACCGAAGGTGGGATAAGACTATGTTGTTCTAAAATTCTTAAATTGGCTGTAGGTTTCATAATTAATACTTTTGCATGGAAGGATCGACTAAATCGGAATAAGCTAAAGTTCCTCCGGCTACGTTTTTATAGGACTTAAATCCTGCTTGGGCTAAAATTCCACAGGCCATTCCTGACCTTCCACCGGAACGGCAATACACCAAAATTTCTTTGTCGATTTGGTTTTTTAATTCTTCGATTCGAGCTGCAAGTTCGCTTACAGGAATGAGTTTGTCAGTACCAGGAACTAAAGCAATTTGTTGTTCATTTGGGTTTCTAACATCCAATACAAAAAAATCATCTTTTCCTTCTGCACGCGCATCCAGACGTTTTTTAAAACTCACTACATCGATTTCCGGTACCATTATGTGACTCCACCCATTTCCTCTAGTTCTATCGTTATATCCTCCCAACGTTTCGTAAGGAGGCTTATCTCTCTTTTAATATCGTTATAAGTGTCCATTTCCAACTGAAAACTTCTGTTTTTAAAGAACTCTGGATCCTGTAAAAGTTCCTCTTTGTCCTTTTTATTTTTTTCCAGTCTCTCTATTTGGACTTCCAAATCGGCAATTTCTTTCTCTAATTTCTTTCGTTTGTTTTTGCTGGCTTGCGGATTGGCCTTTTTTTCTTCCAATTTAGATTTGTTAGAAGTATTTTGGGCCGGAGATTCCGTTTCCTCTTCCTTATGGAACTTGAGGTAATCATCAAAACTACAATTTAGATTTTGCAAAACTCCGCCGGAAAGTTGGAAGGTGCGGTTACAAAGTCCCTTCATAAAGTCGGGATCATGGCTAATAATGAGAAGGCTTCCTGGAAAATCAATGAGAGCTCGTTTGACTGCTTCCCGGATCACAATGTCCAAATGGTTTGTGGGTTCATCCAAAAATAAACAATTGGAGGGGTGGTTGACGAGGAGGGCCAACCGAAGCCGACTTTGTTCTCCACCTGATAGGTGTTTTACGGATTTAAAAACTCCATCCCCAGGAAAGGCAAAATGCCCGAGGAGGGTTCTTGCCCTTTCTTCACTGAGCTCCGGATATTTTTTTAATACAGTTTCCACTAGGTTCAGGCTTTCATCTAAATCTTCCCCGTGCGTTTGGGAAAAATATCCTAGTTTGGTTTTGGGGCCATAATAGATAGAACCAGAATCCAACTTGTGTTTCTCCAAAAGACAACGCATAAGTGTTGATTTTCCTGCTCCATTGGGACCAACTAACGCCACTTTGTCGCCAGCAGAAATTTCAATTTCTGCATTTTCAAAAATCGTTTTTTTCACACCTGTGTTTTTATCAGGATAAGAAAATGAAGCATTTTCCAAACGTAAGATGATATTACTGGAAGGAAGAAATTGGAATTGGTAGTCTGGTTTTTGGTTCCAGAAAGATTCTTCTGGATTGTCTAGTTTGTCTCTTTTTTCCAATCGTTTGATGACCGATTGGACTTGTCTTGCTTTGGTGGCTTGGGCACGAAATCGTTCCACCCATTCCATGCGGCTTTTGAGATAACTTTCTTCTTTTTCGAATTGTGCTTTTAGTTTTTCTTGGATTTCATTTTTGGCTTCAAAAAATTCTTCCAAACTACCTTGGAATTCAAACGTTCCATGAGGATTGATTTCAATGATAGTATCCACTGTTTGGTTTAAAAATTCAGGATCGTGTGTCACTAACACAAAGGCTTGGTTCTGTGAGACAAGAAAGTCAGCTAACCAAGATTTGGTTTTGTCATCCAAATGGTTTGTGGGTTCATCCAAAAGTAATAAATTATGTGGATTAAGAAGGGCAATGGCAAGACCAATGCGGTGGTGGTAACCGGGGGAAAACTCTTTGGTTTTCCTTTGGAAGTCTGCCGTAGAAAATCCAAGTCCCGATAGAATTTTTTTGGCACGAGCTTCAAGACCGTGTAAGTCGTGTAAGTGGGCAAATTCTTCCAAATCACTTTGTTCGTGGAGGAGTTCCTCAAAAGCGGGATCATCGTGACTTATCGTTTCGAATTTGGATTCGATGAGTTTCCGTTTCCCATCGTATTCTGCATACAGTTTGTTTTCATCAAGGACAGTGTCGATGACAGATGTCTCGGGGTTAAATTCGGGGATCTGTTGGAAAAGGGAAAGGACGGTATTTTTGGAACGAATGACTTCCCCAGATTCGGGTTTCATCTTTCCTGCGGCCATTTGGAAAAGAGTAGTTTTTCCAGAACCGTTGGGCCCAACGATGGCAACCCGGCACCCCGGTTTGATATGCCAACTGAAACCCTCAAAGAGGACTTTGGGGCCAAAGTGTTGATAGATTTGGATGAATTGGATCAATGCGCTTGTGAAAACCCGCCAAACGGCGGGGATTTAGGAGGGACTAACCTTATTTTTTGGCTAGAAGTTCCTCTTTTCTTTCGCGAAGGTGTTTCACATAAAGGCTAGATTCGCCGTTCATAGTTTCCACTGACTTTTTGATGGCCGCATCAATTTCAGCTACCGTCATTTTCGCGATTTTTTTGTTCTTCTTTTCTTTTTCTTCTGACATGGAAGTTTTCCCCTTTTAGGTACGTCACTGAGATTCTTCCAGGGTTTCCTCATGAATCGAGACTGCAAGAAAAATAAGACAAAAATACTGACAAGTTGCAAATTGACCTCATGAAACGACTCCGACGATTTTTCAGCGAAGTTTACCTGTATGATGTCCACGGACTTGCTTCGGAACTTTCCTTTACTTTTCTTCTTACGCTTTTTCCGCTTCTCGTTGTTTTTGTGACCTTACTTGGACTTTTGCAAGATCCAAAAACCATCAATTTGATGACGGATCAAATTGGAAAATTTTTACCGGCTCCCATTTTCCAACCCATTGACAAAAGTGTCGAAAATCTAACAAAAGTTAAGAGTTATAATGTAATTGCTCTTAGCATAGCGATTTCCTTTTTTTCGAGTTTAACGATTTTTGGAACCATATCCAAAGCCCTTCGGTTTATTTCTCGGGATGAAACCAAAGTTGGATTTATCGCATCTCAGTGGATTAACTTTCGTTTGCTTGTGATCTCTCTTGTTTTACTTGTTTTGTATTTTTATTTAACTTATGGAATGGTGCAAACAGAAAGGTTGTTGTTCCAAAAGTTTCGATTTGGTTTTTTTCGAAACCATCCTTATTTATCTGTCTCTCTCATTATTTTACCCTATAGCATTGGACTATTTACATTTTATTATGCTTATATTACCAAAGCAAAAACGACTTTAAAAGAGAATTTACCCGGAGCCATTTTTGCCTCTCTTTTGGTTCTTGGAATGAGTTTTGGATTTCAGTTTTATTTAAAAATGAAAAACGTAGGAGTGAATTATTCCTTAGCTTACGATCTGATTTCTAAAATGGTAGTTCTTATGTTGTATACTTATATCAACTCGACGTTTTTTATTTGGGGATTTTTATGGAACCAAGTCCTTGCCGATGACCGGAATAAAAAGTCTCAATCTAAAAAATAATCAGGCTCTAGAATCCGTGGACAGAACGATATGATAATTCCGAAGTAGTGACGTGCGAGTGAAAAAAAGAGCCACTCTCCACCGGAAGAAAGGATATCATCAGCATCGAGATCTGTGTATCCTTTTTTATGAAATAACTGGTCTAAACTCCAGTTTTCTTCTCCTGGAATGACTTGGACCTTGAGATGGGCATAAAATTTGTTCTCTTGGTGATGATAACGAAATACTAATGCTCTTCCACCTAACGGATTTCTGATGGTAAAGGTTAACCAACTAGGAAAATCATTATCCGGTTCTGAACTCAGGTGGTAAAGTTCCCAACCCACATCTTTAGCATTTCCAAAAAACTCCTGAAAGCTGGATGTAAAAGCAGATTGGTATTCGGCAGTGATTCCCATTTCTTTTTTGATAGAATTAAAATATCGTATTTATTGTAAATTCTATCTATCTTTTTCATTTGAAGTTTTAAGTGGTTTTTTACAAAGAAAAACAAATTCCAGTTTCCCTAAGAATGAGTTCCATTAGGATGGGGACCTGAGGTTTGCAACATGATCGAAACCATCAATATCAATTGGCCAAGCGGTGCAATCGATCCCGTCATCCATTGCCCAGCTTGTGGTAGTTTGGTCTTAAGTCCATTAGAGGAAGAGGGGCCAGGTTGCCACCATATTCAGTTTATCATCGATAGTGAATCAGGTGAATTTAACTACATCACAGAACCCTTCGATGAAATTTTAAAAGAATTTCGTAAACCCGGTGTAGAAGAATTTGATGAATGGGATGCTACAGAAGTTTTTTTAGAAGAAGCAGAATCGAATACATTTTATGTAATGAATTTAATTTTACCTAGCAATGTTTCCATCGAAGATGATCCTGTTTGTCTTCGCATTGGATTTGAATTATTTTTTAGTGAAGACCAAGAAGAATTGTACGAAGAATTAGAAAGAAGACATGATGAGGACGGATTACATGACCACAGCCAGAACTAAAGTTTTTAAAATCGGAATACTTTTCCCTTTATTTTTTATACTCACTAATTGTTTAATCAGTTATAAAGATCATCCTAAAATTCTTCCTTTGCCTGCAGAAGAAAAATCGAATGATGCCAACTTTGTTTATGCTCTGCCAACTTTTCCTCAAATGAATTTAGGGGGACGAGAAGCTTTAAAAAACTATTTTCAAAACAAAACTCGTTTTAAAAACACAGTGGAAGGTGTGGATGTACCTAAATCTGGGTATTTGGTAAATGTAAAGGTTAACTACCGTTCACCGTCTCCAGAAGCAACTGTGTTTCTTGGAATTTCCACTTTGACTGCCACTCTCATTCCTGCTTGGTCCACACAAGATGGGTACGATGTGCAATACCTACTTTATAAAGATGGAAAAAAAGTGGGAACCTATGAATATCATATCTTTAGAAATTATGCGCAGTGGTTACTTTTCATTCCTATTTCTTGGTATAATTTTGAAACGGCTACAGAACGAGAGGTATTCGAAAGAATGACACTCAAGTTTTTTGAGGATGCTAAGGAACATTTCTAAAACCATTGGATTTCAACTTTCAAATATACAATGAATTTGTCTGGGGTTTTTGGCCAGGGATCATAGTTGTATTTGGAGTTGGTTTTTTTGTTGGATATTTAGCTTCCTTTTTGGGACTCGGGGGTGGATTTATTTACACTCCCTTCTTTCATAGTTTTTTTCATTTAACGGCTGTTCAAGCAGTTGCCGTTTCTTTAGCGCAGATGCCTGTGTCTTCTCTTTCAGGACTTTTAGTTTATTACAAAAATAATAAAATTCGTTGGAAACAAGGCCTACTTTTGCTTTGTACATCAATTCCTTCGGCTCAGTATACTGCCTATAAGTTTGGAAGATTTGAAGATACAGAACTCGGCAAACAACTGTATTACGGAATTCCATTATCGGAGTTTATTTATCTCATTGTTTTTACTTTTTTTCTCGGCATCCTCGCAATTTATAATATGATCACTGCTTTAAAGAGAAGAAGGAAATACTTTCAATCGATAGAAGTGCAGTCACAAATTTCAAATCCAATTCCGTCGGTTGGATCTTTATCATCTGGATCAAATCAAAATATAAATTCTCAAAGGGCAACTGATTCGAAAATTAACGAAAACGAGGAAGAATCCTTTTCCTACTCTCCCAAATCTATATCGATAGTTCTTCTTACGGGAATATTTTTTGGTTTGTTCTCTTCTTTATTTGGAATTGGCGGAGGATTTCTCGCTGTTCCATTATTTGTTTATTATTTTCGCATGAGTCCTGTGGAAGCGGTGGCTACGTCTTTTTTAGGAATCTTTCTTACTTCTTTTGGAACCAGTGTGCTTTTTTTTATGCAAGGGAAGTTACATTTGGAATTAGCAATCATTGGAAGTTTTGGTGGGATTTTTGGGGCAAGGATTGGTTCTCTAAAAGCAGTGAATGCGAAACCATATAGTATTCTCCTTGTTACTGCTATCTTTCAATTTTTGGTAGTGGTATGGTATGTACTCGGAAAACTTCCAAAATTCTAATTGCCATTTTTTGTTTCCCATTATAGATTTCGTCTAAGTTATATAACGGCATTATGAAATTAAAATTTCCCGAAGACCAACTAGTTACAACAAAAGAAGGAAAGGTTCCCAAATTATATAGTTGTGCCGAATGCCGCAATGGGGCAGGTTTAGATTTTTCATTTACAATGGCTTTCCAACCCATTGTTGATTGGAACAAAAAAAATATTTATTCTCATGAAGCACTGGTTCGTGGAACCAAAGGGGAATCTGCTTATTCCATACTTTCCAAAGTAAACTCCAATAACAGATATCAGTTTGATCAATCTTGTCGTATCAAAGCTATCCAACTTGCAAGTCAAATTGGGATTCCATCTTATTTGAATATTAACTTTTTGCCGAATGCTGTTTACCAACCAGAGACTTGTATTCGAGCGACCCTTGAGGCAAGTAAAGAATTTCAATTTCCTTTAAATCGATTGGTGTTTGAATTAACGGAAGGCGAAGAGGTGCAAGACCATGATCATATCATTAATATTTTTAAAACTTATAAGCAATATGGTTTTTTGACTGCGATTGATGATTTTGGTTCGGGATACTCTGGACTCAATTTACTCGCTAAATTCCAACCCGACCTCATTAAGTTAGATATGGAACTGATCCGAAACATCCATACCAATTCTGTAGCTCAAAAATTAACCAAAGCCATTGCAAATGTATGCCAGGAAATTGGAATCGCAGTGATAGCTGAAGGTGTAGAGACTACCGATGAATTGAAAGTTTTGGTAGATATGGGAATTTCTCTCTACCAAGGGTACTTGTTTTCCAAACCAGCTTTTGAATCTGCGGGTGAAGTTGTCTATCCCGCTATTTAAATCAGGAAACTACTCAATTCACGTCTAGGGGAATTGTATTCGTACGAACTCCTTCCCATCCTTGCTATCAATTGGATTTGTTCTTTTGATTTTAGACCAAGGATCGTTTTCAATTGTTTGGTGAACTCTCTACTTTCAGGATAATCTTCTACCGATTGGTTCATGGTGTGAAAGGCAACTTCTCTGACTGCACATGCCAAAGTGAGACGCATAAAATCCCGGCCAGTTTCTATCCAAGTTCTTTCCTCATCAGATCCTTCCGTGATGAAAAACACAAGTGCCTTAGAAGAATACACTTGCTTTTGGAACATTTGAATTCCCGCTTCTTTGGCAGATTCAGAGTGCCATGATTCTTTCGATAGATCCACAAAGAATGTTTTTGCAAACCAAAGTTTGATTCCTGAAAGTCCATTTCCTTCTAATGTGAGTCCATCTCGTTTTGTATAAATGTCTTCTTTCGAAACACGAAACCATTTCCGATTCAGTTCGTTGGATTCCGTACGATTGGTTTCCATTGCAAAGGCCGCATCCAAAATAGGAAGTATGGATTCTAATTGTTTTGGATCATTTACGAAGAGTAATTTATGTTTTGTGGGACCCATTAAAATTTTTAAGTCTTCTATTTCTTCCTTGGAAATTAAATTACCAGAATAAACGGAACGGTTCATTCTACGATTGGGGACACCGGCAAATAAAAAATCATGAACACATTTAGTTTTTGGGAAAATTTCAAATTTTGCAACGGGCAAATTAGAAAAGGTTTTTGGTTCCGGTTTGCCTTTTGGGAAGTAGGTGATTTTTGTATCAAACATTAGTTTATCGGCTGTTAAATGAGCAAGTTCCAAAAAACAACCTTGTGTGTGGAAAAATTGTCTGTTGAGAGAATCGATTTCAATAAGTTGTTTTTCTTTATCTCCAAAAAGTAAAAATTCTGAATCGGAAACCTTCTTTATTTTCCATGGTTGCGAATTATGGGAATTGGGTGCCAGGAGAGCTGTGACAAGGATCTGGTCTATTGGTTTGGTTAAACCAAGGGACTCCGCAAATCCTAAGGGATCTTGTCTATGGAGTGTTGCATCTGTAGTGCTATAAGCATATAAATTATTTTGTAATGCAGAGAGTGACACTAGGGCACCTGAGGCCAAACTGTTCCATAAAAAACTTTTTCTTGTGAGCTTCATTATTTTTCCATTTATGGTTCTAAACCTTAATTGGATAGGAGTCTAATATAAAATGTCAACCAACTCTGAACCTTTTTCCATTGATATCGTCTCTGATGTAGCTTGTCCCTGGTGTTATGTCGGAAAAAAGAAACTAGAGTTGGCCCTCCAGACTGTAGGTAACAAAATTGATCCCCAAGTTCGATGGAGACCTTTCCAACTTTCTCCAGAAATTCCTGAATCTGGGATTGATTACAAAGAGCACCTAACACAAAAATTTGGAAGTTTGGATCGGTTGGATGGTGCTTGGCAACGATTGACAGAAATTGGAAAATCGGTAGGCATTCCTTTTCAATTTGAAGCTATCCCAAAAGCTACCAATACACTCATTTTACACGCCCTGGTTGCGGGACTTTCGACTTTAGAAGAACAAGCAAAACTCGTAGATTTGTTTTTTGCCGCGAACTTTACTGAAGGAAAAGACCTTACAAATAAGGAAGTGATTTGGGAAGTAGCAGAACCGATTTATAAAGATCGCACCAAATTTGAAGCCATCTATTCAAATCCTGAACTCAAAGAAAATATCAGACAGGAAATTTCTTATTACCACCAAAATGGAATTAGTGGCGTTCCTTACTTTATCATAGGTGGAAAGTATGCTGTGAGCGGGGCACAAGATGCTTCTGTTTTTGTAGAAGTCATTGAAACTGTATTAAAAGAACGCGAATCAGAAAAACCAAGTTGATAAATTAACGTTTCATCTTGACCCGACATTCAAGATTTTTAGATTGATTCTACCAGCAATCTATTTATGAAAAAAATTATTCATTTCTTCGTCTATAAACCATTAGTTGCCAATTTGGTTTTTATCTTTTTGTTCCTTGCGGGAATGATTTCAGTTTTATCTATGAAACGGGAAGCATTTCCTCGAGTGAATTTTCGCCAAGTGCGAGTCCTTACCGTATATCCTGGGGCAAGCCCAGTGGATGTGGAAAAAAAAGTAACCATTCCCATCGAAGAGAAGTTACGCGAAGTAGAAGGTTTGGATTCGGTTCGTTCCATTTCTCGAAACTCCGAATCCGATATTAGTATCAAAATTGATTTAGAACATAATAACCCCGATGGTGTTGTCAATGATATCAGGCGTGCTGTAGATCGTGTCACCAATTTACCGATACAAGTGAAAGATCGCCCCATTGTCACTGAACAAAAAAGTTCCAACTTTCCCGTGTTAGAAATGGCGATACACGGTGCTATGAATGAAATGGAACTTCAGGAAATGGGTAGGTTTATCGAAGATGAAATGCGCAAAGTAACAGGTGTTTCGCGTGTGGATGCTTTTGGTAAACGAAAAGAGGAATGGCGCATTCGTGTGGATCCCGAGTTAAAAAAACGATATACACTTGGATTTTCTGATATCATCAACGCTATTTCGAAACGAAATATCAGTGTTCCAGCTGGATCTTTTTTACGGCCGATTACACAAGACATACGTGTGACGGGAGAAATTAATGAAATCAATGATATTAAAAATATTCCTATTCGTTCTAATGAAACTGGAAATACAATTTTATTATCTCAAGTAGCAAATGTAAAAGATACTTATGAAAGGCCTCGAGTCATTGCTATTGTAAATGGCGAACCAGCCTATGTTTTACAAATCATTAAAAAAGATAGTGCAGATATCATTCGTACTGTACAAGCTGTTCAGGAAAGAATTAGCGAATTAAAAAAACAAATACCTGCGAATATTCAATTTACAGAATTAAATAATGAAGGGGCTCGTGCCATCAAACGATTGGATGTCGTGATCACCAATTCGCTGCAAGGTTTGTTTTTGGTGGTTGTTGTACTCATTCTATTTTTTAGTTTGAAAGATTCGTTACTCACAAGTCTTTCATTGCCGCTAACGTTATTTGCAACAACCATTGCATTTCCTATCTTTGATGTATCTTTCAATTTAGTATCGATGCTTGGGATTATCATCTCACTAGGGATGCTTGTAGATAATAGCATCATCATTTCCGAAAATATATACAAACATAGATCTCGGAAAATGGATTCAAAAGAAGCCGCCGTTCTTGGTGCAAGCGAACTGTTTGTTCCCATCATTGGTTCTT
The DNA here is from genome assembly GCF_004770905.1 of Leptospira bandrabouensis. NCBI lineage: Bacteria > Pseudomonadati > Spirochaetota > Leptospiria > Leptospirales > Leptospiraceae > Leptospira > Leptospira bandrabouensis. The sequence continues at coordinate 613,886 of NZ_RQHT01000014.1, read as the reverse complement.
ATTTAACAACCGTTGCGGCATTTTTACCAATGGCATTTATGTCTGGAATTATGGGTAAATTCATCTGGCAAATTCCATTTATGGTGATTGTGGCTTTGACTTTATCTTTGTTTGAATCATTTTTACTACTTCCTGTGCGTTATGCACAGTTTACTTCGCATGAAGTAAAAAAACGTTCTAAACATCGTGATAAGTTTCGATCGATTTTAGACAATGGATTTGATTCTTTAAAGTCTGGATTTACACGTTTCATTACTCGCGTTGTGAATCGTCCATTTTTAACACTTGGTTCCGTTCTCATTGTGTTTCTATCATCCTGCGGGCTTGTAGGGCTGATGAATTTTAATTTATTTCCCAAGGAAGGGATTGATTATGTGATGGTTCGTGCGGAATTTCCGCCTGACTTTTCTTCGCAAGAGACCGCAAAACAACTGCAATATTTCCAACCTATTTTGGATAAAATTCCTAAAAAAGAAGTACAAAGTATTATTTTAAAAATTGGAATCCAACAAACAGATCCTACCGATCCATTAACTCGGATAGGGGAGCAGTTAGGAATGGCACAAATCATTTTAGTTCCTGAAACAGAAAGGAAACGAACCGCTCAGGAAATTTTTGGTGAATTGGAACCCGATTTAAAAAAACTACCGAATGCAGTATCTGTGATGGTGGATTTGGTAGTTAACGGACCTCCTATTGGTGCTGCCGTCACTGTTGCAATAGAAGGAAGGGATTATAAAATCCTAAAACAAATTTCCAACGAGATGCAAGATTTTCTTAGAAAACAAGATGGAGTCATCAATATCAACGATGATTACAAACCAGGTAGAGAAGAAATTCAAATTCGAGTAAAAGATACTGCCTCTGCTATCACTGGAATTGATACTGAAATTACGGCATATTATGTTCGTACGGCAATGGAAGGACTAGAGGCATCTAACTTACGTAAAGGTAAGGATGAAGTTCGAATTATTATTCAAAACGATGACAAGTTTCGAGATGGAGTTGAAGATTTGGATTCCATTCAAATCTCAAACAAATTTGGCCTTCTAACACCGATTACTGCAGTAACAACTAAAACTACTGTCCAAGGAATCGAAGCTTTGTATCATAATGATTATGAAAAAGCAATTACGGTTCTTGCCGATGTAAACGAAGCAATCACAAGTTCTTCCATCGTAAATAGTAAAATTGTAGATGAATTTGGAAACATTGGCAAAAAATATCCTGGTTATAAAATCAAATTTAGAGGGGAACAAGAAGAGACTGCAAAATCAATGGTATCCCTTTTGATTGCTGGAGTGCTTGCCCTTTTTGGAATTTTTGCCATACTTGCGATCATCTTCAATAGTATTAAAAAACCTATACTCATCTTACTTTCCATTCCATTGGGATTTGTAGGAGTTGTGTTCGGATTTTTGATTTCTGGAAAGGCTTTAAGTTTTCTTGCCATGATTGGAATCATTGGTCTTGCGGGAGTGATTGTGAATGCTTCGATTGTACTTGTAGATACAATTCAAGAATTCCAAGCAAAAGGCGAAGGTTTGTATGAGTCTTTGGTTACTGCCTCTTCGGAAAGGTTCCGACCAATTTTAGTTACAACAATGACAACGATGGCGGGTATGATTCCCACTGCATACGCGATAGGTGGATCAGATCCACTTCTCATTCCAATGACATTGTCATTAGCTTGGGGACTTGGATTTGGAACCTTTGGATCCCTTATCTTTATCCCCGCTAGTTTCTCTGCTTATTACAAACTAAAGAAACGAAAATAAAAATTTGTTAGTAATGATTCAGAACGTCTTCGGCAAAACCGAGGATGTTCTCGAGTTTTAGTTTTTTCCCATCATCTAAAATCACTGTTCCATTAAATTTTCCAAACACTTGGTGTTGGACTGTTTTAATCACTAAAAAATTCATATAGGAACTTCGATCCACAATAGGTGTAAAATCCAATTCCAAACGATTGTTATTGGAAGTGAATTTCCAAGGTGCCATATAATTTTTAGTATCGATGATAAAATTTACTTCATCGAGTTTATGAATTTTGCCATCGTAAAAGATGACGTTTTCTGAAGCAGGAGTCCTATCAGTAAACCCATATCCTAAGTTGAGTCCAAAAGGTTTTCCACCTAACCATGCGGATACGGAACCCCAATACCATCTATTTTTATAAGTCCATACTCCGCGTCCCCAATCCAATCCACCAAAATCTTTTTGGGAATCAAATTGATAACTAGTATTACCTACTTGTACTTGGCCAGATGCAGGCATACAATTGATTTTGGTATTATAATAAAATGCCTTTCTGTTTTCTTTCCATGAAGTTGCGATATTCATTGAATCCATTTTTGGTTCACTCAGTTCAATTTTACCTTGGATTCCTTTGCCTCCATCTGGAGCTTCAAAAGACTTAGATTCAAACTCTAATATTCTTTTTCCAGGTATCATTTCAAAACGGATACGAAGTTTTTTGTCCTCGAATTGAACGACTCCACTATGATTCACACGTGGGAATCCAGTTTTACCAAGAGGTAAAACGGAAAGGGTGTCAATTTGTTTGAATATTCCTTTTTTAAAATCCAAAAAACAAATAGCAAATAATCCCGCATAACCCAAATCAGATGCAGTGATTGTAATTCCAAAATCTTTTGAAGGAGATAAAATGGAGTAATAATCCCATTCTTTGATTCTTAGAGCTGAGGCTGCAATGTTTTCGCGATTATAGGTCCATAGAGGTGACCTTGCCCAACCTTCTTCAGTGAGGGTTCCATCGGCATTGAGTAGAGGGATTTGTTTTTTAATCTCTGGCATGAACCGATTTAAAAGGATTTATTACTTTCGGCTAGAAGTTTTTATCAGATTCGATAAGAGCGAATTGACAGAAATCGAATTCCTTTGCAGACTCGGTTTCGCTTACTCACCACAAACAAGGAAAAACGAACCATGAGTCCATCCATTCCAAAAGAACAAAATTTCGATTATGACTTTATTATAGTCGGTTCCGGCTTTGGCGGTTCTGTTTCTGCTTACAGGTTATCACAGAAAGGTTATAAAGTTTTAGTGATCGAATCCGGAAAAAGATGGAAATCTACCGACTTTCCTAAAACCAACTGGAGCCTTCGAAAATACTTATGGATGCCCAAGTTAGGTTTTTATGGAATTCAGAGAATCAATTTGCTCAATGATTTTTTACTAGTAAGTGGATCTGGTGTGGGCGGCGGTTCCTTGGTGTATGCATGTACTTTATATGTTCCTTCTTCCAAAGTTTTAAATTCACCTCTGTATTCCCAAATGGGTGGGGAAAAAGCTCTATTACCATATTATGATGTTGCTAAGCACATGTTGGGAGTGACAGAAAACCCACAACTTTGGGAACCAGATCACCTTCTTTTAGAAACAGCAAAAACATTTGGCAAAGAAAAAACCTTTCGAAGGACCCCTGTAGGAATTTATTTTGGAAACAAAAAAGATCCTAAAGATCCATTTTTTGGAGGTGATGGCCCTGATCGTGATCCTTGTAATTTCTGTGGTGGTTGTATGGTGGGTTGCCGTCACAATGCAAAAAACACTTTGGATAAAAACTATTTATACTTAGCTGAAAAGTTAGGTGCTGTCATCCTACCTGAAACCAAAGTCACTTCTCTAATCCCACTCAATGAAAAAGGCCTACCTGATCCAGAGGCAAGTGGAGAGTTTGGTTATGAATTGGAAACTAAGAGTACAACAGGTTGGTTTGGTTATCCGAATAGAAAATTTCGTTCACAGCAAGTGGTTTTGTCTGCCGGGGTTATGGGAACCGTTGGTTTACTACTTAAGATGCAACAAGAAAACAAAATGATTCGTTTATCTGAGAAGTTAGGTGATACGGTTCGAACGAATAGTGAAACCGTACTTCCAGTCACAGTACCTGCAAACAAAGGTGCGGATTATTCGAGGGGAATTGCCATTACTTCTTCGGTCCATCCTGACGAAAATACTCATATAGAGCCGGTTCGTTATTCCAAAGGATCTGATTTTTTCGGTGTTCTTGCGAGTGTGATGACCGATGGAGGAGGAAAGTTTCCAAGACCTCTTAAATTTTTTTGGACTATGCTTCGCCATCCCATTTACTTTTTAAAAGCTCATAACCCAGTTGGCTTTGCAAAAAATTCGATCATCTTACTTGTCATGCAAACGGTTGACAATAGCGTACGACTTGTACGTAAAAGAAGAATCATTTGGCCTTTCCAAAGAACCATCACTTCCGCTCTTTCCACTGGCGAACCTACACCAACTTATATTCCGATCGCCAATGCTTTTACAAGAAAATTGGCAGAGATTGTTGGTGGAATTCCCAGAAGTTCCTTAAATGATACACTACTGAGCGCACCAGTCACTGGACATATTATGGGAGGTTGTATTGTGGCTGATTCTTCAGAACGTGGTGTGATCGATATGGAAAACAAAGTTTATGGATATGAAAACTTACGAGTTTGCGATGCATCCATGCTTACCGTAAACTTAGGAGTGAATCCAAGTTTGACCATCACAGCCCTATCCGAACGTGCAATGAGTTTTGTGCCGACGAAAGACAAAGCAGCCACTAAATTTTTAACATTTGAAACTAAAAAAGGTTTCGATAAGATTCTTGGATCGGTCCCTAAAAAATCTTCTGTTAAAAAATCGACTTCTGTGAGGAAACGCGTATCATAACCTAAATGAGTTTGATAGACATAGCCAAATCAGGTAGTATTGAAGACTGGGATGTTGCGATCAGTGTTGGTTCAGATCCTAATGAATTAGATTCCTATGGAACGAATGCGCTCTCTTGGATGTTGAAGATGGAGAGTGCTGAGCTTTTCCGTCATGCCATCCAAAAAGGTGCTGATCCATTATCTCCTTACAGCACACCAGGAAACGTAGTCTTTGATGTACTAAATCAAAATAAAGAGTCGTTTCTCCAAATCTTAGTGGATACTGTTTCTGTTTGGAAAAACTCTAACCACCTTCTTACCAGGGATAAACATGGGAATACAATCTTTCATTTGGCAGTCCTTGAGTCGGCGGAATCAATTTTGGAGGTTCTTGTTGATTCATTAACCGAAGAGATAGTTTCCCTACGAAATGAAGAAGGGAGATCGGTATTTTTAGAAGCGGTTGTAGAAGATCGGTTGGAGGTAGTGAAAGGGCTACTTTCAAAGTTTCCGGAAGTGGTTCATCACAAAGACCGGGAAGGGAAAACTGCACTCCACTTGGTAGCAGAAAGAAACTTACATGCGTTATGTTCTTATCTTTTAGAAGAAGGGAATGTTTCATTAGAAATAAAAGACGAATTGGGGAATACTGCCTTATTTTTATCTGCTTCGGCTGATGCGGTGGAATGTTTGACAGACCTTCTTTATGCCGGTGCCAATCCCTTTGTTTGGGGAGAAAACGAAGAATCAATCACTAGGTTACTTGACCGTGAAAAATTTGGTCACTCCTTTAAAACCTGGAAAGACTTTGTGATTCAAAAAGCAATCCTCGGTGCCGGGTATGTACGCCGTGAAGAAATGATTGATTACATTCGAAAAGAAAAACCTTTCAAACCAGAAGAACTAACCAAAGCAAAGTTAGTTGATCTAATTTGATCTGACCTATTTTATATGTGAATCAAACTACTTTTGTGGGGTGGAATCATTCCCTATAAATTTTGGTCCATAGTTTCCTTCTCGGTCCGAATAGGATCTCTCTGATTTGGGACTTTCAAAAGTATAATGTTGTTCTACATTGGTTTTGAAAGGAGCATTCTCTGGAGATTCGCCGTATTGGTGTAATTCTCTAATCCTTAAATCGGATCGTGGATGTTTTCCGAGTCTTCCTTGAAATCGGAAAAAAGAGGATAACCTTGGATCTACTTTATGGTGGCCGTCAGGATCTTTGTCTGCAGGTAACCCCACCCAACCAGGTTCTTCCCAAGCAACTAGTCTTTCAATTCTTTGTTTGATCATTTTCCTGGCATCTACATAACGAGTGGAACTGTGTTGGTTGTCTTCAGAGTTTTCACTGGTTTGTTTTGGTTTATCGATAATTCCTGGGCCAATTTTAACACTCGTTAAATCTTTTTCGGATAAGTCTCTGGGAATGATAAGAATGGAGTTTTCAGGATCAAAACTTGGAAATACATCCCAGGGATCAGAAATATAATTAAAAAGGGCATTCCCTGCGTGAAGTTTTACCGTATAACCACCATAGGCTGATGTAGGATTTCCTCCATCGGAACCCATATTCCCCTTTGCCACATATAGAATGGGATGGTTTTTTAAGGAGTTGATATTACGAAAATCAGTATCAAGTAGGATATGGTCATGGCCAGTAAGTAAAATTCGTTTTGGTTTTCCTTCTTTTGATACAAGCAGAGCATAAGATTCTAAATCCCCTTGGTGGATGTTACCGAACTTGGTTGGTCCTTCATTCCAATCATACCAAATCCAATAAGAAATAACCATGTCGCCGTTTCCAAAATCATACCAATAGTTTCCATTATCTCTAAAACCTGGTAAGGCTATATCTTGTGTTCCCGATACAGTTGATTTGGCGTAACGTACATGATAATACAAATGGGTTTGTTTACCTGATTCTCTTAGGTCTGGAAATTCCACATAGTTCCAAGTGGTCCCCCCAAGGGATTTGCGACGAATGTCTTTATTCGGAAGTGTGTATTCTTTTGGCTGAAAGAAGTCTGCATACTTTTCTATGTTAGTTGGTAAGTATTTTTTATCTTTATGAAAGACAAGGATGGGTGCAAACTTACTTGCTAACTCTTCTTGTTTGCGATCGGGAATTAAATTCTCTTGGCTAACAAAAATAAACTCATGAGTGATGTATGGATTTTTTAAAAATGAATCCGAATTTTGAATCCAAAATGGATTGTGTCCAGGTGAATATTTCCCGTAAACTTTTTCGATTCCCTCTAAACGAATGGAAAGATGTGTCCACTGGTTGGGAATCGATTCTTGAAAAGTCATCTGGTCTGTGAGTCCTTGCAGTGGTTTTGTGGCTTTGTGTGTTTTTATAGAAACTGGAGTATAACAGTCTTTAGCCTGGATATCGGGACAGGAATAAAATTTAAGTGTGTAAAAAATTCTTTCCCCTTTTAATTCCTTTGGAATGGATTTGAGTTTGAATTGGAATCTGACAGGGTTTGGATTTAAATTTGAAATTTCCAAGTCTTTTCCATTGGAACTGGAACAGGAAATAACAAATAGTAAAAATAGAGCTAACGAAAAGTAGGTGGTAGTTTTTGCGATTGGTTTCATTTTATTTTTAGGCATAAAAAAACCCCTGAATCCAGGGGTTTTTCAAATCAAAAATGCTAAGATTACTCAGCGTCTTTTTTTGCTTTTTTCTCTTTTTTGGCTTTCTTAGCTTTTTTAGCCTTTTTCTCGCCATTTTTATTATTCTTTTTCTCTTTTTTCTCACCGTCTTTGTTGTTCATTTTTTCTTTTTTAGGTTTAACGGTTTCGGAAGCTTCTTCAGCTTGCATTGTAGGCTCTTCGTCTGCTTCTGTTTGTGCAAACAGACCAAAAGTGCTGAAAGAGAAAAGAGAGAGAATCACAAGAAATTTTTTCATTTTTTACCTCGTATGGAATGTGGACCTATTAGATACTATTCGGAAGAATAGACAATCGCAAATTTTGAGTTTTTTGTGAATTATTTACCCACACAAAATTTGCTAAAAATTCTCCCGAGGATTTCTTCATTATCCACATGACCATTAACTTCACCAATTTCTTTGAGTGAGGAATTGATTTCCTGGATATAAATTTCCGCAGGTGCTCCGTCTTCCATAAGCCGAATTGCTTCCGATAAACTAGTTTCGATTTTTTGAATATGGAATCTTTGCCTATCTTCTAACAAAACTACGTCTTCAGAGTTATCTTTAGAAATAAGTTTTGTTTTTAAGAGTTCTAATAAATGGGGGATTCCAACTTTGGTTTTACAGGAGATTTCCGTGAATTCTAATTCGAATTCACTCTCTAGTTCCTCGAATTGGTTTCGGTTCCAATCTTTATGTTTTTCGTCTATTTTATTGGCAACAAGGATGGCTCCTCGTAGTCTCTCTTTATGTTTTGTTAAAAACGAACTTTTGTCGAACGGTGCGGAAGCATCGATAAGAAGCAATTTTACATTGGCGCTATCGGCTTCCCGTTTACTTCTTTCAATACCCATCTGTTCAATGTTATCTGATGTTTCTCTAATTCCGGCAGTGTCAACAAGTCGAATCGGGATTCCATCCAAACTCAGTTCTTCTGCAATATAATCCCTAGTGGTGCCAGGAATATCTGAAATTATGGATCTATCTTTTCCAATCAGTAAGTTCATCAAGCTCGACTTACCAGTGTTTGGTTCTCCAAATAAAACAACTGTAGATTGTAAAATTAAAGTTTCTGCCCGTTCCGAATCTTTGATTAATTTGGAACAGAGATTTTTCAAAGAAATCATTCTATTTTTTCTTTCTTCTAAACTTTCAAAAGTTAAGTCTTCGGTTGAAAAATCAATTTCTGCTTCACATTCGGCTTTGAGTGAAATGAGATCACTTCTGATTTTGGAACTTAATTTTGTGATCTCACCAAATACGTTTTTTTGAGCTAATTCTAGTTCATACCGAGAGCGTGCTTCTATGAGTCGCCCGATGGCTTCCGCTCCCGATAAATTGATTTTTCCATTTAAGTAAGCTCGTTTTGTAAACTCACCTTTCTGTGCAGGCCTTGCTCCTTTATCAAAAAGAATTTGTAGGGCACGTTTGAGTAGAATTGGATTTCCATGTAAATGAAACTCTGCTAAATCTTCCCCTGTGTATGAGTTAGGTGAAGGAAAATAGAAAAATACAATTTGGTCTAATGGTTTATCGGCAGAGAAAAAATCGCAGAAAATAGCAGTGCGTTTTTGGTTTTTTATAAATTCTTCAGTAAGGGGAGATCCATTCTTTTGTAGAACGGCAAGGGCAATTGGCAATACGGCAGAGCCCGATACCCGAAGGATGCCAATCGCTCCGGGTCCTTGGGCAGTGGACAATGCCGCAATGGTATCAATCAAGATCTTCTTGGTCTACTCCGTCTGCAAAGTCTTCTACTGGAAGGCCTTTTTTAGATGGATCTTCCAAATCTTTGTATTTATGTTTTTCTTTTGCAGAGATGACACGAACTCTTTTAAAAGTTCCGTTTCCTTCCGATCTTGTGAATACTCTTTCGTCATCTTGGATTGCCATGTGCACAATTCTTCTTTCGAATGGATTCATTGGATCGAGTAGTTTGGATCTTCCAGATTTGATTACGGATGCAGCAACGGATTTTGCCAATCGAATGAGAGATAACTCCCGTTTGTCGCGATATGATTCAATATCCAAAACGATTTTTCGGTTATGACGAATTTTTGGATCAACCATTAAGTTAAGAAGGAATTGAAGAGAATCTAAAGTGCCCCCTCTTTTACCAATGATGAGTCCAGATTCTTTACTGGTAAGTTCGACATAGATTTTTCCATCTACATCACCCATTCCAACAACCTCAGCGGGAATTCCCATTTTTTTCAAAATGGTAATGATCACTCCGTGGATAATTTTTTCGGAAGGGATATCGTTGTTAGCAACAAACGCACGTACAACGGCTGGTTTTTTTTGTGTGATTCCTAAAAATCCGGATTTCCCGGAATCAACTACTTCGAATCGTAAATCGCCTGGTTGGAGACGAAGTGTTTCGAGAGAATATTCTTCTGCCTCACTTTTCGTTTTTCCTTCGGCTTCGAAAATGTAATTATTCATCTGTGATCTTCCTTGTTAAACAATGATTTCATTTTTTCTTTTTGTTTTGGTTTCTAAACCCAGGTCTTGCAACCGTAGAAGCTTTGTTTGCTGGTTCAGGACCATTATTAGTAGGTTTTTTATCTTCCGATTTTCCGAACTTATTCGTATACACTTGTTGTGCGATGGATAGAATGTTTTGCATTGTCCAATACATTGTCACACCAGCAGGCATTGACCAGAAGAAGTATAACATGATTACAGGCATCATATACATCATCATCTTTTGGTTTGGATCAGTGGAAACCGTTGTCATTCTAGATTGAACTACTTGTGTTGCCACCATGATGAGTGGTAAAATGTTGATTCCGAGTGCACCAATGAAGGCCAACTTTGGAGTTGTATAAACAGTATCAGGTTCACTTAAATCTTTGATCCATAAGAATGGTGAGTTCCAAAGATCCACTGTGTCAGAGAACGCAGTATATAGCGCGATAAAGATAGGGATTTGGATGAGCATTGGAAGACAACCCGCCATCGGATTGGTTCCGTTCTTTTTGTATAACTCGACTGTTTTTTCTTGTTTGAGTTTTGGATCATCCGCATACTTTTCATTGATGAGTTTGATCTGTGGAGATAACTCCTGCATCTTCTTCATCGATTCCGCCTGTTTTTTGTTCAGCGGATAAAATGCCAATTTGAAGAGGATAGCAAAAATGACGATTGCCCAACCATAATTAGGAATGACGAGATAAATCTTTTTTAAGATCCAAACAATTCCATTACGAAGTGGAGTTGTAATCCCTTGGTTAAAGGATTTGTCGAGAGAATCACTAAGGCCAGCAAACACAGAGTCTTTGTTGATTTTTGGATCGAGTTTGCTATCGCGGAAAGCGGTTCCATCAAGTTCTCTAACACCGACATACGCCGCATAATCTAAGTTTACTTCCTCACCAGGTCCTAGTTTCCAATTGTCATAAACAAGTAGAACTCCTGTTTCATTCCCTTTGCGGTTATCAAGGAGGACTCCAGATGGGTTATCATTTAATGGGTCAATGACGCCGATGAAATAACGGCTTCCCGTTCCAACAAAATCCACTTTGTCATTCGAACCTTTTTTGATTTCGTAACGAGTATCTTTTCCATCATTGGAACCAAATAGGTTATCAAAAAAACCTTGTGTGCTGGTTCCATCTACGTGGTCTTTAAAACTTCCATCCAAATAGTAATAACGAAAGTAGTGAGCATTGTCACGGTCATTAAAATCTTCTTTTTTCTTAAGAACTGGTCCAAGGGAACTAAAGGATCTAAAGTAAACATCTGATTTAGATGGAGAAATATTGATAGTTTCTGCGGATCTGTTTTTTAGGGATAAATGAAATTTGAAATAGTTTTCTGAAGGAAAAAATTGAAATTTCTTTTGGATTAAAAATTTTCCATCTAACGAAGGTGCTTCGAAGATTACTGTTTTAGTTTCGGCATTGTAACTGGAACTAAAGTTTACTAAGTTGTATGCAGAAAAAGGAATGGTGTCTTTGTCTTCAATGATATTGAAGTCAAAACCTTGTCCTCTTGTGAGTTCTACTGCTTTTTCTGTTTTTCCATCAAACTCAATTTCAAATTTAGGATCTTTTGCAATGACAAACTCGGAACCATCTGGTTCTTTATGATCTTTAATATAATATTCTGTAATCCTTCCACCTAAACTAGAGAAATGGACGAGGAAAGAATCAGTTTTTAACGAAAAGGTTTTTACGTCTTCTGGTTTTACTGGATTTAACTTTGTAGATTCAGTAGTTGGTTTTTTTATTTCAGATTTTGTGTCCGTTGAGCTTTCGTTAGGTTTTACTTTTTCGGAACCTTCTTTGTTCGAAACTTCATCCGCAGTTTTTGGTTTCGGTGGTTGTGGTGGAAAAAAGATATAGTTAATCCCCATCCATACTGCTAAGCTTAGGAATAAAGCGAGGAATAAACGACCTTGTCTGTTAGTGGAATCATTTTGCATAAGTTAACTCTTGTTAAAGGATTTCGGTAAAGGGTCATGTCCACCTTCGTGATAAGGGTGACATTTAGATATTCTGATTACACTAAGAACAAACGCCTTATACCAAGGATAAGTTTCAAACGCTTGTTTGGCGTATTCAGAACAACTGGGGGTAAACCGGCAAGCCGGAGGCAATAGAGGGGACAGCAGTTTTTTGTAGAGGTAAATAAGAACCAAAAACAGCCGATTCATGGGAATTGTTTTAGTACCGAAAGGAACAACACCTCTCGGTCTTCCTTAGATAGTTTCGCAAAATCTTTTTGAACCAGTAGGGCACAATCGTATCCTACTGGTATCGAAGAAAGATATTTCCTGACCAGTTCTCGGAGAATTCGTTTCGAACGGTTGCGAAGAACGGCTGTTTTGTGAGTTTTATCGGGGCAAAATAAAAAACTGGCAAACGGAAGGCCGTTTTTTCGGACAAGCCATCGCATCGGTGGCCTGCCCATTTTTCGATTCTGACGAAAAAGTTCCTGGATCCTGGTTTGGTCGCGAAGGGTCTCCGCTGGAAGCTCCTAAATTAGAACTTTCTCCCGATTTTTTCGTCGGAAACAGTCAGTTTAGCCCGGCCTTTTCTTCTTCTGTTGGCTATCACATTTCGTCCGCCTGGGGTAGCCATTCTGGCTCGGAATCCGTGAGTTCTCACGCGTTTAATTTTACTCGGTTGGAATGTACGTTTCATGAAACACCTAATTAATCTATATATGATCGCAAAAATATGAGGTCTTTTGAAAGGTTTTTGGTACCCCCATGGAAGTCAAGGGGAATTGGGAAAAATGATTGGACACGGTCATTCTTATGAGACATAAGGCAAAAACTTTTCAGAGAGTTCACAGTATTGGCTTTCCCAACGAGTCCTATTCATCTCTTTATCTGATTTAATGGTTTTCTGAATCAAAGTGGAAAAACAAACCTAATTCTATGGCAGGCGAACCGGCAGTTACTTCAAAAATGTACTTACGCACTTGTCATTGGATCAAAATTTCCCTATTGGTTTTCGTACTTTATTGGTTATCGGCTGCTACTGAGGAACTAAATTCAGAACCAACGAACATTGAAAAAAGGTCAGGGATCTTCACTGATTCTAAAAAAAAGCAAACATCCGTTTCGTTTGCAAGTAATCATTTTTCACAAGATATTCGTTTAGATTCCGCATTGAATGAATCCATTTTATATTTTAAGCGTACACCCAAAGATTCAAAATTTCGGTTTGCGCAGACGGAATATTCGAAGGAGGAAGTTCTTCAGTCTCTAGAGGAATTACAACAATTAATACACGATAATACAAATGAAGAAATTCAAAACAAAATCCAAAAACATTTTCACTTGATGGAATTAAGTCCAGCGGAAGGGCCACCTACTATAACAGGATATTATGAAGTACGAATTTATGGGAAAACTAAACGGGAAGGAGAATTCCAATATCCGGCTTTGTCTCCACCTACATCGGATTCTCTTTCGGTTGAAAATCCCAAATTTTTTCCAAGAGAAAGATGGAAAGAAAAGTCTACTTGGGAAAAATATTCCAAACCAATCATTTTCATACGTTTGACAGACTTACATTTAGCACAATTAGAGGGATCTGCTTTGGTCCAAACAGAAACAAACGAAAGGTTTCGTATCAATTATGCTGCCGATAACGGTAAGGATTATATTAGTCCTTCTGTGTTCCTTAAAGGAATATGCCCCAGTCTCAAACCTTATCATCTTTCTGACTGTATCCAAAAAAAACCTAAAGAAGTTTCAGATGCTATTTTTAAAAATCCGAGGTATATCTTTTTTGAGAGAGAAAGTCTATCGAGTTCAAAATCTAAATCTGCCGAATCGGTTTTTGGTCCATTCGGAAGCCAAGGGATTCGTTTGGTTTCCTTCCGATCTGTTGCTATGGATAAAGAGGTTCCTTTGGGATTTCCAGTTCTATTATCTTTTCAATCAAAGGATTGGTCACTCAACCATCATTTGGTGTTTGTTCATGATAGAGGTAATGCAATTTCTGGTGTTGGTAGATTGGATTATTATTTGGGAAATGAAAATGGAGTGGAAGAGGTCGCCAACAATTTGTTAACCAAAGGAAAG